>CANRJR010000075.1 GCA_947631005.1 uncultured Clostridia bacterium | reverse complement strand
AAGAAGCCGTGATGAAACTGTTTGAAGAACATAAAACCAAATAAGCGAGGAAAAAACATGGATCAGCTTATGGATATAGAATTTTACAGCCGCATACGGGAAATTCTTGCCTCCGCACGGGCGAAGGCGTATTCCGCCGTCAACTTTGCGATGGTGGAAGCGTATTGGGAGATCGGCAAGAGTATCGTCGAAAAACAGGGCGGAAACGCGACCGCCGAGTACGGTTCCCGTCTCCTCGAAGATCTTTCCAAACAGATGACGGCGGATTTCGGCAAGGGCTTTACCGTTGCCAATCTCAAGAATATGCGGCAGTTCTATTTGGCATTTCAGAATCGCTACGCACTGCGTAGCGAATTGAGTTGGACACACTACCGCCTCATTATGCGCGTCGAAAACGAGCAAGCGCGGCAATTTTATGTGGACGAATGCGCCAAGTCGAATTGGAGTACCCGTCAGCTCGAACGGCAGATCAATACCTTCTCCTATCAAAGATTGCTCGCAAGTCATAACAATTATGCCGTCATCGCGGACACGACTGCGCGCGAACCCGCAAAGTCACCCGAAGATATTATCCGCGATCCCTACGTTCTTGAATTTTTGGGTATGGAGCAGAGCGCGAGTTTCTACGAATCCGACCTCGAACAGGCGCTCATCGACCACTTGCAGAAATTTCTCTTGGAACTTGGGCGCGGTTTCTCCTTCGTCGCACGGCAACAGCACATCAATTTTGACGGGCGGCACTTCCATATCGACCTCGTATTCTATAACTATATCCTGAAATGCTTCGTCCTTATCGACCTCAAAACGGGCGATCTCACCCATCAGGACATCGGGCAGATGCAGATGTACGTCAACTACTACACCCGCGAGAAAATGAACGAGGGCGACAACCCGCCCGTCGGCATCATTCTCTGTTCGGACAAGAGCGACGCCATCGTCAAATACACCCTCCCCGAGGACAACAGCCAAATCTTCGCCTCGAAGTATATGCTCTATATTCCCTCCGAGGAAGAATTGAAACGCGAGATTCAAGCCGAAAGAAAGGCGATCGAGGAAAATCAATCATAGAAAAATGTGGTTATAAAGTTTAGGAAAATACTATGGAAAACGAATGGATAAATGACCCACAGAGCCCTTATTGGTTATTAATAATTTATGCGCTTTGCGAGGATGCAAAGCAGAACAATGAAACTAAATGGGAAGAATATCTTAGTGAGATAACTTTTTCCAACCGTTTTTTCCCAAAAAACAATGCTGTTTTTATGGAAATTGATCAACAGGCAAAAAGTGCCGAAACGGTAATTCCGGCTCAAAGTTTGTTATATCGAGCGAGAATCTATAAAGACCCGCCGAATAAAAATCTAATGGATTATCTGCGGGAAGAATTAGGTTACAGTGAAGAAAAATGGCAAAAAGAAAAAACAAAGTTTTCTGAACACAATATTGAATATCAATTAAAGTTGTTTTTGGCTTCTTACAATGGGATAGATATGCCAAAAGGCAATGATAAAGAATCTTTGGCTTTAACGAGAGCTGTCAAAAGATGGAGGTCATCTAAATTCAAAGGATATAATAAAAAGGACTCTATGCCCCCTCCGCCAGATAAAACGCCGGCAGGACGAGCCAATCCTAACTGCATTAGTTATACATATCTTTCGGAGGACCAAAATACTCCTATATACGAGGTCCGACCTACAATAGGACAAAATGTAAGTGTTGCTAAATTCAAACTCATAAAAGATATTAGAGTTTATGACATATCAAAGCCGATCGTTGGCAACAGACCTGAGGATATTTTCCCCAAATTGTTTACCTTAATAAGTGAAAAATTTTCATTGCCCTATAATGGGAACGAAATAGAATACCTTCCAACACAATATTTGGCTGAGTACATAAAGCACCTTGGCTTTGACGGCATTAGATACAATAGTTCATTAAATAAAGGTGGAAAAAACATCGTATTGTTTAGCAAAGATTGCTATGAAATCATATCATCTCAGTTATGTCAAATCAGCAATATGGAGTTTAAGTTTGGGAAGCCAAAAATTTTACCAATAGAGGAGTAACATGAAAGCAGTAATATACGCGAGATTTTCATCGGAAAAGCAGAACGAGGCGAGCATTGAGGGTCAGCTCCGCGAGTGCTTGGAATATGCCCAATTCAATGGAATTGAGGTCATCGGGAATTACATAGACAGGGCGCAGTCTGCAAAGACAGACCACCGCCCCGAATTTCAGCACATGATCAAGGACAGTTATAAGAATATGTTCAACACTGTCCTTGTGTGGAAGTTGGATCGTTTCGCCCGCAATCGCTATGATAGCGCGTATTACAAAAATATCCTCAAAAAGAACGGCGTGCGCGTTATCTCGATCAAAGAGAGTATCTCGCAGGGTGCAGACGGCATCTTGCTTGAGGCGATCTTGGAAGGCTATGCTGAATACTATTCAGCCGAGCTTTCGGAAAAAGTCAAGCGCGGAATGACCGAAAACGCCTTAAAAGCAAAGAGCAACGGCGTGCATCCGCCGTTCGGCTATTATGTGGACGACACCGACCATTATCAAATTGACGAAACGACCGCGCCGCTCGTCAAGGAAATATATGCGCTCTTTCTCGACGGCAAGAAACCGAAAGAACTCATTTCTCTGCTCTCCGAAAG
>CANRJR010000074.1 GCA_947631005.1 uncultured Clostridia bacterium | reverse complement strand
TTTTCATATATTGAACTTGCTGATTGCATTAATATTAATAATTGCATTTGTGTCCCCAAGAATATCTAACCCTGCCTCCCGTTTTTCCGAAAATCGTCCCACTTTTGCTTTCCGTTTGCTTGCCGTCAGAGTGCCCCGTCGGTTGTCTTGCTTCCGCTTTTACGATGAGTTCATGACATTTTATCTCCTTGAAGGTTTTTCTTTTCGCCGCTGTTTACCGACCGCGGTGGAAGTCATACGTACTCCATCGGCACCGCCCCTCTTGGGATATAAGCTTTTGGCGTTACCCCTCCAGATATCACAAGGACACTCGCAACGAAAATATAGGGGGCTATGAAAAAATTTTTTCTCCACTATACCAAGGACACTCGGGTTGAAAACGTGGCGGCCTACACAAAAATTCCATAAAAATTTTTCTTACATTGCTTACAGAGTTGTTTCTTGCGTGCATCTTTATAAGGTCAAAGTAACTATCCCCCACTAAAGTGGAGGCTTTAATTTTCGCCCTAAAGGGCATGAATACCAGCGGAGTGCTCAAGCACCACACAAGACTGTCTTCCGCACACAAGCAAGCCTTTTATTTATTTTTCGCTTTATCTTTCTTTACGCTATTTGATTTCAACCATTTCTCAAAAGGGTCGTAATATTCCACCATGCTGATTTGGGTTGAAATCAAATCTTCTTTCTCTTGGTTCTGTATGTACTTCTGCACGGCTTGCATGTTCCCGCCCACCGTACTTACATAATACCCTCTGCTCCAAAAGTGCCGGTTCCCATACTTATACTTCATGTGAGCATACCGCTCGAAGATTATCATGGTGCTCTTTCCTTTGAGGTATCCCATAAAATCCGATACTCTTTCGTTCGGCGGTATGCTCACCAACATATGGATGTGATTGGGCATTGCGTGCGCTTCAATGATCTCTACGTCCTTTCTTTTGCAAGTTCACGTAGAATCTGTCCTATCTCCGCACGCGATGCCCCATAGATGATTTTTCTATGATACTTTGGCGTGAACACAATGTGATATTGACATTTCCACGTCGTGTGTGCTAAACTATACGTGTCGTTATTGTTGTTCTTCAATTTTAACGTCCTCCTTTGTGCCTACTTGTGTGCGGTTGGTAGCCTCACGTATAGTTTAGCACAAAGGAGCTTTTTCGTATAGCAAACGATGGCTTGAAGCTAAAGCTCTTCTCCCACCGGCATAGCCGGTGGTTTTTAACGGTACTCCGCTTCCGCTTCGTCCCGTTTCCCGTTAAATAATTATCCCCGCGTAAAACGCGGGGTATTTCATTTTCGGGCATAGCCCTAATCGTTACAGGCGGCGCACAAGTGCGCTTAGTATTGACCTGCCAGTCATGCATTTGTTATTTGCTACCCGTGAACGGGTCCCTCGGGTCAAAGATGCTTAATTGGTCTGCCTCTTGTCCTGCTTCAGTTGGTTGGCAATGTACTCTTTGATCGCAGCGGTATTCTTTCCCACCGTGTCAACGTAGTATCCCTTGCACCAAAATTCGCGATTGCGGTATGCAAACTTCATGTTCTCATGATCCAAAGCCCTTTTTGAAGATATCGAGCGCATGAGATGTAGCGCCCACCATATCCGCCCGTTCACATATAGCAAAGTGATATTTCAAATATAACTCAAAAGTATTGTCGTCCATCGTATCGATTGTTTCTCGTAGAAGATGGGAATATCCGTCCGAGGCGACATAGTGCAATCGAGTTGTAGGAAACACGGACATGATTTCATCAATATCTTCCTTGCAAACAAGCTCAAATAAATTCTTTGGTTCAGATTTCGCGGCGAATGTTTCGCCATTCAGCAAGCCATTTTTGATATAATCAGCAACATTAAACTTCTTCCGCTTAAATCCCTCATCAATTAAACTGCCGTCAGAAATAACATACGCCGCAAAAATGATACCGCCTTGCTTTGTGACACGAATTGCCTCTTTAAGAGCTTGTCGCTTATCTTCAATGTTATAAAGATGATAAAGCGGTCCTAACAGGAGTGTAATATCATATTTATTGTCAGGAATAAATGATAGATCCAAGGCGTTTCCTTGCGCGATAGAAATTTTTTCATTCGGCAAAGTATTTTTACGGAAAACTTCTATGTTATGATTGACTAATTCAACCGCATCCACCGTATATCCTTGACGGGCAAGCGTATGAGAATACCGTCCCGTTCCTGCACCGATTTCAAGCACACATGCCCCGAAGCGTATGTATTTTTCTATATAGCGCATTGTCGTAAGGAACTCAACTGCTCCATGTTTTGTGGTTAAGCGGCAATCTTCATCATAGTTATTATAAAAATCTATTATGAGTTCGTATGTTTCCATTTTTCACATTCTCGCAATTTGTCATTTCGTGCAATCATTATAGAATTGTTTGAAAACTTTGTTAATCCTTTTCCTGCAATCATGGCCAAATAGTGATTTTGGCATTTAGGCGTGAGCTTGTCTATGACAAACGCGCCCGAAGGTGAAGTTACCTTGGGGCGCGTTTGATTTGAGATTGGATTATTTGCCGACGCAGAATTTGGAGAAGATCTCGGCGATGACGTTCTCGGAGGCCGTTTCACCCGAGAGCAGGCCGAGCTCGGCATAGGCCTGCCGCATGTCCTCGGCATACAGCTCGGGGGGAAGGCCGCCACGGATGGCCGAAAGCGCCCTCCTCACGGCTTCGAGCGCGCGCTCCGCCGCCCGATAATGCCGCTCTTCCATGAGGTA
>CANRJR010000073.1 GCA_947631005.1 uncultured Clostridia bacterium | reverse complement strand
TATATCCTCGGACGGGCGGGGGAGATCGCCGCGCACGAGCTCGGGGAGTACGCGCCCGACGCGACCGACGTCATCGAACGGCTTCCCCGCGCGATCCTCTCGGTATGTAACTAAATGCAAAAAACGACCCGCGCGGTCGTTTTTTTATGCCGATTTTTTCGTTTTTCGGATTTATCATAGTATTATGTCAGACATAATAGGGCAAAAATGCGGGATTTTTACGCATATCCCACCGCGCGGACAAAGACGGAGACGATGAGGAGCACGCTTCCCGTAAGCAGGTAATAGAGCGGGAAGAGGGTGAACAGGCTCATGAAGAGGAGCAAAATCCCACTCACGAAAAAGGGACGGGCGTTGCGTTTGGAGAAGGCTTCTTTGAGGCGGGTGCGGAGTTTGCGCCGCGGGATCTCGCCGCAGATGAGGGGATCGGGAAATTGCGTCCGCGCGAAGAGCGCGTACACTTCGTCGCCGCGGATACAGGCGATCCCGAAGGAGCGGAGCAGGCGGTCGGCTTCGGGGGTCGTGTCGTTGCAGACGAGCGTAAAGGGCGCGCGGTATTGCTTCACGAGCAGGGCGACCGCATCCGCGGAGAGCGGTTGCATGGTGAAGCGGGGGACGAGGAGTTCGCCGTCCGAGCGCAGGGCGTCCCCCTCGCAGTGGACGTCTTTCCCGTCGGCGCGGTAGGCGTTCATGAGCGAAAGCCGCACCCGTTCGTCCGTTTCGAGGGCGAGGTGGAGCAAAAGTTTGTCCCGCCGTTCCTTTTCCGCGGCGTTGAGCCGCGCCTTTTTATGCCCGAAATACAGGGCGAGGAAGATCGCGCCGCCCGCAGAAAGAGCGATCAGCGTTGCGCAGAGCAGGGCGAGCGCGAGCGGCAGACGGAAATACCGCAAAATGCCGAGCGAGAGAAACCAAGCCGCCGTGCCGTAAAAGGCGACGTCGAGTATGAGGGGGAGATCGATCCGTTTCATAGAGCGTATTTTTGACAATATTTTTGCAAATAAACCTTGCAAACCGTCCAAAGGTGTGTTACAATCAAGGCATGAAGATCGGATTGTTCGGCGGGTCGTTCGACCCCGTGCATCGCGGGCACGTCGCCGCGGCGAAGGCGGCGAAGTCGTTTTTGGGGCTCGACCGTCTCATCGTCATCCCCTCCCGCATCGCGCCGCATAAGCGCGGCGGGGCGACGGCGGACGGCGCGTTGCGCGCGGAGCTTTTGAAGATCGCCTTCCGCGGCATAGCGGAGGTGAGCACGTTCGAGCTCGACGCCGCGGGAACGAGCTATTCCTACCTGACCTGCCGTCATTTTCGCGAAAAATACCCCGATGCGACGTTGTTTTTCCTCGTCGGAGCGGATATGTTGCGGGATTTCTTCACATGGAAAGAGCCGCGCGCCATTCTCGGATGCGTCACGCTCGCGGCGTTCGGGCGGGCGGGCGACAACCCCGAACTGCACGACGCTTTCCGCGCCGCGTTCGGCGTGGATTATATCGACGTGCCGTTCATGGGGGACGCCTCTTCCTCGACGCAGGCGCGCGTCGACCTCGCGTTCGGAAAGGACGGCGGGCTGGATGAGGAAGTGTTGAAGCGCGTCCGCGCGTCGGGCTGCTATACCGACCCCGTGATCCAAGCGGCACTCGCGCTCGAAACGGAGGAGCGCAGGGAGCACAGCTACCGCGTGGCGCGGCTCGCCGTCGCGCGAGCCAAGAGCGCGGGCATTCCCGAACGCACCGCCCTGCTCGCCGCGGCGATCCACGATTGCGGCAAATCCGTCCCGCTCGATTCCCCGCTTCTTGCGGGATTTTCCGTCCCCGCCGATGTGCCCGCCCCCGTCTTACATCAATATACGGGCGCATATATCGCGCAAACGTTGGGTGTTGACGATGAGGAGGTCCTCGACGCCGTGCGCTACCACGCGAGCGGCAGGGAGGATATGACCCCGCTCGGAAAGCTCGTCTATGCCGCCGACCTCTTGGAGGAGGGACGAAAATTCGCGGGCGTGGAGGAGCTTCGCGCGCTCTTTTGGGAGGACCTCGACCGTTGCATGGAAGCCGCGCTTTTGCATCAGATCGAATATCTTCGATCGGCGGGGAAGCCCGTCTATGCGCTCACCTATCGCGCGTACGAGTGGTTAAAATCCAAAAAATAAAGGTTTGCGAAGTACTATGTGTGACATAATCACGCCAAAAATACAAACAATCGCTTCAAAAACGGGAAAAATGAGGAGGATGAAATGGATAGTTACGAATTGGCGAGAGCTGCCGCAAAGGCTCTTTCCGAGAAAAAGGCAAAGGATATCGTTATACTCAACGTGTCCGAGCAGACGGTCGTGTGCAGTTATTTCGTGATCGGGAGCGGAACGTCGTCCACGCAGGTGCGCGCCCTCGGCGACGCGGTGGAGGAGAATCTCAAAAAGCAATACGACCTCGCGCCCGTCCGCACGGAGGGTCTGCGCGAGGGACGCTGGGGCGTCATCGACTACGGCGACGTCGTCGTGCACGTTTTCAACGAGGAGAGCCGCCTGTTTTACTACCTCGAACGGCTCTGGGATTCGGGCAGGAACGTGGAAAAGTACGAGGAGTAAACGCGCTTTCCGAAAAAAAGCGTGCCCGCCGCGCACAAATACCGCGCAAAAACCGCACGGAAAACCGCGGGGAACCGTTCAGATCCACGCGGCAAAACGCGGGCGTGCCCCGCACCGTACGGGTTCGCCCCGCGAAAAGGTGCGGCAAGGTACGGCAAGCCGCGTTAAACCGCGGCAAGTTCCCTGAACGCCGCCCGTAAAATTATTTGAAATGAATGCGCTTGGGTTCGGAGTATTCCGCCTTGGCGCGTTTTTTCTTGCGCTCGACGATGTAATACACGGCTTCGCGCGGCTCTTCGGGCTTGGGTTCGGCGGGCGGGAGTTTTTTGCGCGCGCGGTAGCCGATGCGCGCGAGCTTTACGATGTGGACGAGGATGAAGCAGGC
>CANRJR010000072.1 GCA_947631005.1 uncultured Clostridia bacterium | reverse complement strand
TGCGCCGCCGCGGATTTCCGCGGCGGCGCTGATTTTTTGAAGATTTATTTAATCAATTTTTTCAATTCTTCGGGTGTATACGGTTCTGTCCGGGGTTTTGAGTGTAATGCTCTGTGGCAATTTGCGCAAACAGGAACTAAATCGTCAACGATTACTTCCCTTTCACCGTTTGCAATGGGATTCAAATGACGAAAGACCGTTCCAAGAATTATTTGCCCAAACCCTTTTCATTTCCGCCTCGGCTAATTCAGGATGCTCTGAAAAAGTCGGCTCAAACTCTACATATCCTTTTCCTACTTTATCAGTGCCTTTATATACAACTAAAACTGTCACAATAGGCAAACCCAGCTCAATACACTTATGACCAACACTACTCAAATAATGTCCGATATTCCTACCTGTATGTGCGCGCTCCATAATTTCAGAAAAGCTAATAGTTCTTTTTCCTATTGCCGCTTCCACCAAAATATCGGCGACCAACTGTTCTTTTTCATGAAGTTTGATCATTTTCATTTCTCCTTTGGTTTTCTATTTATTTTATTTTTTCGGCGGAGCCGAGATTGCTGAATTAAATCAAGAGTTTATTTTTCGCGCTTCCATTCGGAATTTCGATATGTACGGGTGAGATAGGTAGCCGCGACATTTGTTTTTGCAAGGGATTCGCTTACAAGCGGCGTTCCGCCCGCGCTCCAATTGTTCGGGTCGGCAAACGTCGCCTCCGCCAAAGAGCTACAACCCGAGAACGCACTTCCGCCGATTGAAGTCACACTTGCTGGGATAACTATACTTGTAAGCAAACTGCAACCATAAAATGCTGAATTTCCTATCGTCTTAAGTTGACTTTCATTTCCGAACGTCACCCTCCCAAGGTTTGCGCACTCATAGAACGCATAACCGCCGATAGAAGTAACACCGCTACCTATGGTTACGCTTTCAAGGCTTGAGCAACCATCGAACGCACTTCCGCCGATAGAAGTTACACTGTCGGGGATATCTATGCTTTCAAGGCTTGTGCAACCATTGAACGCATAACCGCCGATAGTTTTAAGTTTGCTGTTATTGCCGAAATTTACCCTTTCAAGGCTTGTGCAACCACTGAACGCACCATCGAACATACCGCCGCCGATAGTAGTTAAACTGTCGGGAATGGTTATGCTTTCAAGGCTTGTGCAACCACTGAACGCATGGCTACCAATAGTTTCAAGTTTGCTGTTATTGCCAAAATTTACGCTTTTAAGGCATGTGCAATTATAGAACGCACTGCTATCGATAGATGTTACACTATCGGGTATCTCTATCCCCGCAAGTTTGCTACATTCAGAGAACGCGCTATTTCCTATCGTTTGCAATGCGCTTTCCCCTTCAAACAACACCGATTGAAGATTTTTACAGCCGGAAAATGCGCTTACGCCAATCGAAAGAATGCTCGGGGCAATCGTAACAGCTTGCAAGTTTGTAAACCCTTCAAAGGCGTAATTTGCGATTGCCGTAACCGTTTCGTCGCTTGAACCGAGATACAGATAGGTCAAGCTCTGCGCGGCGGGTGTCGCCCCGAGGATCTCTCCGTTTTCAATAATGAGGAGGGAATCGGACGTAATAAACATCGTCGCTTCCAGCGTCGCGGTTTTATAAAATTGTTTTTTCAGTGTCGCCGTGACAGGGTAGCTGCCCGGCTCCGTCTGCCCGTTGCCCGTGTAGACGATCTCCGTCCCCTCGGGCGCGCCCTCCACTTCAAGCGATTTCGGCTCTCCGTCGTAATCGAATTTCTTGGATTCCAATTTCGCGCCCTCAAACGCGTGGAACACAATCTTAACCGTCACAGAAAGTGACTGCCCGTCTTTCGTCACCGTAAAGGTGTGCTCGCCCTCCTCAAGAAGTTGGGCTTGCACTTCAGCGGACAAATCATCTTTGGTAAGATAGATGGTTTCTTCCGTATCGTCCTCACGGATAATATGCAAACGGAATTGCTCGTAGAAGGTGTCGGGATAGAACTCTGAGGGATTTCCGCTATAGACTTCCATTGTCACGATAGAAGCCTTTTTCAAAATGTTGATCGTGCACGAGCAATCGCCAAATACCTTATCGGTTTTTTTGATAATCTGGTCGCTGATATTCAGCGTTTTAAGCGAGGATTCGGGGTCACAATAAAATTCACCACGCCATTGTTCTGGAACGGAATAGTAAACCCCTACAGTTGTTTCATAACAGCTTTTCCACTTCAACACGGTTATGGGCTTACCGCTGTAAGTGTAAATTTTACCGTCTACATTGATCGTGCTATAATTATAATACCACGATGTGCCGTTTTTGGGTAAACCGAATACATAGTTTCCATAAGAATATCTTTGCACCTCATTGGGAACAATATCGTCGGGTAATTCTGTAATAATTGTTTCTGTTTTGGTTACTTGATATGTTATCGGAGCAAGTCCAAAATAGTAGTGCATAAATGTATCATTCGTTTCAATGCGCGGAATTGTCAGCGATTGCAGATTTTTACACGGCTGGAATGTATTCTGCGCAATAGAAGTTACATTATTTCCAAGCACTATCTCTTGCACATTTTCGCACCCGCTGAATACCGACGACGAAACAGCTCCCCCACCTATTGTAATTTTCTTTAATTCCGTGCAATAGTTAAAGAGCAATCTACCGAGAGAAACTGCGTCTTCGGGAAGTGTGATCTCCTGCAATACGGCACACCCTTCAAACGCCGAATCGCCGATACGCGCACAGTTGGGGATTTCGATATTTTTTAATTGCGTACAATAGCCGAACGCGCTTCTTCCGATCTCCTTCAAAGATGTGGGGAGCTTGATAGAAGTAAATGCGCCGCTGTAAAACGCGTTTTCGTCAATTATCGTGACGGGCTTCCCCGCATGTTCGCTTGGTACAGTCAATTCCGTCAAACTGCCCGTATAGGCGGTTACGGCATAGCCGTTTCCGCTCTGTCTAAATTCAAACGCGACGATTTTGGGTGTTTCTTCGGTTACACGGTTTCCGCAGAAACAATCTTTGTGGCGGGAACCCTTTGCAGTCTCGCTCGCGGGGATATCCTCTACCCAATT
>CANRJR010000071.1 GCA_947631005.1 uncultured Clostridia bacterium | reverse complement strand
GTCCTATATACTATAATCAAGTTATCGAAAGATGACCGATAACCTTAAAGCCGTTGTTTGAAAACCGAATAGGGTAATAGTTGTCGTCTGCACGGATCATGTTGCATCAGAAAGGGGACGACAACCGTGAGCGTTCTTCCCAACGAGAACGCTCGCAGCCGCCAAATTTTTGCATCTTTCCGAACGGGAACTCATTGTAACTTCCTGTTCCCTCGCATATTGGGGTAGCGGTGTTCGGAGTGGTGTAGCTTGGATAGTTTTGGTTCTACCTTGACGACCAAGCAATGGTCGTATGCCCGTAGCCTACTCCACGAAGCCGATTGGAATTGGTAAAGACTTACGCTTCCTTACCGATCGGCTCCAAGATACGCGGGCATACTCAAAAGTGCTTTCAACATAAGCACCTCCTTTCTGCCTTTCTTAAGGCAACATGATCCGTGCATTTGCCCTATACAGCGAAAACAACAGCCCGCTTATTGACAGGGTTTCTGCGAAGTATGTAATTGTTCGTAGCAAAACCATTATAACACTTCTCGGGGCACCTGTCAATAAGCAACGGTTATCATTTTTAGAATTTGTCATACGCGCACGCAAAGGAGGGCGGGACTATGTTCGCACCGAACAGATTGAAAGAGGCAAGGGAGAAGAAAGGGCTTTCTCAACGAGAGTTGGCAAAATTGGCGGCAGTATCTCAACCCGCGATCTTCTACTTTGAGAGCGGGAAGAAAAGACCGAATGCAGATACTCTTGAAATTTTAGCCGATATTCTCGGCGTTACTATGGATTATCTGCACGGAAAGAATTGACGCACATTGATCCAAAACTGCGGGAGGATAGGATTATGGATAGCGGACGCTTGGCATTGTTTGAAAAGGCGCGGGAGTTCGGCTCTTTGGCGCACAATATGACATTTCAGGACTTTCTCGATAAGTCCGTTACATATCGAACGCTTGCACTCTATCTTGGCATTCAGAATGAATGGTGGGATGAGTTTTGGCGTTCGTTTTCTTTTGCCTGCGGTGAGCGGAGACTACGCGCCTTCCGCTTCAGCGGTAAGGCAAACGACCTCTCGTTCGTTATGGGGTTCTTGGCGAATTGGTTCGGCGGGAATACGGCAATTTCCGCTGTCTCCGAAAATGAGTTTAAGCATGTATATCATCTCGTCATGCGAGAGGGAAAAGATGGACATGGAAACCCGCGCTTCGTCGAATGAGTCTCGCAAGGGGAAACGGATGCGCGCCTGCCTATGTTGGAACTGCGGGCAAATTTGCGTGTGTGACAAAGTGTTTCCGAGCGGGCGCCCAAAGCGACGAAGCGATTGCCCGGAATTTGCGGAGGCGCCACCGGATCCACCACGCATCACACAAAAAGAAATGGCGGACATTCTCGGGTGTTCCGAAAGGAAAATTGCGAAACTCATTACAGCTCAAAACGGCGTGAGGCGCCTTACGAAAGCCCTTGCCATAAAAGGAATCATGGTAACTTACGAGCGATCAAAAAAACGGATTTATTTTTACAGGGAGGAAAATTGACATGACGGACGAGATCAAGGACGCGCCGTGGGTCGGAATGAGCCGCGAGGAGTACGAGGAAAGATGCTCGATTTATGAGGATGACGATGCGGACTATCTCGCGACGAAAGCCGATGAGGAATACAAAGCGGCGCAAGAAGAAGCGATTATTCGCAGACACCGTCATTCCGACGAGGTATGGGCGGTGTACGAATACCTCACGACGGGGGCAATCGGCGAGGCGAACGCTGTGAGCGCGACGGCGTTGAGTATCCGCTTCGGCATTACCGAGCGCAAACTGCGCGACATCATCAACGAGATACGGACGTGCCCCGACTTTGAGAAGGTCATCGGTTCCTGCGCAAAGGGCTACTTCGCTTGCTCCACCGTCGAGGAAGTGGACCGAGCGAACAACGTCCTCCGCCACCACGCTTTGAGCGAACTCCAAGTGTATTGGGCGAATGAGCGCAAAGCGGGGCGCAACGGGCAGGGGAAAATCATCTGCGGAGAGGACGGCAAACCTTTCATCGAATCTTTGGCGAGGGCAGAGTAATGGATAAGGACAATGAAATCGAAAAGTTGAAGTCGGCACTTGTTGACGCGGTCCGTTCGTTCACCCGCGTGGAAACGCTCTACAAGCTCAAATGCGACGAAATCGCGGGCTTGACGGGCAAGGTAGAGGCACTTCAAAAGGACAATGAAAATCTTCGGCGCACACTCGAATATGGGCGCGAAGCAATCAAGGAAGCGAAGAAGGAAACGGCGCATGAGATTTTTGAACGAGTAAACAAGTGGATTGACGAAATAGTCCCTCACACAAAGGAATGGACGATACTTTTTTGTTTGCTCGGTTGGATAAATACAAAATACGGTGTAGAGGACGACGAATGAGCAACGAACAGGAAATCGCGGCAATCGCAAAGACACTCGCAAGGGCGGGGCTGTTGAGCGAGCATTACAACAAGTCAGTCGCAACGGTACTCGTGGAAGCGGGATACTGCAAAGATGGCACGTCGTTTGAACGGTACTTGCTTGACAAACTTTTGAAAAGCGGCTGTGACTGTTGCTCAATCTGCGCACATACTCCCCCGAACGAGCTTTGCGAATCGGAGAACGTGGAAGATTGCTACTGCGGCATTCGAGAATTTTACGAGAGATTCATGGAGGAAAAATGAAAGATTTTTACCGTGTGACAGAAAAAGGCGAGGTCGGCGCGGCGGACTACTACGAGAAGAAGCGGGAAACCGTCTTGGAGACAATCAAACCGATTTGCGAGGCATTCGAGATCGCCGACTACAACTATGAGGTCAAAGAGGGCGGTCGGCTTGAAATCCTTTGGGTAGAAGGCACGGGCATTGATTGTACCCGCAACTCAATCGCGGCTACCGTCCGAACGCTCGTCAAATTCGTCTTGGCAGGGCTTTGAGAGGTAACAAAATGACATTGAAAGAATTGAGGTTGCAAAGCAAAAAAACGCCCGCAGAAATGGCGAACGCATTATCCGTAAGTTTGCAGACCGCATACCGCTACGAGCAAGGCACACGGAGAATAAGCATTGAACAAGTGCTTATTCTCGCGGAACTATATGATTGCACCGCAGAAGAAGTTATCACGGCGCAACTCAATAGCTGTCAGTTCGCCCGATTAGGTAGTCGGCTGTGACA
>CANRJR010000070.1 GCA_947631005.1 uncultured Clostridia bacterium | reverse complement strand
GAAGTTGAAGAAGATGATGCTGTCACCCTCCTCGACGAGCGCAACGGGCCGCCCGTTTTCGCAGATATTCGTGGGCAGAACAAATTCGTCCGTAATGCCATTTTTGTAGCTCTCTTCAAGGGCATGGGTGGGGTCTATGGCGTGGAGCCCCGTCCCGAGCGTGAGCATATCGTAGCTCTTTTCAAGACGGTCCCAGTTGTTGTCGCGGTCCATCGAATAGTACCTTCCCGAGAGAGAGGCGAGCTTCCCGTAGCCCAACTTTTGCATGAAGGCGAGCAGTTCTTTCACATACCCGATGCCCGAGGTGGGCGAAACGTCGCGCCCGTCCATGAAAGCATGCACATAGGTTTCGGGCACGCCGCGCTTTTTCGCCATTTCCAAAAGGGCGAAGAGGTGGGTGATGTGGGAGTGCACGCCGCCGTCCGAAAGGAGCCCCCAAAGGTGCAGTTTCTTATGATCGTCGCGCGCGTTGTCCATCGCGTGGATGAGGGCGGGATTTTCGAAGAAGTCGCCGTCCTCGATGGCTTTGGTGATCTTGGTGAGGTCTTGGTAGACGATGCGTCCCGCACCGATGTTGAGGTGCCCCACTTCGGAATTGCCCATCTGCCCCGCGGGGAGCCCGACGGAGAGCCCGCTCGCGCCGAGGGTGGCCGAGGGATATTCATTCCGCAGGGCGGTCACGTTCCTGCTGCCGTCCATAAAAATTGCGTTGCCGTTGTGTTCGGGGTTCAGCCCGTAGCCGTCCATGATGACGATCGCATAAGGTGTTTTCATATTGATGCCCTCTTGATTTTTTCCGCAGTATATTATACACAAGTTTTTCCGAAATGGCAAGGTCGGCGGCGGCTTTTTGGAATTTTTTTCCTCCGCACAAGAAATTTTCCCGATTTGCTTGCAAGAATGTCTGCGATTTGCTATAATGAAAAATGCGCCACAACTGAATAATGAGCGAGATATATGGCTACAACCAAGGCGAGTTGTATCCTCTTTTTCCGTATATCTCGATTCATGTGAAAAAGTTGTGGCGCAACACATCGGGATACTTCTCTGCGGGCGTCCCCATGTGGGGCGTCCTTATTTTTTTGCCCGCAAATATTTTTACAAGGAGTTGTTTTATGAAAAAGAAAACGAAACTGTTGATCGGCACAGCGCTCATATGTCCCTTGCTCCTCGCGCTTATTTTGGTCGTAGCGCTTGTGGTCGTGCCGCACTTCACGAACAAGTTCCGAATCGACGTTGTGGACGATATTTCCCTCGGCGCGAGCAAAGAAGAAGTTCGCACAAAACTTGGCGACCCGTATCTTGAAGAAAAAACAAGGTGGGGATACGGTGACAAAAAACTTTGTTCTTATCTTGAAGATGCGCAGGATATTTCCGCCGCAATGGAAGAGGCCATTCTGCGTGGCGACCTTGAACGCGTTGAGCGGCTCAACCGTCAATATGAGAATTTGATGAACGAGGTCGCCTCGAAGAAATTTTCCTATATCGAAGTCAACTTTGAAGACGACGCTGTCGTCTCCGTTCTTCTCGATAAGGCCTACGCCCTCGAACCGGGCTTTAAGAAGGTGAAAGAGGATAAATTGACTTGGTCGCGTGTCGTATTACCATATTACATCGATTATACACAAAATTCCGATGGGGAAATGCAAGAACTTGATTGTGAGTTGGGGAATGGGGTAGCCTACTCCGGAAAAGAATTATCCTGTGCTACAAAATTTACTGACGGCAGTTATTTTCACGCATATGTGAAGTCATATGAGGTCAAAGATGAAGGGTACATCGTTTGGTCAGATGCTTACATCGATCATGAAGTGCAAAAGCCAATTGGTTTTACATCATCCGTTTCTCCCCTCGGGACTATCAGCGCGAACGGAACATGGAGTAGTAATATAAACTTTAAGAGCATTACGCTCCCTGCGAACGTGACCTCGATCGGAGATGAAGCGTTTGATGGTTGTAGCGGGCTGACGAGCATTACGATTCCCGACGGGGTGACCTCGATCGGAAGGGCAGCGTTCTATGGTTGCAGTGGGCTGAAGGGAGAATTGAAGATTCCCGACAGCGTGACCTCGATCGGAGGGGCAGCGTTTGATGGTTGCAGTGGGCTGACGGGAGAATTAAAAATTCCCGACGGCGTGACCTCGATTGGAAGTTCTGTGTTCTCGGGTTGCAGCGGGCTGACGAGCATTACGATTCCCGACGGCGTGACCTCTATCGGAAATTATGCGTTCTATGAGTGCCGCGGGCTGACGAGCATTACAATTCCCGACAGCGTGACCTCGATTGGAAATTATGCGTTCTCGGATTGCAGCGGGCTGACGGGAGAGTTAAAGATTCCCGACAGCGTGACCGCGATCGGAAGTTCTGCGTTCCGTGAGTGCCGCAAGCTGACGAGCATTACGATTCCCGACAGCGTGACCTCAATCGGACAGTCTGCGTTCTATGGTACGGCATACTATAATGATAATCGCAATTGGGAGAACGGGACTGTTCTATACATTGGGGATTACCTTATTGATGCCAAAAGTTCAATTTCAAGGAGCTATTCGATTCGTTCAGATACAAAAGTGATTGCAGATTATGCGTTCTTGGGTTGCAACAAGCTGACGAGCATTGTGATCCCCGACAGCGTGACCTCGATCGGAATTTCTGCGTTCTATCATTGCCGCGGGCTGACGAGCGTGACGATTGGAAACGGCGTGACTTCGATTGGAGATTCTGCGTTCTATTGGTGCGTTGAGTTAACGAGTGTGACGATTGGCAATGGAGTGACTTCGATCGGAGATCATGCGTTCTCGGATTGCGACCGACTAAAAATGGTTTACTATAAAGGGACTGCCGAAGAGTGGAGCCGAATCACCATAGGTATTGAGAATGAGTCTCTCACTTCCGCTACACGGTACTATTCCATCTAGGACGCGCCGACGGTGGAGGAGTGGGCAAGTTATGATTATTGGTGGCACTATGACCCCGAAACGAACAAGCCGACGCCGTGGATAAAGGAAAATCAATAAGCATTCCCGCGAAGGAAAAGAAAAACGCCCCTTTCGCTCTTGAAGCGAAAGGGGCGTACCATGTCCGAGGTTACTTATCGAAATTGACAATGGCCGCAAAGTCGGGGGCCTTCAAGGAAGCGCCGCCGATGAGTCCGCCGTCGATCTCGGGCTGGGCCATGAGGCCCTTGCAGTTCTTGGCGTTCATCGAACCGCCGTACTGGATGCGCATCTTGCCCACGTTCTTGCCCGCGTAGACCTTCTTCATGCGCTTCCGGATGAAGCCGATGGTCTCGTTGGCCTG
>CANRJR010000069.1 GCA_947631005.1 uncultured Clostridia bacterium | reverse complement strand
TTTCGGCTGCATGGCCTGCTCCCCCTATGATATTGTTTTCAGTATAGCATATGCAGGAAAAAAATGCAAGACTTTCCGAAAGAAATGTGGAGTGCCGCGTCATTCTGAGCAGACGGAAGACAATACGGCTGTCCGCAAAGGCAACTCCCCGAAGAATCCCGAAGTACGAAGTCCGTGTTTTCATTAAGGGGATCCTTCTATCGCTTCGCTCCTCAGGATGACGCGTTTGACGGGGACGCGTTATGGCAAGCGTCATTCTGAGCCGATGGCTCCTCCGTGGGAGGAGCTGTCACGCGCGAGCGTGACTGAGGTGGGGCGTCATTCAGAATTCGTACCCACCCCCCTACCCCCCTCCGAACGGGAGGGGGCAAGAGCAGAAATTATTATTTCGATAATTATCGAAATAAGCAACTTTTTGGTATTTTAAGGCGAAAAAGCGCAAAAAATAACTCACCTGCACTGCAGGTGAGTTATTTTTTCAAATTGCGTTATGCCGACGTCTTTTCACGGAACGGATGCGGCGTATCAATGCAGACTTCGCTGTTAGCGATCTTACAGCTAAAGTCTGTCGTCACGGTCGTACCCTGCGTCATCGTTCCCGTAAATGCAGGGTCATACGAGGAACTGCCGTAGGAAACGTAGTATTTCGCAACTGCGCCGTAGTAATAACCGGAAAGATCCACATACGAGCCGTTGATCGCTTGAGGGTAGGTGTCTGTTTCGGGGTTGGCGGGTTTGCTGTCATCCAACATGAATTTCGCCGTGCCGTTCAAGGTAACTTGATTTGCAACGTTGTAGGTGTTCCCCACGGAAGAGTTCACCTTTTCCGTAGACAAGAAAGTTACGTTATCCGTCCCGTCGGGAGCACGTTGGATATTCCCTGCAAAGCCGCCTACGTTGTATACCCCATTCAGTGTGTTGCCCTCGGAGGTGCAGCTATCAAAAGTGATATTTACGCCGGGGTCCGCGCCCATGCCAAGCAGAGCGCCCACTTTGCCATATCCCCAGACTTCGCTTTTTGTAACGGTGACATTTTTGAAGGTCAGATTTCCGTAGGCGTAACCGACGACGACTGCCCCAACATTCCCATAGAGATCGCCCTTAATAAAGTGCATGTGTGCGTCATTAAAAGTAACATTTTGAATGGTGAAGGTACCCGTCAAGACACCGAACATTCCAACGCCGTAAGGATAGGGGTTCTCGGGTTGATCCGCCGTATGTAAATTGTAGATCGTGTGTCCTTTTCCATCGAATACGGCATTTGCAAGCGGGCTGTTTTCCGGCCTGAAAATACTGATAGGGTACCAATAATTATCGCCCTCTTTGGGATAAATAATATCGTTCATGAGATTGATCGTATAATTTGCATACGATACTTCCCCACTATCTACTTCCTCCGCCCATGTATCCAAGTCAGTTGTGGTAGAAATGTTTTTAACCAGTTCCGCATCTTTTTGCCTATACAATCTAAGTGCAATGGAGGCTACGCTGCCGGCTTCATCATACGGTTTTTCTGTTGTGCTTTCCTTATTACCGCTGCGTAAAACATTGGCTCCTCCATTGGTGGTCATACGAACATAAAAATCTCCGCCTTCAGGTTTCATCTCGAGCTTGCCTACTTTGCTTTTAGGAGTACGTCTGTCCTTATCCATACTCTGACCGTTTTTTGTAACGCCATTCAAACTGGTGATGTTGTTTTGACCACCTTCAACGGACAAAATATTTCCAAGGACGACGCTCTTTGCCTCGTTTGTACCCTCGGCAAATCCAACAAAGCCAGCAAAGCTTGTGACGTAAGAAATTTTGATTTCTTTTACATAACATCCGATAACGGAGCTACTGTACGAGGTCCCGAGGATCCCACCCACATTGGCGCCGTCAAAGTAATACCCGTCCGTATCCTTTGTATCATAACATACTGCTTTGATTTGCATAACTGCATCATTGGTGAAGCTTTTTCCGGTCTCGGACATGACAGTGCAGTTCTTGATCGCAGCCTCATCGGAGGCATTTGCTTTTGTGAGTTTGGGGCCTGCGTCCTTTGCATAGCCCGCGATGCCGCCGATATGGGCGAGCCCCGTTACCTTGGAATCGATGACGGTGACTTTGGAAATACGAAGATCGGTACCCGTGATGAAACCCGCGACCCCGCCGACGAAGGCGTCGCCTGTAACGGTGGCATTCTTTACGGTGAGGTTCTCGATCTTGGCATTGTTGAGATACCCGAAGAGCCCCGTGAAGTTGCCGCCGTCAAGCACGAAGTTGCTGAGCGTATGACCGTTGCCGTTAAAGATACCCTTGAATCCGCCTTCGATATTGGCGTCCGCTTTCAAATCAAGATACGCGAGGTTTGCGCGGTCGGTGACGTCTGCCGCATTGGAAGGAAGTCCGATGGGGGTGATCGTCAAACCGCCGAAGTTGATATCGCCGTCCAACTCGACTGTCGCTTCGGCAAACTTTTTCGCTCCATCACTGTATTCAGCACCGCTGTTTACCGCTTTTGCAAACACATTCCATTCGTCTGCATTGGAAATATGTACAATGTCTCCTTGCAACAAACTTTCGGGGGTGATCGCAGAGATCTTATCGTTGGTCGTAAACCCGCAGATTTTGCACTCCTGCCACTTGATATAGCCTTTTACTTCACTGCTGCCTTCATCATAATCGACAGTATAATACTCGCGCCATAAATGTTCGTCTTTCTTGGGATCAAGCTCCGCTTTATGACTGCAAACAGCTTCATGCCAATGATGCGTTTCGTCGGAAGTCCACCCTTCTGCATAGCGATGCGTGGGTTTGCTTGTCGGATCCTTCACCCGCGTCACTGTTTCGCCGCAGTAGGCGCATTTAAGAATTTGGACTGTTCCAAAGGTGCAATCATCATTATAGATTGTTATTATACTGTTTTGCCCCGTGCCACTGTCATGTAAACACTTCTTTTGAATGAAAAAAGCAGAGTTGTTTTCAAATATGAGCCAATAGCCTTCGATGGAACTGCCGCCGACTTTAAGATTTTCATTATAATTGAGCGTTCCGCCCATGCTATCTGCGCTATTAAGGACGTTAAAGCCTTGGGTCAATCCCCAAGAACGAGTTAAGTATTTCACTTCCTTAATGTGGGAAGCACTTAAATTTCCGAGCGAGCCCTTCTTAGACCAAGACACGCTGCCCTTCTGCCAGATCTCGCCCGTTTCGGTATCGAGATAGATATCTTTCTCTGCGCCGAGGGAAACGTCGGGATCGCCCGTGCCCGTCAAGAAACCTTCGAGCTCGGCATCCTTGCCTTGAAGGCTTTCGAGCCACTCCTCCTCGGACATGGCCCCATCCGATTGCCCAGAATGCTCTTTTTTGTACTGTTCTACATAGAGCTCGTAGGCCGACTTGCCGTCGACGCCGTCCTTGCCGTTCGTACCGTTGGTACCGTCGGCGCCGACCGCCTTATACTCCGTCTTTTGGTCGCCGAAGTACCAGTAGCCG
>CANRJR010000068.1 GCA_947631005.1 uncultured Clostridia bacterium | reverse complement strand
AACGGCGACTGCGAATGCGGCGCGAAGAAGCCCGCTTCCGAACATACCCATACCTATACAAAATGGGAATACGATGCGACCCAGCACTGGAAGGTCTGCCCCGACGACAATGCGGTCGACCCCGCGGGCAAGAGCGACCATGTTTTCGTCGCAGGAAAGTGCGAATGCGGCGCAAAGGCGACGGTGCCCACGGAAGATCTCAGCGTCTATGTCTGCGGCAATCTCTTCACCACCAAGTTCAACAATTTCAGCAAGAAGCCCGAGGACATGATCAAGATGACGTACGACAAGGCGACGGACACCTGGTCCGCCACCGTGTACCTCACCTACGGCGACGCGTTCCGCGTCTACGTTGCCGAGACGGAGAAGGTGTACCCGAGCAACCGCGACGCAACATTCACCGAGAGCTATCCGCTCAAACCCGTCGGCGATTACATCATCACATGGAAAACCAACAGCAACGAGGTAAACTACACGCTTGCGCCGCACACCCACAGCTACACCAAGTGGGCGTACAGCGGGACGGAGCACTGGAAGATCTGCCCTACGGACAACGAGATCGACGAGACGACGCGCGCCCCGCACGATTTCTCGAACGGCAAGGTCTGCGAGTGCGGCTATGAGCAGGCGGAGATCCCTGCGTGCGAACGGCACACCTACGATACCGAAAACAAGTGCACCGTCTGCGGCAGGACGCTGCAATTCACGCCCGACCTCACCTTTGCTCCCGTCGACGGCGGCTATGCGCTGACCGGTTACAGCGGCACGGAGAGCCTCACCGAGCTCATCGCGCCCTACGCATACGAGGGACAGCCCGTCGTGGAGGTCGCGGAGAAGGCGTTCAACGACAAGACGAAATACGTCCTCTTGGAGAGCGTTGTCTTGCAGGACGGCGTGAAGGTCGTCCGTAAGTCCGCCTTTGCCTCCCTTCCCGCCTTGGCGAGGATCGACCTCGGCCGCGGCATCGAAACGATCGAATCGAGCGCATTGCCTTCCAATCTCTCCGAGATCACGGTGGGCAAGAATTTGAATTCGGTCGCCTCCTCCATCGGCGGAAAGATCGCCAAGGAGCACTTCCTCGGCACCTTCGAGGACTTCTTGAAGATCGAGCATGCCAATCTGCTCTCCGCAGAGGGCACGCTGGACTTCGACGGAACGCCGCTCCCCGATGACGTTTCGCTCCCCGCGGCGCTCACGCGCATTCCCGCCTATGCCTTCAACTACACGGGAATCAAGACCATCACCATCCCCACGACGGTGACCGAGCTCGGCGATTACGCCTTTGCGCGCTGCTCACAGCTTACGACGGTCGACCTCTCCTCGCTCAAACTCACCGAGATCCCCAAGCAGTGTTTCTCCTACTTCGGCAATGCGGAGAGCCAGGTCAAACTGCCCAACGGGCTCCTCACGATCGGTTTGAGCGCCTTTGCGAGCGCGAAATTCACTTCTATCTCCATTCCGTCCACAGTCACGACGATCGGCGGCAAGGCGTTCTATCAAACGATGTGCACGAATATCGTCCTTCCCGACAACGTTGAGGAGCTCAACCAGAATACGTTTGCCGGAAGCACCGCGCTCAAATCGGTCACGCTGCCGAGGAATTTGAAAAAACTGACGACGGGCGAAAGAACAAGCCTGACCTGCGGGCCCTTCGAGAACTGCACGGCGCTCGAAAGTATCACCATCCCCGCGAGCGTTACCGACGTCGACCACCACGCCTTCTATAACTGCACAGGGCTGCAAAGCGTTACGTTCGAAGCGGGCTGCCCGGTCTCTATCATCAAAATTTCTACGTTCGAGGGCTGCAAGGCGCTCACGACGATCGTCGCACCCACCGGTCTTGTGGAAGTAGGGTACAATGCGTTCAAGGATACGGGCAAGATCACCACGCTGACGAACTTCGAAAACGTCATGAAATGGGGGTCGAGTGCGTTCAGAGGTTCTCTTATCGAGGAGATCGATATGAGCAACTGGAAGGCGACGCAGCTCGGAGATTGGATGTTTGCGGATTGCACCGAGCTCTATGCAGTCCAGCTTCCTGGCGGGCTCAAATCGTTCGGTCTCAAGATGTTCAACAGCTGCGAATCCCTCATCATGCTCACCATCCCCGCAAGCGTGGAGAGCTTGAATACCGACCCGTTCGCGGGCGCGCCGATCACCCAGCTCACCTTCGAGGAACCGGACGGTTGGTATGTGTATTCTTCGGGGAAGCAGGTCGCCGCGCTCGATCTGAGCACGCCTCTGAAAGCTGCGGCGCAGATCCTCAAATATACAGGCACGCCGAAGATAAGCAGCGGCTACGAATTCAAGCGCGTCACCGTTTGACGGAACATAGCCATGAACGGGGGCGTTGCTTGAGATAACGCCATGTTGTCCCGCGCGCATTGAAAGGGAGGACATCATAACCGCCCACCCCACCCTCTCCTCGGGGAGGGTAGGGGTCGGGCAACTCGCCCCCGTTTTCCGCCCTCATTCCGCCCCGCGCGCATTATTGTCTACTAAGCGCGGCACGAGCGCGTAGCGCGAAGTAGCGCAGCGAGTGAATCTTTGCGCGCAGGGTAACCGCGTCATCCTGAACGAAGTGAAGGATCCCCTTATACGCAGTCCGCAAGCCCCCTCCATGGGAGGGGGGTAGGGGGGTGGGGTGACATTCTAATTACGTCATTCCGAGCGCAGTCGAGGAATCTCCTTATTATAATGCGGAGATGTTTCGACTTCGCTCAACATGACGGAATTATAGCCCGCCCCACCACAGTCACGCTGCGCGCGACAGCTCCTCCCACGGAGGAGCCTTACGGACGCATTAGACTTTCGCCCCATTATACACAGCTCATCCTTTTTCATAATTTCCCTTCGTCGGTGCGGGGGTCCCCATCTCCGCACCGACCCCCGCAAGGGGGTAGGGAAGTTATGAGAAAAAAGTAAAGTACAAAAAAACCGAGGTTCCCTCGGTTTTTTTGTTATTGCGCCCTCTCCATAGGAGGGGGAAAAGAAGGGGTGGGGTGATATTCTAATTACATCATGTTGCTTGTCGAAACATCTCTTTATTATAATAAGGTTATTCCTCGACTACGCTCGGAATGACGGAATAACCTCGACAGCTCCTCCCACGGAGGAGCCAAGATTCACTCGCTTCGCTCGGAATGAGGGCGGGGCGGAATGAGGGGTAAGGGCATTGTCGCAGGGGTTTCAGGCGGATTTGGTGAGTTTTACGGCGAGGACGGTCATGTCGTCCTCCGCAACGCCGTGGTAGCGTTCCAAAGCGTTCCGCAAAATCTCCTCGGCGAAAGATTGCGGATTGAGCGGGTGCATGCGCGAAAGATAGGCGCAAAGCTCCGAAGAAGAGCCGAATGCCGCCGTGATGCCGTCGCTCATAAACACCATAAAATCGTTTTCTTTGAGTTCCACGCGCAAGACGGCGGGGTGCACCGCTTCGAGCACGCCCATGGGAAGCGATTCCCCCTCCAAGACCTGCAACGT
>CANRJR010000067.1 GCA_947631005.1 uncultured Clostridia bacterium | reverse complement strand
TTATGGAAAATCGTCAAGTCCATCTTCTCCAAAATATGGGATATTACCGTCAAAGTATGGGGTATCGTCAAGGAAGTGGTCGGCGATGTCGTCAAGGGCATCTATAACTTTTGGCAAAAATACGGCGATAAAATTTGGAATACTGTCAAGACGCTGTTCACAAATATTTGGACCGTGGCAAAATCCGCGTTCACTATTATAGGAAATGCGGTGTCAAATTTTCTCACCTATGTACGCCCCATCTGGGAGAAACTCAAATCTCTGTTCGCCTCCCTCTGGGATACCATCGTCGAATTGTATGAGACACTCAAACCCGTTTTTGACCTGATAGGTGGCTTGGTCATGACTCTCTGGGGTGTTGTGTCCAGCGTACTTGGCGGAATCATCGATGCCTTAGGCCCTTTTTTAGAGGCCGTGATCGATGTTGCAAATGTGATTCTCGAATTTATCCAACTTATATGTGCCGTATTGCGCGGCGATTGGTCGGATGCGTGGGAACACATGAAAAATATAGCAGGTAGCGTCTGGGATGCCATCAAAAATATCTTCCTCGGAATCTGGGAGTTCATCAAGGGATTCTGCTCTGGCATTGCCCAATTCTTCTCCGATTGCGGAGACACGATAGGGAACATCTTCAAGAATGTTTGGGAAGGTATCAGCGGCTTCTTTGTCAATCTGTGGGACGGTATCAAAAATTGCTGTTCGTGGATATGGGATAAGATAACGGGGCTATTCTCAAACATCGGAGACTTCTTCAAAAATATCATCTCCGATGCGTTCAATTGGGGCAAAAACCTCATAGAGAACATATGGAACGGTATCAAAAGCGCGTGGAATTGGTTTGTTGACGGGTTGAAATCAGTCGGTAGTGCAATCGCGGATTTCCTCGGCTTCGGCTCACCCACGAAGAAGGGTCCGGGGCATACCGCAGACGAGTGGATCCCGAACCTCATGAGCATGATGGCGGAGGGGATGTACAATGACATCCCCATGATGCAGAAAGCCGCCATCGACGTGGCGAACACGCTCAACATGATGACATCGCCGAATCGGGCGATGGTCGGCACGGGCAGTAGTCCGAACGGCGAACTTTTGAACGGGTTGTTACAGGGTATGGCAGCTATGAACGGCATGGGAAGCGAGGGCGATGGGGAGATCGTTATGCAGATAGACGGTCAGACCTTTGCCCGACTCATCATGCCGAAGCTCTCCAAGGAATACAAGCGAAACGGAATCATTTTGAAGGAGGTATAAGGTGGACTTTTTCAAAATCGGCGGAAAGACGATCAAGGCTCCGTCCGAGCTTTCCGTTTCGCCTGAAATCCTCGACAAAGCCGAACGGACGGTTGACGGAACAATGGTGGTTGACATCATCGGCATGAAGCGGAAGGTGGATGTCAGCTGGGAATATTTGACCAAGGAAGACATGACGGTCCTTGCGGAAGCTTGCCGCAATGACGTGTTCACAGAGATAGAATTTCATGACAACATCACGGGGCAACTCACAAAAATGACGGCACGGTCGGAGGGGTTGACCTATATGCCGCACTATGATTGGGCGAAGAGTAAGCTCATGTGGAAGAGCGTGACGGTGTCATTCAAGGAAAAATAGGAGGAGGGGAGATGGGGTACTCGGACAATCCGCGTAAAATCTACGGAAGAGTAGAAATCATCTACAGCGATGAAGAACTCAGCCGAGAGTTTCAAACGACCGAGAGCGGCAACTCCGAGATCAGCCACCCGAAGGAAACTTATCTTCTCCCGTCCGTGCCAACGGTAAAAGCGTGTACGATGGACGGAAACGCCACGATGGACGGGACATTCCAAATGATGGATGACACCTGTGTGGTTGGCTGGTGGGGCGGATCGCTCGCGGATTCCAATGGGAACTTTACGACGCCGCAATACATAGAACTGTCGTTCGTGCAGCGTCCCGTGATTACTTGGCGCATCATCGGTGACTCCAAGCTCAATCAATTTCCCGTTGATTTCACGGTGGAGTATAAACGCAACGGGAAGGTGGTATTCTCGGACATGGTACAGGGGAACGCGCTCCTGGAGGTGGTTCTTCAGCCCGTCTTGGAGGACATCACGTCTGTGCGGCTGACGATCACCAAATGGAATGTCTCCAATGCTTGCGTGAAGATTCTTCGCTCGTTTGACCGCCTTTACGAAATGTACGAGGGCGAGATGCTCCAATCGTTCGAAGTCAACGAAGAGATGTGTGCGGCGGACGGAAACTACAACATAAACTCGGATACCATGACCGTCAGCATCCATAATACCGACAGAAAATTCGACCGAGGATATCTTCGGTCGCTTTTGTTGCTGGACAGAAAGATCCGTCCGTTTATCGGGGTGGAGAAAGACGGAGGCGTGGAATATACCTCGCTTGGGACATTCTATTCCGATGAGTGGCAAGTCAGTCAAGACAGCCAATGGGTGAAATGCACGGCGGTCGATCAGCTTCTGCGCTTGCAGGATAAGGTATATGTCGGTTTTCCGCTCATCAATAATGCATCTCTCTATGATATTGCTGAGGATATTTTGCAAAAGGCAGGGTTTACGGAGGAACAGTACAGCATATCCGCCAAGCTGAAGGACATTGTTGTGGATACCGCCTATCTGCCGAAAATGGCAACATGGGATGCGCTTCAAGAAGTCGCCAATGCGGGACTGTGCAAGGTGTTCGTGGATCGAGAGGACAGGATACAGATCGTGGCGGAGGGGGATGCGGCGGAGTCAAGCCCTGTGTCGATCCACTCTGGGAACACGTTCAGCTTTGTGTCCAGCATTACCTTGACCGAGTTTGCGAACAGGATATCCGTGGATTATAGCGAGATTTCCATCTCAGACAGCGTCGTGGATACGGCGGAGGTGGAGCTTAACCTCGATCCCAACGAAAGGGTGGAATTGACCATGGACTACGCTTCGGAAGTCGCCTATGCACTTGCGGTATCAAGCAATCCGCTTGTCCGCATAGAAAAGTTCGAAGGCGGAGTCAATGCTTGTACCTGCGTCATCGTGAACACATCGGACACCTACCAATCCACGGTGATAACGGTATCGGGGAATGCAATCGAGGTGTCCAGCAAGACGGTGGTCGTGAGCGACGAGGCGAGCATCATCAACTTCGGCGTGACGGAATTCTCGCATCCTACATCGGAGCTTGTGCAGTCGCGGGAACATGCGGAATATATCGCCAACATTCTACTACATAAAATGCATGCAGGAGAGGGCGTAATCACGACCGTGTGGCGCGGGGATCCCGCTCTCGGACTTGGAGACGACTTCTCTTGCACAGACCGTTTTGGGGACAGTAGGACGCTTCAATGCGAGTACAATAAATTTACATATGATGGAGGATTAAAGCAGGAGACGCGCGGAAGGAAGGTGTAAAAGGGGACAATGGCAACGTGGAGTTCGCCCAAAAACGATTATACTGCGGAAGACCAGGTAAGGCCCGAAATTTTCAACAATCTTGCGGAAAATGAGCGTTACCTCTACGAAAGCAAAATAACCATCGAACAGGTGCAGGACGCGACCGTCAACAGTTCGCAAAGCTCCACGCGGACCAATCTTCTTGAAGCGGAGACAGTAAAATCCGCATTCGGAAAGATCCGAAAGTGGCTTGCCGATCTCGGAAGCCTGGCGTTCAAAAGCATTGTAGATTCGGGCGACATAGCGAGTGCCGCTGTCACACAAGGGAAGATTCTGAGCCACGCGGTCACCTATGGAAAAATCGCAACAGGGGCGGTACGGAC
>CANRJR010000066.1 GCA_947631005.1 uncultured Clostridia bacterium | reverse complement strand
GTTTGGTACAAATACGCAGATTGAGGAGGATGAAAAAATGGATAAACGTTATATGCGAGAATATCATCACTTCGACGGGGATCATACCGTCATTTTCAATATCATCGAAGTCAATGATGAGCGGCGGGAAATCACACTTGCCGTGAGCGATCATGGCAGGTTGACACAGACAGCTTATGACTTGAAAGGGGATGAGAACGATCTGTACTTTGAATATGGCATCTTCGGGGAATGTAAGATCCCCGTGAATGAATTTGTAAACATGGAGGAATGAAGCATGAACGAGACAATTTATCTCGTACTTCTGAATTGGAGTACAGACGACAGCGACGGAATCGAAACTTTCCTGTATGCCGACCGAAAAGCCGCATACAAGAAATATCAAGACTTGATTGCCGACGCAAAAGATTCCGACATCTCTCCTCTCGGACAAGTATTCGATGAGAACGGCGAGCCGAAAGACGGTTACGAACTCGATTTTAACGAATGCGAACAGGGCGAAGCCGAACTGTATTGGCATCTTACAGAGCGGAGCAATTACAACCGACACTATTTTTTAGATTTGAAAAGGACGGGATTGCAATGAAACATACAAAAGAACTATTACCTATTTTGACCACGATCTTTACTATCAATCGCACGGGAAGCAACGATACCGATATTTCCCTCATCATTGACTATGCTTTCCGTAGATTTTTCGGTGCGAACACCAATCTTCTTATCCTCACCTGCGCAGGCAAAACAAAAGGCGATATCATGCCCGAAGTAAGCCGCCTCTTGGAAGAAGAAACACAGTACAAAAAATATTTGGAGGATTATAAAAAATGAACGCAACAAGAGAAGAAAAGAAAGCAAAAGCACTTGAAATCATGCAACACCTTGACATTTACCCAACTTACATTGATGGATTCCGCGATGAGGGCAAAGTTTGCTTCTTTGAAAATTTTGGCGGATATTGGGCTTCCCAAGAACCTGATTTGATGAAAAAAGTGCAAGAATTGGAAGCGAAGCACGACTGCATGATCTATGCTATAACCCATGAATACATGGAGTTCGGCGAACTTTACGACTGCCTCATCATCACCGATTATAAGGAAGAATGGGACACGCTCGTTAGACGGCGCGGGAAACAGTTCTTCGCATTTGCCTTTACATACAACAAAAGCAGACCGGAATTTTCGGAGTTTGGCACAATCGGCATTCAAAGCGCATTCGGCGGGATCCGCAGAATATCTTAATATTTACGAAAAGGAGAAAAATATCATGTTCAAAGCGACAGCTTACATCTATTCGCTCAACCAAGGCAAAATGCACTCCACCGAAAAAGCCGAAATCACCGTCTTGGAGCAGGCCGGTGACAACGACTACATCGTCGAGTATAACGGCGTAAAGTGTCATGCGATTTTTAACTTTTTTACGGGCAACTTCTATGCAGATGATATTTACAGGAGGATCGAAGAATGAGATATATCCTCTACTATAAAAATATGTATGGCGCACTTGTGTTTCACTATTCGGACGACGACGGCAAAGACATCCGAGAACGGTATATCGGCTATTCGCTGGATGAAGCCTTGCGCCGGTTCCGAGAGAAACACGCCTTAAAGGGCAAACACATCGACATTGCGTCACTTGATGACAGGAGGGACTAAAAAATGGGTTGGACTTCTTACTATGTTTATGGATCAATCGACAGGCTGGCAGAATGCCGCAAAGAATTTAACAGATCACCCGATTGGGCGACTATCGTAAAAGACGCTATGGTTGAAAAAGTTTATTATGCAGCCATGAAAAGCTCAATTACGGGTGAGGTCTGGGCGCTCGTCGTTCTCACGGATATTTACAAAGGACAGTTTTTCTACAAAGATATGAGTGAGGACATGGAGCCGTACTACTATAAATGCCCCGATAAAATTCTTGACTTGCTCTCTCCCACGGAAAATGAATATGCTCTCCGATGGCGGGAACAATGCCGTATTTGCAATAAGAGGAAATCATGAAGAATTACGGTTATAAAGTTTGCTACCGACAATATGGCAAACGAAAAATGAAGCTCTACCTTGTCACGAACACCTATTCCTCGGCGCAGTGGAGCGTGCGCTGGTATGAAACGCACCCAACGCCGGACAGACGGACAAAGCGGCCGCTCGAAGATGTAACATGGCTCATCGTTCCCATAAAAACCTATCTTGAATACAAACGTCTTTGGCGCGGCTGCCCGTTCTGACAAAGAGCGGGCTTTTTCCTATCTCAAAAAATCTAATCTTAAAGGAGAAATCACATGAAATACAAATTTTTCAAAGACATTAAGACGGTCGAAGAACTGAAACGGCAATATAAGGCACTTGCTTTCAAACATCACCCCGACAGAGGCGGCGACGTCGAAGATATGAAACGGGTCAATGCCGAATATGACGAGCTTCTGAAAATCGTCGGCAATATCCACGAAACAGCGGACGGAAAAACCTACACGAAAGAGAAAAAGACAGACATCCCCGACCGTTTCAAAGACATTATCAACGCCATCATCGGCTTCAACTGCAAAATCGAGATATGCGGCGCATGGATATGGGTTTTCAATGCGTTTGCATACAAAGACCGCTTAAAAGAGCTCGGCTTTTTTTGGTGTAACGGCAAGAAGGCATGGGCTTGGGCGGAAGATCCCACGACAGGCAAGCACCGCCTGACGCTTGACGAGATCCGACGCATCCACGGCTCGGAAGTCATTAAGGAAGAATCGGCGGACGAGCAAAAGAAAATCACAGCATAGGAGGATAACATGAAACTTTCAACAAATCGGCTCTACACTCTCTGCAACAAATATCAATGGTTCACGAACGGTGACAACGCGCAGTACGGAATGATGTTTGAGAGAAACAAAGAGGGCGCGTCGCTCGAAACGCTGGCGACGATCATTTGGATATGCTCGACGGGTTGGCGCGAGCGAGACATTTTGAAAATCTTAAAGGAGGAGGCAGACTTATGAGAAAACTCAACTTGACGGCGAAAGGCAAGGAACAGGAATTGATCCTTGCCTATTTACAGGAGAACGCGAGCGAAACGCTGGCGGAGAAAATCAACAACGGCGTCGTCATTAAAAAAGACGGGAAGCGCGTTCGGAATAAAAAGACGCTGGACGGCTTTATGCAATTCGCCGCCGATGAAGCGAAGAAGCTCGCAGAGAAAGGAGCGAGATCGGCGTGTATCAAGGACGCCACCGTCTATGGCTGGGCGATCCACTACTTCGAGGAAGAAGAGATCGAGGGTGTGCTTTATAACGAGGATGGAACGCCCTATAAACCCGCCCCCGCGCCTGTAAACTCCACTATCCCCACCTACACACCGCCTGCGCCCAAACCGAAGCCGCAAATGAGCATGTTCGATGATATATTCAAAACCAAGGAAACAGTAAACACGCCTGCCATGTCCGAAGCCGAAAATGAAGAAGCGGAGGGCATAACTTTATACCGTCTCACGGACACAGACGACGAAGAAACGGACGACGGGGACGAACCCGACGATGAAGCCGACGGTGAACCCGAAGCCGGAGAAGCGGATGAAGAAGAACCTACCGAGGAAGAACCCGAAAGGCAAGGCTCGCCGTTTTATCAATGCTACAAAAAATTCTCGGCAAAATATCCAGACGCCGTACTTTTCATGCGGCTCGGTGACTTCTATGAAGCATTAGGAGAACATGCAATAAAGATAGCGGACGTCCTCGGGCTGACGCTCACGGGACGCGATTGCGGGCTGAAAAGCCGTGTGCCGATGTGCGGCATTCCCTATCATGCTTCGGATATGTACTTAAAGAAACT
>CANRJR010000065.1 GCA_947631005.1 uncultured Clostridia bacterium | reverse complement strand
GAGTTTTTGAAAAGATACGGCTATACAAAGGTAGAGCTTATACAAGCGGGCTATGAAGAATTATTAGCCCGACACGATACCGACTTTGCAAAGTTAAAGGACGGTTATGACGATTTTTTCGGTTTTGAGGAAATCGATAAAAAGAAAACCGAATAACTATTAAATCTTTTCGCATAAGGAGGAAAACGCGATGGAAAGAGAACATAGTATTCAAAGCTATAAGGACAACAAATAAGTTGTCTGAATAAGGAATATTGGAGAAAAAGCAATTTGAATACACTACTTCCTTCGGCGGTACGGTATATACCGTGATTGCCGAAGAAAGTGAGAATGCAAGAGGTACGCAATTAGATATAATCAACGGCTTACTCAAAAGGCATTCCGATGAAACCAATTCAACGAACTTGCTGTTTGCAACTAACGGAGGTAAAAAAGCATGTTAGAAATGCAAACGGTCAAAAAGAATAATCAATTTTACGGAGGTGAAAAAATAACAGCGCTATATTGTAGGCTTAGCCGCGATGATGACCTGAGCGGAGATAGCAACAGTATTGTGCATCAGAAAGAGATTCTCGGAGAGTACGCAAAGCGGCGCGGGTTTTCCAATCCTGCTTACTATGTGGACGATGGGTACAGCGGAACGAACTTTAATAGACCGGATTTTCAACGAATGCTCAAAGACATAGAGAGCGGACTTGTAGGAACGGTTATAGTAAAAGATATGTCGCGTTTCGGGCGTAACTACATAATGGTCGGGTACTATACGGAAATACTGTTCGAGCAAGCGGGAATACGGTTTATAGCCGTAAACGACGGAGTAGACAACGAACACGATAGCGACGAGTTTACACCGTTTAGAAACATCATCAATGAGTGGTATGCAAGAGACACAAGCAAAAAGGTGAAAGCCGTGTTACGAGCAAAAGGCAGGTCGGGGAAACATTTGAGTGCAGTTCCGCCGTATGGGTATGTAAAAGATCCAACAGACAAGACAAAGTGGATCATTGACGAGGAAGCGGCGGCGGTTGTACGAGAAGTTTACAAGCTGTTTATCGAAGGCGTTGAAATGAATGAAGTAGCCAAGATGTTAACTGCGCGCAAGATTGATCCCCCGATAGTACATTTTGAAAAGCTCGGATTGCCGGTAAGAAGTAAGAGTGAATGTCCGCAAGTATGGAGTAGCAGTTCGCTATACAATATGCTCAAACAAGAAGCATATACAGGTAGCACAATCAACTTCAAGACAGCAAAAACATCATATAAGACAACCGATCAGATATTTTTGCCGCGAGAAGAGTGGGCGATTTTTGAGAATACGCAAGAGGCGATTATAGACAAGGAAACCTTTGCTATTGTTCAAAAAATGCGAGAGAGCAGGCGCAGACCGAGAATTCAGAATAGAAAAGAAAACATATTTGCTGGACTATTGCGCTGTGGCGATTGTGGGAATAAATTGTACTATCATCGTCGTGGGCAAGAGGATGCTTATGAAGGCTTTACTTGCGCATCGTTCAAGAAAAACAAACGTTGTAGTTCACATTATATTTCGTTGTCGGCGATTACGGAAGTTGTATTGACCGATTTACGGCGTGTGTGCGAATGCGCAAAGGAACGTGAACAAGAATTTGTGCATATGTATCGAGATGATTGCGCACGAAAAAGCAACCGCTTACAGGGAACGTCGAAAAGCGAATTGAAACGAATAGAAAATCGCTGTTTAGAAATCGACGAGATAATTCGCAAGCTGTACGAGGACAATGTGTGCGGACGGATAACCTACGAGCGGTTCGATATTCTTGCAAAAGGTTATGAAGCGGAAAAAGCCGAGTTAAAAGAGAAATCACAACAAATTCAAACGGCATTAAAAGCGTCGGCTCAAGATGACGAGAATCTCGAAAACTTTATGAGGTTGGTAAAACGCTATACGGAAATTCCCGAATTAAGTAGAGAAATACTAAATGCTTTCATTGATGGTATTTATGTCGGAAAGACGACAAAGACAGAAATCCCCTCTAAACGAAAGCGCAAAAAGTATAAGAAAACGCGAACGATTCGGATAGTGTACAAGTTTATAGGCGCGATCAATCTAAATTAAAACAAAAGGACACGGCAGACGGCGTGAAAACCGTCTGCCAAATGTGTCCCTACGAATACCTTACGAGGATAAGGAAAATGGGCAAAATCCCACTTTCGAGTTGCGCACAAAAACGTGCGCAGAGAAGCGGGAAACCCGCATTCTCTTGTTCCCTGAAAGAAGACTTTCTCGCTTGAATCTCTTGACTCTTCGACTAAAAGTGTGTAAAATATATGTGTCGTATCAATACGATTGATATATTTTACGGAGGTTATTATGGAAAAGAAACCGAGGTCTGTCAAGGACAAGCGTTATGAGGAGCAGCACAAGGCTGAAAGAAAAGCGAAAAATGCTACTTGGGGAACGAGCGTCCCTCGCGAGAAGGCAGAACAAATAAACGCCTTCCTCGAAAGGTACGGCTATACCAAAGTCCAACTCATAGAAGCGGGCTATAAAGCTTTGCTTGACGAAGCGGCGGGACACGACACTTTCCTTGCAAAAATCATGGACAAGTACGACGATTTTTTCGGATTTGAGTCGGATAAGTCCGAGAAATAAACCTTACACCGACAAAACGGATAGAGTTCGGTTGAACAAATTGTTTCTACCCACAATTTACAAAATCTAAAAAAGGAGGATTTTTGTGAATATGTAGAGAGAAGATTGTATCCATTCAGCCAGAGAACATCCTAACTGCGCAAATACAAAAATAAGGAGAGTTGAAACAAAACTGTGTAAAGGAAGATTTACAGACAAGACAAACTGGGACGGACGAGTACGGGCAAGATCTATCACTATTACAAATGCTTTAACCGTAAGAAGAACAAGGAGCAATGCAACAAAAGCAATATAACAAAGGAGAAACTCGAAAACCTCGTCTTTGAAAAGACGATTGAATACGTCTTAAAACCGCAAGTGATAGACAAAATCGCTTCGCCGGTCGTGGAAAAGTTCAACAGCAGCATTACAAAGTCCGATTCGCTTGCTCTGCTCGAAAAGGAGCAACAGCAAGTTCAAAAGTCCATAAACGGCTTTTTGAACGCCATTGCCGAGGGAGTTGTTACGAAGTCCACCAAGGAAAGACTGCTTGCATTGGAACAGTAAAATGACGTTCTCGAAGAAAGGATCGCATTGGAAAAGGCATGGCAAGTTCAACCGCTCGAATATGAAACGGTAAAGGCTTTTTTGGCTTACTTTGCAAGGAAGAAGTACGCTAACGACGAGGGGAAAAACGAATTATTCAACTCGTTCATCTATCGTGTCGTCCTCTTTGACGACTGTGTCTATATCTTTTACAACACTTCGCCCGACGTACCCACTAAAGCAAAACTCGACAAGGAGGAACTTGACGAACTGAAAGACCCCGAACATAGAAAAAGCACCCGACTTGAACCGTTTGGGTTAAAATTGGATGCTAATGGCGGGGCACAGGTGTTGATGTTTGAACCGCATGACGCATTGGCGTAGGAACTCCGCCAAAGCGTGGGATTCTCGCCTTGGGCGGCGCGCACGATCGACAGCCCACAGGGCTGATCGAGTCGGCAAGTTGGAGCTTGCCGACCTGCGCAAAATTTGCGCGTGGAAGGGCACAAATTTTGCTTGTCTCCCCTCGAATCCCTCATCTCCGCCCATATATACACCAAGCGGCGGAGCACTATTGTGCCCCGCCGCTTGGTGTATGGCGGAAGGTGAGGGATTCGAACCCCCGGATAGTTGCCCATCAACGGTTTTCAAGACCGCCGCGTTCGGCCGCTC
>CANRJR010000064.1 GCA_947631005.1 uncultured Clostridia bacterium | reverse complement strand
ACGCGCGAGAAACAGCGGAGATATCGCATGATCGCGAACTTTTGGTGCAATATGCTCCGCCGCGAGGTGCCCGTCCGCTTCGACGTCGCCGCCATTTTGGACGGCGAGATCGAGTATTTCGAGAACGCCTTTATTTGATGATCCCCCGCGCATCATCCCTCCTCATTCCGAGGCCATGTAATGGCCGAGTGAATCTTAAAATCTCCGCGTCATCCTGCCCCGCGCAGGGTAATCGCGTCATCCTGCCCCGCGCGTCATCCTGAGCGGAGCCCGTAGGGCGAAGTCGAAGGATCCCGAAGTAAGAAGTCCGCAAGCCCCCTCCATGGGAGGGGGGTAGGGGGGTGGGTACGCATTCTAATCACGTCATGTTGAGCCGCGCGGTACGCGCGTGTCGAAACATCTCCATATTAGGTTCGCGTCATCCTGAGGGAGCGAAGCGACCGAAGGATCCCGAAGTACGAAGTCCGAATGACCTACCCCTGTTTACGGGGGCGGGTGGCGAACACAGTGAGACAGGTGGGGGAGAGCTCCTCCTCGGGGAGGAGCTGTCGAGGCGAAGCCGAGACTGAGGTGGGGCGGCTATAATCACGTCATGTTGCCCCGACCGCGGCTTCTATTGATTATCCAAGGTCGGCACGAGCCGAAGGCGAAGTAGCTTGTCGAAACATCTCCATATTATAATAATGTCATTCCTCGACTACGCTCGGAATGACGAAAGAGAACACGTCCCGCCCTCATTCCGAGGGGCAACGCCCCGAGTGAATCTTGGCTCCTCCCACGGAGGAGCCTTTTCTTTTCCATTGTTCATAACTTCCCGCTTCAAACCCTCAAAATTCACTCAATTTATTATAAATTTTGGGCTTTTGAAAAAATTTTTACGAAAAAATGAAAAAATTATCAAAAAACACTTGACAAATGCACGGGGGGGGTAATATATAAGATGTCATTATAAATGACAAAAATTTTCATTATGGAGGAAAACTATGAACAAACAAAAATGGCTCATTGTGGGTTTGTCACTCGCGATGGCCGCGACCCTCGGCGTGGGCATCTCCGCCTGCGGCGGCGACAAGGAACCCGACACCCCGCCCACTCCCACGGAACACACGCATACCTACGACGCGTGGGACTACAACGAGACCCAACACTGGAAGTACTGCGATGAGCACGGGACGGACAAGTCGAACATCGACGAGACCACCAAAGCAAATCACGACTTCACCAATGGCGACTGCGTCTGCGGTGCGAAGAAGCCCGGCGAAGGCGGCGATGAAACTCCCGACGCCGACCTCGACACCCGCGAGTTCTACGTTGTCGGCGGTGGCATGGGAACATTGAAAAACGGCACGTGGGACGGCCCCAAGACGGGTTTCCAATTTGCCAAAGCGCCCCACAAGGACGCAAACGGCAACACCGTCTACACCTTCACAATGGAACTGTATTCCGCCGATGAATTCAAATTCATCGAAAAGAACGCGATCACCCAAGAGACAGATGAGAGCGGCAACAGCAAGGCCGTTTGGCACGACGAGCTTGTGTTCACCCTGCCCGATCTTGACGTAAGCTCGGTCACGGGCGCATTCGCCCGCGCGTCCGAGACGTCGGACAACATCACCGTTCTAAAAGATATGGACGGCGAATATGAATTTACCATTCGTACGACGAAAGACGGCGACATGAAGGCCAATAAAGTAGAAGTTCGTCTCGTGAAAGAGCTCGAACCCCTCGGCGTCGAGTCGCAGTACGAGATGTATCTCGTCGGCAAGATCGCCTCGAAAGCTACTTCCGATTGGCCGTCTATGCTCGGCGTTGCGAATGTCCCCTCGAAATGCTATAAAATGGAGTTGCAGGACGATGAAGAGACTTTCGCCATCGAAGTGGAGCTCTCGCAAGCCGACCAATGGAAAGTTTGGAACTACAAAGTAGGGAACGTCAACGCGGGCTACTATCCCACGGGTATGGATGGAAATCTTTCCACGGGTGGTGGTCCCGACGGCTGGTACCGCGTGACATGGAAGGTGGGCGACGCTAACGTGACGATCACGCACGCACACCGCTATACAGTGTGGGATTATGATACCGAGGAGCACTGGAAGAAATGCCCGCAAGACAATGAGAAAGACCAAACGACCGTGGCGGCGCATGACTTTACCAACGGTGATACCTGCGAATGCGGCTATAAACAGGAAGCCGACCCCAACTGGAAGATCGCTCCCGACGGCACGTTCCAAGGATATGAAGGCGATTTCGAAAACATCGTCATTCCCGCCAATCTCAAAGTGTTCCCCGCTGCGCTCGGCGACCTGTTCGGCAAGGTCAACGACGCAAACAATTATCCGAACGAGACGAATTGGAAGGCAGTAAAATCTGTGACGGTCGCGCCCGGGAACAAGAACTTCAAAATGGAGAACGGTGCCTTGCTCTCCATGGACGGAAAGACGCTCTATGCTTACTTCTATTATAATACCGCAACAGAGGTAACTTTTGATAGCGTGGAAACAGTGGGATATTCCGCTTTCAGTTACAATGATAAGCTGCAAACGATCAATTTGCCGAATGCCGTTACGTTGAATGGCTATGCGTTTTATCAGACGACAGCGCTTGAAAGCGTTGCTTTCCCCAAGGTAGAAGTGTTAAACAATTCCGCTTTCTCAGGCTGTTCGATGGTATCCGCTGAATTTGAAAGTTTGAAGACGATAAAAGGATTAGTATTTACAAACTGCACGCAGCTTACGAGCTTGGTAATTGGCGAGAAATTCGAAAGCCTTTCAACTATCTTTGTAAATAATTGCAAGCAATTAAAAACGATCACGATCAAGGCGGTGACGCCGCCCAAGGCAGGCTCGGCTGCGCTTTTCATGGGTTGTACGGCACTTACGAATATCTATGTGCCCGCGGAAAGCGTGGAGGCGTACAAGACAGCCAACAAGTGGAGCGCCAAGGCAGATATCATCTCCGCAATTCCCACGGAGGCAGTATCCGTCGCCCCCGCCGAAGTTGCAATGTTGCCCGAAAAGAAGGACTAATCAAACACCCAACCCCGCCCTCTCCTTGGGGAGAGGGGTAGGGGTGTGGGGGACCTGCCCCTGTTTTCCGTCCTCATTCCGTCCCGCGCGCACTATTGTCTACTAAGCGCGGCACGCGCGTAGCGCGAAGTAGGGGCGCAGCCCCGAGCGAATCTTGCCCCCTCATGGGAGGGAGGGGGTGGGGTGACGTTCTAATTGCGTCACCCTGAGCCTGTCGAAGGGTCTCCGCATTATAAAAATAAGGAGATGTTTCGACACGCGCGTACCGCGCGGCTCAACATGACGAAATGATAGCTCGCCCCACCTCAGTCTGCGTTGCAGACAGCTCCTCCCACGGAGGAGCCAAGATTCACTCGCTTCGCTCGGAATGAGGCACCCTCATTCGTCACGCCGCGTGCGGCGTGACACCTTCCCCCATAGATGGGGGAAGGCTTGGAACAGCTCACCCTTTTTCATAATTTCCCTTCGTCGGTGCGGGGGTCCCCATCCCCGCACCGACCCCCGCAAGGGGTTGGGGAAGTTATGAGAAAAAGTAAAGTAAAAAAAACCGAGGTTCCCTCGGTTTTTTTGTTGTATATTCCCCACCTCCGTCTCGGCTCCGCCTCGCCAGCTCCTCCCCAAGGGAGGCGCCAAGATTCACTCACCGCCTACGGCGGTTCGGAATGAGGGTGCGGACTTCGTACTTCGGGATTCTTCGGTCGCTTCGCTCCCTCAGAATGACGAGATTACCCTGCGCGGGGCGAATGAGGGTTCTCCCCATACAATCATACAGCGGGGGCGAGCTTTTTCTTGCGGTTTTTGAGTTCGCTCTCGAGCTCGGTGCAATCCTCGGTGAGCTCGG
>CANRJR010000063.1 GCA_947631005.1 uncultured Clostridia bacterium | reverse complement strand
CTCATTCGCATCATTCGATTGTCGAGACGCAAACTTTGCATGCCGCAAACTCCTTATTTTTCTTGATTCTATCACGGTTCCATTGCCCTTGTCAAGCGATTTTGCAAGTCTTTTTCGCAATTTCCTCCGCCCGCCCTTCGTCCTCATTCCGAACCCGCGCGCAGGGTAACCGCGTCATCCTGAGCGGAGCCCGTAGGGCGAAGTCGAAGGATCCCGAAGTACGCAGTCCGAAAGCCCCCTCCATGGGAGGGGGGTAGGGGGGTGGGGTGACCTGCCCCTGTTTACGGGGGCGGGTGGCACGGCAGAGCCGTGCCAGGTGGGGGTTGGCCTTGTCCCGCGCTGTCATACCGAGCCCGCGGAGCGGGCGAGTGTATCCCCTAATACGAAGTCCGAAAAGCTCCTCCCCGGGGAGGAGCTGTCGAGGCGAAGCCGAGACTGAGGTGGGGGATCCCACTCGCCATTCCATATAATAATGTCGGCATTCAGGACACCCCACACCCTTCGATCCCTCTCCCCAAGGAGAGGGTTTCTTCTTTTCCATTGTTCATAACTTTTCCTTTCAAACCCCCAAAATTCACTCAATTTATTATAAATTTTGGGCTTTTGAAAAAATTTTTACGAAAAAATGAAAAAATTATCAAAAAACACTTGACAAATGCACGGGGGGGGTAATATATAAGATGTCATTATAAATGACAAAAATTTTCATTATGGAGGAAAACTATGAACAAACAAAAATGGCTCATTGTGGGATTGTCGCTCGCAATGGCCGCAAGCATCGGCGTGGGCATTTCGGCGTGCGGCGACAAGGACCCCGACACCCCCGAACATACCCACGAGTACACGAAGTGGGAACACAGTGAGACCCAGCACTGGATGGTCTGCCCCGACGACGGCGAGATCTGGGCGCAGGGCAAGCAGGCCCACGACTTCACCAATGGCAAATGCGAATGCGGCATGAAGGAAGCGGACGTCACCCCCGACGAAGGGCGTGACACGCGCGTTTTCTACGTCGTGGGAAGTGGTGCGGGCGACCTCAGCAAGTGCAGCTTCACCGAACTCAAATCCGACTTCAAACTCACCAAGCAACCCAAGAAGGACGAAAACGGATATACGGTCTACACGACTTCCATTTTAACGCTCTATGCGGGCGATACGATGAAAATCGTGCAGGACCTCGATTGGGACGAAGGCCTCGGCTACTTCGGCGTTAGCAACATCAAGAACAACGACGGCTCTCTCGTCGACGGCGGTGGGCCCGGCAACATCACGCCCGCAGTGGGCAAGGACGGCAAGTATCGCTTCACCGTCCGCACCAAACCTGACATCGCGTTCGCACAGTGCACGCTTGAATTTGAATTCGTCGAGCCCGTCGAGCCCCTCAAAAACACGGAAGAGATCTACATCGTCGGGCTTCTGCAATACTGCGATACCAACTGGCCCGACGGTGGCAAGCCCACAGGTTGCCAAAAGCTCGATTACGACGAGGAGACGGGCGAATGGAGCATCACCCTCCGTTTGGGCGGCTATATGGAGGGGACAACGCTTTATAATACTGACGAGTTCAAGCTCTTCAACGCGGTCAACGGCGCTTATATCCCCGACGGCACGAACAACAATAAACTTGTAAGCGGCACGACCGACCGTACCGATCCGACCTCGAACAAGTTCTACAAGGCGGCCGGCGACTATAAGATCAGCTGGAAGAAAGGGGACGTCGACGTGACGTTTACCAAGCTCGAACATACCCACGTCTTTGACCGCACGGTAAGCGACGCAGATCAACACTGGACGGCGTGCTGGCTCGACGATACCGAGAAAGAGGGCACCCGCGAGAACCACGTCTATGACGACGAGCAAGACGCCACTTGCGACACCTGCGGCTATAAGCGCCACATTCATAAGTACACCCAGCAGATGTATGACGAGACAGAGCACTGGATGGAATGCCCGACGGACCATGCCATCGACCCCGAACATCCCAAGACGGCGCACACCGTTGACCCCGAGACCCATCTCTGCGAATGCGGCTACGAACAGCACACCCACGAATACACCAAGTGGGAGCACGACGCAAAACAGCACTGGAAGGTCTGCCCGAAGGACAATGAAGCAGATCCCGAAACGCCCAAGGCGCCGCACAGCTTCGACCCCGATACCCACACCTGCGAATGCGGCTACGAACACACCCACGAATACACCAAGTATAACTATAACAACGAAGAGCACTGGAAGGAATGCCCGACGGACGACGTGATCGATGAGAGTACCCGCACGACGCACACCTTCGACCAAGCGGGCGACAAGTGTGTCTGCGGCATGGGGAAGCCCGACTGCGACCACAGCAAGGGATATGCCTTCGAGTACGAGGAACTTCCCGAATGTAACGCCGAGGGTGGCACGCTCGATAAGTTCTGTCCTGATTGCAGGAGCAAACAGACCGTGACCTATGTGAAAGGAATTCCGCACGTCGGTGCGACGAGCAAAAGGAGTCAGACCGAGATCACCGAGGACGGCAATTACTATTTGACGGGGGAGACAGCTTTTAAGTTCCACATTTCCAAAGCGGGCACCTATACCGTCCGTTTTGAGGGCGGGATTTTGAAAGATCAGGACAGTGTGTGTTTGTATATGTTGGCTTTCATGAAAGGCAGCTATTTGTCAATTGTGGGCTCGTCTAATGCTGCTATTTATAGCGGAATGAGTAGAAATAAGTACGATGAACAGATAGCAGCATACGGCGTGACGATCGACGGCTATCAGAGCGGGGTGACCACAACACAGTTCAAGTCGCTTTCAATCGTGATCGAAGAAGATGATCTGACGGAAGGAGACGTGTATGTGCAGATCGGTTTTAATGGTGCCGATACATTTGCAAATGCAACGAATTTGGGTTATTTGATTTCCGTCAGCGGCTTTGCCGCGGCTCCTGCCGCCGCTTCGGTCGCCCCCGTTGAGGTCGCGATGTTGCCCGAAAAGAAGGACTAAATAAGGCTTCCCCCCTGCCCCCTCCATGGGAGGGGGATCAAGGGGGTGGGGTGACCTGCCCCTGTTTACGGGGGCGGGTGGCACGGCAAAGCCGTGACAGGTGGGGGCATTGCTTCTAATTGCGTCATGTTGAGCTTGTCGAAACATCTTCTTATATAATAAGGTCATTCCTCGACTACGCTCGGAATGACGGAATAGAACACGCCCCACCACAGTCACGCTTGCGTGTGACAGCTCCTCCCACGGAGGAGCCTTACCCGCATTCGTCACGCCGCACGCGGCGTGCCACCTTCCCCCATAGATGGGGGAAGGCTTGGAACAGCTCACCCTCTTCATAATTTCCCTTCGTCGGTGCGGGGGTCCCCATCTCCGCACCGACCCCCGCAAGGGGGTAGGGCAGTTATGGGAACAAAGTAAAGTACAAAAAAACCGAGGTTTCCTCGGTTTTTTTGTTATTGCGCCCCCTCCATGGGAGGGGGATCAAGGGGGTGGGGTGACGTCCTAATTGCGTCATGTTGAGCTTGTCAAAACATCTCCTTATTAAGATTCACTCGGGCATGCCCTCGGAATGAGGGTAAGACCAACCCCCACCACCGCCTAACGGCGGAGCCGCCCCCTTAAAAGGGGGCAGCTCTTCGGACTTCGTACTTCGGGATCCTTCGACTTCGCCCTGCGGGCTCCGCTCAGGATGACGGGGTTACCCTGCGGACTACGTATTAGGGGATACACTCGCCTTCGGCTCGGTATAACAGCGGGGACAAAGATTCACTCGGCCACGGTGTGGCCTCGGAATGAGGCACCCTCATTCGTCACGGCTACGCCTATGCGCGATTCGTCTCTACAAACGCCTTTCCCCAAAAATTGCCGTGCCGAGACGGATCATGTTAGCCCCATGTCCGAGACACAGCCTCCAATCTCCGCTCAT
>CANRJR010000062.1 GCA_947631005.1 uncultured Clostridia bacterium | reverse complement strand
AGCTCGGTGTCGGGCGCTTCGAGGGAGGCGAGCCAGCTCTCGTGCGAACCCTCTTCGCCCCGCTCTTCGGCGACGTCATAAGGGAAGCGTTTATCCGCCGAGGCGCCCGAAAAATCGTCGAGCGAACAGCTCGCGAAGAGAACGATGCCGGCGCAAAGAATGGCCGCCGCGGCAATGAAAAATTTTTTCTTCATTTCTACCCTCGTTTTTTACGTTTTCTTGATACAATATTATACCACCTTTCGGTGAAAAATACAAGAAAATTATGTGACCGCCCTCCCTACCTTCACCCGCTCATTCCGCCCCATCGCCCCGTAGGAGCTTTGCCTTCCCCCGTCTACGGGGGAAGGTGGCACGCCGCGTGCGGCGTGACGAATGAGGGTGCCTCATTCCGAGGGCGTAGCCCGAGTGAATCTTATCCCCGCTGTCATACCGAGGGGCAACGCCCCGAGTGTATCCCCTAATACGTAGTCCGAAGAGCTGCCCCCTTTTAAGGGGGCGGCTCCCGCATAGCGGGTGGTGGGGGTTGGTCTTTCCCTCATTCCGAACCGCCGTAGGCGGTGAGTGAATCTTTGTCCCCTGCTGTCATACCGAGCCGAAGGCGAGTGTATCCCCTTGTACGAAGTCCGAAGAGCTCCTCCTTGGGGAGGAGCTGGCGAGGCGAAGCCGAGACAGAGGTGGGGAATTTACAACAAAAAAACCGAGGGAACCTCGGTTTTTTGTATTTTCCTTTTTCTCATAACTTCCCCTAACCCCTTGCGGGGGTCGGTGCGAGGATGGGGCCTCGCACCGACGAGGGAATTTATGGAGGATGAGCTTTTTAGTCCTCTTTGCCGGGAAGCAGGGCGACTTCGGCGGGGGCGGAAATCGTCTCCGCAGCGGAATTTGTCACAGTCACCAAGTGGGACAGGGAATCAGCGGCCGCACTTACACTATGCCCGTCGTTCGTAAATCCGCTAAGATGAAGCGTCACATAAACGTCTCCCGGCGAGAGCTGTTCCGCTGTCACAGTAAAGGAGAACGTGACGAGATCTTCGTTAAAGTCGTAAGATGTTGTAGGCGTCTTTCCGTTGACCTGCACGGAATATGTTGTGATTTGCTCGACTCCAACTGTTCCCATAGAATAAGCACCCACTCCCGGTATTATGAAGGAAGCATAGGTATTCGTATTAAATGCAAGTTCTACCAATCCAAGTTGTCCTTGTCCGTTGTTCAAATCGCATACTTCCTCAAAAGTAAGGGTGTACGTTCCCGCTTCCGTAATCTTCATGCCCAACGTCTGAAACTTCCTGCCCGTCGTAAAATAGTAAGTCCCAACTTCGGAGATATTATCATTGGGGGTTGTGCTCATAGGAGAACTACCATTCCCCGTAAAGCCTTTCTTGTACTCTACATCAACTTCTTTGCCGCACTTTGCACATTTGCCTTTGAGAGTGCTGCCCTCGGCGACTGCTTCTGGAACGGCCGCGTACTCATAGTTGACCTTTCCGTCGTGGGCACAGCTGTCCGCTTCGAGCGCGCCGCATTCGCATTTGCCTTCGGAGAAGGTATGCTCTTCGCGCGTCTCTTCGTCGATCGCTTGATCGATCGGGCACTGCTTCCAATGTCCGACGGCATCATGGCCCCATTCAGTATAGCGGTGTTCGTGAGGAGTAATTTTCGGCATAGCCTCCCCAACTTTCCAACTCACGACATACCAGCCGTCCTCACTGACCTTGAGGTCTCCTCCCAAGCCCGTAGGGTAATAGCCCGCGTCCTTATTTCCGAGCTTATAATTCCAGACCTTGAAGGCATCTTCCGGCCGAAGTTTCACTTCGACGGAGAAAGTCCTGCCGTCCTCTTGAAGTTCCATCTTATAGCACTTCGTCGTCACCTCCGAAAGGCTCGAGAAGTTGCCCGGCCAATTACAGCCAGACTTGGAGAAGATAGCACCCACGAGGTACATTTCATATTGCGCCTCGATGTCGAGCGCTTCGATTGTTTCGACGAGCTCCACTTTCATCTTGTTCTCTTTCGCCAAACCGCCCTTCTTGGTGAGGAGGGTGAACTTGTAGATGCCGTCGGCATTTGTGTTAACGACGATGTTATCGTTACCCGAGAACGCCTCGGGGACGGCGGTCACGTCGAGGTCGGCGAGCATGAAGGTGGTCGCTTCGTCCCAGAGGAAGTTCCCCTCTTCGTCCTTTTCCGTCGTGGAAATGGTGTTCTGCTCGATGAATTTGAATTCGTCGGCGGAGTAAAGCTCCATTGTGAAGGTGTAGACGGTGTTGCCGTTTGCATCCTTGTGGGGCGCTTTTGCGAATTGGAAGCCTGTCTTGGGGCCGTCCCACGTGCCGTTTTTTAACGTTCCCATGCCACCGCCGACGACGTAGAACTCGCGGGTGTCGAGGTCGGCGTCGGGGGTTTCATCGCCGCCTTCGCCGGGCTTTTTCGCACCGCAGACGCAGTCGCCATTGGTGAAATCGTGGGCCTGCTTGCCCTGCGCCCAAATTTCGCCGTCGTCGGGGCAGACCATCCAATGCTGCGTGTCACTGTGTTCCCACTGGGTGTACTCGTGGGTATGTCCGGGAGTGTCGGGGTCCTTTTCGCCGCCGCAGGCGGAGATGCCCACGCCGAGGCTTGCGGCCATCGCGAGCGACAATCCCACAATGAGCCATTTTTGTTTGTTCATAGTTTTCCTCCATAATGAAAATTTTTGTCATTTATAATGACATCTTATATATTACCCCCCCCGTGCATTTGTCAAGTGTTTTTTGATAATTTTTTCATTTTTTCGTAAAAATTTTTTCAAAAGCCCAAAATTTATAATAAATTGAGCGAATTTTGAGGGGTTTGAAGCGGGAAGTTATGAACAATGGAGAAGAAAAAAGCCTTCCCCCATCCATGGGGGAAGGTGGCACGCCGTAGCCGTGACGCCTTCGGCTCGTGCCGACCTTGGATAATCAATAGAAGCCGCGGTCGGGGCAACATGACGTGATTATAGCCGCCCCACCTCAGTCTCGGCTTCTCCTCGACAGCTCCCCCTCAAGGGGCAGCCAAGATCACTTTCTCCCTTTCATCACAAAAAGCCACGAGCCTGTATGCGTTTGCACACAGGCTTGTGGCTTTAGTTCACCCAATGACTGCCCCGCTGCCTGTCAATCGCGCATCCCTGCGCTTTCAAATGCCAATTTTTTCGCAGATCACATCAAGCGACGGCTTCAAAACCTCGCTTTTTACCCCTTGGAAGGGCTTGATGTTTGGCTTTCCCCAAATATAAACTCTGTTGCCGTGCCGATAGGTCTCCACCTTGCTGTCTCCCGCCACAGCACATTCGTAAATCTTGTCATCTTGCGTCAACCCAAGACAATGGCATATATCGTCTTTAGAGGTCGAAAACAAGACGATGACAGGTCCGTCCCAGCCGTCGGTCAAATAGGAAAACAATTGCCCGAACAGATCCCTGCGCGCCAACCGTGCCTGCTGACCGCTGTTCAGCTTGCTGAATGTTGGGTCGGTCGCGATCGCAGAAAACAAATCGATATGGATCGCATAGTTTTCGGCAAGAGGGCAGCGGCTCTTAGTACCGCCGTAGGTCACACCGAATTTCAAAAAGCCGAGCGCACGCTCATACGCTTCGAACCAATCCCAATAGGGCGCCCGATCAAAATTGAAATAGCCGTTCAGACTATTGCAAACCGTACCCATGCGGTGCCGCGCGAACGCGCCCCGCGCCCCCGGGAAACGCAACTCGCTGTCCGCATTGGGAAATTCGCGGAAAGACGGATTCAAGCCGATCGTGATGACCTTGACCTTCGAGCAGAAAAATTTTTGGGTGTTACCGAACCAGACGATCGGAAAAGAATCCTTTACTATGATTTCCGATAAGGTTTTTCGCTTCGCCAAAAAATCCTCATAGTACCTTTCCATGATCTCATATAATGTTGCCATTCGCCTTTTCTCTCCCGAATGCAAGTGAAAAATCGGAACGAACCGTTCGATTCGTTCCGATTTG
>CANRJR010000061.1 GCA_947631005.1 uncultured Clostridia bacterium | reverse complement strand
TCGACCCCGATCACCGGCACCAAGGGCTTCCAGCGGGAAAATTCGGATATTTTTATTCGATTTTCCCGTTTGGAGACCACAAATCGCAAAAATCATCGTAAACTTTTCCGAAATGATTTTTTGAGTGTACCAAATTTGTACCAAAACCCATTGCGCAGAGCCGCTTCACTTCGTTGAGGCGGTTTTTTGTTTGGCGATTAGGCGGTTCAGGCGAATTATTTCGAGGATCGTTGGGCTGGCTCTTCCAAGCTCAAGAAGCCCGAGCCGCTCAATGCTGACTTTGAGCTGCTTGCAAACCTGCACCGACGAGAGATCGTTCTCGTGGCGATACCGACGGAGCTTTAGGGCGAACTCCGAGAGCTGGATATTCGGTGTAATAATTCCTTCTGCCATTTCGTCACCCGTGGAGCTTCAAGCGGGACTTGGACCCGCAACCTATCGCTTACAAGGCGATTGCTCTTCCGATTGAGCTATTGAAGCAAAAAAACTGACGAGGCATCTTCCATCTCGTCCTTACAGCTAAGCGAAGCGGGGCCACGCGCCCGTTGTCTTTCCAACTGTCAATTTGATTTCGTCAATCAGGCACCCGGGCGCCCGACAGACAAGGACAAATGCCCTTGCGCTCGGGAAGAAAGGGGTTGAACCTTTGAAATAACGGGTGAAGCACCCGCCGCCTTACCACTTGGCTACTTCCCTATTAAATGACCCCGCGTGGTACGCATTGAAAAGAGGCGTGCGGGGTTCTTTTCATGCGATTTCTTTCTTTTTTGCGGAGCGAGGACTTTCTTTTACCTCAGCCTTCTCCCCCTCCGCTTTTTCTTTCTCCTCGCGTGCCTTCCTGTTCTCGGCGAACTTTGCTTGACAGTTGTTGACCGCGCGGACATATAACTCAATATATTCCTTTGCCATGTAGGGCGCAGATGCTGCAACTGCTTTGATCGTTAAGTCGAAAATCTCTTGAGTGAGCAAGGAGAATGTCTCCATGCCATTGAGATCTTCCTGATTTGCATTCGAGATTTGATCGACCTCTTCAAGAGCCTCGATAGGTTCTTTTGCGAGCGCAGGGATTCCTGTCTGCAACGCTTTTATTATGAATTGCTTCTGTTCTTGCGTCATAACGGTTCTCCTTATATTTTTTCTTTTAAGTTTCAAGGCAATATCCCACTATCGCAGGGTTCTCGTCGGATTGAAACCGAGGGTGCACACCCAACACCCGGGAAAGGAGGCCGACTTCGCTCGGCGGTTGCAGCCGCCATGGGAAAGAGCCTTGTCGGTGGTGGAGATCGCGGGATTCAAACCCGCCCATGCGACAGTTTCCCCTGCCGCACTTCGTTCCATATTGTTCTCCATGGAGCGAGGCTTAACGTACCCCGCGTGCTTCTACGGATTTGTGCAGGTATGATGCCCAGCGGGAGAAAGGGCACTGCTTTGGACGGTTTACTCCGCCCTTCTCGTCAATCCTTCTTACACGCTTGACCGACGGAAAGGTATCGTGCGAAACGCCGCGTCTACTCTTCGCTCCCGTATCGTGGGATGATTTCCTCACGGAGAAATTCAGCGGAAGCGCATCGGCGCGACTGCCACGCGGTCTTATGCCGCGCTGGTGATACACCCTCGCGTTCCCTGACTGTGCTTCCGACGTGCGGGGCTATCCCCGTCACTCGCCACGAATTATAGCATAAATAAAAATTGCTTGCTTCGGGGTCTTGTAAAAAGTTGAGAAAATTCAAAAAAATTTTTCAGTCGGCTTCTTTTTTGTCATAGATAATTAGAGAAAGTTAGAGATTCTCTTAAATTTCGCCTTCGATTTTTGAAATTCTACTTTCGATTTCTGAAGTATTTCACTTTTTCATTTCAGATTTAAGTTTCGGTAAGTTTCCCGTCGCTCGCGCAAGCCGCCAAAAATGACCGTTTTCTGCGCAAATAAGGCGGTTTAGGGGCGAAATGCGGCTGAATTTAAGTTGCCGGTAAGTTGCACACGAGCCGAGAAGTCCCGTAAACGAGCCGATGCAATGCGAATTCCAAGACGGAAATTAGCATTTTTGCGGGCAAAGATTGTAAGTACAGCTGTAATCCCCTACTCGCTCGCCTTGCCGCGCTTGAATTGTTTGACGCTCCATGAGCATCCACACGTCGGGCAGAAGAAAGTAACTGTCTTTCGGGTCGCAACGTAGAGAACCTTCGGTGGAATGGCGATGTCGCATAGCAACAACGGACGGCTTTCCGCTTCCTCGCGAATGTTTGTCCCGCAAATCGGACAGAGCGCGGCGGCTGCGTAGTATTTATCTTTGTTGTCGATGTCACGCGGCTTGACTTTAATCCGCTTTTTCAGAACCATGTTTGCCGTCCCCCGCTTCCTTCGCGTAACGCTCCATTGCTTCCTCATCCTGCCAAATGCACCCGAAGCCTTTTCCGTCGAAACGATAGACGGCAATAACTTCTTCGACACTGACAAGGTTCGCGCCGAGGTCTGTTTCCAAAAATCTATCGTCGGCGACAGAAACTATATGGCAACTCCACTTCGTGGCACTTCCGAACTCCACACGTACAATATCGCCGTCTTGAAGTTGCGGTCTGTCGGTGGACTTCTCTTCTGCCACTTCGTCCGTTTGCTTCGCTTCCATGCCGCTCGGCATTACGATATACGGCACACCGTTTCTTTCGGCATAATTGGGTTCGTAGCGAGGTCTAAAACTGTCAATGTGAGAGTTTATCGCATAGTCCCAAGAGGCATCGGCGCGGCTCGCATCGGTCGGATAGGCTATCGTGGTGATAAACGGTAAGAGTGTTTCGTCCATAGCGAAGTTGCACACAATACCTGCACCCTCGACGAGCTTGTATGCAGTATAAAATCTTTCCGCTTCTTCGGAATAACTATCGTATTGGAAATGACCGCATTGCTCCCCGCCGATTATCCACATTCCATAGACGATTTTTCCGATGTCTTTCGCTCGGCAAAGTATAGGTTGGCGATATTCGGGCTTATCGTCGCAAGAGGGATAGTCAACAACCAACCACTTCCCTTTCGGACATTCTACTTTTTTGTTCCGCATACTCACGCCTCCCGACGGGCAAGCATACTGTCCGTCCAATGGTACGGGTAAAGTTCTCCGCTCTCCGAAACGAGCCGATACCAAAATTCGCCCGTGTTCTTGTACTCCTGCACTTCTTCAATGACGGCACGCTCTCCCGCATAGTCGTTCATGCTGAAATCATAAACGCAATGCGCCTCACAATAGATTTTTCCCTTCTCTTGCCCACGTTCTTTCGCTACCTCGTGCCAACTGCGAATGGCGACCTTATCTCCGACGTTGTACATTCTTCAATTCCTCCCGCTGAACTTGTGGCATCATTCTAACACATTCCTCAAATCTTTGCTTCGGGAACTTGTAAAAAGTTCATGACTGATTGAAAAAAAATTTTGCAAGCACCACGAGGACAAGCGAAACCATAAATTGGAACAAGAGGAGGGTGAGATGGGCAACACGACTATATGGTTTTGTTCTTGGAAATCCCCGTCAAATAAGCACCCCCCTCCCATATGGGGCGCAAAGTCGTTTCCATAATACCATATTATGTAAACGCCATGCGCCCATTTTCCGCTTGCGATCCACGGATGCGGAGGGGCAAGCAAGCGCAAGCGGGGCGGGGTTTTGCCGCCGATCTTCTCGGGGCGATCATGTCTCCATGAACACGCCGCCGCCGTGATGCCTTTTCTTCCCCCTTTTTCCTCTTGGCTTCCCTTCTTTCCCCTGCCTCCCTGCTCTCCGCTGTCTTGCTCTCTTTTTCTGAACGGCTTCGGGGGCGGCTCTTCCTTCTTCCCTTTCCCTTTCCTTTCTGTCCCTGCTTGCTCTCTCTGCTTTGGGTCTTTGCTCTTCTCTCTCTTTTTTTATTATTCTATAATACTATAATATATACATATATACAAGATATAAGTAAACAAGATTATTATATATATTATTATAGGCGTTTCCCTGCTTTTAATTTTCAATCAAGAAAAAGAAAAAAAGATATTTAGAAAAA
>CANRJR010000060.1 GCA_947631005.1 uncultured Clostridia bacterium | reverse complement strand
GTCAAATCAAAAAGCCTTCCGCGGCGGAGATCCGCCGCGGAAGGCTGTATTATTTCGGTGGTTCAGATATTGCGGTAAATTATATCCCCGCCGCATATGGTGTACAACACTTCAAAGTCCGCGGACAGCACGGCAAGATCGGCGCGTTTGCCCGTTTCGATACTGCCCGTTTCCCTATCCGCTCCGATAGCCCTTGCGGGTTCGATCGTCGCGCTGTCGATCGCCTTCCCGAAGTCTATCCCTGCCTTTTCAACCAGATTTTTTACGGCTTGGTTCATTCTGAGCACGCTCCCGGCAAGCGTTCCGTCTGCAAGTCGCGCCTCATTGCCGCCGATATATACTGTCTGTCCGCCGAGTTCGCTCACGCCGTCCGGCAATCCCTTAGCCCTTATAGCGTCGGTTATCAGTATGACGGACGACCGGCTTTTTGCCTTGTATAAAAGCCTGATCGCGTTGGCGGATACGTGCACGAGATCGGCGATGAGCTCGCATGCGAGCCCGTCATACAGCAAGGCGCTCCCCGCCGTTCCTATATCGCGGTGATGGAAGGGGCTTTGCGCGTTGAAAGTATGCGTGACGTGGTTTGCCCCGCAGTTTATCGCCCTTAAAATGTCCTCTTCTTTTGCGGCGGTGTGCCCTACCGAGGGAGTTATGCCGTTTGCGCTCAAATATCCTATCAATTCCTCGGCGCCCTTGACTTCGGGCGCGAGAGTTACTATCTTAATGGCGTTGCCGCTCGCAGCATTGAACTTTTTAAATAGCTCCACATCGGGCGGAGATATATATTTTTCGGGCTGCGCGCCCTTGTAAGCCGCCGAAATAAACGGACCTTCAAGGTGCACGCCTTCCAATCTCGCCCCGTCCCTTGCGCCTTTGGCGCGGAAGTTCTTTACCGCCTCCAATGCGGCGAGTATCGCGCTTTCGCTCTGCGTCATGGTAGTCGCCAGAAACGATGTGGTGCCTTCCCCGGCGACGGCGCGCGAAATGACGGAAAGGGCGCTCTCGGTGGCGTCCATAACGTCCGCGCCGCATGCGCCGTGCATGTGTACGTCTATAAATCCCGGCACGACCACGGCGCCTTCGGGCAACGGCAAAACTTCGGCTTGCGCGCATTCGCCGCCGACGGAGAGTATCCTCTTATCGAAAGTCAATGAAGTTTTGACCGTTTCCCCGCCAATGTAAACGGCGGCGTTTTTAAATGCCTTCATATCAGTCCCTTACCTGTTCCAGCAGAGCTGCGGCGGCTTCGTCGCAGACGAGCGTGCAGTCGGGATGAAGCTGTAAAACGCTCGCGGGTAAATCTTCGCTTACGGGTCCCGAAACGAGACCTTTGACTGCTTTTGCCTTGTTTGAGCCCGAAGCGAGGATAAGAATTTTTTTTGCGTTCATTATATTTTTAACGCCCATAGTGAACGCCTGCTTCGGCACCTCGCGGGGATCGTTGAAAAATCTCGCGTTGTCTGCGATCGTGCTCTCCGTCAAATCGACTATGTGCGTCACGCTGCCGAAGGGCGTTCCGGGTTCGTTGAACGCTATGTGTCCGTTCGATCCTATCCCCAGGACCTGAATGTCCTGTTGCATACTCTCCAAAAGCCTGTTATAGCGTTCGCATTCCGCCTTTCGGTCCGCGGCTTTGCCGTTTTCGATATTTATATTGTCGTGGTCGATATCGATACTGTCAAACAGGTTGTCGTGCATAAAGCTGATATAACTCTGTCCGCTGGAACGGTCCAGCCCGACGTATTCGTCGAGATTGACCGTTTTGATCTTCTTGTAGCTCGTGCCGTTTTCCGCATGGTCCTTTGCCATAAGTCTGTACATGCCGACGGGCGTGGAACCCGTTGCGAGCCCGAGCGTCGCGCACGGGCGTTCGGTGACGACTTTTTTCATTATTTTAAACGCCTGCATGCTCATATCTTCATAGTCTTTCGTAATCAGAATTTTCATGGGGATTTTTCCTTTGGTCATTATTGTCATATCAATTATAGACGTCGCGCGTGACGTATACAAGTGCTGATAAAACGAAAAATTTGGATAATTTTTTAAATGAGGTCCGTTTTTGCCTTAAACACGGCTGAAAATCCCTTTGCCGCCGTGCGGAATTTTTCAAAAAACCGTGACTTTTTATCCGCAGTACGGTATTTGTAAAATAGTACAAATAAAAAGTTTTTTTGTCCTATTGAAATCGCAGGGGTTGTATTGTATAATTTAAACATAGACAATGAGAAATTGTCGCAATATTTGTTTGGAATTTACGAAAAAGAATTTTTCCTTGTTTTAGAGTTGCATTTTATGCCTCAATGGGCTGTGTTCTTGCCCCGTAAGCCCGCCGCGCGGGCTGCTCGGGGCGGCGGCGCGGCGGGCGATCCGAAATGGCAAAAGAGCGAAAATTCCATAAAATTTTCCAAATAATATTGCAAATGTGCCGTAATTACGCTTGCATGTGCGGGCGTGGCGGCGATCGGGACAATATTGCTGTAAAAAAATATAAACCATAGTCAGGAGAAAAATGTCATGAAAAAATCATTGAAATTCGGCAGTGTGCTTCTCGCGGGAGCTTTAACTTGCGGCATTGCCCTCGGAACGGCGGGATGCAATTCCGGCGGCATCGAGATAGACCCGGGCAGATCCCAGCTGTATGTTTTCAGCTATGACGGCGGCGTGGGCAACGAGTGGCTCGACCACGCCATCGAATCGTTCGAGGCGCTGTATGCCGACGAATCGTTTGAGGAAGGGAAGAAGGGCGTTCAGGTGATCCCCGCCGAGCAAAAGGACGCGGGCACATCCATGGTAGACTCCTTTAAAAATAAAAATATAGACGTCGTGTTCAACGAGACGATGCGCTATAACGAGTGGGTCCAGAAGGGCAATTTGAAGGACATATCGGACATCGTGACGGGTGCAAACGAGCTTGACGGCGGCAAAAAGATAGTGGACAAGATACCCGAAGACAAGCGTGCGGCGCTGACCGCCAACGGAGGTAAGTACTATGGGATCCCCCACTATGAGGCGTTCCGCGGCGTCGTATATGACATAGACCTGTTTGAGGATAACAATCTCTACTTTGCCAAGGATAATACCTTTGGGGATTTTGTTCTGGACAAGACTGCCGCAAAATCTGTAGGTCCCGACGGCAGGGAGGGCACATACGACGACGGGCTGCCCGCGACGTACGAGCAATTCTGGCTTCTCTGCGACGAGATGGTTGAAAAGGGCATAACGCCTTTCATTTGGACGGGAGACGGAATGCATCCCGAGTACGGCGATTATCTCCTGTTTGCGCTCTCCGAAACGATGGCGGGGGCGGATGAGGCTAAGCTGAATTACAGTTTCGGCAACGGCATAACCGACGACGCCAAAAAGACGGCGCATATAGTCAAGGGCTTTACGGGCAGCGAATCCGCCGGGTGGACCCCTACCGTCGAAACCGAGGTGATCTCCGAAGAGAACGGCTATCTGATGCGCCAGACCGAATCGAAGTACAGGGCGCTCGAGTTCCTCTTCAAGATCTTCAATAACAGTAAATATTATTACTCGGACAGCGTCGGAAACTTAAATATGTCCAACGTCGCCGCGCAACAGGAATATATAATGAGCTCCCTCGAAAATCATCCCATAGCCATGCTCATAGACGGCACTTTCTGGGAAACGGAAGCCAAGAATTCGATAGAGCTCTCCATAGAGGCGTACGACGACAAGGCGAAAAACCGCAACTTCGGCTGGATGCCCCTGCCCGGCGTATACGACGGGGAAGTGACGGAGGCGAACGGCAAAAAGCAGGTCCTCTCCGACTATATCAACTCCTATTGCGGGATAAGCGCCAATTGCTCGGGCGTGAGGCTGGAGATAGCCAAGCTGTTTGTAAAATACTGTTATTCGGACGCAGGGCTCAACCAATTTACCGAATATACGGGCATGCGCCGCGGCGTAAACTATGAGATAACTTCAGAAGTAAAGGGCAAGATGAGCAAATTCTACAAAAATCTGCTCACCGCCCGCGAGAACGCCGAGATCATCACTCCCATGTCGGCAAGCCCGCT
>CANRJR010000059.1 GCA_947631005.1 uncultured Clostridia bacterium | reverse complement strand
TTGTTATCAAAATTTAAGCGGCGCCTTTGGGCGCCGCTTTCCTAATATTATTGGCAACAAATTCCGCGAGGGGTTAGTCTCAACATCTCAAAGCATTATCGCCCGCTGGACTTGGTTGTCCTCAATGTCATGAAGCGTGCGGTGTCTTGGCAAATTGAGACGCGCAGCGCAGAAGCGTAGTTCTGCTCGCGCAAAAATCTAATAGTAACTTAACAGCGCCCTTGAAAGGGCGCTGTTTTCTGAAAAATTACCTTACTCCATAAGTTTTTTGAACTTCTCGAGCTCTTCGCCTTCGAATGCGTAACGGATGGTCTTGGGAGGAAGTTTCCTGATCTTGTTCTTCACTGCTTCCACATCGCAATTCTTATCGGACAAGTCCTTGATGATCTCCGCGATGCGGTCGAGCACGTCGTCGTTCCAATCGTACCGTGCGATCTCCTGCGTTCCGAGACGGATACCGTAGCCCAGGAAAAGATTCTTATGTTTCTTGTTGAGTGTGACCTCGCATTTGTACGCATTATCGTAGATGGTGTCCATCTCTTCCTTGCTGCAACGGATAAAGATCTGGTGCGTGGAAGAGATCTTCCCGTCGACATCCGCAATATCGTAGCCCAATTCACGCAACTTTTGGCCGAGATAGTTGGAACAATGCACCATATGGCTCATATATTTCGCGCCGAACTGCTCGAACTCGATCAAGGCGAACAGCAAGCTGATCTTCTGGTGCATCTGCGAATGCCGCAGGAACTTCGGATTGATCTCCGTCTCCATCGCATCGTGCAGATATTTTTCGTTCGTCAAAATCAATCCCGAAGCGGGACCGGGGAAGGTCTTATGCGTGCCGCCGAACATAATGATGTTCTTCATGCTCCGCAGCGGATTTTCGACCATGCCCGCGGCGATCAAGCCCATAAGCTGCGAGCAATCCCAAAGCAAGACGCAGTTGGTGGTGTCGATCTTCCCGATGGAAAGCGGCTTGATAAGATCGGACGGCGCCAGTAAAATATATTTGATGTTTTCCTTGACGACCATCGCGTTGACGGCATCGTAGTCGAGGTCGTTCTCGCTGAAATTATACGGTGCGGAATAGACCTTGATCCCCAACCGTTCGACCACGGGCTTCACGGAAGCGTGGCCGCCGCACTCTTTATCGAGGATCATCATCTTGTCGCCCGGCTTGCAGACCGTCTTTACGATCATGTCGATGCAGTGCATTCCCGTGAAGGGACGCGCGTCGGTATATTTGGCGCCGAAAACGCGCGCGCAGACCTCCGAGAGCATCTGATAGAACGGAAACAGCTTCTCGCAGCCGATAAAATTATCGTCCATATTGAACGAATATGTATTGTTCATAATGTATCTTTCTTGGAAACCGAATTTCAAAGGAAGATTGGCAAACGGAGAGATGACGTTCTCCGCGGCGCACAAGGGAAGCGCCCGTTCATGATATTCCTTAAATTCCTTCGAATAAACGTAGAGCTTGTTGAGCTCCAACGCCGTATCGACATCCGATTCCCCATTGCTCTTCACGGATTTATCCATCTTGAATAATTTGATGGAATCGCCGTTGAAGTCTCTGCACTGATAGTAGCTTCTTCCGAGCAAATGGATCTTCTCCCGTTCGTCGGGTTCGATGTCGCAAATGAACACCTCCCCGCGGCAACGGAATTTGAACATTGTACGCTTGACGCTTTTCAACGTTTCCAGCCCGATGATGCTCTTCTCCTCCACGCCCAGCCGCTTGCAGATCTGACGCAAGATCGCCGAGCCCGAGTCGTTGACATACTTCTCGTCGAATCCTCGCAATTCTTCCAAAGAATCAAATTCGTAGATCGTGTTTTCGTGGCACCGTTTTGCGTACATGTACAATTCTTTCAGGTGCCTGTCCTGAATGTCCGCCCAGAATAAGCCGCTCGATTCTTCGTTCAGATAATGCTCTTCGATCAGCTTGATCATCGTGCGGGAGAACCTTTCGGAGAAAAACGCATACCCCAACGTCACCCAGATATCGTAGCACCGATCGCCGTAAAAAGTATTGACGATCTTATCGTCCTCGTCCGTTGCGATCCCGCGCTCCGCCGTCTTTCCGTTCATGTAGACCGTACAGTAGTACGAATCATAGGCATACGTTTGGAAAATATTGTGCGAAAAATACAGGTCGGAAGATGTGACGATGGTATTCTTCAAGTATTGACGTGCGGCATACACGCTTGCGTAATTGTTGCGGGTCTCGAAATCTTCCGCCGGAATGAGCGTCACGCCGTACTTTGCCTTCAAGTATTCGAACTTCTCTTTCATGTAGCCGACGACAATGCAAATGTCCTCGATCCCCTTTTCGCGCAACTGCCTGATCTGCCGCTCGATCAAGGGTTCCCCCTTTACCGGCAACAATCCCTTTGGCGTCTCGAAATTCAAGGGAACAAAGCGGCTCGACGTCCCCGCAGCAAGGATCACCGCATTCGTGATCTTGTGCTCGGCGAGAAGCCCTTCGCCCTTTTCCGTCAGGCGGTCATCTTGAAGATAACCCGCGCGGTTGAGCTCTTTCACGGCAAGATTGATCTGTTCGTACGACTTGAACAGCTCTTCGCGGAGCACTCCCGCGTCCAAGCCGCCGTTCTCTTTTACAAGCCGTAAAATGGAAAACTGTAAATGATTCATGATCCTCTCCTGTATGTTTGCGTAAGCGATAAACGTTGGGATGTTTGATCGTCATCCCCCGAATTTAAGCGCAGATATTTCGCGGATGTTTTATTCCTTCTCCCCGTCGGGCGCGGGAGATGTGCGGTAGACCTTCAAATTGTGCTGCCACCTCTTCCCTTCGGGCGGAGGCGTCATATAGTCGCCGTAGATCATGGTGAGCCATTGATCCCAATCGGCGATCCCGCGGAACAGGTGCCCCTCAAATTCAAGGTCGACATAGTTGCAAAAACTTTCCCGCGGGAGCGTCCATCTGGCCGTCCCGAAAGAAAATCTTCCGCTCCGTTCGCAGGTGTCGAAATCGTTCTTTGCGGCGAGCATATTGATCTTATTCGCGGCGCGGGACATGCCGTAGATCGTCGCGCCGAGATAGACGGGAAAACCGAGCGCACGCAAGATCAGCATCCACTTGTGTTCGGGCACGGCCCAGCGGGCGAGCGCCATGATCGCACTGTATTTCAGGCACTTGTGATAGAGTTTATCCACATCGGCCTGTTCGGACGGTGCGCCGTCGATCTGGAAAATATCGATATAGAGATAGGGCACCTCTTTTTGCGACCAACGCTTTAAGGTATAGGTGGTGTCCATCAACTTCATAAAGGAATAGAAGGCCTTCTTGCCCCGATCTTCCGTGAGCACGAATTGGCTGCCCAACTTGATCTTCCCCTCTTTCACGAGCGAATACAATTTTTCGTAGTCGGGGCGGGGCATGACGACGTCCACGTCGTCGTCCCACGGAATGAATCCCTTATGGCGGACAGCGCCGATGAGCGTCCCGTAAGCGAGGGAATAGCGGAGATCGTTCTCCCTGCACACGCGGTCAAACTCCGTCAAGATCCCGAGCAATGCGGAATGGATCTCGTCGATCGTGAAATATTTCGGCTTCTCTCTTTTCATACGTTATCTCCTTCGATCCCGTTTGAGAAAAAAGCAGAGACGGCGCGACTGCCCGCGCCGCTCCAAATTTCATCAAAGATCATTTTTTCTTGCCCAGCAAGCGGCGCACAAAGGGCGGAAGTTTGCTATCCTGCGCATCGGACGCATCGTCCTCGATATCGTCGTCGGGCAGAGGCGCCTCGCGTTCCGCGGAAGGATTGGCGGGTTGCTGCGCGTACGGGTTCGCCGAAGGAGCCTGCGCATAGGGATTGGCGGGCTGTTGCGCGTACGGGTTGACCGAAGGAGCCTGCGCATAGGGATTGGCCGAAGAAGCCTGTGCGTAGGGATTGGCGGGCTGCTGCGCGTACGGGTTGGCCGAAGGAGCCTGTGCATAAGGTCTGGGCTGCTGCGGCTTGGGGTAGTTGGGGTTGAAGGCCGACGTCTGCGCTTCCGCACGCACCGCCTCCTGCGT
>CANRJR010000058.1 GCA_947631005.1 uncultured Clostridia bacterium | reverse complement strand
AATATGTGTAACCCTTTCGGGCGCCCTCGATGTGCCCCCTCCCGAGGAGGGGGTAGGGGGTGGGTACGAATTCAGAACACGCCCCACCTCAGTCACGCTTGTGCGTGACAGCTCCTCCCACGGAGGAGCCATTCAATCATAAGGAGATTATTATGCTTACTTCCAAACAACGCGCACATTTGAAATCGCTTGCTTCCACCCAAAAACCCGTCATGCAGGTGGGCAAGGAGGGCGTTTCCGAGAACCTCATAAAGTCCCTTTCCGAGGCCCTCGAAGCCCGCGAACTCATCAAAGTGACCCTTCTGCCTACGGCGGGGGAGGACGGGGACAACCTCGCCGAAAACATTGCCGACCTTCTCCATGCCGAGCCCGTCGCGGTGATCGGCCGCAAGGCCATTTTCTACCGCCGTTCCTCCCGCGACGACGTCGAACACATCCAATTTTAATTCTTTCAGCCCCTATTTTTCAATCATAAATCGCAAAAAAATTGCCCGCGGGAGGCTTCTCCCGCAGGCGGTTCAATTTTCCACATATTCGATAAGATCTTCTACCCTGCAATGCAAAATTTGACAGAAATCGTTTAATTTGGCGGTGCTGATCCCGCCACCCTTTTTCATGCGGTCGATGGTCGCACTGCTGATCCCGTGCTTGTAAATGAGTGAATAAGTCGTCTCCCCGCGCGTTTTCAGCGTTCTCCAAAACGGTGCATAGCTTATCATAAAAGTATTATAAAATCATGTCATATCCTTGACAATAGTCATATTTATGACTATAATATAGGCAACTCGAATGGTTTTCATTCAAAACAAGGAGAGAAGATCCTATGAAGAAAAAATTTTTGCTTATCTTGCTGGCACTTGTAAGCGCACTTTGCCTGGCCTTCGGCCTCACGGCCTGCGGAAAGACCAAGGACAACGACGGTCCCGACACCCCCGACCACACGCATACATGGGCCGCGGAGTGGTCGAGCAACAGTGAGGGGCACTTCCACTACGCGACCTGCGAGGGGCACGAGACGGTGAAGGACAAAGTGATCCCGCACACCTTCAAAAACGGCGAATGCACGATTTGCCACTATCCCGACCCCGACGCAGACCTTGAACCCAAGCAATGCACCGTCACCTATAACGCCAACGGCGGAGCGTTTGCGGAGGGGCAGTCTACCCTCACGCAGACGGTCGAGGAAAACGCCAAACTCACCGCACCCCAATCGCCCGCACGGAGCAACTACACCTTTGCGGGCTGGACAAAGACGAAGGACGGTTCCGATCTGTGGCAGTTTGGCAGCGACGCCGTGACGGGCGACGTGACGCTTTGGGCGGCATGGGAGCAAAAATCCGCCATTCTTTTGAGCGTCGAGGGCGCGAGTATCGAGGGGACGGAAGTATTCCTTTATGTTGAGCCCGGGACGGAGGAAGTCAATCTGACGGGCGGCAAGGTGGTGTGCAGCGAGGACAGCACGTGGCACCTGTACAGAAAGGGCAGCGAAAGCGAAATTTACACAAAGACCGCCTCTGCGCTCGCGGACGGGAACAACGAGTTCCGCATCGTCGTTGCGTCCAAGGACGGGGAAAACGTAAATACCTACAATTTCACCGTACACAGAAGCTACGAAGCCACCATCACCTATTATGACGGTGAAAGCGTGCTTGAAACGGCGACCTGCTATACGGGTCAATCTTTTACTGCGGATTACGAGCCTGAGATCACGGGTTATACATTCAACAAGTGGACGACGGCAGAGAACGAAGATTTTACTTCCGCCGTCATTTGGGAGCCGATATCGCTCTACGTTGATAAGACGGCGAAACACTATAAGGCGCAACTTGACGTTAAGGGCGGCGATACGATCGGGGAAGAAGCAGAGCAGGAAGTCGAATATGACAGCGGGTTTACCCTCCCCGTTCCCACGCGCACGGGCTATACCTTTACGGGGTGGTATACGGAAAGCACGCAGGAGCAGGAACCCGTTGCCATTACAGACGAAGCAGGCGCAAGTCTCAATGCGTGGCGGTTTGCAGAGACAACTCTGCTCGAAGCGCATTGGAGCGCAAATAGATACATGGTGACCATAGACCAAATCGCGCAGGCAGGCACCGTAACCGGCGCGGGCGAGTACGAATACGATTCTTTGGTGCGCTTGCAAGTTTCCGAGCAAAGCATCGGCTATCGTTGGGATGGTTGGTACATAGGCGAAGAAATGGTTTCGGCATCCAAATACTACTCTTTTACAATGGGTTTGGATATCCATGTGGAAGCGCGGTGGACTGTGATCCCCGAAATGGAGCCGTTTGTGTTCACTGCCACAAGCACGGAGTGTAAAATCACAGACGTTAAGGACGCCGCTTCGCAGGTCGATCTGACGATACTGGACTGTGTGACCGATATAGATTATGGAGCATTGAAATGGTGTGTATCGCTTCAAAGTCTTACCATAAAAAAAGTCCCGATGGCGAACTTTCGGTTAGGCAGTCTATTTGGTGGAAAGAACAACGTTCCCGCCACCTTGAAGGCTGTGACCATCGAGCGGATACAGGAAATTCGCTCCTATGCGTTCAGCGATTACAGCGGGCTTGAAAGCGTGACGATCGGAGAAGGCGTGACCAAGATTGCGGATAGGGCGTTCGAGAATTGTAGCGGGCTTAAAAACTTTAATGTCCCCAATAGCGTGACCTCGATTGAAAAGAATGCGTTCTATGGTTGCACCTCGCTTGAAAGCGTGACGATCGGGGAAGGCGTAAAGACAATCGGCGAGGGTGCATTCAAGAACTGCAATGGACTTGACGTAATTTGGAATGCAATAAATTGTAATGACATTAGTAATATCGATTTAATACCTTTTGACAATGGAGTAAAGTCCGTCACGTTCGGCGAGTCAGTAAAAAAGATCCCGGCCTTTTTGTTCTATGGGTGCCGAGGGCTGACGAGTGTGACGATCGGGAGCGGTGTGACCTCGATCGGAAGGAGCGCGTTCGAGGACTGCTATAAACTCGTAGAAGTATGGGATCATTCGGGGCTTGGTATTCAAAAGGGTTCGTCTGAGAACGGGGATATCGCATATTACGCCAAATATGTTTATACCGGAGACGAAGTAAGCAAACAGACGGTTACAGACGACGGATACATCTTTTACGAAGATGGAGAAGAGATTTATTTGCTTGGATATTGTGGGCCGGAAAGTTCACTTTCATTGCCAGATAAATCGCCAAGCGGAAAAAACTATGCGCTCTATCAAGACGCGTTCCGTGGTCGAGACGTTACAAGCGTGACAATATCTGCCGGCGTGACCGAGATCGGAAGTACTGCGTTCTATGGTTGCGATGAACTGACGAGCATTGAAATTCCCAATAGTGTAACCTCGATCGGAGATTATGCGTTCGAGTTTTGTAGGGGGCTTAAAAGCGTGACGATCGGAAGTGGCGTGGCATCTATCGAATTTAATAATTCATTCTCTTTTTGCGAAAATCTTAAAAGCATTACGGTAGAAGCGGGAAATCAAAATTACAGTAGCCAAGACGGTATAGTGTATAATAAACAGAAAACTGAAATCATATTTGTTCCCGAAAGGATAACCGGCACCGTAACTATTCCAGAAGGCGTGACAAGAATTGGGGTTTCAGTGGCTGTGATTATCTCGAAAACATTATACTTCCCGACGGCGTGACCGAAATTGGGGCTCGTGCGTTCTATGAGTGCAACTTTACGAGTATTATAATTCCCGATAGCGTGACTTCGATTGGATATGCGGCGTTCGGTTTGTGCAGTCGTCTTAAAACTGTTTACTACAAAGGGACGCCTTCGCAATGGAATAGCATTGAGATTAACAATGACCAAAATTTTAATGGGCAATTCATGAGGGTGACCAAGTATTACTTCTCTGCCCAAACGCCCACCGCGGAGCAGTGGCAGAAAAGCGAAAATTGGTGGCATTACGATGAGGACGGCTCAACGATCGTTCTTTGGACGAAAAACGCATAAATAAATTCAGCTTTATCGGCAAAGCCGAAAAAATAAAAAAGCAAAGGAGAAAAAAGAAATGAACATTTTTGGAGCAGGTTTATTGGAAATCGGCATTGGAATCAATTTCGAGCCTCACATTACGCTCAACTTTAATTATAGCGGCTCCAAGGAACCAACTCTGAAGTTTTGCATTAACGAAATGCAAAAGGGAATTTTGGATGCCAAAACGTATCGCATCAAGAATCTTCTAAAAACATTGAATAAATGGTATTGTTTGCCAGAATCTCAAGATTTTACGGTTTCGGTATTCAATTCAAAAACGGGAGAGCACAACGAAACCTTTGCGAGAGCTGTAAAAATGTTTCTTCAAGACGTAAAACGCCCCACTGCTTTAAGCGGATTAGTGTGGCAATACGTTAATTCCGAAAAAGTAAAAGATTTTATTATGGAGAATAACCTGTACAAAAAAGACTACGACCTTCAAATCAATTATGCAAAGCTTTACTATTGTCTTTGCGTTATCGTAAATATTTTTACTCCGCGTTCGACAAACGAAGATTCCAAAAAGATTACGGCAAAAGTATTTTATCCGAGCAATGATTTTCATTTTGTTGCAGACTTGGATAAAGAAGAATTGAAAGCATATTGCCAAAGGAAGGGAACAGATTATTCTTCATTTATATCGTCGTATTTTTCCGAAAGCGTATTGATTTTGGGAAATGAAATACTTTTAGAAAATATTGTACCCGACTTCTATTTGCATTTGGGAAGTCAAGATGCGAAAACAATCGGGGATAATGCCGACATAAGACATTTGGAAAATTATCACGTAACTTTTAATTGTTGATAGAAATTTGCAAGTTGCTCCGCGGCGCACATTTTCAGCGTTCAGACCGCCGAGGTGGATACCATGTCCGCCTTCGGCGGTTTTGTTTTACGCGAGAAGGGGGCTTCTAATTTGTCATGCTGAGCGCAGTCGAAGCATCACCGCATTTTAAGAATAAGGTGATTCCTCGACTACGCTACTTCGCGCAAGCGCTCGTGCCGACCTTGGACTACGAATAGAA
>CANRJR010000057.1 GCA_947631005.1 uncultured Clostridia bacterium | reverse complement strand
AAACGTTTTATAGCTCTTTTTGCATGTAGCGCATTGGCTGCATCGAGCCTTGCGGGCTTTGCGGCATGCGGCGGCGGAGAAAAACTTACTGTTTGGGCTGCGCAGAATCAGCAGGAATTCCTTTTGACAGAAATTGAAAGGTTCAAAGAGGCCTATCCCGAATACAATAGTGTTAACTTTGTACCCGGTATCTGTGGCGAGGGCGATGCGTTCTCCAACCTTTCGACCGACCCCGAAGCAGGCGCCGACGTCTATGCTTTTGCGAACGACCAGCTGATCAACCTGATCAAGCGCGGTGCGATCTCTACGCTCCCTCCCGCAACTGTACAGCAGATCCTGAGCACGGACTACAACCCCGCTCTCGAGAGCGTCAAGGTCGGCAATAACTATTACGGCTATCCCTTCGCGGATAACGGCTTCTTCCTCTTCTACGACAATAGCGTAGTTTCCGACGAGCAGGCGAAGGATCTCGATTCCATCGTCGCGGCTTGCAAAGCTGCGGGCAAGAAGTTCATCTTCGAGTTCGAGAACAGTTGGTATGCGCTCTCCATGGCATACGGTGCGGGCGGCCACTATGAGGTCAGCTACAACGCATCCAACCAGATCGAGACCGAGACGACCGACCTCGATGAAAAACCGGAAGGTAGCAACTATTCCTACGGTGCGCTCGCCGGCGTCAAGATGAATCAGATCGCAGGGGGAATGAATAAAGAGACCGTCATCACGACCAGTGCGGATACGGCAATCTCCAATGCGCTCCTCGATGGCTCATTCGGCGCCTGCATCCGTGGCGTATGGCAGGCCCGCGAAATCAGCGGTGCGCTCAGAAAAACAGAAAAAGATCCTGACACAGGCGAAGAAAAAGTTATTTATGACCACTTCGCGGCCAGCATTCTTCCCCGCTGGAAGGATCCCTTCAACCAGAAGGACTCCGAAGGCAACGTAAAGACGTACGATATGTACACCTTCTCCGGCTATAAACTTTGGGGCGTCAACGGGTTCTCCAAGAACTTCGAGCTCGCTCACAAGTTCGCCGCCTTCCTCGCAAGCGAAGAGGAACAGAAGTTGAGATATCAGGAGACGGGTATCGACCCGACCAACCTCACGCTCAGAGAGACGGACGAGATCAAGGCAGACCAAGCTGTGCAGGCGCTCTATGAGATGATCGCAGACCACGCCATCCTGCAAGGCTCCTTCCCCGATTCCTATTGGAAGGCTGCCGAAGCGTTCGGTAAGGCAACGCTCACCTGGAATTTGAGCACGACGCCCATGTCGAAGATCGAAGAGCGCGTCAAGACGCTCGTCGAAGGGCTTGAATCCGATGTGAACGGCATTCCGCTGCCCGAAGAAACGCCCGCCGAATGAGCATCGCATAACCTTTAGGATATGGGGCAAAGTTTGCTTTGCCCCATATCGTAAATAGCGGAGGTTTTATATGGAAAATACAGTTTCGGAACTGGAGTACCTCGGAATGAATGTGTGGCAGAAGTTCGGCTATAACTTCTGCGCCTTTTTCCGCAAACTCCCCGCCGCCTTTTTGAGGATATTTACAGTTTTTATTCCAAGAATTGCCCGCAAAATCTGGGGGGCGCTCAAATCCTTGTTCACGACCCTCTTCAACGCCATGGTTCACGGCGATTGGAAAACACGGCTCTCCTTCCTCGTCATGGGTTCCTCGCAACTTGCGAGGAAGCAGATCATGCGCGGGATTCTCTTTCTTGCGTTCGAGCTCTTGTTCATCCTCTATATGTGGGTTTTCGGCGCGGGTCAGCTCGCCCTGTTCGGCACGCTCGGCAGATGGCCGAAGACGGTAGCCGGATGGGACGATCAGGGGAACTATATCCCGGCAAGAGACGGCGATAACAGTATCCTTATCCTTCTCTACGGCGTCCTTACCATCATCTTCATCGTCGCCTTTGTCTATGCGTGGTATGCCAACATCAAATCGGGCTATGCCGCACAGCAGTACATGGAAGCGAGACAGCATCTTCCCACGGCGAAGGAAGATCTCAATGCACTTGCCGATTCGCAGTATCACAAGACGCTCCTCACCGGTCCCCTGATCGGGCTCACGATCTTCACGATCCTGCCCATCATCTTCATGGCCTTCCTTGCATTCACGAACTGCAACGGAGATAATTTCCCGCCGACGAAGCTGTTCACATGGACATGGCGAAACGGGGACATATGGGCGAACTTTAAGGCGCTTTTCTCGGGCACCGTTACGAACAACATTGCATTCGGCCAGCTCTTCGGCAGGATCCTTTTATGGACAGTCGTCTGGGCGATTTTTGCGACGTTCACCAACTATATCCTCGGCATGCTCGTCGCCCTCGTCATCAACAAGAAGGGGATCAGGCTCAAAAAGCTGTGGAGAACGATCCTAATCATGACGGTCGCCGTTCCCCAGTTCGTTTCCCTTCTTCTTGTGAGTCAGATGTTCAGCTTGGATGGCATTATCAATAAGATGCTCGGCACGACCATACGCTGGCTGGACGGGGGCGAGACATTGGCGCGGTTCATGGTCATCCTCATCAACATTTGGGTGGGTATCCCGTTCACCATGCTCATGGTCACGGGTATCCTCATGAACATCCCCGCCGACCTCTACGAATCTGCCAAGATCGACGGCGCGGGCCCCGTGAGAATGTATTTGAAGATCACGCTCCCTTATGTGTGGCATGTCACGACGCCCTCGCTCATCAGCAACTTCATCGGCAACCTCAACAACTTCGGCGTCATCTACCTACTGACGGGCGGCGGACCGACGATCAACGACGGTCACGCAGGCGGCGCGGGCCATACCGACCTGCTTATCACATGGCTCTTCAAACTCACGACCGACAGTGATAAGCTACTCTACAATATCGCCTCCGTCGTCAGCATCATGATGTTCATCATCACGGCGGTCATATCGCTCATCGTGTATAACCGGTCCAAAGCAGTCAAGAACGAGGAGGATTTCATGTAATGGAAGCCACTACGAAACAGAAAAAGATGCGCAGCATGAAACACGTGCGGCGCACAACAAATACGATCATTTATGTCATTTTGATTGCCATAAGTATTGTTTGGCTCTTCCCGTTTGTGTATCTTGTTTTGCAATCTCTTCGTGGGGAGCCCGGCAACTTTTCGCCCTATATCCTCCCGAGGCGGTGGACATTTGATAACTATATCCATTTGTTTCAAAACATCGGACATAGTACGAACACCCATACCTATGTGCCTCTGACGGGAAACGACTTTCCTCTTTGGTATGGCAGGACCTTCCTTATTGCGGTCGTCGTCACCATTGTCCAAACGGTCATCGTCCTCGTCACGAGCTATGCGCTCTCGCGTATGCGCTTCAAGATGAGAAAGCCCCTCATGAACCTCATGCTCATCCTCGGGATGTTCCCCGGGTTCATGTCGATGACGGCGCTCTACTTTATCCTCAAACTCATCGGTCTTACGGGAGGTAGTGCGACTTTCGGCCTGATCCTCGTCTATGTGGGGAGCTCGTGTATGGGCTACTATATCTGTAAGGGCTTCTTCGATACCATCCCCAAATCGTTGGACGAAGCTGCCCGAATAGACGGGGCGAGCAGGCAACGCATTTTCTTCAAGATCATCCTGCCGCTCTCCAAGCCCATCATCGTCTATACACTTCTCACCGCGTTCATGGGCCCTTGGGGCGACTACATGTTTGCCTCGCTCATCATCGGCAGAGAGGCTTCCGGGTGGAACGTGGCCGTCGGTATGTATGAAATGGTCAAGAGCAGTACTAACTTAGCATCATATGATGACTCATTCCCCCGCTTCTGCGCGGCGGGCGTCGTCGTCGCACTTCCCATCACCATCCTGTTCTTCATCTTGCAGAGGTACTATGTGGAAGGCGTAACAGGCGGTTCCGTAAAGGGGTAAATCCGCAAAGGAGAATTTTATTATGAAAAAAATCACGAAATTTTTTGTTGCAACCCTTCTCTCACTCTCCTTCGTCCTGCCGCTTGCGGCATGCGGAGGGCATAAACATGCCGATACGAACGGCGACGGCTTCTGCGATAGCTGCGAAGAGCCCATGCCTCCGGTCGAGCCCAATATTCCCGACGAACCCGTTGGCGACACCGATCTTCTTCCGGAGAACATAATCGAGGATTCCTACGATAACTACTATCAGATCATGCCGGCCTCCTTCTGCGATTCGAACAACGACAATTTCGGCGATCTCGACGGCATCACCTCCAAGCTCGATTACATCCGCGATCTGGGCTACACGGGCATTTGGCTCACGCCGATCATGCCGACGGATAGCTACCACGGCTATGACGTGACGGATTACAAGGGCATCAACCCCAAGCTCGGCACGATGGAGGACTTCGACGAACTCATCGAGAAGGCCCATTCGCTCGGCATCAAGGTCATCATCGACCTCGTCCTCAACCATTCGTCCAATCATCACACTTGGTTCCAGACGGCGATCCAGGCTATCAAGATGGGCATAACCGCGAACAAATATTGCAGTTATTATAATTTCAGCACGTCGAGCCGCTCGGGCTATGCGGACTACGGCAGTGACGGCAAGGGCGGTCATATCTATGCCGAAGCGCAGTTCAGCAGCTCCATGCCCGATCTGAACCTCGACAGTCAGGATCTCCGCGCCGACATCAAGGACATCATCGAGTTCTGGATCAAGGACGAGAAGGTCGACGGTTTCCGCCTCGATGCCGCAAAGCATTTCTATAACTACGACACCGAACGGAATTCGGAATTCATGGCATGGGTGCAGGATACTTCCAATGCCGCCATGCGGGAAGAGACGGGGAACCAAAACGCAAAGGCGTTCCTCGTCGGCGAAGTCTGGGACAGCCAGTATATGATCAGCCAGTTCTTCGAGAAGTCGCACGGCGCGAACTTCTTCGATTTCTCGGCGAGCGGCCCCTCGGGGTATATCTGCAATGCGGTGACTTCGGCGATGGGAGGGGCTGCTTCGAGCGCGTTGACAAGCTACTTCAATTCCGTGAACACCGTCATCAGCACGGCGAGCGGCAACACGCCGTGCCCCTTCCTCGATAACCACGACATCAGCAGGATCTCCAACGCCCTTCTCAAGCAGGAGGCTCGGGTCAAGTTCGCCTATGGGCTTCTGTCCCTCTATTCGGGGAGCAACTTCACCTACTACGGCGATGAGATCGGCATGGCGGGCGCCAAAGAGCAGGGCGGCGACTGCGAGATGCGCGTCGGCATCCAATGGACGAAGTCCACAAAGATGCTTGCCCCCGGTGGCGCTGCCCAGAGAAACGATCCCACCAACTACTATCCGTTCGGGAGCGTCGAGGAACAGCTCGCGGATAAGAACAGCATCATCAACTACTACAAGCTCTGCAACAACGCGCGCAACGCCTTCCCCGCCCTCATGCGCGGAACGCCTACCCGCGGTTCCACTTCGAACAGCAACGTCCTCGTCATGACCAAGACCTATCAGGGCAAGTCGGTCACCGTCGTCGTGAACTTCTCCGCA
>CANRJR010000056.1 GCA_947631005.1 uncultured Clostridia bacterium | reverse complement strand
TCTGTTGAACATACTTTACGGTACATCTGTTTAATCGGATAATCGAGTGTAAAACATCACCACCAAATAGTTGAACCCCGCCGATCGCTCGACGGGGTTATTTCTTTTCTGCCTTGAAATTATATTATGTAACCATCTTCATCAATTAACCAACTCTCGGGAACAACTTCCAACCACAACTCATTTTCCAAAGCTCCCGAATTTGCAAAATCTTTGATAGCGTCATTGGCTTGGTTCAAGATAAGCTGATACATTGCGCTGCGTATAGAGCTCGTTATTTCCTCATCGGAGGAAAATGTCATAATATACTGATCAATGGATTGATACCGATCTAAATATCTGCAAACCGCATTTAATACGCTGCCCTCATACCTTCCCTCAAGCTCGTAATTGTCTTCAATGTCGTCATCTGCTTGTTCGAGGAGCAGGTTAATTATGCGCAGCTTAGAGCATTTTTCTTTTTTCAGCCGTGCCAACATAAGCACCGATTTATTGGAAAGCCCTGTCTTATCACAAATTGCCTTTAACAAGGGCTTTTTGCTCCTTGAATTCGTTCGCCCCAACAGATAATCAGTTGAAACATCAAAATAGTCCGCAATCTTTTCCAATGTAACAATGTCGGGAGCGCGACCGTCGCTTTCATAATAATAAACCGCTCCTTTAGATATTCCGATGATGTCGGCTAACTCCCTTTGCGAAATGCCGTTTCCCTCACGCAATCCCTTTAACCGTCTGCCAAACACCTGTAAGCATTTTGCGTCCATACTTAAATCCTCCTGTTTTATATCAAATTATTGGGCATTATTGACATTGCAATTTAATTGTGTTACAATCATAATCACAACCCTTATTGCCATTGTTGCCGTTATTATTATCATATCACATAATTGGGCGTTTGTCAATGGGGTATAAAAAACTTTTTAGGGGTGAAGTCTATGAAGAAAAGCAATGAGGACATTCGTACAAAGGCGCAACAGAATAACATCTATCTGTATGAAATAGCCGAAGTGTTGGGCGTAAGCGAGCCTACATTTTGCCGCTGGCTGCGCAAGGAATTGTCCGACGCGAAAAAAGCCGATGTATACGCCGCAATTGATATTATTGCGGAACAGAGAAAGGAGAACGCAAATGGATGAAAAAGAAATCCTCAATTTTGATACCGACATCACGGAAAGGTCGGTAAATTGGTTGTGGTATCCGTACATACCGCTTGGCAAGATCACGATAATGCAAGGCAATTCGGGCATAGGAAAAACAATGCTTGCGCTGAATATTGCAGCTGCGCTTTCCAACGGCAAACCTCTCCCGGGAGATACACAGCCGCGCGAGCCCATTTGCATTATCTATAACACCGCAGAGGACGGTTTGGGCGACACAATAAAACCACGGCTTCGGGCAGCTGGAGCAGATCTGACGCGCATTAACAATATCAACGAACACGTCAATCCGATAACAATGACAGATGAGCGGTTGGAGAGAAGTGTTTGTGAATTGGGCGCAAAGCTGCTTATCCTCGACCCGATACAGGCTTATCTCGGCGCAAAGATTGATATGAATAAGGCTAATGAAGTGCGCCCGATCTTCGCACGGCTAGGGCACGTTGCAGAAGAAAACGAGTGTTCTATCGTTTTGATTGGACATCAAGGGAAAAACCAAATGTACAGCGAGCTACAAAGTCTGCTCGGAAGTACCGATCAGGTAGCCGCAGCGCGGAGTGTTCTAACGGTTACAAAACACCCGAACAATAAAACGCTGTCGCTGATAAATCACACAAAATCATCTCTTTCAGCAAAGGGGAAATCCCTCACCTTTTCCATTGACGAGAATGGTAAAATAGTGTGGGGGGATTTTGTCGACAATTTAAACAATGGTGATGACAGCGAAGAAAAAACCACAAAACGCGACTTAGCAAAAGATTTTCTGCGTGAGTTCCTCGCAAATGGTGCTGTATCGTCCAACGATATTTTTTCGGCTGGTAAAGAAAACGGGATAAGCAAAAAGACGCTCGAACGTGCAAAAGAAGAACTTGGAATAATAGCGTTTCCCGAGGGTGGAAAGTGGAATTGGAAATTTCCTAAAAAGTAAGATAGCAACATAGTCAGTCAAATTTAGAGTACGGGAATGGCGAGATAGTCATAGCGACCTTGCCAAGACTTTCTTGCTTGGCTATGTGACTATCTTCTCAAATAAATATAGCCAAATCAACATAGCCATTCCTAGAGTCTGAAAATGGCTGACTATCTGGCAATGTTACGGCGGCTGAGGGGGAGTCCAGAGGGGGGGCGCAGCGCCCCTCTGGCACACGACTTTACGGAAAGAGCCCGCAGGGCGAATGAAGTAAAGTATAGTGTGTTATACTTTATCGCTTGTGCCTGCGCACAAACGATAAAGTATTTGCGTGTCGCGTGACGGAAAGGAGCAGAAAATGAGCGCAGGTGTGTGCCGAGTACAGAAAATCAATGGCGGTGCAAAAGACATAGCGGGAGTGCAAATTCACAACCGCCGCGAACGTCAACACAGCAACAGCAACCCCGACATTGATTTTGCAAAAAGCGGCGAGAATTATACGCTAAAGGAAACAAAGCTGACCTACAATAAAGCGGTTCAAGAGCGCGTCCAAAACGGCTACAAATCCCCAAAATCAATACGCAAAGACGCAGTTCTGATGTGCGAGGTCCTTTTTACTTCGGATAAGGCATTTTTCGAGCGGTTGTCCGATGAACAGGAGCGCGCATTTTTCGCGGATTGCTACAAATTCGCCGCTGACAGATACGGCGAAGAAAATATAATCTCGGCGGTTGTACACAAGGACGAGAAAACTCCGCATTTACACCTTGATTTCGTTCCGCTTACCACCGATGGGCGGCTTTCGGCAAAAAGTATGCTTGGCGGAAAGAAAGATTTACAAAAACTGCAGGATGATTTCTTTGCGGAAGTCGGCAGGAAATGGGATCTGGAGCGCGGCAATCGTGCGGATTTGGACGATCCAAACGTCGAAAAACCACGCAAACATCTGGAGACTGCCGAGTTGAAAAGGAAAACGGAAATGGAATTAGCCGAAAAGGAGAAACAACTCGAAGAGCTTAACGGCAAGGTGCTGACGGCGCAGGAGCTTAAATCTATCGAGGGCAAGAAGTCGCTCGGCGGCGCATTGAAGAATGTGTCGTGGGAAGAATGGCGATCCGTAAAATCGACTGCCGAGTATGTAAAACAAGTAAGCACCGAAAATTCAAGGCTGAAAGAGGAAAACACCAAAGCCGCCGACAAAATGCGCAAAGCTCTCGAAATAGAAGAAATAAACGCAAACCGCGCGAAAGCACTTGACCGACTGTCTGCCGAATTAAAAACCTCACAAGCGGATATGGAAGCGTTTGAAAGGGAAGCTCAGAATGAGCGAAACCGCCTAAAAGAACTGCGCGAAAAGCAAGAGGGTTATATTCGCGGAACGGCGCAGAAAATAGCGGATAAAATGGTGGAGCGGCGCGTAACCGAGATGTTCGGTGACATATCTGACAAGCGCGGAAAACGCCTTGAGGAATTTTGCCAAAATCTCAAATTCTCCGACGGCACAAACGCGCTTCAAGCCTTTGAGAAACAGGAACAAGCACTTAAAGCTCGAAGTAAAGGGCGCGGAAGATAAGGGGGTGAAATCAATGAAACGTCCCATACCAAAAGTAATTGTAAAGCCGCACTATATAGGCACTGAACCGCGCAGTAAGATTTTTAAGCGCGTAATGGTTTCCGAAATTCAGCGAAAAATAAAGCTGCGGCAAAAAACTACTTGATTTTTTCTAACAACCGATGTATAATGATAATGATGATGTCAATTATACTCGGTTGTCCTTTTTGAAAGGAGTTATTATATGGGACAACCAAAAATATACAATGCCGCATTATATCTGCGTTTGTCTAAAGACGACGGCACGGACACCGAAAGCTCGTCCATTCAAACGCAAAAGGAAATGCTCACGCGCTACTGCCGCGAAAACGGCTTTATCATCGCTGATTATTACATAGACGACGGCTATTCCGGAAAGAATTTCAATCGTCCGAATTTCAAGCGTATGATCGGCGATATTGAGGACGGCAAAATCAACTGCGTAATTACAAAGGACTTATCGCGGCTTGGGAGAAATCACATCGAAACGAGCATTTACATTGAGATGTATTTCCCCGAACACCGTGTGCGTTACATCGCTCTGACGGACGGTGTTGACACGGAAAGCGGCTCGGCTATGGACATTACTCCGTTTAAGAATTTGCTGAACGATATGTATGTCCAAGATATTTCGCGCAAGGTTAAATCGGCATTGCTGGCACGACAAAAACAAGGCAAATTTATCGGCACAAAAGCCCCTTACGGCTACCAAAAAGACCCCGCCGATAAAAATCACCTTATAATCGATGAACGCTTTGCACCTATCGTCAGACGCATTTATGCTATGGCTCGTGATGGAATGGGTATTCAGCAAATAAAAAAGGTTCTGCGAGCCGAGAAAATCCCTCGCCCCGTTGTAGCTGCTGCGGAGATGTTCGATTTCTACGAAAAGTACTGCGAAACAGACGAGAGCATTTACGCTTGGTCAATGGGTTCTGTTCGGGAAATACTTCAAAATCCTGTTTATAAGGGAGCAATCCGCGGACAGAGACGTCCGAAAATTTCTTTCAAATCTGAAAAAAGAAAATCGCGCGAGGACGCTGAAACATTCGTTGTTGAGGGAATGCACGAGCCGATCATCGACCCCGAAGAATGGGAACTGGTAAGGCGTTTAGTCACATCTCGGAAACGCACGTTAAGCCCGAATGTAAAACCGTATGACAACATATTCAGCGGCTTGGTAAAATGTGCGGACTGCGGTTACGCGATGTCATCAGCACGGGCGCATAAAACTTGGAATGATGACGATATAAGCGCGAATTATGATTATTATTGCAACTCATACCGCACCGAGGGGACATCCCTTTGCACGAGGCATAGAATTTGTGCGAGTGAGCTGCGCCGCGTGGTTTTGGAAGACATTAAGCGGCTTGCAAGCGAGGCACTTTCCGATGACGAGGGAATGATCGCAAGCATAATTGAGCAGCTCGGCGACAATACCGAAAGCGAAATCAAGCAAGCTGAAAAAGAAATCAAAAAGGCGCAAAAGCGGTTGACTGAGCTTGACAAATTGTTCGCCAAGCTGTACGAGGATAATGCAAACGGCGAAATAAGCGAGCGCAATTACAAAACCTTATCCGCAAATTACGAGCGCGAACAGACGGAGCTTGAAAACAAAATCCACGAATTGAGCGAAACGATCTCCGCAAACCACAAGAACGACGAGAACGCCGTCAATTTCGTTGATTTGATCAAAGGGTACTCCGATATAGGCGAGCTTACACAAGCTCTCTTAAACACGCTTATAGACCGCATTGAAGTTCACGAACCCGAAGAAATAGACGGCGAGTATGTGCAGCTTGTCGATATTTATTACAAATTTGTTGGAATGATAGACTGACGTTACGCAAAATATGTTCAACATCAGACGG
>CANRJR010000055.1 GCA_947631005.1 uncultured Clostridia bacterium | reverse complement strand
CTCGGCGACCGTGATCCTCGCGATGGGGGCGGGCAAGGCGGCGGCACGTTCCATCGACGCCTACATCCGCAATAAAGGATAACGTATTTCGGAATACCCCAAGTCAGAATGCCGCAAGTTAAAATGCCGCAAGAGCATTCTAATCATGTCATTTCGACCTGCTTTTTCTGTCATTTCGAGTGAAGCGGGCGAAGTCCGCGAAGTGGAGAAATCCCCTTGGTCGTTGATTCGGCATTTAATACAATAAGGGAGATTTCTCGACGCGCCGCTTACGCGGCTTGCTCGAAATGACATATTGGGAATGCCTATTCGCTTCCAAATTTGTCATGTTGAGCCAAAAACCCATGCCGAGTAGGCATGGGTTTTTGTGTCGAAACATCTCCTTTTCGTCATGTCAAGGCGAGCGAGCGCGGGAATGACCCAACAAAAAGCGGCATACGATATGGTATGAATTTTCTCTATCGTCACCGCATTTTATTGGGCTTTCTTTCTCTCGCGTTGGCGGTCGCCGTTGCGTTCGCCGTTTGCTTTGCCGCGCTCTCCCGTACGGCGGCGCATGCCTCCCGCCTTGTTGCGGTCATCGACGCGGGACACGGCGGCGTCGACGGCGGCGTCGTGGGGATCACATCGGGGAAAAAGGAAAGCGACATCAATCTCGAGATTTCCCGCCTTCTGCAAACCGAGTTGGAGGACGCGGGCTTTTCGGTCGTGCAGACCCGTCCCACCAAGGCGGGCTTATACGGCGCGGCAACGGCGGGGTACAAGCGGCGCGACATGGAAAAGCGCGCGGAGATCATTCGCGCCTCGTCGCCCGCCGTGGTCGTCTCCATTCATCAAAATTATTTTTCGCAGAGCAGCCGCCGCGGTGCGCAGGTCTTTTTCCGCGAAGATCTTGCGGGGAGTAAAACGCTCGCATGCGCCGTGCAGACCGCCCTCAACGCCATGCCCGAATGCGTGAAAAAGACGGACGCGCTCGTCGGCGATTACTATATTCTGAATTGTTCCGCCGCGCCCGCCGTGATCGTCGAGTGCGGCTTTTTGTCCAATCCCGACGACGAAGCACTTCTCCTCGACGGCGGCTACCGTCAACGAATCGCGGAGACGGTCGCAAGCGGCGTGCTCGCCTTTTTGGCAACGGGCGCGGGCAAGATTCGGTAAGGCAATATTCGATAAATTGTTGACAGTCCGCCGCGGAAATGATATAATCATCGCATGGCTTACGCTTATACCAAAACGTACGATCTGCGGTATTCCGATTTCGACTTCAAAGACGAACTCGCCCCCGTCGCCCTCTTGCAACTCTTGCAGGAGGCGGCTTGCCGCAGCGCGGACGAGCTCGGGTTCGGCTACGACGACCTGCGCCCGCGGGGGCTTGGCTTCATCATCGTAAATTCTTATGTCGAATTCGCCCGCCCGATCGTCCTCGGCGACAATATCACGGTGGAAACGTGGCCGCTTCCGCCCCGTCACGTCGTGTTCGACCGCGCCTACCGCGTCACCGTAAAGGGGGAAGAGGTCGCCGCGGCAATCTCCCGTTGGTGTCTCGTCGACTTGAAAACTTTTACCATGCTCACCCCCGAACATCTCAACGAGGCGCACGAACTCTGTCCGTACCGCGCCGAATTTACGGCAAAATTGCCGCCTTCCAAAATTCCGCACGCCACGCGCGAGGTCTGCCGCATGCGCGTGGGCGTCAGCCGTTGCGACCACTATCTCCATGCCAACAACACCCGCTACGCCGAATTCTTCGCCGATTGCTTCACCATGGAAGAACTCGCCGCCCGCAAGATCCGCGCCTTCCAAATCGTCTATTCCAAACAGGCGAAAGAGGGGGAGGAACTCGTGCTGTACCGCGACGATCTTCAAGACTGTACGGTCTGCGAGGCGCGCGTCAGGGGAGAAGTCACCACACAGTTCCGCGTTTGGTTCGCGGACGAACCGTAAGGAGAACTTATGAAAATTCAACTCAAACCCTCAACCGTGCTTGCACCGCTTCCCGCCGTCATCGTGACCTGCGGCGACCAAACCGAGAACAACGCCATCACCCTCGCGTGGGTTGGAACGGTCAATTCCGAACCGCCCGTCGTGAGCATCTCGGTGCGCTATTCCCGCCATTCGCTTTCCCTCATCGAGCGGACGGGGGAATTTACCGTCAACCTCATCCCGTCCTCTCTCATCCGCGAGCTCGACGGGTGCGGCGTCGTTTCGGGACGCGATTGCGATAAGTTCGACCGCATGGGGCTCACCCGCAAAAACGGTGTAAATGTCGCCTGTCCCTACATCGCCGAAAGCCCCGCCGTCATCGAATGCAAGGTGATAAAGCGCGTCGACCTCGGCACGCACGCCGTGTTCTTCGGCGAAGTGGTGGGCGTGCTCGCCGAAGAGGACTGCATCAAAAACGGCAGGATCGCCATCGACCGCCTCGTCGTTTACAACAACGGTCGCTACCTCGAAGCGGGCGATACCATCGGGACGTACGGATTCACCGCAAAGGAGCGCAAATCATGATCGAAAAGAGCGGCGTGATCAAATACGTCGGCATCGTCAAAAAGATCTTCGTCGCGTTCAGCATCGTCGTCTTGCCCGCCTTTATGGTTTTTCTCGTGCTCGCCGTCAACGGCGCAACGGGCTTTATGATCGTCGCGCCCATCGTGCTCGTCGTCTACCTCGCCGTGTACGCCGTCTACGCGCTCAAATTTTCGATGGGGCTCGCCGTCGGCTACCAAACCACCAACGAAGTCGTGCACATCAAAACCAAACGCAAGGTATATACCTACGACGTAAAATCGGGTTGCACCGCCGTAAAAGCCACCCCGCGCAAGTTCGTCTGCACGTTCGAAACGCAGGATTCGCGCGATACGTTCGTCTTTTTGCGCCGCGCGCCTTTTTCGCCCTATTCCGAAGAACAGTTCACCGCCGACGACTTGCGGAAATTTTTCCCCGCGATCGACGGCGTTCCCAACGTATGAACCGAATTTTATGCAAAAAAATTCGCATATAATTATAATCTTCAAAAAAATATACGAAAAAAATAAAAAAATTCTTTCCCATGAGGGCGCAATCGCTTGACTTGCGTCTTCGCTGTTTGTATAATACAGGTTGTAACTTTGAGAACAAGGAATCGGTTATGGAGAAAAACATCAAGAAAGTAGTGCTTGCCTATTCGGGAGGGCTCGACACGTCCATCATCATCCCGTGGCTGAAAGAGAATTATAACGGCTGCGAGGTCATCGCGGTTTCGGGCGACGTAGGTCAGGGCACCGAACTCGACGGCTTGGAAGAAAAAGCCAAAAAGACGGGCGCGTCCAAACTCTACGTCCTCGACCTCAAAAAGGAATTCGTTGAGGATTACATCTTCCCGACCATGCAGGCGGGCGCAGTCTACGAAGAGAAATATCTGCTCGGCACGTCGTTCGCGCGTCCCGTCATCGCAAAGGGCATTGTCGAGATCGCCAAAAAAGAACACGCCGACGCCATTTGCCACGGCTGTACGGGAAAGGGGAACGATCAGGTGCGTTTCGAGCTCGCCATCAAGGCGTTCGCTCCCGAAATGAAGATCATCGCCCCGTGGCGCATTTGGGATCTCAAATCGCGCGAAGAGGAGATCGAGTACGCCGAAGCGCACAACATTCCGCTCAAAATCAACCGCGAAACCAACTATTCCAAAGATAAGAACCTGTGGCATCTCTCGCACGAGGGGCTCGACCTCGAAGATCCCTCCAACGAGCCGCAGTACGATAAAAAGGGATTCCTCGAACTCGGCGTCTCCCCGATGCAAGCTCCCGACAAGTCCACCTATCTTACCATTCACTTCGAAAAGGGCGTTCCCACCGCCATCGACGGCAAACAGCTCGGTGCGGTCGAGATCGTGGAGACTCTCAACAAGATCGGCGGGGCGAACGGCGTGGGGCTCGCGGATATCGTCGAGAATCGGCTGGTCGGAATGAAGTCGCGCGGCGTGTACGAAACGCCAGGCGGCGCGATCCTCTACGAGGCGCACCGCATTCTCGAAACCATTTGCCTCGACAAGGCGACCCAGCATTATAAGCAGCTCGTCGCCGTAAAATTCGGCGAAATGGTGTACGACGGACAGTGGTTCACCCCGCTGCGGGAAGCACTGTCGGCATTCGTCTCCAAAACGCAGGAACGCGTTACGGGCGACGTAAAACTGCGGATCTACAAGGGCAACATCATGAACGCGGGCGTAAGTTCGCCTTACTCCCTGTACAGCGAAAACATCGCCACCTTCGACGACGACGGCGGCGCGTATTCGCAAAAGGATTCCGAAGGTTTTATCAACCTCTTCGGACTTCCCATCAAAGTCAAAGCCCTGCTCGATCAGAAGAAGGGGCAAAAGTGAAAGTATTTATCGACGGCAAGGCGGGGACGACGGGACTGCGCATCTATGAACGTTTGAAGGCGCGGGCGGACGTCGACCTCGTTCTCTTGTCCGAAGAAGAGAGAAGATCCACTGCGGCGCGGAGAGAAGCGATGAACGCCTCCGACGTCGTTTTTCTCTGTCTGCCCGACGACGCGGCGCGCGAAGCCGTGGGACTGCTCGAAAACCCGCGCACCGTGCTCATCGACGCCTCCACGGCGCACCGCACGGCAAACGGCTGGGCGTACGGCTTCCCCGAACTCGATCCGCTCGTGAAAGCCGCCGTCTGCCGCGGGAGACGCATCGCCAACCCCGGTTGCCACGCAAGCGGCTTTCTCGCACTCGTTTATCCGCTCGTAAAGGCGGGGATCGCCCCGCGCGACTATCCTTTCGTCTGCCATTCCCTCACGGGCTACACGGGCGGCGGGAAGAAGATGATCGCGGCGTATGAGGACGGGGGGAGAAGCGCGCTTCTCGGCGCGCCCCGCGCCTACGCGCTCGGGCAGGAACACAAGCATCTCGCCGAGATGCAATGGGTCGCTTCGCTTACGCGCGCGCCCGCGTTCGTGCCCGTCGTTTCGGATTTCGACTGCGGAATGCTCGTCACCGTGCCCGTCTTTTGCGATCTTTTCTCCAAACGGGTCGGCGCGGCGGACCTGCGCGCCTTTTACGCGGAATACTATGCGGGCTCGCCCGTGATCAAAATTTCCGATCGCACGGAGGACGGCTATCTCTCGGCGGCGGGTTGCAGGGGCAAAGACGGCATGGAGATCTTCGTAGAGGGGAACGGCGAACGCATCACCCTCGCGGCGCGGTTCGACAATCTCGGCAAGGGCGCGTCGGGCGCGGCGATCCAGAACATGAATCTTGCAATGGGGCTTGACGAAACGCTCTCCCTTGTGCTATAATACATTCACTATATCATAGAAAATTTCGGGTGACCTCATGAAACATATCGCAGGCGGCGTATGCGCCGCAAAGGGATTCCGCGCGGGCGGCGTGCACTGCGGGATCCGCAAGAATAAGATCAAAAAAGATTTGGCTCTCATCCTGTCGGACGTGCGTTGCAACGCGGCGGGCGTGTACACCAAAAATCTCGTAAAGGGCGCGCCCATCCTCGTTACGCAGGCGCACCTTGCGGACGGGCGGGCGCAGGCGGTCGTCGTCAACAGCGGCAACGCCAACACCTGTAACGCCAACGGCATGGAGATCGCCGAGGGCATGTGCCGCGGCGTTTCCGTGCGCACGGGCATTCCGCAGGACGACGTGATCGTCGCTTCGACGGGCGTGATCGGTCAGCCGCTCTCACTCGATCCCATCGAGGGGGGAATGGACGCGCTTTTGTCGTCGCTCTCTCCTGACGCGGCGGGAAGCACGGCGGCGGCGGAAGCCATTATGACGACGGACACCGTAAAAAAGGAGACGGCGTATTCGTTTCTGCTCGGCGGCAAGGAATGCCGCATCGGCGCAATCGCCAAGGGCGTGGGCATGATCTGCCCCAACATGGCGACCATGCTCATGTTTATTACGACGGACGCGGCGATCTC
>CANRJR010000054.1 GCA_947631005.1 uncultured Clostridia bacterium | reverse complement strand
CCCCTTTTTGAGGAAGTGCTAACCGCCACAGGTCGCCCTGTCGTACCCCCGCAAATTCATGCGGGAATTTTATTTTAGTGCGAATGTCGGGAAATGTCAAACGTTTTATCGCTCTGGGTCACACAGCTGCGCCCGCCCCGGCGTGAGCTCCCGGTCGTCTAACTCTGGGTCAACGCACGGTGTAAGCGATCGATCGCACACAGCTACGCCCACCCCCGGGGCAAAGGATCGAAGTCAACACACATGGTCAATGCACGTCGTCAAAACCTCTCATGAGGTAAAACTCATAAAGAGCGCGGCGGCGCGATTTTATATAACACCCACCTATTTGCCTCTCCGGCGCGCATGCGCCGTCAATTCCTCCGCCGCACACGGCGACAATATAATTCACCTTAAATGGGCTAAGCTCAATCCGGGCGGTGACGCGTTTACCTATCGGACGCTTTGCGGGGTAAACGCGGCTGAGAGAGTGACGTAACACGGTTCGCTTCGCGTGAAGTTAACCAAGCTTTTGTATTGCGGCCATATTTTGATAATTGTCATTTTTAACAATTTAGACCGCATGGCCCCGCCCTGCTTTGCCGATCGGATTAAAAAATACCCGACTTGTCTGCACTGCTTCGCTTGGCCAATGCCAAACGCCGCACTACGCGCCCGACGGAGCACAGACAACACGTTTGTCCACCCTTACCGAATTAACCGTGCGTAATCCACGTCCTGCCACAGCTCACCCGCCACGGCTTAGGGGCGTCCTTTTAACTTAACTCGCAACGGCGGACTGCCTGCACCCGACAGTTTATGCCGACTTGTCGCACGGTCGTATTTATTAAGTTTTTGCCGCCTGCCGAAAATTTTTTCGAAATTGCGGCTATATGTTGTGTTTGAAAAATTCCAAACACAATATATTGTATATAATGCTTTGTAATTACACTTTATATTGTGGTTGGTAAAAAAACGGTGAGTTAAGCCATTGCTTAACTCACCGTTTGAAATGTTTATGTTGTTTTGTGGATCCACGCCGCGCTTTAAATCGCGCGCGTGAGTATGTAAAATTCATGAATATTCCCTCAATATAGGCTACCGCGTCGGCTCTGCTCGCTCACACCGTTCGTTGACCATGTATTGTGACTTCGATTTTTTGCTCCGGGGGCGGGCGCAGCTTGCGTGCCCGGTACGTTGGCTCAGACCTTCGGCAATCTTTTCTCTTCGCCCCAACTCAAGGCCATAGCCTCGGCCACTTCCGCAAACGTCTTGCTTCGGTTGCGCTGTCTGTACTTGCCGTGGGAGTTCTTAAAAAGCGGAAAGTTTATAAACGTGTATTCGGGCTCAACGACATTCGTCGGGCAGAGATACGGAAGGTTTTTAAGCCATAATTGCGTTGCCTTGGTGACGGGCACGCCGAACATATAGGGCTGTATTACCTGCTGACATTTGGGCAAATTGAAATATCCGATCGGCACGGGGTTTTCGATAGCAATGCGCGGGCAATCGGCGTTGTAGATCTTATAAAAGAAATCCGCCGCCGCGTAGCCCTTTTGGAATCGCTCCTCGTCGCGTTGGCCGTTCTTATAAAGATTACACCCGCCGGCCGTCGAAAGGTATGTGCAGGGCGGGAAAGCTATTATCATATCCCATTTGTCAATGCTGTGTTCTTGCCCGTCACACGTCAAAAACTCGCAATTGCCATTCAGAAGGGGCGTTACGTCCGCCCATATGTGCCACTCTGGGTGACCGCCCGAGCAAAACTCAATATCGCAACTGTATGCTTCGTGCCCCTTCTCCCGGAACGCGGTGCACACGCGCTGGCTCTCTTCACATGCTACTAAGATCTTCATATAGTCACCCCTTAAAAGATCCTGTTATTTATCGTGCATGATTGTATCCCCGTTATCACGCCGTAAACGATATAACAGAGAAATCCCAACATGGCGAGCCCGACAATAAAAAACGCAACGCCTATGATAATTCTGATCGCCTTTAAAATCTTGCGGAATTTCCCGCCTTCATTAGATTTATCTTGTTGCTTTTTCATGTCCTCACCCCTTGAAAGGCTTTTCGCCGCTCTTGCCGAAAATGCTTGTCTGTATATACTCAGGCTCTTTTTCTTCGGACTTGATCGGCTTCAGCGCGGCTTGATACTCCGGGCAATCTTCGTACTCCAAATCGCACAGTATTGCCCCTTTTGTGAGTTCGCCCGTGAGGACACAATACTCCTCGCGGGCTTCGTTCATCTTGCAAAATTTGCAACCATACATATTGATTTTTCTCCTTAACCTATTATTTCGGAGCTCTGCTCCGATTGATTTTTACTTCGTGCCCACGGGAGTGGGCTTTACAGAATGACGCCGGACCTTGACGACGTGCATTGACTCAGATCGTTGGCGGCGCTTACTTGCTCCGGTGTGCGCTCAGGCTTCCAAAACTATGTCTTGGGAGAGTTTGAGTTCACCCCCTGCAACTTCTATCAGCCCGGCGCGCTCCAAGGTCTGTATATCCCTTGCCACCTGCGCGCGGGTAATTTCCAGCTCCTTGGCCGCGGCGTTAAAATCAAGCCGCTTCAGATCTGCGCCCTGCGTTTTTAAGATATATTGTAACAAGCGGATCTGCCTGTTTTGATTTAACCGCGCGTACACGGTTTGCAGTTTGATTTTCAGCATATGATTTTTCAAAAATTTGAGCGAGAACGCGCACAGCGCGTTCAGTTATGCGGAAGGGCTCAGGCACAGCCGCGCCCTTACTGCCGACTTTATTATCGCTACGCGGCGGCAATAATTTATTTCCACCTATCTTTTGCCGCGAAGTCTGTCCGACCGAGGGTGTTTGACAACGTCGAGCTCAGCCGCGCTCCGCTTGCGGCTGAGCTATCGCCGTATGACAAACACACCAGCCGCTTACAATATCCATTGCCGCGGTGCGCGGCAAAAGACAAATAATACGGAAGTCGCCGCCGCTCATCCGGGCGTGCACTCTTCATCCAGCCCGTCGTATGACAGGCCTTCATCGTCCACCTCGTCGGCAGTCTCCGCGTCCTGCGGTTCGCTTTCCTCTTCTTCCGCGCTTTCCGGGGCTTGTCCGTCGGTTTCGTCGCTCGTTTGCTCTTCCTCTTCTGCCACCTGCTTCTCCTCTGTCTCTTCGGGGGCGGGTTGGCTGTCTTTCAAAAACTCTTCGAGCATTTCAGACGCGGCCTGTGCGTCCCCTTCGGCTTTCTTCGCCCGCGCTTCCGCTTCTTTTTTCTCTTCGATTTTTTCGTTGTAGCCAAGCGCAAGATTATAAAGCAATTTCTCTACGCGCGCACGGCGTTTGCGGCGCATGCGCGGGAGCTCTTCTTTCAGCGTTTCAAACACGATCTCAAACGGTTGTATTATCTCCTCGCCTTCTTCCTCGTCGTCCATTTCGGGGAGTTCGTCCGCTTTTTGCCTGTAATACAACGCCGCCTGCCGCGCGATCAGCTCGTCCAAAAGGATCTGAGACTGATTTCTCTTGCGCTTGAAAAACAAAAACCTGCGCGTGCGCGGCATCAGAATCGCGTTATACGTCTCAATGCGTTCCCGCTCCACTTCGCACGCAAGCCTGTTCCGTTCCCTCACGCGCGCGATCTCGTCGTCGTATGCAAGCTCCAGCCCGCTCTCCATTTTCGATTTCAATTCGGCGGGCGCGCGCTCCGTGCCGTCCTGCATGTCGGACACGGCTTGAAAAAACTTCTGGTTTATATCCGAAAGCTCTTCAAGCGATATGTAAAAGCGTTCCCCGCGCGGGATTGTCAACTTTGGCAGTTTGCTTTTGTCCGTTGCCGCTGTCTGATATATTTCAAGCGGCGGATCTGTGCTGAAATTATCCTGCTCCTTTTCCGTTTCCATTGCTATTCTCCTTAACCGTTGGCTTCCTCGTCGCCGCCCTGAATTCCTTAGGCATTTTCGAGGAATAGAATTTTTTTATCTCTTCCGGCAACGCCTTCACGTCTATATTCTCGGGCTGTTGCAACACAAGAAAATTATCATTTTCCGGGGGTATGAAATCGCCCTTGCATGACCGCGAATTGTAGCTTTCGAAAATGTTGCCGTTATGTATATAGCGCGTCGTCCTGTATTCCGGGCGTCCGCTCTCTTCGTAAGCTTCATAGCTCGCCGATGAGGCAAACTCCCTGCATATCCAAATCGTGCGCTTTATCCTGCCGTACTCGTCCACGACCTGCGTCATGCTCTGCACTTCGATTATCTTCTTTGCCAGCGCGCGGATATTTTTGTCTATCAATTTTGCGCGTTGCACGTCAATATAGATGTCTATAAAAAAGTGCCCGTGTGTTTCAAACCACCTGCTGACATGATCGGGCAGGCTCGCGCTCTCGCGGCTATCCCAATACCGTTGCCCTTCCGTTATGTGCAGTTCGCCGTAGGGCATTATGGGCTGTATGGGCATGTCGTCGTTCGGAAGCCCTAAGTAAAACGGATTAACCCATAGCGGCGAGATCTTCTTTTTATACCCGATTTTATACTTTGCCTCGAAATTAGTGTAAATGGGCGGTATTTCGGGAAGTACCAACTTGTTGCCCGTGCGCGCGGCGTTGATTGAGTTTATCTCCTCTATGCAACGTCTCTGCCGCAATGTGCCACTCCGATTAAGCGAATTAAGCGCAAAGTGGTTGTTTAACGCCGTCTTGCCGACGCGCGGCTTGCCGCAAATTATAGTTATCACTTGTTCCGCGCCGTAAAGCTCACGACGCGGTGAGATATCTTTTTATTGCCTTTTCGGATCTCGCAGAACACGCCCGTCCTTGCCCGCATGTCCGCCTCGTAGGCTTGCGCTTCTTTCATGGTGGCAAACGTCTTGCCGCGTTGCCCGTCCATTACCGTGAACGTGGTGCGCTTCTTCGCCGCGGGCTTGGTGACAGCATGTTTTGACTTCACCGTAGGCTTCGACGTAATCTTGGGCGCGGTGGGCTTTATCGCCGCAGACTTGCATTTTGCCGCGGGCTTACTCTTTGCCGCGGACTTCGCCTTAGCTTTGGGCGCAAAGCGCTCTTCTTTCTCTTCTTCGTTAAATTTTTGAGCTTGCTTGCAAGCAAAATCGTATGTAGTTTCCACAGCGATTGGTACTCTCGCGTTTCCGAATTTGCGGTCGCACAAATATCCTTTGCCGTTGACTTCTTTTGCAAAATAGCGCTTTTGTTTTTTACTTGCCATATAATTTACTCCTTTTTTTTGCTTGACTTTTTGAATTTTATCAAATACAATAGCTGGGAAGTAACGGGAAATCGTAATGATTTCAGGGTTGGAGCTAATGACTTTCCGACGGTGTTACTTCTTTTTTTTGCGCTTTTTAATAAAATCTATTATGGCCTGTTTATCCTTTTTCGTTAGGTGGTAATCCTTTAATACCTCTTCAAAATTTTCCGTAACGTCATATCTGACTTCTTTGCGCAAATATGCTTTTCGGTTATCATTTCTCTTTGGATTTTTAGTTAATGGCAGATTATTATGATGTCCCGTTTTACTTGATTCCGTCAACCCCATAAATCCAAATTCATTTTCGGTTTTGTCCACTATAAGTTTTACGTGTCTGGCTTTTTTCTTTTTGCCGCCTTCCACTTTTTTATAACGACGAAAATTAAAAAGCTCTCCGTCATTTTTCTCAATTGTTTTGTTTTTCTTATCCGCTTTGCGCGGTGTTTTTGAATTCTTCTTTTTCATGTCTTTGCCTTTGTGATAGACCTCGATTTTTTACACCATGCGCGGCGCAGCTGAGTGACGAAGGGCACTGACGACGTGCGTTGACCATGTACGTTGACTCAGAGCGTTGGCGGCGCTTAATTGCACCGGTGCATGGCGACGTCTGCCCCTCATGGGGGCGGGAGCGGGCGTTTAGCCCGAACTCCTGCCGTTCCGCCCGACGTTTTCCCGCCCGGGCTTATTTTCTTTCCGCCGCGCTTTTCCGCGCCGCTTGAAATGTCTGTATATCGCGATCGTCCTTATAATCAATTCAATCGCCGCTATACTCACCGGTATAATTATGTTGTACGGCATGGGCGCAAGCACGCACGCCGTCCACGCGGTCGAAATT
>CANRJR010000053.1 GCA_947631005.1 uncultured Clostridia bacterium | reverse complement strand
CTCGGCGTGGGTGAGATTTGCGATGTTGTCCATGTAGGACTTGTAAAAATTGAATTGCTTTACCATAAAACCTCCTTCTTTTTTTCTTGTTCGCCGCTGTTTACCGACTGCGGCGGAAGTCATAAGTTCTGCATTGGTCTATACCTCCTTTGATATTTTCGGGCATACAAAAGCGGCGGGTGCGAATGCGCCCGCCGCTCGGATAGTATGGTCTCCGTCCATATAAGTAGCGTCAAATTTTCCTTGAAATTTCACGTTTTGCAAAAAATTTCGGAAAAATTTTTTAGGGATAGCACGCGGCAAAGAATAGAGTGTTCTCCGCTGTAATGTTCCCTCGCTTATATAAGTAGCGTAGAATTATCCCATAAATTTCAGCCCTCGGAAAAAAAGTTAAAAAATTTTTTAATGTTGACAGATATTGTCATCTTTACTGTGCTATAATGATCCTATGAACGACGATTTTTACAAAGACGATCCCGTCATAAATCTCCGTCCGAGCCATATCCGCAAACAGCGCAAGCCGCCGTTTGTCCGCGAGTTCGGCTTCTTTTCGCCCAAACTTCTCAACCGAGAACCTGTGCCGAGCGGAAGAGAGGGCTATTATCTTTACTATTACATGGAGAGTTATCAGACGAGCCACACGGAATACAAGTACGGGAGAGAAGAAACGGTCTACGACCGCCATACCTCGAAAAAGTCCGTAGAAGTTACCCTTGAACAATGGAACGCGCTTCACAAAAAAGACTGCGAAGATTACACCGTAAACCGCCGCGAAGAAGAGAAGTTAGAGTATGAACCGAAAGTCAATCGGTTCTATATGAACACCCTCGACGCCATCCAACAGCTTGGGGATAGGTTCGATCACGAAAACTTTTGGGTGAATGCGCTCGATTTGGAGCGCACTCTGAATACCTTTTCGGATGAGGATTTAGACATCTACCTCTACGCCAAAGAGCGGCACTTCAAGCAGAAAAAGATTGCCGAAGTCATGGGCAAGTCCGAGAGTTATATCACGCGGAGAATGAAGGTCATAGAGGACGCTATCGAATGGAACATGATAGACGACGGCAGTCTTTCTCCCCATGAGATAAGAGCCGAACTTGAATACCGCAAGTATATGAGGACGGGGAAGTCGGAGAACTTCATCGACGTATTTCTCTATGACTTTCTCCTGCAAATGCCGCAGGAAATGTTGCTTCGGTATCTCTTTCTGTTCCGCGGGCAGAAGTATCTCATCCGCTTCGGTTTCAAGTGGCTATGTCTTTTCTTTATGGAGAAAGACCGTGCGCCGAGGAACGCACGGGAAGTATTGAGTAAGTATAGCTATCAGCTTTATAGAAAACACGCCGCGAAACTGAAACCATGGGCAAAACAGCTTTTTATTGCCTTCGAATCAGAACTTGACAGGCTCATGAAACAGTACGGCGTGAAGGACAGCCGACCGAACGAGAAGTTTTTGAAAGCGGTGCAAAAAGCGGCGGTATCCAAAGGAATGACCGTCGCCGAATACCGTGATAAAATTCTGTTTCCCCACGGGAAGGAACGCATTATCGCCCGCTACAAACTGTTCATCAAGAAACACCCCGACATGGCGGGAACGCCGAAGCCGCCGACGAAAGACAACCTATCTTCCATAGCCATGCGGAACTTCGTGAATCGGAAAAGAAAATAGAATTAGAACGGGCGGGAAATTCCCGCCCGTTCTAATTCTCACTCCAAAATCCGATATGCTATGTTGAAATCGAAATTCACATCGTCTGAATCATGAAAAGCACTTGGTAAAAAATCTTGACTAACGTAAATCGAGTTAAACTCAATATTCTCATCCTCGTTAAGAATTATTTTAATTACTTAACTCCATCAAATCATTATACCACTGAAACCCGTTGCCAAAGCAAGTATATAACTGTAACGTCTTGTCCCCTTGCGAATTTAGCCCTAACACTGTCAGAACCTTTTCAGGTATTACGCCTGCGGTTTTTTCGGTATCTGTATAGCGTCTGATCACCTCTTTATCGTCCATCAAATAGCATTTGAAGTTCGGCACGGTGATTTCTTCTTCGGTATATAAGGTTATCGTTTGCTCTTCCGCCGATAATTCAACAATCTTCCCGTTTTCATATCCGCAACAAGGGAACAACTTTATAATTTCGTTAAGCGAAATTTCCTTAGCCTTATATTTTGTTTTTAACAAATTTACCGCGCGTTGAAATGAGGCAAAAAATCTCATATTATTTCTCCTCATACAGGTAGTCCATAGAACGAGTGTACACTATGTTTAGGTCCCGTCGCGTGTTTACCATCACCTGCAATTTTAACTTCTTTCTCGTTCGCATACGGATGAAAATGTTTATAATGTCCTGGACGAATAGACGGACAATCATAAGGTGTAAACCCGGCTAAATCTAATATCGCATACGCATCGTCCTTTTCAAAAGTATACATATTTCCACCTAGTTTAATCCAAGCAACAGCGACTTCGGCATTGACGGCTATATGTAACACTTCAATTTTTATATCGTTTCCTACACGCAAACAAGGATAATATATCTTGCCGTTTATGCCTTTATTTTTCCTTATTTCTTCTTTCGTACTATCCGCAAAATCTCTTGTTAATTCAACATACTCATCTGCGATATAAGAAGTAAGTGCAATGCAAGCGGCAATAGATGCGGTAGTTGAGGCAATCGCAAAAGCGGTGGTACCCATCGCAGTAGCCGCGGCTGCAGCTGCCGCACTTACCGCGGCTGTTGCGGTAGCTCCAGCAGCTACTCCACCTCCAACAGCAACAGCGGTACCCACGCTTGTTGCGGCGGCAGCAACCGCTGGAGCGGCAACAACAACTACTGCAACAATTGCCGCAACAACCGCTACTGCAACAGCAGCTTTCCAAAGCCACGAAAGCCACCCGCAATTTTCAAGGACTCCGCTATCTTCAAGTTCGCTAAGAAAAATGACCCCGTCATCGGTTGCAAAAGCAATATCAATTTCATTATTTTCATTTACAAAGGGAACACCAAGCCAATCATCAATTATCTCTCCATTCTCGATATTTGCTATAACCGAAAGGTGAAATTCGTTCTCATCAGCATTATAATCAAAAGTATACCGCACGTCAACTCCGCATTCATCACCTGCTAGACTTATTAAATCTATACCTTTAAATAATTCCGCTTCAATAGTTTTAGTCCCGCTAAATTTTATCGCATTGTTTGATTCATCTATCTCTAATTCGGCATCTTCAAACTCACTAAAGAAAGATGCATAGTCCACTGTACTATTGTCTAACGCAATCATGCGCGTATTTGGTTCAATTAAAACCATATTTTTGGTGTGATGTGCCATGACTATCGTAAAGACCAATACACAGCTTAGCATGATAGAAATAATGCTTATCAACCATTTTGTTCTTGTTTTCATATCAATCTCTCCTAAGAATTATTTTATATATTCGAGTACCGTGTTCACAGGGATACAATAAACTATCCCGTATATCACGTTGCCCGACATATCCTTTGTCCGAAACGTCGTAATGCCTATCATTTCTCCATCTTCGTTCAATAACGCACCGCCGCTGTTCCCCGCAGCAATTGTCAGATCGCATTGAATGACATTCCGTGTCAAACCGTCAAGCTCGACTGTTATCAGAGGAATACTTACAATGCCCTCAAAAATGCCAATACCGTAATTGGACGCATTCCCAACGGCGTAAACCTTATCCCCCGAATGTATGTTACCCGAATCTCCCAAACGTATCGGCTTGATTGTTAAATCGGAATAATCGGATAGTTGTAAAACCGCTATGTCTAAATCGGAATCATATTTTTCAAGTGTCGCAGTCCTGTAATCGTCCTCAAACGAGAATCTAATATAATAATTTTCAAATTCATGAACAGCAGAAAGTCGCGTGTATGTAACAACATGGGCGTTGGTCACTATTTTGCCGTCCGCAGAGATTATTTCTCCCGTTCCAAAGCTCTCTCCAATTTGTTCGCTTTCTGCTTTAACTTCAACAACGTTATATAGGCAATTATTATATACCTCATTTGCTGTTGGCTTTCCGCTATACGGGAAAAAGTGGAGTACCACCGAAACTACCGATAGTAGCAAACAAACAGCAATAGATATCCAATATAAGGCTCGTTTCATAGGAATATTTTGGGGAAACAACTAAATTTTCTATAATAATGATACCACAAATAATGAGAAATGTCAATAGATTTTTTACAATAGCTGATTGACAAAAGAGAAAGGAAGTTATATAATATAAAAATAAAATATATCTATTAGGAGCATATTTATGAAAGCAAGAACGAAATTTGTAACTGGGATTATTGCATTGTTTTTATCTGTAGTTTTTTTATGTACCACATTCTTACTTGTGAAAGTACAAGGTAAAGAAACCGTTGATACGCGCATGCGTACGATAAAAATTGATGATCTGTCGGGGAATCCCCGTGAAAGTTTTGCTGAATTTGATGAGCCAACATTATTTCAAAACGGTTCCTTGCTTAAATGTACTGCTTCGAAATCGTTACCTATTGAAACGTTGGATGTGGTTGATGTTGTTGCATTAGAAGATACATATGGCGAGACTGCATTTGATATTTCTTATTCCCTTACTTATGAACAAGGTGGAGGCGGGGCTTTATTAACTATAAGCTTCACTTCCGCAGACGGCACAGTTTATTCCGATACTATAAACGGCATTGTTACAACCAATGCAATAGGAAATCCTGACTTGTATCTTATTTTAGATGATGAGGTTGTACTTCTAAGTGATTTGATAGGGGATACAGTCTTAGATGAAGTTGGTTTTTTCTCTAATTTGTGGGCGAAAGTTAAAAAAGCCTTTCAAACAGTTGTACGAGCTGTAGAAATCGTTTGCACAAGCAACCCGTTAAAAGTGATTATATCTATTGTATCTCCCAGCGTTTTATTGCTTGGCGGTGTGGTTGAATGCGCTGTGATTTTGTTTACGGAAAATCAGCGAATGGATAATTATAATAATAATAAAATCCAAAACATATATTTATCCAGCACTGTAGACAAGAGCGGTTATATTGATAACCAAAGGCTGTATTCCAACTGGAAATTCGCTTGTAATCCTTTGAGCAGCAATGGATGCGGAGTCATTGCAAGCTTTAATGCCCTTAAGTTTAGTGGAAAAATCGTAGGTGATGCGCAAGAGTTGATGCAACTAATAAGTAATTATGAAAGTTCTCCTTCTGCATTATTCAATGGAACACTCGGATTAAATCCTTTGGCGATAGAGCCTATGTTAAAGGCGTACGGTGCAAATATAAAAACATATTCTGGGATAATGGGGCAAGCCGCTTATGAATTGGATTGCGAGAGTCTTGCTTCAAATCAAATGGCTATACTTTGTTATTTCTATGTAAACGCATCAAACATTCCACAAGCACATTATATATGCATATTTAAGAACACATCGGGACAATATGTGTCATTGAACATTGGAACTCATATACTCCATGATGTAACTTCTTTCTTGCGTTATAGCATTAAAACTGTGAATGGAAGGCAGGATATTAGCGGTAAAGGGTTTATACAGGGTTGGATTGTCACAAAATGAAACGTCTTTTATGCTCCTTTTCCTGTTTTATCTGTATTTTTATGTTTGCTGCTTGCAACATGACCTCAAAATTCTTTTCGAAAATTGAAGAAATGTATTGTATCCAGTGGATAGACGAAAACAATGGCATTGTACTGCGACAAGCAATCAATTACGGTTGGGGTTACGGTACGGTTACCGTGGACGGGGTGAATTACTCGATATGCTTTAGTTTTCAAGACCCGAACGTACCCACGAGTGCCGACTGCGTGATCAACCTTGAAACAGCGGACGAAACGTTTTCCGATGCGGAAAATTGGATTACGGTGAAGGCTGATGATTCAGGGAATCCGACTATTCTTCGTTCAATTGAGCCTTCTACTATTTTCGGTCGAGAATATAGAGATATCGTTTTGAAGAAACAGACATTAGAAGTCACCGAGTTCGATGCAATAGAGTTCTGCTTGAACACCCGTTGGACGAGCGCCAAACTCTCTTTTTCAATGGGTGGGTGCGACGTCAACGGCTCTTATAGTAAAGCTTTTATTTTGGAGACACAAGGTGGAAACAGAGAAGTGCGTTTTGAGTGGCTGTGGAACAAGACGTTTCAGATTTGCGATTGGAACGACCATTCTGTCTTGGCGATGGGCAATTACGATAACGAGGGACTAAATGCTGTATTGCATTTTACAAAAAACGAATTATGGGACGAAATAGATGACGTGTATCTTCTCGGAGAATTTTTATTTTAACTGATGTTGGCAGTCCACTTTGTTGCCGTAAAAGCAATACAGCTTGCGAAATATAAATTAAAAGCTAAACCGTATAGTTTATGGTTTAGCTTTTATTGTACATTGATTTTGGCTGCCGTTTTTGGTGACTGTCCATTTTTCAGTTCTACACT
>CANRJR010000052.1 GCA_947631005.1 uncultured Clostridia bacterium | reverse complement strand
AAGCAAACGGGCACTCCCAATTCTGTTATTGGCGAACGGGCACTCCAATGTGTCATTTCGAGCGGAGGCGTAGCCGTAGTCGAGAAATCTCCCTTATTCTTATTTCAAACCGAATCAACGACCAAGGGGATTTCTCGACGCGCTCGTTTCACTCGCTTGCTCGAAATGACATCGGAATAAAAACAATAAAACTGCGGGAGCACGGCACAAAAACCCGTGCCTGCTCGGCACGGGTTTTTGGCTCAACATGACATAAATATAACGCCTTTCAGGTTTCCACTTTATGGCGCGAGGAAAACCATAAAATGCGGGAGATTTCTCCACTTCGCTCGTTTCACTCGCTACGGTCGAAATGACAGATTAGAAACGCCCTTATGCTTCCCAAATAACGGCGCGAGGAAAACCACGCTTTTCCGCTGCGCGACACAATTTGCCGCATACCTGCGGCTTATTGTCTTACAAAGCGAACGAGACGACCAACTTAATTAAAGCGAGAGCTGGTTTCCCTCACGACTTTTCTTTTCGAAGCCACGCGCGGCGCGTAAGCGCAACGCGCACGGCACAAGAAAAGAAAAGTGTGAACTATCTCCGTTTGATTGTTATCACGACTTCTTCGCCGTTGATGTCGACGGTCTTGGTAAACCCGTCCGCTTCGCCCGCCGTACAGCGGATGGCGAGCACGTCGGAGAGGAATGCGCCGCGGGCAAGCATGCGCCCCGCTCTGCCCGTTGCGGTGTAGAAGATGTCGATGCGGTCGGTGATCTCGAAATCCGCCTCCTTGCGCATTGCGGAGATCTTGGATACGAGCTCGCGTTCCACGCCCTCGTCGAGCAGTTGTTCGTTGAGGCGGGTGTCGAGGGCGACCGTAATGCCGCCGTCCTGCGCGGTCGCGAAGCCCTCCGCCGAAGTCGTGAAGATTTGCAGATCCTCCTCCGCGAGGACGACAGGACCGTCGAGGTCGACGGTGTACGTTCCCCCGTCCCGCACCGCGGCGACGACTTCCGCGGCGTTGCAGGTCGCCAAGAACTCCCCGATCGCTTTGAGCTTTTTGCCGTACTTCGGACCGAGCGTGCGCAGTTGCGGTTTGAGCACGAATTTGACGAGGGCGTCCGCGCCGTCGGCGCGCGTCATGTGCTTGACGTTGAGTTCGTCGAGGATGACGGAGGCGAGCTCGTCGTTGAGGTCGAGGCGGTCGGCGGCGACGATCATTTCGGCGAGCGGCTGTCTGTTCTTGACCCCGCCCGCATTGCGCGCGCTTCTGCCGAGCTCGACGATCTTACGCACCTCCTCCATGCCCTCTTCGAGGTCTTTGTCGATATACCCCTCGTCCGCTTCGGGGAAGGCGCACAGGTGCACCGAGACGGGCGCAGAGGGATAGAACGCGGGCACGAGATTCAAATACATCATCTCCGCCATGAACGGCGTATAAGGCGCGAGGAGGGTGGAGAGCGTGACGAGAATGTGATAGAGCGTGGTGTAAGCCGCCGCCTTGTCCTCGGTCATTTCACTTCCCCAATAGCGGTCGCGGCCGCGGCGCACATACCAATTGGAGAGTTCGTCCGAGAAGTCTTGAATGGCGCGCGCGCTGTCCGTGATGTTGTACGCCGCCAACATCTCGTCCGTCTGTTTGACGAGGCTGTTGAGGCGGGAGAGCACCCACCTGTCCATGAGGGTGAGCTTGCACGATTGGAGGGAATAGGCGCGCGGATCGTAGCCGTCCACCTCGGCGTACAGGGTGAAAAAGGCATAGGTGTTCCAGAGCGTACCCTGAAATTTTCGCTGCGATTCGGAGACCGCCTCGCCGCCGAAGCGCGACGGGATCCACGGCGCGCTGTTGGTGTAGAAATACCACCGCACGGCGTCCGCGCCCTGTTTGTCGAGCACCGTCCACGGGTCGACGACGTTCCCCTTGTGCTTGCTCATCTTGACGCCGTCTTTGTCGTTGACGTGCCCGAGCACGATGCAGTTCTTGAACGGCGCGCGGTCGAAGAGGATGGTCGAGAGCACCAACAAAACGTAGAACCAGCCCCGCGTTTGGTCGACGGCTTCGGAGATGAAGTCGGCGGGGAAGGTCTCTTCGAAGAGATCTTTGTTCTCAAAGGGATAGTGGTATTGCGCGTAGGGCATCGACCCCGAATCGAACCAACAGTCGATGACCTCGGGCGTGCGGTGCATCGTCCCGCCGCACTTGCGGCAACGGCAGGTGAGCCCGTCGAGATAGGGACGGTGCAACTCGATGTCCTCGGGCGCGTTGCACTTCTCGCGCAGTTCCCGTTTCGAGCCGATCACCTCGAACGTACCGCACCGCTCGCAGATCCATACGGGAAGCGGCGTCCCCCAATAGCGGTCGCGGGAAAGCCCCCAATCGATGACGTTTTCGAGGAAATTCCCCATCCGCCCCTCTTTGATGTTGTCGGGCATCCAATTCACCGAGCGGTTGTTGGCGATGAGCTTGTCTTTGACTTTGGTGACCTCGACGAACCAGCTCTCGCGCGCATAGTAGATGAGCGGCGTGTCGCACCGCCAGCAATGCGGATAGCTGTGCTCGTAGGGCAGTTTGCGGAAGAGCAAGCCGCGCTCTTCGAGCATGGAGAGCACGCGCTTGTCCGCCTTTTTCACGAACAGACCGTCGAGCTCGGGGCAACGCTCATCGAAACAGCCGCGCTCGTTCACCAGCCGCACGACGGGCAGTCCGTACTTCTTGCCGACGCGGTAGTCGTCCTCGCCGAACGCGGGCGCGATGTGCACGACGCCCGTGCCGTCGGTGAGCGTGACATACCCGTCGCAGACCACATAGTGGCACTTCTCTTTGGGCGACGCGTACAAAAACAGCGGTTCGTATTCGAGCCCCTCGTAGTATTTGCCCGCCTTGGAGGAGATGGGCGTGTAGTTCTCGAAGAAGCGCGGCGCGAGAGCCTCGGCGAGGATATACCGCACCCCGTCCGCTTCGAGTTCGAGATAATTTTCGTCGGGATTCATGCAGAGCGCGACGTTGGAGGGAAGCGTCCACGGCGTCGTCGTCCACGCGAGGATGTAGGTATTCTCCCTCCCTTTCACCCGAAACTGCGCGACGGCGGAGGTCTCCGTCACGTCTTTATAGCCCTGCGCGACCTCGTGCGAGGAGAGTGCCGTGCCGCAGCGGGGGCAGTAGGGAACGATCTTGTGACCCTTGTAGAGCAAGCCCTTTTTGTCGATCTCCTTGATCGCCCACCACACCGACTCGATATACTTGTCGTCGTAGGTGACGTAGGGATCGTCCATGTCCACCCAATAGCCGACGCGCTCGGACATCTTCTCCCACTCGCTCTTGTACTTCCACACCGATTCCTTGCACTTGCGGATAAAGGGCTCGATGCCGAACCGCTCGATGTCTTGCTTGCCGTCCATGCCGAGGGATTTTTCCACCTCGAGCTCGACGGGCAGACCGTGCGTATCCCAGCCCGCCTTGCGCAGGACGTGCTCCCCTTTCATGGTATGATAGCGGGGGATGATATCCTTCATGACGCGGGTGAGGACATGTCCGATATGGGGTTTGCCGTTGGCGGTGGGCGGTCCGTCGAAGAAAGAAAATTCTTTGCCGCCCTCCCGTTCGGTCATGGAACGCTTGAATACGTCGTTCTCTTTCCAGAACGCCGCGATCTCCTTTTCTCTCTCCACGAAGTCGAGAGAGGTGTCTACCTTTTGATACATCTTTTTCTCCTCTTCCCGTTTTTTTGCGTAAATACGCAGAAATGCCTCCGCGTTTCGGAATACGCGAAGGCATATCGACCACCAAAACAAACCGTCATTTGCCGCGGGGATAACGGTCCGCGACGCCGTGCGGAGTTACTCTGTTCCCCCCGCAAGCTCAAAGGTGATACCCCGTTCCGCGCCCGCTGCCCCCTTTCACCTTACGGGGCTCTCTGTAAGCGGCTGTCCGGATCGGGACGCGTCCTTCTCAACGCCGAATTTCTTTTTTCTCATTATATCGCGGCAGACCGCAAAAGTAAAGTGTTTTTCGGGAATTTTTCCAAACCCGCGCTCACATCTTGTCGAGGAGCTCGCGCCGCTTGGCTTCGTACTCTTCCTGCGTGATCACGCCGTCGTCGAAGAGCTGTTTCAGCTCGCGCATCCGTTCGGCGGGCGTCTTTTCGGAAGAAGCGGCGGACGCGGGCATGGGCGCGGGCGCGTCGGGCGTTGCCGAAGCGTCTTTGTACGTCCCTTGGATGAAGTCCTCTTCGGTCGCGGAAAGCGCGCCTGTGTCGCCTTTGAGGGCGGCGCGCATGCGGTCTCTGCGGACTCTCGTCGTAAGGATCGTCCCCGAAATGAGGGTGGCGACGCAGGCGATAATGCCGAACACGAGCCAGAGCTTTTTGGGATTGACGGGTGCCATGAGCGTCCAAACTTCCTTGCCGTCGACCACGGAAGCGGAATACACATTGCCCGTGAACAGGCAGCCGAGAATCCAGCTCACCCAAAGGTCGGACAGGATGAGCGCGACATAGTTGATGATGCGGACCGCCTTGTGTTTTTCGCCGTAGCGGATGACGCTCGCGGTGATGTTGGAGGCGCACAGCACCTGCAAGGTGATGATGATCGCGGCGGCGAGGAAATTGAGAGACGCCAGCGCGCCCTTGGCGAGTGCCCCGTCGCCGTCCTCGTCGACGATGCCCGACTTATCGGCGATGGATTGCAGCAGAACGGTGAACGTCGAGACGTGCACGACGAACACGGCGATCACCCAAAGCAGGACGGCGAACGCGATCACGCCGATAAATCCGTAGCACACATAGGTCTGCCACTTGGGCGCGGGCTTGCCCTCGCCTTCGAGTTTCTTGTTCCGTTCGAGGAAGTAGATCCACGGCAGACAGACGAACGCGCCGATGCAGAGCGCGGCGATCACGAGTGCCGCCTTCAAAACAAAGTTGAAATGGTCTTTGAGGACGGGCACGAAGAACGAAAGCAAAAAGACGACGGCGGTGAGCCCGAGCACGAGCCCCGCGATCGCCTGTACGAGACGGTAGTATTTGGACTTCGGCTCGCGCAACAGTTTCATTTGCGCGCTGTTTGCGTTGCGGGCGGAATTGGTACGGAAAAACAAATCGAGAAATCCCATGAGAAACCCCCTATACTGTTTCTGTTATCATCTTAACACACTTCTTTGAAAAATACAAGAGTTTTCGGAAAAATCGGTCAGCCGAAAATTCCCTTGCGGGGACGGATCTCCTTTACGGTGAACCCCGCTTCGGCGACGCAGGCGGCGAGCGCGGCGTCCTCCAAGTCGCTCTCCACAAAAATGACGCCCTTTTTGAAGTTTGCTTTGGCGGCGTAAACGCCGTCGAGCAGACACAGTTTTTTTTCGGCGCGCTCGGCGCACCGTTTGCAGCACATGCCTTCCGCTTCGATCACTTTTTTCATGCCATAATTATACCGCATCCCGCGCAAAATGCAAACAAAAACCCGTCGTATGTCGAAATTTTTCTAAAATTCCGCTTGACACGCGCGCGCCGCGCGCGTATAATGAGAGAAAATTTTTCACGGAGGCGCATATGCGCGTTCTTGCGATCAACGATATTTCCTGCGTGGGAAAATGCTCGCTCACGGTTGCCCTGCCCGTGCTTTCCGCTTGCGGAGCGACCGTCGACATCCTCCCCACCGCCCTGCTCTCCACGCACACGGGCGGCTTTTCGGGCTACACGTTCCTCCCGCTCGACGACGAAATGCGGAGGATCTGCGACCATTGGGAGACCCTCGGGCTCAAATACGACGTCGTATATAGCGGTTACCTCGGCAGCCGCGACCAGATCAACTTCGTAAAAGACGTCAAACGCCGCTTCTTAAAAGAGGGCGGGAAGTTTGTCGTCGACCCCGTTTTGGGGGACAACTTCACGTTTTATAAGGGATTCGACGACGCGTTCGCCCAGGGGATGCTCTCGCTTTGCGCCGAGGCGGACTATATTTTGCCCAACGAGACCGAGAGCTTCTTGCTCACGGGAGAGCGCGACTTCTCCAAGGCACTCGCCCGTCTCAAAGAGGTATGCCCCTGCCCCGTCATCACGGGCGCGCAGGAGGGCGACGCCTATTCCCTCTATTACGACGACGGCGGCAAAAAAGTGATGCCCCTCAAAAAGATCGAAGGCTCGTTCCACGGCGCGGGCGACGTGTTCGCCGCCGCGTTCGCGGGTTGCATCGGGAACGGGCTCGGCGTGGAGGACGCGCTTCGCCTCACCGCCGATTTTTGCTACCGCGCCATCGCCCGCACCGAACGCGAAGTCCCCGATAAAAAATACGGGCTCAACTACGAACGCGAACTGTGGGTCTTGACAGAGGCATTTCGGGAAGCGTAATTCACAAACTTTGTTTAAGTTCACACTTTTCTTTTCGCTCCGCCCCGTTGCACAAAACGCGCCGCGCGTTTCGCGAAAAGAAAAGTCGTGAGAGAAACCAACTATCACTTTAATTAGAGCCCGTCCTCAAAATCGTTATCTCTGACAATAAGCCGCAGGTGTGCGGCAAATTG
>CANRJR010000051.1 GCA_947631005.1 uncultured Clostridia bacterium | reverse complement strand
TGGGAGTATCCACCTTTGTTGGAAAGTAACGTTTTTTGTGAGTTTCTTTCCTTTTCACCTACATTATAGCATAGAAAGAGAACTTGTCAAGGGGTTTCCCGAAAATTTTTTCGGAAAAATTTGAAATCGCCCTCTCGTCCCATACTGTCATACCGAGCCCGCGCAGCGGGCGAGTGTATCCCCTAATACGAAGTCCGCATAGCTGCCCCCTTTGAAGGGGGCGGCTCCCGCGTAGCGGGTGGTGGGGGTTGTCCTCGTCAAACGCGTCATTCCGAGGGCGTAGCCCGAGAGAATCCCCTAATACGAAGTCCCTGCCCTCATTCCGAACCCGCAAGGCGGGTGAGTGAATCTTACCCTCTCCCTGGGGAGAGGGGTAGGGGTGTGGGGAGTTTGCCCTCATTCCGAGGCCACATAGTGGCCGAGCGAATCTTCCCCCTTCCCCAAAGGGGGCAAAAACCATTAAAAATATTTGATATTTTTACAAAAAAAGGGGGAATTTTTTGTGAAAAGACGAAAAAAGTTCACTTTATCGTGCAAAACTGTTGACAATTTCCGACGAATATCGTATATTAGCGGTGCGCTTTCGTGTTCGCGCGCCCATGCGTATATAAAGTAATAAATACAACATAATATAGGGGCATGGGTAAAGAAAACGAAAAAAATTTCGTCAAAATAAGGAGTAAACGATGAGTAAGACGAAGAAGTTAAAAGCCTTGATCGTGTCGGCATTATGTGCCGCGCTCATGCTCTGCACGGGCTTTGCCTTGGGCGAACTCATCCCCGCGCGTGCTGCGACCACATATACAACGCACACGCAAGAGAACGGTTTGCAGGTCGGCGTTTCCGACGGCGAGCCTGCCCTTTGGACTCTTGATAATGATACAACGCCAAAAAAATACACCGCAGTAAAAAACGCAACAACAACGCCCTCTTTGAAGTTCACCATCGAGGGCGAACAATATTTTTCTTTTGAGTATCATTTTACGGCGAACTCTTATGCCTCGTCGGCGACGAATTATTTTACCGTCGATATCGACGATGTTCAGCAATGCAAGGTTAGTAACACAGGCGCAGAGAATACGGCGCAGGAATATATCATGAAAACGCGCGGCGCAGGAACGCATACCGTCGTGTTATGGGCAAACGGAGCAAAAAACTCAGCCGCAAATAAACAAGTTGAAATGTATTTCCAAAACTTCCGCCTGCGCAATGAAGGTGAGTTTACAAAGCACAACCTTACAATGGATTACAATGAAAAGTTTTTGGCGACATACATTGTAGAAGGCGCCAATGGCGGTTGGAATGGAAATAAAGACACCGAAGAGCAAATCAAAGCGGCGGCTACCTATCTTGAACCCGATAAAGAATATCCTCTTCCCGAAGGAATTTCTTTTTGCTTTATTTCATATCCCAAAACTTACATTTCGTCCATAAGCGGGGAAGAAATCAGATCCTATATGTTATCGAACCGCATCCAATCTGCCGACGGAAAGAAGCAAATAACAAATTCCGGCGGAGCCGCAAAAACTACAGTGACAGGTTGCAGAATTACCAATACGGGAATCAGACAAGCAACGAATGACCATGCGAATACGGGCTCCACATCTTTTCAGTGCGATGGGTATGCTCTGAAAGATATCACCTGCGAGTATGCTCCGCAGCCGCAGGTCTCCTACGCCGAATACGTCGAGGGGGTAGAAGTTCCACATAAACTTAATGAGAACGAAACCGTCGTTCTGCCCAACGGACAGACCACGCTTCCCATCCGCATCAGGTCCACATTCAAGGACTATGACAAATTTTATAAAGTCAAAGTAAACGGCGTGGAAACCGAAGTTGAGTGGGAGAGGAAGGACGAAACTACGATCGCGAGCGCGATCACCGTGGAGCAAAGGTCTACGGTCCTCGTTTCCGGTTGGTTCGGTGAGCAGTATATGTATAATGCCAATGGTTCTCTGAACGGTACTCTCGGAACAGCATATTTAACGAAAGAACAGCCCAATGAGTCAAAAATAGACACGGAATTATCCTTTCAGTTCAATATCGACGTGCTGACGGAGAACGGCGTGAAAGACGTTCTTGCCGACGCCAAAGCGGAAAATATCTTGGAAGTGGTGCAGGATGAAGCATACCCTTGGTATTACGACGCCGCGAGGAGCGATGAGGGCATGGCGTTTACCTCCGGTCTTTCGGGCGCGAGCGCAGAAGCGAAAAAGATCTCCCAGCTCGGCTTTAAGGTGAAGGGAAGCGGCGTTTTGATCTTCGAGTTTCAGATCGACGGCACGGCGGCGGATATCACGAGTGCAAAAAAGAGTTGGGCGGCCTATAATTTGGATACAAAGGTGTCCGCTTCGAGTTGGGTTTCCGGTACTTCTAACTCATACTTTGACACAAAAACAAATTATACCTCGAAGAAAGATTTTAACGCCTTGTTTGGATTTAAGAACACCGTGGCGACCAACATCGCCTATGGCCTATCCAACGATAGCGGCGACAGCAAAACAGGTCACAGGCCGTCAAACCCCGTCCATGCCGAGTGGACGGATCCCGCCGATCAAACGAAGAAGAACGACAAAACGACAAGTAACGAAAAATATTGGACGAGTTTCGAGGACACAAGAAAGCTACACAGCACGCAATTGATCGCTACCACTGCGGATTCCGAGTGGTACCGTGTGACGATACGGCTGACGGATAAACAAGATGCGGACGAGACGACGATCTATCTCGCCCACGCGGTCTATGAAGTTTCAAAAAATTACACTGCGGCGAATGGTTGTAGCGGCGAGCGCATGACCATCCGCAACGTCGGCTTCTATCCAAGCAATACTTCTGTGAGTTTTGCCGTGGAGAACGGCGAGGGGACTTCCGCCTCTTCGAACGGCACGATCTCCGTGAAAGCGGACGGAAAGAATATCACCTTAACAGACGGAACGCCCGACGCTTCTACCCCGATCACTCTCGGTGCGCGCCTTACCTTGACCGCAACGCCTAACGAAGGCAATTTCTTCTACGGTTGGCAAGAGGTCATCGGGGAGAAAACGAGGATTTTCTCCTATGACAAAGAAACGAGTTATTCCGTCATGGCGGCCGAGGTGCAAATCGTCGCCCTCATCGCGAAGGAAGGGACCTTTGCCGTGCGCTACGGCGGGGAGTTCTATAAGACCGCAAACGTGCAGGACGCATTTGACGCGGCAAGCACCGGAGCCGATAAAACGGTCATTGCCGTCGATAACGTCACCCTTACAGGGGCACTTACCATCCCCGCGGGCGTAAATTTCGTTATTTCCTATAACACGAAGGGCGGCATTACCGAAGAGGGCAATTCGAAAAACGCCACAAACCGCGTCTCGTGGTGGGAAAAGGGGAAATATAAAGACCCCGTCTATAAGGTAACTTTGGGCGAGGGAGCCACGCTCACCGTAGAGGGCAACTTCTATGTGGGCGGCGTACTGCACTATCCCGACCAAAGCGCACAGGCGCACACTTCGGGCGCGTATTCCGAATTTGTCAACGACGGCACGGTCACGGTCGCAAGCGGCGGCGTGATGGACGTCTGCGGACGGGTCACGGGCAAGGGCGGCATCACCGTAAAGAATGGTGGCAAGCTCTATCAGCCGTTCATGATCTTGGATTACAACGGCGGTACGAACACCGAGGCAATGTTCAATAATGCGCATGTCACGCCGTTCAAGATGTATGCGATGGTCAATATCCAATGTACAGGCGGCTATACCATCGAATATGGCGGCATCCTCTTCGGCCATGCGAGTCTGTATTTCTTCAGTAGCATCACGGCGATCGATCAGTCTTTCATCACCTATGACAAAGCACCGAATGATGCTGCATCGGGTCTTCTCATCATGAAGAGTGGCTCGACGGTCAAGTCCGTCTATGATGATACGCATGCGAAGGTCACGGGCATTGATGAAGAGAATAATAGGACCAAGAGTGTTAACAACGTCGAGGACGTCGGCAAGACGACCATAACCGTAAACGGCGACGTGGAAGCGGGCTACATGGACTTTTTGCACACGGTACAGACGAATGGCGTCAACTTCTCCCTGCCCTATAACTATGAGTTAGAGATCGCAAGCGGAAACTTCACCGTTGCAAATCACTTCAAAGTGATGCCCGGCGCGGTGGTGACAGTGGATAGCGGCGCGACCGTGACGTTGAAGGGCGGCAAGAGTTTGCACGTCTACGATAGCTTCTATGGACCTGCGTTTGCAAAGCGCGAATACCCCACGGGGAAACAGCTTACGGACGCGGGCTACAATCCCTATGCGAGCCTTATCGTCAACGGCACTTTGAACATTCAAGACGGCGCGACGTTTGTTGGCACCGTGCAGACGACGGGCACGAATGGGAAAATCGTTGTAGGAGAAACGGCAACGCTTTCGGCGAGCCTTTTCGACGGCGTTGCGACGGAATACTCCTGCAACTATACCCAGTACACGCTCACCGCGCAGGTCTGGGACGCCGCGCACAAGTGCATTGGCAAGCTCGAAGCGGGCAAGACCTATACTTCCGTTGCACCAGTGAAAGACGCCACATGGCAGCTCCCCGGTATCACTTTCCAATATGAGACCAAGACGGGCGCGCACAGCGGCGCACATACGCTTGGAGATATTACGACAGAGGGAGCGACCCTCGAAACGGGCAGTTGGAAGTTGGAGCACGAGGGGCACAACTTTGATTGGGCGATCACGGATGAGGAGAAGGACGATGGGTTCTTCGGCGAGGCGAACCATAAGACGGTCTCGCGCAAGTGCATCGAACTCGGCTGCACAGAAGAAGCGCACAAGACGTTGTACAAACCCGTCGGCACCTTCGGAAATCAAGTCTACAACGGTTCTGCATTCAATGTGGAAGCCCTCTTCACAACGCTCTTCGGAGAGAAGGGCGCCTACCAAAGCTATCAACTTGCGGACGGCAAGCAGGAGCTCAAAGATGCGGACACCTATTCCATTACGATTACCCTCGACGAGACGCTGGGCTACTTCGTTGTAGACGGAGCGTTCAAGACGGAGGCGACCTTCACCTTCGAGATCGAGAAATTTGCGATTACGGTTACAATCTCCGATCAAAACACCGACTATTCCGGCAAAGAGCCCACTCCTTCGCAGACGGGTTACACGAAGGATCACGAACTCTTCTCGAACGATACGCTCGGCATCGTCATCACGAAGGAAGAAGAGGGCGTCAATTACAAAGAGGGCGGTTACAGGCTCACGGCAAAGGAGAGCGGCGATTCGCAGTACTCCAACAAGAACTACACGATCACTTTCCAATACACGAGCGGAGATCACTCCGTGTTCACCGTCAACAAGGTGACGCTCACGGTCAAGGCGGACAATAAGCAATCGCCCAAGGGAGAGACCTTGCAGCCCTTCACCGTGACGGTCACGGGCTATGTGAACGGGGAAGAGAACTTGCTCCACGAGAAAGATGCAGATCTTACGCAGTACTTCACCTTCACCTGCGATGCGTCGACCGAGAGCGACCCGCAGAACTACGACATCACGGTGCAATATATCGGTGAAGCGCCGCTGAACTATAACGTCACATATAGCGAGGAGAAGGGAAAGTATGCCATCACCGAAGCGGTATTTGCCAAGGTGAAGTTCGAGGACGTGACTGCGACCTACGACGGCGAGGAACATGCGCTCGTACTCGAAGGTGTGGAAGAGCTGGCCGAGCCGCAGATCGTCTACACCTACGGCGACGGCGTGGAGAGCCTTGCGCGGACGAACGCGGGGACCTATCAGATCACGGTAAAGATCACGGTGGGCACCTATAATCCTTACGAAAGGACGGCCACGCTCACCATCGAAAAGCGCGACGTGCACGTGACCCTTCTCGCGCAGGAGAAGGATTACGACGGTACCATGCCCGAGGTCAGCAGCGAAAAAGATGTCGGCTGGCAGTTTGCGGACGGCTCGAAGATGTATGGAGGAGATCAAGTCTCCGTGCTCGGCATCGCGCTTTCCGCCACGAACCCGAACAAGAACGCGGGCAGCTACGACATTGCGACTTCGAAGAACGACAACGGCAACTACAACGTCATCTTCGACAACAGCGGCACAAAGCTCTACACCATCAACAAGAAGGCGGTCGAAGTGCAGATCACGGACGTGACGATGAAGTACGGCGAAGATCTCGACAGCCACAAGAAGCAGGACGGCTACGAGAAGGCTCCCGAGGGCGTGATCGCAGGGGAGAGCCTCTCTGTCACCCTCAACTTTGACGCCGTGCAGAACAAGGCCGGGGAGTACGATATTACGGGTACGGCCGACCCCGCAACGGGCGCGAACATCAACTATATAATCACCGTGAAAAACGGCAAGTTCACCATCAATGCGCGGACATTGACGGTCGTCATCGAGGACCAGAGCGCGACGTATAACTATCAACATCAATATGCCTTCAATACGGCTAAATGGCATGTGAAGGCGGACGAAGGAGACGGCCTCGCAGAGGGCGAGGAGAAAGACGTTCTCGCCGTCACCCTCACGAAGCCCGAAATGACGGACGCGGGCGATTATGAGATCGCGGG
>CANRJR010000050.1 GCA_947631005.1 uncultured Clostridia bacterium | reverse complement strand
GCAGAGAGGTCCCACCTGTTCCCATCCCGAACACAGAAGTTAAGCTCTCTTACGCCGAAAGTACTCGGTCTAACGACCCGGGAGGATAGGTAGTTGCCGACTTTATTGCTCCTTAGCTCAGTCGGTAGAGCACGCGGCTGTTAACCGCGGTGTCGTCAGTTCGAGTCTGACAGGAGCAGCCAAAAAATGCCCGAAGCGTAAAAACGCCTCGGGCATTTTTGCGTGCGCCTATCTGCGCACGCCCTTGGGCGAATCGTCAGTGACGCGATCGGCGCGGCAAATTGAAGAATGAACAGTTATATCCCGTGCAACGATCATTATTCCGTCGCAAAAACGCTTCGGGCATTATTTCTTGCGCCGAACATTGCTCCGAATGCGGGAAATTGTACTTGATAACCGCGCGAGGGGCGGGTGTTTACCCATCCACATCCCCGAGGGGCAAAAATGCTTGACAAAACCGTCAAAGGTGTTATAATCAAGTCACCATAAAGAGTGCGCGAGGGACAGCCCCTGCGACCGCACAGCAACCTACCTGTCGGCAAGGTGCTAACGGCTGAACGATGGGCAATCAAAATATAGGCTCATCGGGCGATGGGCTTTTTTTGCGCCTCTTTGCGGAATCTTCAAAGAGGTGTTTTTATGAATTTCAAGGATGTGTGCGGGGAAGCGGAGAGCGTATGGTTTGTTCTTTCGGACAAGCGAAAAGAGGGCAGACGCTTTTTGAAGTGGGCGAAAGAGCTCGGATGCGTATGGCTCAACGGCAGGGAGATCGAGCCGAACGGCGGGACGGAATTTTTTGTTCTTTCAATAAGTTCGCGCGGAACGCTCGCCAATGTGCCCGCGATGGCGGTGGCGTCGACACATGACAAAAATGGGAAAGCCCCTATGGGGGGAACAAGGAAAGTTTTTGGCGGTGATTTTGACAAACGCGTTTTCGTGTCGTCATTTTTTTGTAAAAAGTCGTAAAAAAGCCTTCCGATTCATCGAATATGTGCTATAATAAAACGACAGGAGGGACAAAAGATGCCCACGGTGGAAGAAAAATTCGATGAAATTATTGCGGCTTATAATGCGTTGGTGAGAGGAATCGACAGTCGGGCGGTCGCCAGCGCAGACAGGGCGTACGGCGGCATTATACGCGCGGGCAAGGGGGAACTTGTCGAAAACATAACTTCGGCGTTGGTGACGATTGCGTGGGAAGATGTTCTCGCCCAAGATCCTTCGCGCCTTGCCATCAACAAAACGAAAATGCCGATCGGGGTGAAAGACGAATATATCGACAGAATTTCCGATCCACGGGTCAGGGAATACGTAACGCAAAACCGCGCGTCGATGATCTATAAATTCGGGACAGACGTGCAGGTATTCATCGACGGGAATCTGGTTTTGCCGATCGAATGCAAAGCATATACCGAAAATGCGATGTTGAAGAGGATCTTGTTTGACGCGGTTCTCATGAAAGAAGCGGTAGGGACGGAGACGTATTATTTGGTGCAATTAGAGAGCCAGCTCGGCGGCGATTACAGCGCATTGAATGAAGTAACGTTTGGCAGTCCCGCGACGCACGCGCTTTTATCCCGCGTCAACGTCGATCTGAAAATCATTACCCTGCTTCGCGGAGAACGGCATGTAGACAGACCGATCCACAAAGCCGAATATTTTAAGGAATTGCACAGAGAAAGATTGCAGTATGCGGTCGGATTATTCGCCGAGGCAATGCGCGGATACGTCCGTTGAGCAAAAAGCGATGCCGCTTTGGCGGCATCGCTTTTTGCTAATCGAAGAGCGAGACCTGCGTTCTTCGGTTGTCTTCGATCCTTTTTCGGGCAGTTGCGCAATATTCTTCGGAGATGTCGATCCCGAGATATCTTCGTCCAAGCCGTTGCGCGACAGCGGTCGTCGTCCCTGCGCCGTTAAACGGATCGAGGACCGCGTCCCCTTTGAAACTGAAAAGTTTCAAGACCCGTTCTGCCAAAGCCTCTGGGAACATGGCGGGATGACCGTATTCTTTCATATGCCGCTCGGGCGCAATGCTCCATTTTGCAACGACCCACGACTTGAATTCCTCTTCGGTGATGTCCGCATTTTCGGGACTGCCCGCCTTTTTCAAGTCGCCTTTGCAGTAGATTTCGATATACTCCCAAGTGTATTTCATATACGGGCTTGAAGGGCTCTTCCAGCTCCCATACGAACACATTTTGCAGTTATAATTATTTTTTTCCCATAAGATCTCGCTCTTCCAAATCAATTTTTCCTTGATGAAAAAGTTGCCGATCATGTGATGGATCGGAATGTAGTCCGAATAGAGCGGTTGAACGTTTACCGCAAACCTGCCGCCGTATTTCAGCACGCGGATACATTCGCGAAAGATCTCAAACAGCGAATGGAAATATTGATCCCAATCCATCGCGTCGGCATGCGCGTCGTATTCGAGACCGAAATTATAGGGTGGGGAAGTGAAGATCAGGTCGATACAGTTATCGGGCAATTCTTTCAGTGCGGCAAGACTGTCGGCGCAGACGATGCGGTTGGTATATTCGGCGGGAAGATCTACGTTGATTTTGGAAAAGCCGTTTCCGTCGGCGTAAAAATATTTCCCGCGCTGCTTTTCTTTGGATTTACGGTCGGCGACCTTGCGCTCGGCGTTATAGCCGACAAACAGCCGTTTCCCCCCGTTCATACTGTAACTGCCGATCTTGTCGACGACGGCGTACGCCTCCTTTTTCAGTTCGTCGCCGATGGATAGGCGATCGAGAAAAGCGGCGTATTTTTTCATATCCAACTGCACGAGCGCAAACTGAATCTCGGGCGCGACGTACTTCGCGGAAATATCCTTGGACGGAAAGCCGCCGTTCAGCTCATTGACGAGGCAGAGAATATCGTCGGGCGCATAGCGGGAGGCGTCCATAGAAATGATTTTAGCGTTCTCCATATCCGCTCCTTACCGCGCTTCCCCGTCCGCCTGGGACGTCGGCTCGATTTTCAAAACAAGTTCCCGATTGACGGAATCGAGGTAAACGGCGAATTTGGTTTCTCCCTTTTTGACGGGAAGATTGTTCAAAATGGATTTCGGCAACCGAATCCGCATATCGTTTTGAAGGACGTAGGAATCCAAATAAACTTGATTAACACCCATAACGAAATTCCCTTTTTAGTCTGATATTAGGGTAATTATAGCACAAAATCAAACCAATAGCAAGCGATACGACGAAAGATGCGTGCAAGGCGGTGAAATCGCCGCGCCGTTCGGGGAGAAATTGTCATTCGAAAATTCAGACAAAAATTTGAGAAATCGGAAAATTTTTCAAAAAAGTCTTGCAATTTGCGAAAAGCGGTGGTATAATGTGAATAATTGAGAGGTTTGATCAATGCATGAGCATGCGGCGAATCGGCAAACGTTTTGAGTCTTTCCGAACGGGGAGGCTTTTTTTGTAAAAAAACGCCGAAGCGCGCTTGCGAACGAGGGAACGCCAATGAAAAAGAAACTTCTGATTTTGTTTTTGGTGCTTTCGGCAATGGTCTGTTTTTGCGCGGCTTACTTTACCTCTTCATGCGCGCGGCACAAGAGCGCGCTCGTGACCAACGAATATCCCGCACAAGACGAAGAAACGCCGCACGACGTCTACACGCCCGACGACGGGACGCCCGATGCGCATGACGATCCGACCGATCCCGACCAACATGACGAGCCGCCCGCAGAGCAAGGCGACGCGCCCTCCCATGCCGATCCCTCGGAGGACGATCCCGACGGCGGTACGCAGGACGAGGGCGAAACGACGCCCTCTACGCCTGTCGATCCGTTACCTCCCGATCTGAATGTGGGGGACGATCCGTCCGAAGCCGATCCCTCCGTCGATCCCTCCGTCGATCCCGAAGATCCGTTGCCGCCCGATTTGAACGTGGGCGACGAGGACGAAAAAGGCGGGCAAGGCGGGGAACAACCGACGCCGCCCGCGGGAGACGGACAGGACGACCCGTCGGGCGATGAACATGAAAATGAGCCGCCGAGTGGGGAACAAAGCAATCCACCGAGCGGCGGGCAAGGAAACGAGCCGCAGGGCGGGGAACAGGGCAATGACCCGCAAGGCGGCGGGCAAGGAAATGACCCGCAAGGCGGGGAACAAGGGAACGACCCGCAAGGCGGCGGGCAAGGAAACGACCCGTCGGGCGGGGGACAAGGAAATGACCCGTCGGGCGGTGAGCGAGGAAATGACCCGTCAAGCGGTGAACAAGGAAACGAGCCGCAAGGCGGCGGGCAAGGAAATGAGCCGCAGGGCGGCGAACAAGGAAATGACCCGCAAGGCGGTCAGCAAGGCGAACAACAGGGCGAGCAGGGCGGTCAGCAGGGAGAGCCGACGCCTGCCGAGCCGCTTCCGCAGGAAAATCTTCTCTACGAAAAGCTGGGAAGCGGGTGCGTCGTGATTGGCTGGCGGAAGGCGGAGGCGACGCTCGAAATTCCCGCAACGCTCGGCGGTTTGCCCGTGCTTGCGATCGGCGACTACGCGTTCGCGGACTGCACGGTTTTGCAGAGCGTGACGGTCGCGCAAGGCGTTTTGCGCATCGGCGACGGCGCGTTTTCGGGTTGCGCCGTGCTGAAAAGCGTCAGCATTCCAAGCACGGTGGTCTCGGTGGGCGCGGAGGCGTTCGCGGGAACGGCGGCGTTGGAGGAAGAGGGCGGCGTGTACTATATCGGCGACTGCCTCGTGGGGTGCGACGAGATTGAGGGACGGGTCGAGATCAAAAGCGGGACGCGGCTGATCGCCGACCGTGCGTTCGAGGGACATGCGGGCATCCGCGCGGTGAGCTTCCCCCCGTCGCTCCGATACATCGGGAAGTATGCATTTGCGGGCTGCAAAAACCTCCGCATGCCGAGTACAAACGGCATTCAGGTGGAAGAGGGCGCGTTCGACGGCATTGCGAAATAATTCGCCCGACGCTCCGTCAACCTCCCGCAGAAAGCGTGAGCGGGAAACCGCGTTTCCATAAGATCGGACAAAACGTCGCGGGAAAAGCAAAAACGAATGTATAAAGAGAAAAAACGGTGGCAAAAATCCTCCTGTACCCTGGGAGGATTTTTTTATGCGTAGAATGTGCCGCGTGTGCAAAGCCGTTGCCGTGATCGTATGTTGCGCGTTGTGCGCGGCGTTCGGTTGCGCGCTCCTCCGCGCGCCCGTGTTCGAGGGGGGAGAGCGGTATGAATTTTATCTCGGCGCGTCCTCGTCGCAAACCGTCGTCCCGTCGCAGACGCCCGCGCGCGACAAGCTGTTGTTATCGGGTTTGTCGGGTGTGGCGGGGGAGAGCGCGCGTTACGAGGGCGACTGTGCTGCCGAGATCGCCGCGCGGTTTGGGGCAAAGTTGCAGTTCACCGAAGAGGCGTGCGGGGTGGTCAATTATTATATGTACGCGCCCGCGTTGGGCGGCGGCGTGCGGCTCAACGGGAAAACGGTCAATCTCCACATTGCGGTGGGAAACGGACAGACGGCGGCGGGAACGCCGTTGATTTTCGGGGGATTTTGAAAATCTTCGTATAAAACGCGGACATGCCGTCAATCATCTACATAGAAATTTTTCGGAGGCAAGTATGAAAGAAGAAAAAACAAAGAGCAAAAAGAGGTGGGTCTACTATCTCATTCTCGGCATCAGCGTCCTTCTTTTGGTTGCGGCGACGGTGCTCACCGTGTATTTCGTGACGCAGGAGAACAATACGCTCGCGGGCGGGAATATCACAGACGACCCCACGCAGAATGAGCCGTCGCAGAACGAGCCCTCGCAGAATGAACCCTCGCAAAACGAGCCCTCGCAAAACGAGCCGTCGCAGAACCAGCCCTCGCAGGGGGACGAAGGCGGGAACAGCCCGTCGGGCGGGGACGCGTTGAAGTTCGTATCTCCCATCGACCACGAGGGATATTCCGTCGAGTACAACGCGATCTACGCCAATCTCACCGCGAAGCGTTGGTATCGGCATAAGGCGATCGACTTCAAAGCCGAAGCGGGCACGGAGGTGCGTTGCATGGCGGACGGCGTGGTGAAAGACGTGAGCATCAGCAAGGAACTCGGGAATTTGATCGTCATCGACCACGGCGACGGGTTGCAGACCTATTACCGCTTTATCGAGCCCGCCGAAGATCTCACCGTCGGCAAGAAAGTTGCGATGGGCGAGAAGATCGGGACGGTCGCCGAGGCGTACGGCTCGGAGGCGTTCGACGGCGCGCATCTGCACCTTGAAATGTTCGTCAACGGCACGCCCGTCGACCCCACCGAATATCTCGACCCCGTACTCGACGAAAAGTGATCGCATACGGCGTCGCGCAAAGCGCGTAAAACAAAACAAGAAACGCAAAAAAGACGGGTCACCCCGTCTTTTTTGCGTGCAATATCGAAAGCCCCGCGGGTCGAGCGCGGGGCGGATTTGCGGGGAGAGACATGCAAGAAAACATAAAAAACCGCATAAAAGCGGAAAAAATATGAAAAAAAACGAAATTGGATAATGTCAAGTAATTCATGCAAAAAAATCCGAAAAAAAATTTAATCTTCGCCTTATCCTATAAAAAACAAGGCG
>CANRJR010000049.1 GCA_947631005.1 uncultured Clostridia bacterium | reverse complement strand
CTGTTCACCGAAATGAACCTCGCGATCAAGGAGATGTACCGCCTGCAACACGGGAGCGAGGACGACGCGTTTTTAACGATCGCCCCCGATTGCGAGGTGATATACGACAATTTCAACATGATCGTCGCCGTCCTCCGCACGACGGAAAACGGCGTGATCGACGCGGGCGCGCAAAAGGCGATCAACAAATTTTTGCACAACATCGACGGCGCGGCGGTCAACATCGCCTCGTTGTTCGGCATCGTATAGACGGGACAGGGGAAGAAGATGAAGATCAAACGCTATTCCAAGCGGATGAACAACGCCCTGTACGCGCAGATCGTGCATAGCTTCGGCGTGCCGCGCGAGGTGCTACGTGATCCCGCCCCCGAGTTCGTCGCGGCGGATATCCTCGTCATCGAACCGTCGGCGAAGCGAAACTGCTACACGCTCGTCACGTTCGGCATGGGGGCGCGGCGGATGAACGTTCCCCGCGAATTGCGCCAGCCCCGCCTCGCGCGCGCCGAGCTCGTTTTGCATCTGCCGCACGATTGGAACTTCGGAGGAGACGTCGCGAACAGTTGGCCCGCGAAGTTGCTGTTCGGCGTCGCCCATATGCCTTTTCGCGAGAAGAACTACCTCGGCTGGGGGCATTCCGCCGAGATCGACGAGGCGTACGTGCGGAGCGATCTCTTTGTCGGCGCGATGCTCGCCACGCCTTCTTTGAACGGGGAGACGGGGGCAATCGACTGCGGCAGGACGCGGGTGAATTTTTACGAAGTCGTCCCGCTCAACATCGAAAAGACGGGGGACGGCGTCGTGGAGACCGATCTTTCGTCGCAGGACGAGATGCGCGCCGTGTCGCCCATGCTCGACGTATGCCGCATCGACGTGTGCGACAGGGATTTTTCCGCGCCCCTCGACGACGGCAGGTGGCACATTTGGAAGATCCACTACAAGCGGTTAAAGACGGACGAGCAGAACGCCTACAATCACATCGCCGCCTATTTCGAATGGGCGTACGAGCGTGGCTTTGTCCGCCCGCCCTATGCCGTTTTGGAGGGGGATTTCCGCACCCATGTCGTCGAAAAGCTGGGGGGACGGCTTCTTTCTCTCTACTTCGAGGGGGAGGGCGCGGCGTTCACGGAGGCGTACTATTCGGAGCACAGCGACGGCTACATGGGCGATGTGAACGCGCTCGCCGTCCAAACGTTCGGCGAGAACCGCAACAAAAAGCTGTACCGCTCGGAGGGATATCTCTTCCTCCCTTACGACAAAGCCTACCGCGCGCGGATCATGGCGATCCTCGACAGGCGGTTTGAAGAATGGATTAAGGAGCAGTCATGAAAACGAAAATTTTTGCAGACGCGAATCTCACGATCGGCACGGTCGATCCGCACCTGTACGGGTCGTTCATCGAACATTTGGGGCGCGCCGTGTACGAGGGGATCTACGAGCCCGACCATCCTACGGCGAACGGGGACGGCTTCCGCGGCGACGTCGCCGCGCTCATCAAGGAGCTCAACGTCCCCGTCGTGCGCTATCCCGGCGGCAATTTCCTTTCGGGCTACGATTGGACGGACGGGATCGGACCGAAAGACAAGCGTCCCACCCGCCTCGACCTCGCATGGTTCAGCACCGAGAGCAATCAGTTCGGCACGGACGAATTTATGAAGTGGTGTCGGTTCGCGGGCGTCGAGCCGATGATGGCGGTCAACATGGGGACGGGCACGATCAAAGACGCCGCCCGTCTCGTCGAATATTGCAACCACGAGGGCGGCACGACGATCTCCGAAGCCCGCAAGGCGAACGGCGCGCAAGAGCCGTACGGCGTGCGGTATTGGTGCATCGGGAACGAAATGGACGGACCGTGGCAGATCGGGCATCTCACCGCCGAGGAATACGGCAGAAAGGCACTCGAAGCCGCCAAGGTGATGCGCTGGGCGAACGGCGAGCTTGCCGAGGAGAACGGGAGAAAGTGGAGCGGCGCGCCGTTGAAGCTCGTCGTTTCGGGCTCTTCCAACCACGAAATGAAGACGTTCCCCGAATGGGATCGCGTCGTGCTCGAACACACCTACCGCCACGTCGATTATCTCTCCATGCACCGCTACTACATGTACGACGAGGACAGGGAGCACCCGTTGGAGGACTTCTTGGGGAGCGCGGACGACATGAGCGAGTACATCGGCACGTTGAAGGCGACCATCGAATATGTGCGCGCCAAACTTCGTTCCCGCAAGCAAGTGAAGATCAGCTTCGACGAATGGAACATCTGGTCGGTCACCGCGCCCCGCCGCGAACCGCTCTGGAAGCACGCGCCCCATTTGCTCGAAGACGTGTACACCTTCCGCGACGCGCTCGTATTTGCGGGGCTCATGAACACCCTGCTCAACCATTGCGACGTGGTAAAGCTCGGCTGTCTTGCCCAGCTCGTCAACGTGATCGCGCCCATCATGACGGAGAAGGGCGGCGGGACGTTCCGCCAAACCACCTTTTATCCGTTCAAGGCGATCTCGAACGCGGCGCGCGGCGAAACGGCGCGCACGTTCTCGGATTCCCCCGTATTCGGCAATATGTACGGGACGGCGCGGTGCGTCAACGAGGCGGTCAACCACGACAGGGCGCGGCGTACGGTGTGCGTTTCGCTCGTCAATTACGCCTCCTGCGCCTGCGAGACCGAGCTCGAACTTCGCTCGTTCGGCGGCTTAAAGGCGCAGAGCTATCTCGAAATGGCAAACAGCGACCTCTCGGCGGTCAACGGGTTCGACGGCGAACGGGTCGTGCCGCAAAACAAGGAATTGCCCACCGTCAAAGACGGGTCGCGCGTGAGCCTGCGCCTCCCGCCCATGAGTTGGAGTTTCCTCACTTTCACCTACTGAACACGCAAAACGCATAGGATAAACCATGGCGAAGAGTAAGAAAAAAACCGGAACTGAAAAAGCGGCGGAAAAGACGGCGAAAAAAGCCGCGAAGAAGGCGGCGCGCGCGGCGGAAAAGACGGCGAAGAAGCACCCCAAGGCGTTCATCGCGACGGTTGCGATCGTCCTCGTGATCGCGCTCGTCGCGGCGGCGTGCTGGTACTTTCTCATCTACAAAAAACAGCCGACCCCGCCTCCCGCAGACGGGACGGGGGAGCTCTCCATCCACTTCCTCGAACTCGGCAACAAATACGCGGGCGACAGCATTTTCATGCAGATCGGCGATACCGAGATCCTCGTCGACGGCGGTTCGCGCGAAAATTCCGCGGATACGATCGAGGAGTATGTGAAAAACTATTGCAAAGACGGCGTGCTCGAATACGTCATCGTCACGCATGCCGACCAAGACCACATCGCCGCGTTTGCGGGGAACGGGAACTATCCGAGCCTGTTCGAACGCTTCGAATGTCAAACGATCATCGACTTCCCGCGTACCAACAAGACCACGGCGACCTATCGGCGTTATGTCGCCTCGCGGGATGCGGAGGTGGAGGCGGGGGCGGTCCACTATACCGCGCTCGAATGTTACAACGGCGAAAACGGCGCGAAACGTTCCTACACGCTCGCCGACGGCGTTACGCTCAACTTCCTCTACAATTATTATTACGAAAACGACACAAAGGACGAGAACAACTATTCGGTGTGTTTCTACATCGCGCAGGGGTCGTACAACTATCTCTTTACGGGCGACCTCGAAGAGAGCGGAGAGGAATATCTCGTGCAGAACAACGAGCTTCCCCAATGCAAGCTGTATAAGGCGGGTCACCACGGGAGCAAGACCTCCTCGAACGAGGCATTGCTCGCGGCGATCCGACCCGAATACGTCTGCGTGTGCTGCGTGGCGGGCTCGACCGAGTACACCACGGTCAAAAACAACACGTTCCCGACGCAGGCGATGATCGACCGCGTGGCGCGCTACACCTCGCAGATCTTTGTCACGAGCGTCGACGACGGCGCGGGCGGCGCGGTCTCCATGAACGGAAACATCACGGTCAAGTCGGACGGCGTGAACTTCACCGTAACGGGCTCGCAGAACTCTCTGCCGCTCAATCAAACGGAGTGGTTTCAAAACAATCGGACGTGGCCGTCCTACGGGAAATGATATGGCGGTCATCACTGCGATCACGGTGCAAAAGAACGATCGGAACCGTTGCAATATCGAGCTCGACGGCAGGTTTTACTGCGGTCTGGAACGGGTGACCGTGCTTTCCCACAGGCTGGCGGCGGGACAGGAGATCACCCCCGAGCGGCTCGCCGCCATTCAGGCGGAGAGCGAGCGGCAGACCGCGTTCGACCGCGCGCTCGACATTCTGTCCTATTCCGCCAAAACCGAACGCGAGGTGCGCGAGCGGCTCGAAAAAAAGGGCTTTCTCGGCGACACGATCGACGAGACCGTCCGAAAATTAAAAGGCTACGGCTATCTCGACGACGCCGCCTACGCGCGCGCTTATGCGGAGAGCGCGGGGAAAAAGAAGGGAAGCCGTCTCATCGAAGCCGAGCTCAAACGCAAGGGCGTCGCCGAAGAGGAGATACGGGCCGCGCTTGCGGAGAGCGACGAGTCGCAGACCGCCGCCGAGGTCTTGCGCAAATACATGCGCGCAAAGACGCCCGACAAGGCTACCTTGCGGCGCGCTTTTTCCTATCTTCTCTCCAAGGGATTCGACTACGATACGGCGCACGACGCGCTTGCGGGGCTCGCGGATGAAGATCGAGATGATTGAAGAGGTGGATTCCACCAACGACTATATCAAGCGATATTTGGGCGACGGCGAGGCGGTTTGCGTCTGCGCGCGCCGTCAAACGCGGGGCAGAGGCACAAAGGGGCGCAGTTTCTCATCAAAGGAGGGCGGCGTTTATTTGTCCTTTCTCACCTTTCCCGATCTCGGCGGCGGGGAGAGCTTCCGCATTATGGCGCATGCCGCACTGTCCGTCTGCCGCACCGCGGAGGCGTTCGGGGTGAGCGCGCGCATCAAATGGCCGAACGACGTCCTCGCAAACGGGAAAAAGCTGTGCGGGATCTTGATCGAGAACGGGATCGTGGCGGGGCGCGTTGCGTGGAGCGTCGTCGGGATCGGACTCAACGTCAACAATCCGCTCGGCGATCTGCCCGCGATCGGGCTGTCCGAGGCGGCGGGGCGGCGGCTGGATACGGACGACGTGCGCGCCGCGCTCATCCGCTTCTTTCAGGAAAAGAGCGAATTTTCCGACTATCTCGCCCGTCTCGCCTTTGTCGGCGAAGAGGTTCTGCTCGACGAGGGGGGACGGACGTACCGCGCTGTCTTGCGGCGGGTCTTGCCCGACGGCAGGTTGGAGATCGCCGAGGGAAACGAAATACGCGCGCTTTCGGGCGCGGAATTGATCTGTTTCGGGAGGTAACATGAAACGCGCATATTCCTTTGAGGAGATCCGCAAAGCGGAAGCAAACGCCGTCGAGAACGGCGCGTCTGTCTGGGAGCTCATGCAGGCGGCGGGGAAGTTTCTCGCCGAAGATGTCGAGCGCGCCATGCGCAGGGAGGGGGCGGACGACTGCCTCTTTGTCTGCGGCGGCGGCAACAACGGCGGCGACGGCTTCGTGGCGGCGGAAATTTTGCGCGGGCTCGGCTATGAGATCGCCGTGCTCTGCATGAGCGAAGAGCTCTCTCCCGCCTGCCGTCGGGCAAAAGAGGGCTATCGCGGCGAGCTGTTCGGGGCGATCCCGCGCCGCCGCTATGCGTTCATGGTGGATTGCCTGTTCGGAACGGGCTTGAACCGTCCCGTCGAGGGGAAAGAGAAGTTGCTCGTCGAACTGCTCAACGGGGGGAGCTACGTCGTCTCCTGCGACGTTCCGAGCGGACTTTCCGCGGGCGGGCTCGCCTTCGACCCCGCCGTGCGCGCCGACGAAACGGTCACGATGGGGCTCAAACAGGAGCTCCTGCTCGCCGACGGAGCCGACCTTGCGGGGGAGATCACCATCGAAGATCTCGAAATCCCCATGCCGCACGGCGGCGCGCTCGTCTATGAGGACGAGGACGTGGCGCAGTTCTTCCCCAAACGCCGCTCGCATACCAACAAGGGCGACTATGGCGTGGCGAGCATCATGGCGGGCGGGACGTTCGGCGGCGCGGCGTTCCTCGCCACGGAGGCTTGCCTCAAATCGGGCGCGGGGTACACCAAACTGCTCGTGATCGGCAAGGTGTTCCCGTACGCCATCGGGAAGATCCCCGCGGCGGTATTGCGCGAATTTACTGCCATCGACGGCGATATGCTCGCCTCCGACTGCATCGCGATCGGCATGGGAACGGGGGTGAGCGAAAGGCTGTACGTCCACATCGAAGAGCTGCTCACCGCCTATACGGGCACGCTCGTGCTCGACGCGGACGCGCTCAACACGCTCGCGATCTACGGGCTCGACGTGCTCAACAAGCGGAGTTGCAGGGTGATCGTCACGCCGCACCCCAAGGAATTTTCCCGCCTCACGGGGCGTTCGGTCGAAGAGATCCTGCGCGACCCGATCGCCGCGGCGCGCGCCTTTTCGGAGAAATATGGCGTTACCGTCGTTCTGAAAAACAACCGCACGGTCATCGCGGAGGGGGAGCGCGTCGCCATCAACTTTACGGGTTCGCCCGCGCTCGCAAAGGGCGGGAGCGGCGACGTGTTGGCGGGCTTCCTCGCGGGGACGGCGGCGCGCGGACTTTCGCCTTTCGAGGCGTCGGTCGCCGCGTGCTATATCCTCGGACGGGCGGGGGAGATCGCCGCGCACGAGCTCGGGGAGTACGCGCCCGACGCGACCGACGTCATCGA
>CANRJR010000048.1 GCA_947631005.1 uncultured Clostridia bacterium | reverse complement strand
CCGAATGGTCTTACATATATATTTATATGAACCTTATATGAATAAAACGCAAGCAGATTAGAAAAAGGCACAAGACAAAAAGGCACAAGACAAAAAGGCAGGAAGATCCCGCCATGATAGGGGAAATCGAATCAGTCGCTTTGCAAAGGGGTTTGGTACAGATTTGGTACACTCAAAAAATAGTTTCGAAAAAGTTCACGATGATTTTTGCGATTTGTAGTCTCCAAACGGGAAAATCGAATAAAAATATCCGAATTTTCCCGCTGGAAGCCCTTGGTGCCGGTGATCGGGGTCGAACCGATACGGTATTTCTACCACAGGATTTTGAGTCCAGCGCGTCTGCCAATTCCACCACACCGGCATACATCAGTCAAATTATATCCGAAAGGAAAAGAAAAATCAAGTGATTTTCCCGATATTCTTGCAAAAAAAATCAATCGGTGTTACAATAGCGGTATGGACAAGTTGATTTTGATCGATGGCAACAGTTTACTCAACCGCGCGTTTTACGCGATGAAGATCTTCACGACCAAAGAGGGCATGCCCACGAACGGTATTTTCGGCTTCGTGAAATTGCTCTACAAAATCGTAGAGGACGAAAAACCGAAATATATCGTCGTTACGTTCGACGTGCACCAGCCGACGTTCCGTCATAAAATGTACGACGCATACAAGGGGACGAGAAAACCCATGCCCGAGGAGCTCGTCGTGCAAGTGCCCGTCCTCAAAGAAGTTCTGCGGGCGATGCAGATCAAGACGGTGGAATTGGGCGGCTATGAGGCGGACGACGTGATCGGAACGCTCTCTTCGCGCTTTACGGGCGTCCGCTCTGTCATTTTTACGGGCGACCGCGATTCCTATCAGCTTGTCGGCGAGAACGTCGAGGTGTGTTTCACCAAAAAGGGCGTGACCGATCTCGACCGTTTGACCGCGGAAAATTTCTTCGAAAAAGTCGGGTTGTATCCCTCCCAAATTGTCGACGAGAAGGCTCTCATGGGGGACTCTTCCGACAACATCCCCGGGGTCATGGGGATCGGTCCGAAGAGCGCGACGACGCTTCTTCGCACCTACGGGACGCTCGATGAGATCTATGCGCATCTCGACGAGATCGCGCCGCCCCTGCGCGAAAAGCTCATCGCGGGCAAGGAGAGTGCCTACCTTTCGCGCACGCTTGCAACCATCGACCGCAACGTCCCCATTGATACGACGCTCGACGAATGCGCGCTCGTCTATCCGTTCCCCGCGGAGACGCGCGAGCAGTTCGCAAGGCTCGAATTTCGCTCTCTCATGGGCATAACCTTTGCCGAAGAAGTCAAAGAGATCACACCCGTCGTCGAATGCAACGATTTCGAAAGCGTGTTCCCGCTCATCGACGCCGCAAAAGAATTCGCGCTCTGCGCCGAGCCCGAGGGATTCTACCTCTATGTCGGCGGCAAAGAATTTTTGTTCCGTCTCCGCGAGAACTTCCTCACCACGGGATTCTTCCTCAACGAAATGCGCCCGCTCTTTGAGCGGCTCTTTTCGGGCGGCAAGACGGCGATATTGGCGGAGATGAAGTCGGTTGCGCATCTTCTCCGCGAGGTCGGCGTCGAGCTTGCGTGCGAGGTGGAGGACGTAACGCTGATGCGCTATATGGCGGATTCCAACCAACGCCCGATCGACCCGAAACTTTTGTCGAAGGACTTCGTCTTGCCCGAGAGCAACTGCGCCCGCGCGCTGATGCTCGCGCGCGACGAGGCGAAAAACAGAATGGCGGGCACGCCCGAGGAGAAGCTTCTCCGCGAAGTGGAAGCACCGCTTTCCTATGTTTTGTTCGATATGGAGCGGACGGGCGTCCGCGTCGATATCGCGAAATTCCCCGAATTTTCCGACAAATTCAACCGCGAACTTGCCGCCCTCTCCGATAAGATCTACGACCTCGCGGGCGTTTCGGAGTTCAATATCAATTCGCCGTTCCAGCTTTCTTCCATTCTCTTCGATAAGCTCGGGTTCGACCCGCACGGGGCGAAAAAGACCCAGCGCGGGGGGTATTCGACGAGCGCGGACGTGCTCGAAAAGCTGGCGGAAGAGCACGAGATCGCGCGGCTCATTTTGCGCTACCGCGAGATCCAAAAGTTGCAGTCGACCTACATCGACGGCATCCGACCGCTCGTCAACGGCGACATTGTGCACACGACGTACAACCAAACGATGACGACGACGGGGCGGCTGTCGAGCACCAATCCCAACTTGCAGAACATTCCCGTACGCACGGCGGAGGGGAGAGAGTTGCGCAAGCTGTTCATCGCACGGGAGGGGAACGTGCTCGTCGACGCCGACTATTCGCAGATCGAGCTTCGCCTCTTGGCGCATTTTTCGGGATGCAAGGAGCTCATCCAAGCCTATCGCAACGGCGAAGATATCCACGCTTCCACGGCGGCGCGCGTGTTCAACGTCCCGCTCGACGCGGTCACGCCCGCCATGCGCAGACGGGCAAAGACCATCAATTTCGGCATCATATACGGCATGAGCGCGTTCGGGCTCGCAAAAGATCTGAACTGCACGAGTTCGGAGGCGCAAAAACTCATCAACAAATATTTCGAGATGTACAGTGCGGTCAAAGAATATATGGAAGAGAACGTCCGCTTCGCAAAGGAGAACGGCTACGTTACGACCATTCTCGGGCGCAAACGGTACATCGCCGAGATCCGTTCCGTACATTATAACATGCGCCAATTCGGCGAGCGCGCCGCAATGAACATGCCCTTGCAGGGGAGTGCCGCCGACATCATCAAGCTCGCCATGCTTCATGTTGCCGACCGTCTCGAACGGGACGGCTTCCGCGCCAAACTCGTATTGCAGGTGCACGACGAGCTCGTCCTCGACGCGCCGCTCGAAGAACAGGAACGCGCCGCGGCGATGCTCAAAGAGGAAATGGAGAGCGCGATCTCGCTCAATGTTCCGCTTATCGCGGACGTATCGGTGGGGAAAAGTTGGTATGACGCAAAATAAAAAAATCGCCGTAACGGGCGGGATAGGGAGCGGGAAGAGCGAATTTTGCCGCATTCTCAAACATAAGGGATATCCCGTTTTTTCCTGCGACGAGATCAGCGACGAACTCTGGCAAAGCGAAGATTATACGGCGGGGCTCAAAGAACTCTTTCCCGCGTGCAAGACAAAGCGGGAGATCGCGACGTTCGTATTCCGCAACGAGGCGGCACTTGCCCGTCTCAACGCGTACGCGCACCCGCGCATCATGGAGGAACTGTTGCGCCGCATGGAGGGAGAAATTTGCTTCGCCGAAGTGCCGCTCCTCTTCGAGGGGGGATACGAATCGCTGTTCGACGGCGTGATTGCCCTAATTAGACCCGCCGAGGCGCGTATCGCGGCGGTCCAAGCGCGGGACGGATTAGGGCGGGAGGAGATCGTCGCCCGCATGCAAAAGCAGTTCGATCCCGCCGCGCTCGCCCAAAAAAATTGCATTCTCATCGAGAACGACGGCGACCTTACGACGCTTGCGCAAAAGGCCGACGAGGCGATCGCCCGCATACGAAAATTGTAAGAGGAAGTAGCGAAAAGCGGCTTGGCGAGCCGCCAAGCCGCTTTCATCGAAGTCCCGCAGCAAAGACGGGGTCATTCGATCGCGATGAAGTTCTTTTCGGGAAGTTTTTTGGGCTGTGCTTTCGGAACGGTGAGGGAGAGGATGCCGTTGTCGTACTTCGCCTTGATCTCGCTCTGTTCGATATCCGTGCCGACGTAGTAGCTTCTCGAAGTGCTCTCGTGGATCTCTCTGCGCAGATACTTCTTTCCGTCGTCCTCTTTCTTCTGTTTTTCCGCGCTCACGGTGAGATAGCCGTTTTCCAAACTGACTTTTATCTCATCTTTGGCGTAGCCGGGGAGTTCGAGGTCGAGCTCGTAGGAGGTTTCGTTCTCCTTGATATCCGTTCTCAATTCTTTGGTCTCTTCGAAGAACATCGGCTTGAAGAAATCATCGAACACATCGAACAGATCGTAGTTGCCGTTTCTTACTTGTAAATCGCGTTTCATGATACTTCCTCCTTTTTTATTGATGTTCGCTCGGGAGGCTGCGGCGATCGTCCTGCGACGATGCTTGCCGCTTCCTTTGTTCATATTATTTATACCGCAAACCGCGACTTTTCAAACCTGACAAACGGATTTTGCGAAAAGTTTTTTGTCTTTGACGGGGGCGACAGGACATAAATCCCGCGGCGGCGCGCGTACAATAAAACCCGACCGTTTGGTCGGGTAAGGGGGCTCATGAACAAGCTCATCCGAAAATACAGAGATTTGACGTACGAACAGAAGATCGTCGTAAAAACCGTCGTGGGGCTCTGCCTCTCGACGGCTCTCGCCTGCGGAAAATTCACGATCGGACTTCTTACGGATTATAACTTGGTCAGTATCGCGGTCTATACGTTTGCCATTTTGCTTGCCAAACTCGAGTGTCTCATCGGGATCAAGAACGGGAAGCGCACCTTTCGGCAGAGAAATTATGCGGTCGCCGCTCTCTTGTTCGCGGCAAGCGTTTTATATATCGCCTTTATGGGGCGCATGTTCTTCGTCGACCGCAAACTCAAAAACGACGACGCGTGGTTTGTGTATTTGCTCGCTCTCATCTCCTTTACCGAGTTCGGATTTGCGGTCGCGGGGCTTATCCGCACGAAAAATCGGGGATATTATTACCGAAATATCAAGATCATCAACTTCTGCGTCGCCGTCATCGCCATTCTCACGACGCAAATGTCCATCTTGAATTTACAGTCGGAAAGCGAAACCGTGAGCATCTTCAACGCCTATACGGGGATCGGCGTCGGGTGCTTCATCGCGCTGTGCGCCGTGCACATCGCGATCGCGCCGAAAACGAGCGTCATCGACCGCGAACACAACGCCTTTGTTTTGCAAGACGAGCGGCGCAACCGTATCGTGGACATGCGGAAAGAGGAGACGGAACTCACGCTCTGTCAAAGCCCCGTCTACGGCGACTATGTCTTTCGGGCGAAGATCGAGGGGAACAGGGTAGAGGGGGACATCGTGCGCGGCAGATCGCTTTGGGCGCGCATGCACGTCGTTTGGAAAGTTGTGTGTTGCATTCTGTCCGAGATCCTTATTTTCGTTTGGCTCTTCGGGCGGCTGATTTTGTTCTTCCGCTCGATCGACCTGCCCAAACGCTTGGAACGGACGATGAGCGAGAACGGCTTTCTCAAAGCCGACCCGACCGACGAGGAAGAAGAGATCGCGGAAATTTTGTAACTATGTTATATTGAAAGAGAAATGCCCGCCGAAAGGCGGGCAAATTGATTTTTATCGTTTTATTCGTCGCTGTCGCTTTGTTCGATCGTATCCTCATTTCCGTCGTTTTCGCTCTTCTCTGCCAATGTTTTATATTTGCAGACTTTCACGAAGCAGAATATCACAAACGCGAAAAACGCCGCAAAAACGGCAATGGCGATCCAAGCAAAGGTCGCGCTGAAAAGAAAAGGCACTTTCGTTTCGAGATCGGTAAAACCTTTCAGGACGATCAACAGCAGCGCGGCGATGCTGAAAGGGGTGAGGATCATTGTCGAAACAAGACAAATTTTAGACCACTTCGCGAATTTTGCAAGATGATCGCTCAAATTGTTCTTTTCCATAATTTCATTATAGCGGCGGGCGGGGGAATGTCAAGCGTTTCATAAAAATTTCTTTTAAGGATCGAAAATATCGTTTTCGTTCGAGTTGTCCGAAGATTGATTTTTATTCTTTTTCGATAAGACGATTTTTTTGACGGTATGGATATACCACAATATTCCCGTAATGGGGGAGACGTGCAGGCTCGCGACAAGGATTCCGCAGAAGCCAAAAATGACGCCGATGCGCGCTCCGTCACTGAAAGCGCGCTCGGGGGATTTGCCGTCGAAATATTCGATTGCCAACTTTACGTCAAAAAGTACGGAGGGAATGATAAAAAACGCCCAGGAAACGACAATTACCATTGATGTAACTCTATATGCGTCGGGGATAAACGTCGGGTCGAGAAGATATAGTAAAACGGCGAATCCCGCAAGCGTCATGCTAATTGTCAAAACAATCAATAGCTGTTTTACTTTGTTCAACGAGTTCTCCTTGCAAATTTTTTCATTATACGCTTCTCCTATAAATTCCTGTTTATTGCTTTCATGATACCATAAAAACAGGAGAAACGCAAGTAGCATACGGTACTAATCAATAAAAAGAAATCCGAATCGTTCGTTTGTAACGAGTGTTTGGTAAGGCTTGCCTTACGGCAACCATTTGCAAAACGCGCCTTGCGGCGACGTGGTGCGGTCGACAGGAGTTGCGCCTTTGGCGGCGCGCCCCGATGCACAGCGCACCGCGCTGTGCAGTTTGCGGCTAACTTTGTTGTAATCCGACGATTCGCCCGCAAACCGATTGCTCCCGCAATCGTCTCCACCCTCAACTCCTGTCGAGGCTTCGGAATCGCAACCCCCCCGATATGCAACAGCATATCGGGGGGTTTGGTGCGGTCGACAGGAGTTGCGCCTTTGGCGGCGCGCCCCGATGCACAGCGCACCGCGCTGTGCAGTTTGCGGCTAACTTTGTTGTAATCCGACGATTCGCCCGCAAACCGATTGCTCCCGCAATCGTCTCCACCCTCAACTCCTGTCGAGGCTTCGGAATCGCAAAACCCCCGATATGCAACAGCATATCGGGGGTTTTGGTGCACCGAGACAATTATAATCCGAACACGAAAGCTCGTCAAGGCTGACCGTTTGCGTTCCGTTTTTGTAGT
>CANRJR010000047.1 GCA_947631005.1 uncultured Clostridia bacterium | reverse complement strand
ACAAAGAGAAGAATGTCGAAATGACAAAGAGAAGAATGTCTAAATAACAGAGAGAAGAATATCGAAATGAAATTAGAATAAAACTGCGGGAGATTCTTCGCTGCGCGGGCGTTGCCCGCTTCGCTCTGAATGACAAATTGGAAACGCCCGTTCGGTTTCCGATTCGTCATGTTGCGCTGCGCCCCGCAGTCTTTTGTTGTCTATGTTGCACCGCGCCCCGCAGTCTTTGTTTATCTATATTGCGCTACCGTGCCCCGCGACCGTCGGCGCGATTTGGGTTGCGCCTGTACCGCACAAAGAGCAATCTTATTTCTTCAAAGGCAGGGCGGCTTTCCGCAGGGCTTTGGGCAGGTGGTTCTTGACCACCCCGCCGCTGCATTTGCCGAGCCCGAGGGGGAAGTTTTCCAAACAGACGACGCACCAGCCGTTTTGCAACGGCGCGGCGAACGTTTCGCCCCGCAAATACCGCTCCGCCTCCTCCCGCGAGAGCGTCGCCCTGCTGCGCGCGTCCGCGCCGAACGCCATTGCGAGCGCGTGGGCGGGCTTGAACATCTTTCCGTCGAACGTGCCGAGCTCCACGCCCATCAAATGCAAATACGCGGGGATCTGCGGCGCGCCCTCGGGAAGCAGGATGAGCCTGCCGTCGGCGAGCGTTGCGATCTCCCCGTCGAGGGGATGTTGCAAAAAGTCCGCTTCGAAGGCGCGGTAGGCGCGCTCCGCTTCGCCGTTCTTTCTCGAAAACGGCTTGACCTTGCCCCGCTCCCCCTCCTGCTTTTCGAACAGCGCGGCGAAGTGTCCCTCCCCCCGCACGCGGTGAGGATAGAGCTTTTGCACGGCAAGAAGCGTAAAGTCGGGATGGCGGCGCAAAAAGTCCTCCGCCTGCCGCTCGTCCTCCTCCTCCGAAAAGGTGCAGGTGGAATAGACGAGCCTGCCGCCGCCCGCGAGCATTTTTGCCGCCTCGTCGAGGATCTTCGCCTGCCGCACGGCGCATGAAGCCACGCTCCGCTCGTTCCACTCGCGCGCGGCGTCGGGGTCTTTGCGGAACATGCCCTCCCCAGAACAGGGGGCGTCGACGAGGATCTTGTCGAACGCGGCGGGAAAGGCGCGGGCGAGCCCGTCGGGCGGCGCGCTGACGACGGCGGCGTTGACGATCCCCATCCGCTCGACGTTTTGCGCCAGCGTGCGGCCGCGGGAAAACTCGATCTCGTTGGCGACGAGGACGCCCTTTCCCTGCATGGCGTCGGCGAGGCGGGTGGTCTTACCGCCCGGGGCGGCGCACAGATCGAGCACACGCTCCCCCGGCGACACGCCGAGCATGGGCGCGGCGCACATCGCCGACGGCTCTTGCAAATAATACAGCCCCGCGAAGTGCTCCGCAAGGCTGCCCGCGCGGCTGTCGGCGTCGATGTAAAACCCGTTTTCCTCCCACGGGACGGGGTCGTGCGCGCCGAAACGGCGTAAAAATTCCGCTCTGCCGAGCTTGCGCGGGTTGACGCGCAGTCCTCTGACGGGCGGACGGGAGAGCGCGGCGAGATAGTCGCCGTACTCGTCTTTGAGTTGTTCGCGCATGCGCGCGAAGAACGCCGCGGGGATCACGATCCCTCCAACGCCTGCGTGAGCGCGTCGAGCGGAATGAACGCCGCGCCGCTCTGCATCGCGCTCTGAAAGCGCGTCCCCCCCTGTCCGCGCGCGATGTACACGTTGCATTCGCAGGGGTGCGAAGTATATCTCCCCCCCGAAGCGAAGATCGCCTTGACGAGGCGGACGGAGAGCGGCACGTCCGTCTCCACGTCTTTGGCGAAGCAGAACACCTTGCCGTCGAGCGAGCCGCCCTTGTTGCGCTTGTTGTTGTGTTTGTTGACGAAGCGGTAAAATTCGTCGTGGGCGCGCGCCGTTGCGGCGCGCTGTTCGTCCCGTTCGGAAATGTATTGCCGCAATCCGACGGAGACGGGCGGCTTGATCTCGTATCCCGCGATCCTCCCCCCGCGGACGCCGTAGCGCGCGATGAGCCCCTGCACGTCGACGCCCTCCCGCTTGCAGAGTGCCTCGCAGACACGCATGGTGGCGTAAGCGTCGTCGACGGCGCGGTGCGGAGTGAACTCCACGCCGAGCTCCTCCGCCATCGCGCCCAAGCCGTACTGCCGCGTGAAGTCGCGCTCGGTGTTCATGTAAAAGAACTGCGTGTCGTGAAAGACGAAGCGGAAAGAGGGCAAATGGAAGCGTTTGGTTTCGAGGTTGAGATAGTTCACGTCGTTCATGGTGGCGTGACCGAGCACGATGGCGTCTTTGTCTTCGAGCAACGCCTTGATGCGCCCGTACTCGGCGGGAAAGAGCGGATATTTTTTGAAATCCTCGTATTCGTAAGGCAATACGAGACCCTCGCCGCCCTTGCGGTCGGTGAGGTGGAATTTGCCTTTGGGGTTGAGCAGGATGTCCTCCCGCGCCGTCACGCGGAACGTTTGGTCGGTGACGACGTACCCGAAGGCACAGATTTTGGCGACGTTCTTAAAGACGCACGCGCATTCGATGTCGAAAAAAACGTACTTCACGATCGGGGTAAAATTTCGCACTTGCCGCCCATGTAGGGACGCAGCACTTCTGGAATATCTACGCCGCCGTCGGCGCGGAGGTGGTTTTCGAGGAAAGCGATGAGCATGCGGGGAGGCGCGACGACGGTATTGTTGAGCGTGTGCGCGTACCTGCTCCCCTCCTTGCCCTTATAGCGGATGCCGAGACGGCGCGCCTGTGCGTCGGTGAGGTTGGAACACGACCCGACTTCGAAATATTTTTTCTGGCGGGGCGACCACGCCTCCACGTCGACGCTGCGGTATTTGAGGTCGGCAAGATCGCCCGAGCAGCATTCGAGCGTGCGGACGGGGATCTGCATGGAGACGAAGAGCTCCACGGTGTAGTTCCACATCTTTTCGTACCAGCTCTCGCTCTCCTCGGGCTTGCAGATGACGATCATCTCCTGCTTCTCGAATTGGTGGATGCGGTAGACGCCGCGCTCCTCGATGCCGTGCGCCCCCTTTTCCTTGCGGAAGCAGGGCGAATAGCTCGTGAGGGTGAGCGGAAGCTGTTTTTCGTCGAGGGTGGTGTTCATGAACCTGCCGATCATGGAATGCTCGCTCGTGCCGATAAGGTAGAGATCCTCCCCCTCGATCTTGTACATCATGCCGTCCATCTCCTCGAAACTCATCACGCCCGATACGACGTCCGAGCGGATCATGAACGGCGGGATACAATAGGTAAAGCCCTTGCCGATCATGAAATCGCGGGCGTAGGCGAGGACGGCGGAATGCAGGCGCGCCACGTCGCCCGTGAGATAGTAAAAGCCCTGCCCGCTCGTGCGGCGCGCGCTGTCGATGTCCGCGCCGCCCAGCCGTTCGAGGATGTCGAGATGATAGGGAACTTCGAAATCGGGGACGCGGGGTTCGAGAAAGCGTTGCCGCTCCACGTTTTCGGAATCGTCTTTACCGATGGGGGTCTCGCTTGAAATGATGTTTGGAATTCGCATCATCACCGCTTTGAGCCGATCGGCAACCTGCGCCGTCTCCGCTTCGATCTCCGAAAGACGGCCCGCGTCGGCGTTGACCTTTTGCTTGGCGGCTTCGGCTTCCGCGGCCTTTTTCTCGCGCAGGAACACGCCGATCTGTTTGGAGAGGGCGTTGCGCTCGGCGCGCAGGGCGTCTCCCTCCTGTTGCAGGGCGCGGCGTTTGCCGTCGAGGGCGAGTGCCTCGTCCACGAGGGGCAGTTTCTGTTCCTGAAATTTTTTGCGGATATTTTCGCGGACGAGTTCGGGCTCGGCGCGCAGGAGAGCGATGTCTATCATACCATGCCTCGGAATTGGATTTCCCGTCTATTATACACCTTTTTCGCGGGAAAGGCAATGATTTCTCGGGACAATCGCAAAAGCCGCGAAAAAATCCGCGCTTTCTTCCGAACTTTTTTTGACATTTGCGCGCGCGCGGTGTATAATGAAAGGGAATTTACCTGTATGGGGTGGACCGATGATGCGCAAGCATACCGATGAGACCAAAACCGAAGAGACGACCAAGAAGGCGGCAAAGGCGTCCGCAAAGGAGCCCAAGCCCGAAATCAAACCCGAGCCAAAATCCGAGACCAAACCCGAAGCGGTTGCGGGCGGGACTGCCGAAACGGAAAAGAAGCCGTTTTCCGAACGCGTGCTCGGCGACGCGGAAAAAAAGGACGCGGGCGCGCAGCACAAGGCGGTGATGAAACGCTTTAAGCACGCCAAACGCATTCCCTCCGCCGCCGAGGTGGAGCGGTTCACGCCCTCGCCCGACGAGGGTCTTTCCGCCGAGCAGGTGGAAACGCGGTTCAATCAATTCCTCTTCAACGACGTAAACAAGCGGTATTCCAAGTCGTACGCGAGCATCTTCCTCGGGAACATCTGCACGTTCTTCAACCTGCTCTGCGTGTTGGTGGCAGGCGCGCTCGTGTATGCGGGGGCGAGCATTTCGCAGTTTTTGTTCGTGGTGATCTTCGGGCTCAACCTCATCATCGGCATCGTGCAGGAGATCCTCGCGAAGAAGCAGATCGACAAGCTCGCCGTGCTCATCTCCTCGACCGTAAAGGTCGTCCGCGGCGGCGTAAAGACGGAGATCCCCATAAAGCAGGTCGTCCTCGACGACATTATTTTGCTCGAAGCGGGACAGCAAGTCCCCGCCGATTGCAGTTTGATCGACGGCATTGCCGAGGTCAACGAATCCCTCCTCACGGGCGAGAGCGTCCCCGTAAAGAAAGCGGAGGGCGAGATCTTGTACGCGGGCTCGTTCATTTCGAGCGGGGCGTGCCGCGTGCGCGCCGAAAAGGTGGGCGGGGCGACCTACCTCAACTCCCTCACCTCCAAGGCGAAGAAATACAAAAAACCGCGGTCGGAGATCATGAACTCCATCCGCCTCTTTATCCGCGTGATCGGCTGTCTCATTCCCGTGATCGCCGCGCTGATGTTCTATGTAAATTGGCGGGAGATCGGCGCGGAGATGACCGCCGCGGGCGCATTGGACAGCTGGGTGCGGCTTTCGCAGTCCATTCAGTTCACGGGCGCGGTGATCATCGGCATGATCCCCTCGGGACTGCTGCTGCTCACCTCCCTCGCCATGGCGATCGGCGTGCGCCGTCTCGCCAAAAAACAGACGCTCGTGCAAGACCTCTATTCGTTGGAAATGCTCGCGCGCGTCAACGTGCTCTGTTTGGACAAGACGGGCACGATCACCGACGGCCGCATGACGGTGAACGACTGCATGATCCTCAACAGCTACACCGAGCATTCCCTCGACGAGGTGATGGGAAGCATGCTCTCCGCGCTCGACGACAACAACCAGACGTCGATCGCGCTCTATAACCGCTTCGGACATTCGACCGCGCTCGCCCCGACGGCGACGCTGCCGTTCTCGTCCAAGCGCAAGCTCTCGGCGGTGACGTTCGGCGAGACGGGGACGTTCGTGATGGGCGCGCCCGAATTTGTGCTTCGCCCCATGCCGCCCAAGATCGACAAGATCGTGAAGCAATACGCGCAATCGGGGCTTCGCGTGCTCGTGCTCGCCTACTCGCCCAATCCCATCAACGGCGACAGACTTCCCGCCGTGCTCCGTCCCGCCGCCATCATCACCCTTGCCGACAACATCCGAAGCGACGCGGTGGACACCATCAAGTGGTTCCGCGAAAACGACGTCGACATCAAGATCATTTCGGGGGACAACCCCGTTACCGTCTCCGAAGTCGCCCGCCGCGTGGGCGTGAAGCACGCGGGACAGTACATCTCCCTCGACGGGCTCACCGACCTCGAAGTGGAGAACGTGGCTTCGCAGTACACCGTGTTCGGACGGGTCACCCCCGAACAGAAAGCCATCTTGGTGAAGGCGATCAAAAAGCAGGGCAACACCGTCGCCATGACGGGGGACGGCGTGAACGACATCCTCGCCCTGAAAGAGGCGGACTGCGCCATTTCGGTCGCCTCGGGTTCGGAAGCCGCGCGCAACGTCTCCCACCTCGTCCTCATGGACAACAACTTTTTGAACCTGCCCAATGTCGTGTACGAGGGGCGGCGGGTCATCAACAACATCAAGTCGTCCGCGTCGCTCTATCTCATGAAGACGCTCTTCACCGCGCTCCTTGCGATCTTCTGCTTCGCCGTCGGCTCGCAGTACTTCTTTAAGACCAACAACATGATCCTCTTCGAAGTGCTCGTCGCGGCGATCCCCTCGTTCGTCATCTCCCTGCAACCCAACGGCGACCGTGTGCGCGGGAAATTCATTCCGTACGTCATGTCGCGGTCGATCCCTGGCGCGGTCACGCTGATTCTGTGTATTATATCGGTGTACGTCGCCTCTATCTTCTTGCCCGAAGCGTACGGCTTCGGCATCAACGCCAACCGCAATCCCCTGCTCGTGCTCGCCATTACGTTCGGCGGTCTCGTGATGCTCTTCCGCGTCCTGCTCCCGTTTAACCTGCTCCGCTTCGGGACGTACGCCTTTTCGGTCGCGGTCAGCATCATCGTGCTCGCCATTCCCCTGCTCGGCGGCATGGTCTACGACGGTTGGGGCGAAGTTTCGTTCACCTTTACCCAAATTCTCTACATCGCCTGCATGGTGCTCGCCGCCTTCCCCGTCTCGGGCGCGCTCGTCAAACTCTGCGATTTGATGAATCCGATCAATGAAAAGTAGTTCACAAAGAAGTTCACAAATTTTGTTTTTGCTTCGCCAAAACAAAATTTCGTGAGGGAAACAAACTTTCTCTTAAATTAGAGCCCGTCCTCAAAGATGGTATCTCTGACAATAAGCCGCAGGTGTGCGGCAAATTGTGTCGCGC
>CANRJR010000046.1 GCA_947631005.1 uncultured Clostridia bacterium | reverse complement strand
ACTCTTGCTTTCCTTGCATTTCAAAAGCGGCATCAGCTTCCCCCGATAGCGGCAAGCAACTTCCGATACGTTTCCTTGCATAAGTCCACGCAGGAGAGAAGTTCCCGTTCCGTCGCTTTGCCGAAGTGATTGTTCTTGACAGCTTGATTGAGATTGTTCCCTTGCCGTTTCAACTCCGACAAAATTTCCGCACCGCCGTCGATATTCACGACGGGTTTCTCGGTGATGCACTGCACGATGAAATCCGTCATGGTCTTGCCGCTCGCTTTCAGCTTCGCGTCGATCAGCTTCTTCTCCCGTTCGCTTGCTCGGAACGTGTAGGCATAAGGTCTTGTTCTTCTTTCTTCCAATATTTCCTCCTTGATTTTTGTTCTTCCGCCCCAAGGGGTATTAGGGGAAAGGATTTCCCCTAACGAGGCGAGCGTTCCGCTCGGCATTTGGCAAGCCAAATGCGTACCTCGCCATACCGACGGGCATGGTTTTCCTGTAAATGTTTGGTTCCTTTTTGCTTGCCGTTGTCACACTCCCGACGGCATCCTTTGCTTCCGTTTTTTACGATGTGTTCACGACGTTTTTCCTCCTTAATTGGCATTTGCGGGCATACAAAAGCGGCGGGTGCGAATGCGCCCGCCGCTCGGATAGTATGGTCTCCGTCTATATAAGTAGCGTAGATTTTTCCTATAAATTTCAGTCCGCAGAAAAAAAGTTGGGAAATTTTTTAATGTTGACAGATGTTGTCATCTTTACTGTGTTATAATGGTCTTATGAACGATGATTTCTACAAGGACGATCCCGTCATAAATATCCGTCCGAGCCATATCCGCAAACAGCGTAAGCCGCCGTTTGTCCGCGAATTTGGTTTCTTTTCGCCCAAACTTCTCAACCGGGAACCCGTGCCGAGCGGAAGAGAGGGCTATTATCTCTACTACTACATGGAGAGTTATCAGACGAGCCACACGGAATACAAGTACGGGAGAGAAGAGACGGTCTATGTTCGCCATACATCGAAGAAGTCCGTAGAAGTTACCCTTGAACAATGGAACGCGCTCCACAAAAAAGACTGTGAAGATTACACCGTAAACCGCCGCGAAGAGGAGAAGTTAGAGTACGAGCCGAAAGTCAATCGGTTCTATATGAACACGCTCGACGCCATCCAACAGCTTGGGGACAGGTTCGATCACGAAAACTTTTGGGTGAATGCGCTCGATTTGGAGCGCACTCTGAATACCTTTTCGGACTTGGATTTGGACATCTACATCTACGCCAAAGAGCGGCACTTCAAGCAGAAAAAGATTGCCGAAATCATGGGCAAGTCCGAGAGTTATATCACGCGGAGAATGAAAGTCATAGAGGACGCTATCGAATGGAACATAATAGACGACGGCAGTCTTTCTCCCCATGAGGTCAGAGCCGAACTCGAATACCGCAAGTATATGAGGACGGGGAAGTCGGAGAATTTTATCGACGTATTTCTCTATGATTTTCTCCTGCAAATGCCGCAGGAAATGTTGCTTCGGTATCTCTTTCTGTTCCGCGGGCAGAAATACCTCATCCGCTTCGGTTTCAAGTGGCTGTGCCTTTTCTTTATGGAGAAAGACCGTGCGCCGAGGAATGCACGGGAAGTATTGAGCAGGTATAGCTATCAGCTTTACAAAAAACACGCCGCGAAACAAAAACCATGGGCAAAACAGCTTTTTATTGCCCTCGAATCAGAACTTGACAGGCTCATGAAACAGTACGGCGTGAAGGACAGCCGACCGAACGAGAAGTTTTTGAAAGCGGTGCAAAAAGCGGCGGCATCCAAAGGAATGACCGTCGCAGAATACCGTGATAAAATTCTGTTCCCCCACGGGAAGGAGCGCATTATCGCCCGCTACAAACTGTTCATCAAGAAACACCCCGACATGGCGGGTGCGCCCAAGCCGCCGACGAAAGACAATCGTTCTATGCTTCTGACAAAGAACTTCGTGAATCGGAAAAGATAATCGACAAATAACGCTTTTTAAGTTGACTTCAACACGACAATTTGATATAATCAAGGCATGAGGTGAACCATGACGAAAGTCGCAAGCCAATTAAAGGCGTTACGTTTAAGCATCAAAAAATCACAGAAACAGCTCGCGGAGATGATCGGCACGACACAGCAGAGTGTATTCCGCTATGAGACAGGGCAGGGTTTTCCCCCGGAAGAGGTGCTTTTGTGGTATGCGGACTATTTTGACGTGTCGCTCGATTATATTTTCGGCAGGACGGAGAATCCGCAGGGGAAACTATATGAAAACGTCCCCCGCCCGCTCCGCGAAGATGACCACTATCAAGAGTTTGTGGATATGTGCTTCGATCCAAGCAGCGCGGCGAACGCCAAGCTCAAAGAAGCCGTGATGAAACTGTTTGAAGAACATAAAACCAAATAAGCGAGGAAAAAACATGGATCAGCTTATGGATATGGAATTTTACAGCCGCATACGGGAAATTCTTGCCTCCGCGCGGGCGAAGGCGTATTCTGCCGTCAACTTTGCGATGGTGGAAGCATATTGGGAGATCGGCAAGAGTATCGTCGAAAAACAGGGCGGAAATGCGACCGCAGAGTACGGCTCCCGCCTCCTCGAAGAGCTTTCAAAACAAATGACGGCGGACTTCGGAAAGGGCTTTACGACGACCAATCTCAAATATATGCGGCAATTTTACCTTGCCTTCCCAAATCGTCACGCACTGCGTGACCAATTGAGTTGGACGCATTACCGCCTCATTATGCGCGTCGAAAACGAGCAAGCGCGTCAGTTTTATGTGGACGAATGCGCCAAGTCGAATTGGAGTACCCGTCAGCTCGAACGGCAGATCAATACCTTCTCCTATCAAAGATTGCTCGCAAGTCATAACAATTATGCCGTCATCGCGGACACGACTGCGCGCGAACCCGCAAAGTCACCCGAAGATATTATCCGCGATCCCTACGTTCTTGAATTTTTGGGTATGGAGCAGAGCGCGAGTTTCTACGAATCCGACCTCGAACAGGCGCTCATCGACCACTTGCAGAAATTTCTCTTGGAACTTGGGCGCGGTTTCTCCTTCGTCGCACGGCAACAGCACATCAATTTTGACGGGCGGCACTTCCATATCGACCTCGTATTCTATAACTATATCCTGAAATGCTTCGTCCTTATCGACCTCAAAACGGGCGATCTCACCCATCAGGACATCGGGCAGATGCAGATGTACGTCAACTACTACACCCGCGAGAAAATGAACGAGGGCGACAACCCGCCCGTCGGCATCATTCTCTGTTCGGACAAGAGCGACGCCATCGTCAAATACACCCTCCCCGAGGACAACAGCCAAATCTTCGCCTCGAAGTATATGCTCTATATTCCCTCCGAGGAAGAATTGAAACGCGAGATTCAAGCCGAAAGAAAGGCGATCGAGGAAAATCAATCATAGAAAAATGTGGTTATAAAGTTTAGGAAAATACTATGGAAAACGAATGGATAAATGACCCACAGAGCCCTTATTGGTTATTAATAATTTATGCGCTTTGCGAGGATGCAAAGCAGAACAATGAAACTAAATGGGAAGAATATCTTAGTGAGATAACTTTTTCCAACCGTTTTTTCCCAAAAAACAATGCTGTTTTTATGGAAATTGATCAACAGGCAAAAAGTGCCGAAACGGTAATTCCGGCTCAAAGTTTGTTATATCGAGCGAGAATCTATAAAGACCCGCCGAATAAAAATCTAATGGATTATCTGCGGGAAGAATTAGGTTACAGTGAAGAAAAATGGCAAAAAGAAAAAACAAAGTTTTCTGAACACAATATTGAATATCAATTAAAGTTGTTTTTGGCTTCTTACAATGGGATAGATATGCCAAAAGGCAATGATAAAGAATCTTTGGCTTTAACGAGAGCTGTCAAAAGATGGAGGTCATCTAAATTCAAAGGATATAATAAAAAGGACTCTATGCCCCCTCCGCCAGATAAAACGCCGGCAGGACGAGCCAATCCTAACTGCATTAGTTATACATATCTTTCGGAGGACCAAAATACTCCTATATACGAGGTCCGACCTACAATAGGACAAAATGTAAGTGTTGCTAAATTCAAACTCATAAAAGATATTAGAGTTTATGACATATCAAAGCCGATCGTTGGCAACAGACCTGAGGATATTTTCCCCAAATTGTTTACCTTAATAAGTGAAAAATTTTCATTGCCCTATAATGGGAACGAAATAGAATACCTTCCAACACAATATTTGGCTGAGTACATAAAGCACCTTGGCTTTGACGGCATTAGATACAATAGTTCATTAAATAAAGGTGGAAAAAACATCGTATTGTTTAGCAAAGATTGCTATGAAATCATATCATCTCAGTTATATCAAATCAGCAATATGGAGCTTAAGTTTGGAGAGCCAAAAATTCTACCAATAGAGGAGTAACATGAAAGCAGTTATATACGCGAGATTTTCATCGGAAAAACAGAACGAGGCGAGCATTGAGGGTCAGCTCCGCGAGTGCTTGAAATATGCCCAGTTCAACGGAATTGAGGTCATCGGGAATTACATAGACAGGGCGCAGTCTGCAAAGACAGATCACCGCCCCGAATTTCAGCACATGATCAAGGACAGTTATAAGAATATGTTCAACACAGTCCTTGTGTGGAAGTTGGATCGCTTTGCCCGCAATCGCTATGACAGCGCGTATTACAAAAATATCCTCAAAAAGAACGGCGTGCGCGTGATCTCGATCAAAGAAAGCATCTCACAAGGCGCAGACGGTATTTTGCTTGAGGCGATTTTGGAAGGCTATGCTGAATACTACTCAGCCGAACTTTCGGAAAAAGTCAAGCGCGGAATGACAGAAAACGCCTTAAAAGCAAAGAGCAACGGCGTACATCCGCCGTTCGGCTATTATGTGGACGACACCGACCATTATCAAATCGATGAAACGACCGCACCGCTCGTCAAGGAAATATATGCGCTCTTTCTCGACGGCAAGAAACCGAAAGAACTCATTTCTCTGCTCTCCGAAAGAGGCATCACCCACGGCAAATATCCAATCAGCTATAATTTTCTTTACCGTATTCTGACTAACCGAAAATATATCGGCGAATATAAATTCGGGGATATTGTGCTTCCAAACGCGATGCCCGCGATCATCGATGAAGAAACTTTCGACCGTGTACAAAAGCGGATCGCCGACAATAAAAAAGCGCCCGCCATGCACAGAAGCGAGGACGATTATCTTCTGACGACGCGGCTCTTCTGCGGGAAATGCGGGGCAATGATGGCGGGAGAAATCGGCACGAGCCATACGTCAAGACAGTATCGGTATTACCGCTGTTCCCGTTCCAAAAAACACCTTTGCGACAAGAAAGCCGTCAAGAAAGATTGGATCGAAGATCTTGTCATCCAAGAGGTCATCTCCCTTATCTCGGATGACGGCGTTTTGGACGATTTGGCGGAGCGCATCTACCAAATGCAATCGCAGGAAAGCAATGCGACGCTTGCGACCAAAGGACAGCTCGAAGAGGTACAGAAAAAACTCGACAACTTGGCACAGGCGATTGCACAGGGCATATTCTCGTCCACAACGAAGAAACTGCTTGACGATTTGGAAGAACAAAAACAGAAACTCGAAATAGAACTGTTTGAAGCGGAAACGCGGCATCCCGTTCTTTCCAAAGATCAAATTCTGCACGCGCTTTGCAACTACCGCAAATTGGATCTGAATACGAAAGAAGGAAAACAGCGGCTCATCGATAGCTTTGTCAATTCGATTTACCTCTATGACGACCACTTCATCATCACGTTTAATTACAAGGGACAGTCCAAAACCGTCACTTTTGAAGAGGTCAACAGTTCGCCTTTTACAGCCTCGGGTTCACCAATCGGAACCCAACAGAACCCGTAAAAAGGCTCTGTTGGGGTCTTTTTTTGCCCTTTTTGGGCGTTTTTATATCCAGAGCGCGATTGCATAGGTCTGTTTCTCCTTCTCGCCGCCGAATGTGTGGCGGTCTACCTCCACCGTCATTTTTACCTCATAAAAAGAAAACTCCCGATGGCTGTCATTGCCATCGGGATCATGATTTTCTATGGATTTACAGTAGACATCTATGTGGTCGTTGAACAGGACTACTTTTCGGACAAAATAGGATATCAACTGTTTCGGGCTTCGTTTGAGTGCTGCGTGCAGGTGTTCCAATATTTGCTCTTTGGTTATCATTTGCAACGCCCGCGCCTTCTCGCAAGCTATTTTGGTTTCAAGTTCGGTCTTTCGTGCTTCTAACTGTTCCAACCTATCTTTGGTCGATTGGGTGAAGATGCCTTGCTCTACCGCCCGCAGAAGATTGTCGATTGCCCGCGTCGTTTCTTCGTATTCCGTCGTAAGCAAGTTCAGAACAGACGAGTCCTCGGCAATCTTCTTTCCTTGTTCCAAAATCCCGTCCGCGAGTGCTTCCAAATCGGTCTTTTGCAATGCTTCCTGCACGGCATTGACGACGAGTTCTTCTAACAGTTCTTTGCGGACGGGTAGGAGCTGACAGCCGTGTTTTGTCCCTCTGCCATTGCATCGGTAGTAGCGCATGACTTTTCCGCTCTTGGAAGTTCCAGACCCCGACCCTACGGGTCTGCCGCAGTAGCCGCAAGTAAGTTTATTCTTGAACAGGTAGCAGACACCCGCTTTATGCTTGCCGTATTTGTTTTTTTCGGCTTTTTCTCTGACGATCTCGAAAATCTCCATAGGTACGATTGCGGGATAGATATTCGTGTAAATCTCGTCCCCATGACGGAAAATCCCTGCGTATTTTTCGCTGACGACCATACGGTAGAACGTTGTTTTTGCGAAAGGCTTCCCGCGATAAAGAACACCTTGCTCGTTCAGTTCGTCTATAATGACATTTCCGGGCTTGCCGTTCGCATAGTCGGTGAAGATGCGGCGGACAATTTGCGCTTCATCTTCGTGGATAACTACTTTCTTGTCAACAACGCGGTAGCCGTACATGACCGTGCCGCCGGGGAAGTTCCCTTTGCTTCTCGTTTCTCTCATACCTCGTGTTACCTTCTGTGACAGCTCTGCGCTGTAATATTGGTTCATACCTTCCGATAAGCCAAATGGACATAATGCTCATTCGGGGGTGTGCGGCGGGAGTTACGGGGTAAGTACCGAGTCGATGTCTATCTTGTAGTAGATATGGACTTC
>CANRJR010000045.1 GCA_947631005.1 uncultured Clostridia bacterium | reverse complement strand
ACGGCGCCGTGCGCTGCGGGCGGCCGCGGCGCGGGGGGGCTTTGCTCTTTGCTCAGATCCCGCGGTGTAGATCTACGATCTTGGATCCGAAAAGCCAACGTTGCGATGACAGTGCGGCGGATCCGAGCGGCGCGCTTGTTGTCCCTGTAATAGGGACTAAGCGATAGGGCAACGAGTACCGCTTGGAAGCAAGGCATTTGCCGCGCTTCAAGCGGTGCCGTTTGCCCTTGTCGCTGTTCGGATTATGGGGTAAGGGCGTAGCCCTTCCGCATTCTCGGCATGGTTGCATATGCGCTTTTGTCATGCTTCGAGTTTGTTTTCATGCTTCGATCGCGGGGTAAGGGCGCAACCCTTCCGCCTTTTTCTCTTTCAGATCCAAGCCGCCGCGGGGCGGCTTCCTTCTTCCCGCTTCCGATCACGGCGGCGCTCGCGCCGCACCGCTTCTCCTTGCGGAGCTATATTTCAAGATGTTTCCCATGATTCTATGATTTAAGCGTTCGATTTTGATATGGAGTGCCTTCGATTTTGATAAATAACCCTTCGGAAATGAGCAGGTCAGGATTCGATTTTGCATACAGCAGGAGAAAAAGATATCCCCGCCGCAAGGATTGCGGCGGGGATCCGGCACTCGTAGAGAACGGGGAAAAGAGCGGTGGGGATCTCCGCTCTATATTCTCTCTTCGAGGTGGTCGGTCGCTGTATTCGGTTCGCTTCAAGGTTCTCGCAAGGGTGCTCATCGTCTGCCTCCCGGCGGCGTGTAACATGTGCACGGCTTGTTGGTTTTGAGATCGAAGCCCGTATCGTTGCAGAGCGGGCAAATATAGCGCGGTTCGAGATCTGCTTCGGTGAAACCGTGCGCGGCAAGGAATTCCTTCATTTCTTTTTTGAGCGCCTGCCTTTCTTGAAGGAGCTGTTGAATGGTGTTATAGCGTTTTCTGATCTGTTCTTTGGCGATCTTCTGTTCGAGCAAACCGATCTGGCGTTCGATTGTTTGGAGATCGGCGCCGAGCTGCGCGCGGACGCGTTGTTCGTGCGCATGTGCGAGCTTCTGATGTTCGGCATAGAAACGCTCGCGATCGGAGCGGGCGTTGGCGCTGCGGATCTCGCGGGAGAGCGCTTTCAGGCGTCCCAGCGTGGCGTCGCGGATCTTGTTGAGTTCGTCGTAGTTGAGATCGAAGGCTGCGCGGTCGAGGTGGTTAGCGCAACGCGAGCGCGCGGGGTCCGTGCACTTGACGGTGAGGATCCCCGCCTTTTCAAAGAGCGCGACGGCGGTGGAGACGGTGGAAGGCGCGATTTCGAGGGAGCGTGCGATCGACGCCTGCGTCGAAGTCCAGTTCGCGAGGTGGTTGTTCTGATGGATTATGTAAGAGAGTACTTCGATCTGATCGTTGGTGAGATCGGAGGGAACGCCGTCGGGGGAGAACACGGCGAAGCGGAGCCAATCGAGGAGAATGAAGTAGCGATCGGGCGGGGGGAGCATTTCTTTGAGTTTGTAGGAGTGCGGTTTATCGCCGCGCTCGAAGCAGTGTTCAAGCGCTTTCTTCGGGATCGTGCGAGCGACGGTGGCGTAAGAGATGTGATAGCGCCTTGCGATCTCGGAATAGGTGAAGTCGGCGGTGGCGCCCTTCTGGGCAAAGGAATAGAGCGCGCTGAAAATGACGCGTTCGAGAGCGGAGAGTTTTTCGGCGCCGAAAAATCCGTGGGTGATGACGCGGATCGTGTCTCCGGCGTGCGAATTGCCCGATCTATTCAGTTTTTGCGGAGCGCATTTTGCCATGTTCTTTCCCTTGTCGGTGTTGTTATTTTGCGCTTGCGGGAGCGGTGTCTGCCGAGGGATCTATCCACTCGGGCCTCCCGTCGGTTTTAGGGGCATTTGCGGGGCTTGTACGAGGCCTCACGCGCTGATGATCTCGTACCCGCCGCATTTGCAGGTATAGTGCAGAAAGATCTCCGCGGGCGTCCATTCCTCATGGACGCGCCGCATGAAGCGGCCGCAACACGAGCAGCGATGATATCTCTTTCTCATTTCAGATGATGCTTTCTCCTTTCCCGGTTTAAGCAAGGGTGATCGTCGCAATATAATAGGTCTTAAAAATCTTGCTACTGAATCTGTCCGGGATAGTGACTTGGAAATTCCCGACGTCATCGAGAAATCCGTTGAGATGAATTGCCGTAATGCTCGGATAGAGCCTCATCAGAACATCGCGTACATGCTTGATCGCGTCGAGAAAGTTCGCAAAGAGTAGGTTGCACTCTTGCGTGTAGCCGGTTTCTTTTTGAAAATCCTCATTGTAATTCAATCTGTACATAATTTCCTCCTTATTTTTTCATCATTTCACGAAAACCTCTTGACAAAGGTCTTAGGATCGCATATAATGATAGTGTCCTTGTGGCAGATACGCTTTCCGGAAAGCGTATCACCCCCGGAGCGACCCGTTCATCGGAGCCCCGGGATTTATTTTTTGAAGTGATTTTTCCATTTTTTCATGGTATTTTCATGCGTTTTGCGATGTTCCGGTGTATCGTTTCCTACTTCCCGCAAAACGGTTTTAAGTTCTTTTTTTTTGAGTTTGTCTCTCTTTTTTGGTTTAGAGAGATCGCTCGGATAAATGGGTTGATGTGGTTCTGTTGACTTGCCGTGGCTGATATGCGCTTTCCGTTGGACTATCGAGTCTTGTGACAAAGATTTGTGCTTTTTCGGAGAAAGGACAAGATCAGGTATGTAATCTTTTCCGATTTTGCTTTCTTTTCCTTCTTTTGAGGCGATTTTTACAACGGCGACCGCACCGTCATCTTTGCGTTGGTCTATTACTGCGATACGGCGGTTTTTCCCTTTGTTGGGTTTTCCAGAAAAGAAGCCGTCAGTTGTTATGTAGATCTTCCCTACGGAAGATTTTTGTTTGCTTTTCTTGGGCGGTTTTGTTTCTGATTTCTTTTTCATAATGATTTCCTCATGGCGACGTCGTGAGATCTCCGCGGGCGGGGATCCGCGTTTCGAAGCGGCGGGGGATCGGAAGATCCTCCGTCCCCGTCGAAGGGGATCGTGCGGCGCCGTGCACCGCGGGCGGGAAGTTATTCTATTTTGAGATCTTCGCTGATCCGAAGCATGTTGTTTTCGATCATGAGGATCTTCATTTCGGCGAGGCGTTTCACGATCCGCCCGACGGTGCGTGCGGAGACGCCGATTTTTTCGGCGGCAGCTTCATAGTCGAGGCGGGCGAGAGAGAAGCCCTGTGCATCGTTGATGTATCGGACGAGGCTGAATTTTGGATCGTCCTTCAAGAGGAGTTGAGATAGTTTGGTGAGAGAGAGTGTCATTCCCATTGTTCCTTTGCCTTTGGCGGCTCGGTTTCGGTAGAAGCAGCCGTTGGTTTTTCCGAGGTCTCGGCGGGGATCTCCGTGAAATGTTTCAAGAAGCGTGCCGTCACGTCCTCTGTCCTTGCGAGGATCTCGGAAATGAGGGTGTTCGCGGTGTCCGTATCGTTGATCGTATCGTCGATATCTTTGGCGCCGCCGAATTTTTTGAAAGACCACGGCCAATACCACCGGCGCTTTTTTATGGGCGTGGTCCGGGTGTGGATCTCATTGAGGACGTATAGTTCGGTGGTCACGGCATTTTCGAGTTCCTGCGCGTGGACCTTGATATGCTGCGAGTACTCTTCGGCGATCGCTTCGTCGATCTGTTTATTCAGATCGTCGGAGATCTTGTCGGCGTTGCGGCGGTGTCTGCAACAAAGCTCGTAGATTTTTTCGTGAAGGGCTTCGAGTTCTGCGAAGAATTCGTCGAGCGGGGTGTTCATGGCTTTTCCTTTTCTTTTTTCTTGTCTTTTTCCTGCTTTTCCTGATGACGGAACCATTTCGGTTCGCTCGGATCGTAGAACATTTTGAGTTCGTCGGGCGCGCTGTCTTTATCCGGATAGAAGTTGAGCAGGTTGAAATTGGTGCGGGGTTTATCGGGGGGATAGAACGCTTTTCTGTTCTTTCTGGAATCGAAAACCTCGAAGATATTGCCCCTGTGGGTGACGGGTTCGATCTCGTGCCCGCCGATCCCCGTATCGTAGTATTGCATGAGTTCGGCGTTGCTTCCGAACTCACGGATCCGCCACGTGGTGGAGAGGATCCCGCCGTATTTTGTCATGTTGTGCGAAATGCTCTCGATCCGCAAGATCCGCGAGGCAATGCCGCGGATATTGAGATCGATGAGCTTGCCGCGCTGGGCGTCGAGATAGATTTCGAGGCCGTAGTGACGGTGCATTTCAAATGCCTCGGAGACCCAGCGCGGGAACGTGGTGCTCTGCCTGCTGTCGAAATAGCGCTGCGCTTCTTCGATGTAGATCCTGCTTCCGGGGAGAAGAAATTGCACGGGCGCGTTCTCGTTGCGGATCCCGAAGTAGAAGGGATTGATGAAGTAAGGCGAGTATTCTTTCTCGTAATCTTCGAGGAAGCGCACGCCGTAATTGGCGAAGATAGGCGGTCTATCGGGAAGCGGGAGCGGGTTGCGCCGCTCCTGATTTTCGAGTTCGATCTCGCTTATGCACGTTTCGAGGAGATCGTCGCCGAGTTTGAAGAACTCCTCCATGAGAAGGTGCGTCATGAAGGACGTCTTGCCCGCTCCCGGATCTCCCGTGATCATTGTGATCGCCATACTTTATCCATGCGATTTCCCCGCGGGCGGGGATCCGCGCTTCGAAGTCGCCGGAGATCGGAAGATCTACCGTCCCCGCGGGCGGGGAGAAGGCGACGTCATGCAAAGAAGTTTTCACAGTAGAGGTTGAGTTCTTTGACCGTCGTAAACGTTTCTATGGCGACGGTCTTCCCGTTGTCTAATGCGGCGCGATAGCGGTTTTTACTGATCCGCATGATGATGATCGTACCGGTGCAGACGGGGGCTTTGGGTTTCGGAATGTTCAGAATGAAGCTGACGTATCGATCTCCGCCGTATCGCATGGGCGTTTCGGCGCATTCGGGTTTGAGATCGGGATCGGCGGGATCTTCCCACCGCTGCATGACGACGGCGTCGTCATAGAATTTGAGCTTGAACTTTGAAAAAGTACTGCCGTAGTAAAAGCGGGCCGTGAAGTCATTCCGATCGATTTTCATGCGGTTTTTCTCCGGCGTTTATGTTTTTGGCGTTCGGCGCAGCGCGCGGCTTTTATGAATTCGTCGGCGACTTGGGCGAAAGTTTTCCCTTCCGCCCAATCGCTGAGAGCGTCGCACGTCCAATTGCACGTCGCCGCTTGCGTGCAGGTATGGCACGGGCATGTGTTATTCTTCTTTTCCTGTTCCATATCCGCCCCCTTTGGCTGAGGTATTCGGCGCCGCCTTTTTCCTTGCGGCGCTTTGCTTTTTCGGTTTATCCGAAGGCTTGTCCCGCGCCTTTGTCTCCCGTCGCCTCTTTACGCTTTCGGAGATCTGTTTTGCGATCCATGCAATGAACTTGAACGGCGCAAGAACGATCGCCATGACCGCCTTAGCGATCGCGGCGAAGATCGGCTTCAAGACGGGGAACAGGACGGAGAGCACGATGAGGGCGATGATGAGGATCAGAATGATCGCAAGCCATATGTACCACGGCAGCCCTGTTGCAGCCGTCACGCCGGGATCGTCGGAGACGGCGGGATCCAGCCCGCCGATGACGTCTTGCGGGGACATCATGACGGGGATCTCCGTCTTGGCGTCCACCGTTTCAAACCATAGCGAAATGATATCGAAGTCTAAAAAGACGGTCTCCTGCGCGAGGTATCCGTTGATGTTGCCCGCATGGTATTCCTCCATCCATGCGTGAATGAGCGTGTCGTCGAGGGAGTTGCGCCACCGTTCGTAGAAAGAGGGGATCGCTTCGAGGCCCTCGGGTACTTTCGGGCGATCCATTGTAAAAGCGATCGCCTTGCCCGAATGGTAATTTGAAATGGCATAGCGGAGGAGGATCAGCTGCTCTCCCGCGAGCTTTGCCTTGTTGAATTGATCTTTGAGATCGGGGACGTCTCCCTTCGCGACGAAGAGCCTGTCGGCGATCTCCTGATCGGTGCCCACCAAGTCGGCCGCCTGCACGGTGATCCCGCGCTGTACCTCGATGGGATACGGTTCGGGATCGAGATCTCCGCTGCCGAAATAGCCAAGCCCCGTTGCCTTCGTCTCGTTGTAGATCACGTCGGCGGTCTTTTTGAGATCGATCTCGACCTTGTTGTAGCCCATTTGATGTTCGGTATCGGTGATATAGCTTTCAAAGAGCGCCTGCGAGTAGCGCCCCGCATAATACGGGCCGCCCAGCGACGCGCTGTTCGCGAGAAGCTCCTGCTTGATCCGCGCGCTGTCGATCGAGGCGTTGTAGTAAAGCGAGCCTATGGCGGGGATCACGCCTGCGAGATTGGAGAAGCGCTGATCGCGCCACTCCCTGATCGTCATTTTATCTCCCGCCCCGCTCGGCCAAAAGAGGCTGTACGCGTCGCCCGTCTGGATCATGTATCCGCCGTCCTCCGCCTCGATGATGTCCTGCTCCAACGTGCTCGCCCACATAAAGGGGGTCCTTCTCCATTGCGCCGGGGATACGAAATATTCGTTGCCCCAGCTTTGAATGAAGACGTCTTTCCCCGTTTGAAGGAGATCCTCTACGGGCCGCCCTTTGAGCACGGAAAGCTCGCGATAGATCTTCGGATCGGTGCATACAAAGATCGGCTTTGTATAATATTCCCACCATTCCGCCACCGTGCGGGTAAGCTCGCCGTATTGAAGGAAATATTTCGACGGCACGCGGAAGTAACAGCTGTTGATCTGCGGCTGGTTGCCGTTGTAGAGCTGGTCCTCCCTGTTGCCGTCGTTCGGGAAATTCGTTTTCGGCCGATATACCGTTTGGCGGACGTCGAGTTCAAGGTATTCTTCGAAGCCGTCCACGGTGCAGGTGAGCGTATCTTCATCGCCCGCAAGCTCGGGGCCGTAGCCCTTCGCATAGCCCGTATAGGTGTACACCGTGGCGCAAGGATACATATACGGAGCGCCCTCGATGATGAGTTCAAGCTCCGTCACCTTGTAGACGCGCTCCCGCGAAAGGCCGGAAAGCAGCGTGCTTTGCTGAAAATCGGAAAGTACGATCTTGAACTTGTAGAAGATCCCTTCGTAGCCCTTGTCCGTCGAGTAATTGATGAGTTTCAGGCCGTAGGAATCCACCGGACCCTCGCCCGCCTGCATGACGACGGCGTTCCGTTCGGGATCGTCGTCGAAGGCCGCGGCGTACGGATTGTAAACATAGACATAGAGACCGAATTCTCCCTGCCGCGCCGCATAGAACGAGTAGCCGAATTCGACAAAGGCGATGATCTGCGGCCGGCGGATCTCATTCACCGTGAAGTCGGCTTTGTCGAAGGGCTTGCCGTTGAGCGTGGAGCCTTCGAGATCGTCGAGTACGTCCGTCTCATCAAGCGACGCCGGCGACGCTGCCGATGCTGCCTTGCCCGTCGAAGGGGCAAGGAGCACCGTGCAACACAGAAAGAAAATGAGAAAAAGAACGGGTATCCGTTTGACAAGGTTTTTCATCAGAAGTCGATCCTCCCCGGTACGATCTCCATTTCATCAACGGGAATGACGATCGCGAAATTGACCGTATAGACGATCCTGTAATCGTACGACGAGACGATGAGAGAGAACACAAAGCCGTCCTCGGGCGGGTTCGGGCATTCCACGTCGCCCTCGTAGAGCTTCGAGAGCGTCTCGGAGATCGTCTCGGGGATCTCGAAGGTGAAGCCGTCGGCGCTCTTTTTCAGCGAAAAAGCGCCGTCAAGCCCGTTGAGCTGCGACCATGCGTAGTTCTTGCCGTCCACGGTGTAGTCAAGACTGACGCCCTCCCGCGGACGGAATGAGACGTCGTAGTCGTGATCCTCGAAAAGATAGCCGATCTCCGCCTTATGCGGCCCGAACGAGACCTTCCTCTTCGTCTCCCCCGAGGCGATCTTCTCACCGTCGATTTTGAGCGTGAACGTCTTGAATACGTCCGTCCCGTTGTTGGATCCGTCCATGTAGATCCATACTCCCGCAATGAGCGCCCCGAGGATCAGAAGAAGCGCTATGCCCGCGATGATCCGCAAGGGCGAGGCTCCTTTTTTGGTTGCGTTTGTCTGTTTTGCCATAATCGCTCCCCGTGAAGGGATCCCCGCAAGGGGGATCGCCGATCAGAATATAACCGTGTAGGAATCGAACATGAGCGAGTCCGCTTCGACGATGTACGGATCGGTGAGGAAGTTCACGTCGCAGGTGATCTCCCCCGAACCGTACGTCTTGCCGTTATAGCTGTATGTATAGCTCGCAGACGCCGTCCCGTCGCCGAACGAGGTATTGTTCATAACGACCGTAAACCCCGTCCGGAATTTTGCCGCAAGATCTTGCACGCTTCGATGTGCTTCGTCCATGAAGATCTCCACGGGATCGGTGAGGTTAAAACTCCCGCTCAGGTTCATGTTCTCAACGGCGGTGTAACCGACGATCTCATAGCCCGCCGCTTCCTCCGAAAGCTCGGTAAGATATTGCGTGCGGATCCTGTCGATGTTTTGGCTGTTGATTTTCAGTGTGAGCGGATCGAACTCAAAGCTGCCGTTCACCGTCCCGACGCCGTATTCTACTTTGACGTTGTAGTTCGTAAACTGGTTGAAGGCCGCGTTGATCGTGGAAAAGAAAGTGGGCGACGGTCCGATCATTCTGTTCTGGCCGAGGCTCACGGTGGGGCGCTTTACATAGTCCACCGTGCATTCCGCCATGACGTCGGGCTTCGATTCTACCTGCGCGCAGACGAGGATCTGCTCGCCGAACGCTTGCTTGCAGGCGACGGTCACCTGCGGCGCGTCGCCGTCGAGCACCGTGAGAAGGATATAGTCCTCAGGGTCCTTTCCCTTCGCCCATTCGTTTTGCGCGTTTTTGAATTGCAGCCACCATTTGAGGGCGGGATACGTCGTGGTGTCCGGCTTGACCGTCGCGCGGATCGTCACGGCGCTCTCTACGGCTGCGGGATCCATGCCGTAATCTGTGTATTTCTCAATGGGGATCTCCGCCGTCAAGAGGGAGATCGTCTCCGTCTCGACGGAATCGGGCAGTACCATGCCCGCGTTCTCCCCTGCGATTTCTTCACTGCTCTTGCCCCAATTCGAGGGCTTCTCTTTCCCTTCGCCCCAGAGTTCGAGGCCGCCGATGACGCATACGCCGAGAAGAAGGGCAAGCACTGTCGCATATATTTTCTTCATCGCGCCCTCCTTTCATCACATGTCGATGTCGCCCGAGCCGATGTCAACGTTCGTGGCGAACGTGCC
>CANRJR010000044.1 GCA_947631005.1 uncultured Clostridia bacterium | reverse complement strand
CGCCTTGTTTTTTATAGGATAAGGCGAAGATTAAATTTTTTTTCGGATTTTTTTGCATGAATTACTTGACATTATCCCTGCATAGCCTCTCTCGGAAAGCGGGTTTCCCGCTTGTCTCCGCGTCCGCAGGAAGCGGCTCGAAAGTGGGTTTTCCCACTTTCCTTATCCTGCCTCCCATTTTTCCGAAAATCCTCCCACTTTTGCTTTCCGTTTACTTGTCGTTGGATTGCCTCGGCGGTTGTTTTTTGCTTCCTTTTTTACGATGAATTCATGACGTTTTTTCTCCCTTTTTTGTTTTCTTTTTCCGCTGTTTACCGACTGCAGCGGAAGTCACTAGTTCTGCATCGCCACCTCCCCATGATGATATAAGCCCTTGGTGTTACCCCTCCACTATCCACAAGGACATTCGCAACAAAAATATAGGGGCCTCCGCAAAAATTTTTCTCCACTATACCAAGGACGCTCGGCGTGAGAACGTGGCGGTCTACACAAATATTTTCATAAAAATTTTTTCGATCCACGGGTCATTTGGTATGAAAACTATCAACGATAAATAAAAATACGGCACGAAAAAGTGTCGCACTTTTTTAGATTTGGGGGGGCAGGATAAGGAAAGTGCCACAACGCACTTTCGCCCCCCTCAACAAGCGGGAAACCCGCTTGGGATTGATTCCCGCCAATCGGCAGACGCATAACAAATTAAAGTTTCTGTTCCCGAATACTCCTGAAAATCCTCAAGAAAAGTGCGTATGCAATCAATTGCACGCGCACTTCGTTTGATGGGTAAAGCCCTCCTTATTCAGTTCCCCAAGGGGACGGTTGACTTTCTCCCGCTTAACATTCGCTTCCGATCTGCGTTTTCGTTTTATTGTAGGTCTACTTCGTGTTCATTCCCGAATTACTATTCTCGTTTGAAAAATGGGAACCACTTGCTATAATCTGTTTTCCATGTATCAAAATCTACAGGAGTACCAACCGCACAAACCGTTCTACAATACCATCTTTATTTTTATTGAGTTTCGTATATCACACCCGATTCAGCTTGTCAAACATTTCTTTGCGCACTTCAAAGTTTAATTCTTCATCGTACCAATAGGAACGACATACACCCCGTCGGGGCGGCGGTAGGCAAAATCGCCTGTTCCCGTAAGCACCATGAGAAAAGACGGCTCTTTCATTTTTGTGGTATCAATTTTATTTTTCAGCGTTTGGAGCGTACCCACGCCCTCTTCAATCAGTTTCTCTCCGCCGAGTTTGATCTCGACCAAGCCGTAGGAACCATTCCGCAAATGAATGACGGCGTCACATTCAAGTCTGCCTTTGTCCCTGAAGTGATAGACTTCTCCGTTCAGAGCATCGGCATAAACTCTTAAATCGCGGACCGCCATCGTTTCAAATAATAATCCAAAGGTTTTCAGATCTGCGATCAAATCTTCAGGGCCGATTCCCAGCGCGGCAGCGGCGATAGATGAATCAACAAAATATCTGGTGTCCGACGTTCTGATCGCCGTCTTTGAGCGCAGATTGGGGTTCCATGCAGGCATATCTTCTACGACGAAGATTTTCTTCAATGCTCCGATATAGGCCGCAACGGTTTCTTCGTTGAGCGACTCTTCGTCATTCACTCTAATATCTTCGCAGATAGCCGTATTTGGCGTCTGTTTGCCCTGGTTCCGCGCCAATGACCTCATCAGACGTTTCACTCGTTCGGGATTTTTTTGAACATTATCTGCTCGATTGATATCTGAATGAATGACTCCGTCATAATAATCTATCGCTTGATCCAAAGCAATTTCATCCCGAAGTCCGATTGCCTGCGGCCAACCGCCACGGCATACCGTGAAAGCCAACCGGGCGAGATCCATGCGGGTAAAACCAGACACAGAAGAAGGAGAAAAAAAGAGATCGGTCAAACTGACCTCGCCCGTTGATTCCCCCGATTCGTATAAGCTCATCGGGCGCATCGTGAGCCAGGAAAAACGACCCGTCCCGGAATGCGTAATTCCCTTTGTATCGGACGGTATGGCAGAGCCCGTGAGGATAAATTGACCGAGTTCTCTGCGATGATCGACCTCGTATCTTACGGCATCCCATAATTTAGGGGCAATTTGCCACTCATCGATGAGCCTCGGCACTGCCCCCTTTAATAACCTCTGCGGATCGATTTCGGACATCGTAATATTTTGGTTTTTATTTTTCGGATCGTTCATGTACAGACAACTTTTTGCGATTTGCTCGGCGGTCGTCGTCTTGCCGCACCACTTCGGTCCTTCAATCAAAACCGCGCCTTTTCCCTCTAATTTCATTAGCAAGATACTGTCTGCAATGCGTTGTTTATATTCTTTCATCCCAAAACCGCCTCTCTTGATTTATTAACTCGATTATACCATAGAATCGGTCATAAATCAATCGTTTTCCGATAATTAGCGAAAAATTTTTCCGACGATTGGCGAAAAATTAAACCGATTTTTGGCGAAATTATTCAACCGTTCTGTTGCGTTTATCTGTGCTCAACAGAACGGTTGAAAAGAAAAAACGAAGCAAAACACTTGATTTTGCCTCGTTTTGGTCGTTTTATTCTACTACCCACACAAAACGTTCGGTAATGTTTCCTCTATATGCACGGTGGATTTGCTCGTCCCCATCACAATTGCGCATGTGCGCACGGTACAACCCGTCTCCGAAATGGTCTCCCCGCACATCCGCACGCGTTCCTCTATCGTTCTCCACATAAATAATCCCCTATTCGACAGGATATTTTAACCTATGTCGAAAAAGGGGGAAATAGAATGAAGGCTGCTTTTCTGAAGATAATTAACCGTACTCATTTTTTATTTCATAGTATAATTCAACCATTACAAAAATTTGTCCAAACGCGTTGTGCTCGGGCAGATTTCTTTTTTATTCGTCCCCTCTGCGCGATCGGATTCTTCGGTAGATGATAAGCATCCCTTTCACGATCACATTTACCGCAAGAATCAAAAGGGAGACGAACGCCGCGCTCTCCATAAGGAGTTGCGATTCAAATTGATTGATCATGAGTGCGACAGACTTCGGCGCGGGAGGCGCAAGGAAAGAGATCGCCGAGATCGTCATCATAGAGTTGACGAAGAAGTAGACAAACATTTCAAGCAAGGTATATAGTACCTTGGGTACAATTACGCTCAAAACGAGTTTCCACCTCGAAATTCCAAGGCTTGCGCCGACATCTTCCAACGATTCGTTTACTTTGGAAAGCGAATTATACATCATTAGATAGGGCGATGAAAAGAAGTGGATCGTATTGACGAGTACGACAATAAAGATTGTTCCGTACAGAAAAGACTTATTAAAAAACAAGAGATACGAAAGACCGAGGACAATGCCAGGTATCGCCATGCTCATGATAGCGAAAAGATGGACAAAGCGGCTGATCTTTCCCCTCAATCGTGCCGTAGCATAGGCGCAGAGAAAGGCAATGACAGTTCCGAACAGAGCAACAAGAAAAGAATAGAGCAATGAATAAAGAAGAAGCTCGCCCGCTCCTCGGCTAATCGTATCTGTAATATGGCTGAATGTAAAAGTCATATCTACGGGGTATTTCGCCGCAAACGACATGAAACAGAAAGCAAGGATGGGCAGGAGCACAAAGACGGAAACGAGGACACAAAAAGCATAAGAGATTGCTTTCACCCAGTGCTTTGAATTTGTTTCCACTCCTTCTGTGACAAATCCGCTCTGGTTCTTTTCGGGAAAGGCGACATCTGCCACGAAAGCAATCACAGCGGGAACGAGCAGGATCGCGCCTATAACACTCCCATTATCATAGTTTACGTTGGCGACCGCTGTATTGTACATGAGCGTGGAGAGCGTACCCGCCTTACCTCCGATTGCAAGCGGAACCCCGTAGTCGGTGACGATCATCGTAAATACGGCAAAAAATGTAGTGATGAGCGTCTTGCGGAGGAAAGGAAAGGTAATCGCAGTCATTCTTCTCCAAAACGGAATACCAAGTACCCTCGCCGCTTTATATTGCATACTGTCCTCGTAGCGCAAAATGCCGGAAATCATCATAAACGCGACGGGGAAAGAGTACATCACCGAACCAAGTACGATCCCCCAAAATCCGTAGATTGAACCATTGCTATGGAAAAGTTTGGTAATGAAACCGTTGTTCCCGAAGAGCGAAATGATCCCAAACGCATGAGAAATGGACGGGATGAGCATGGGTATGACAAAAATGACCGACCAAAGCGAAGTTGCGCGAACCCCGGATCGTTCCACGGCATAAGCGGCGGCAAGAGCAAGCAGTTCGGAGATCACCGTTGCTGTGAGAGCAGTCAATACGGAATTTTTAAGCGCAGGCAAAAAAAGAGGCGATGAAAAGACAGACCTCATTCCCTCTCCCGTCATATGAAAGAGCATTGTGAAAAGGGGCGCGAGGACGCTCAAGGCGAAAAACACAAGAAAAATCACGTGAATGATCGTCTTGCGCTCGAATCGTACCCTCTTTGCCGTTGCGGTATCGCTCATTGTTCGCTCCCGTTCTGCATTTCTTTCGCGAATTTCGAGAGAGAATCTATTTTCGCGCGAAGGTTGTCAAGGACGAATGTCTGCACATACTCGTCTGCGGGATGCTTACAGATTTCTTCGGGTGTATCCAGCTGACAGATATATCCCTCATGCAGGATCATAATCCTATCCGACATGGCGAAAGCCTCTTCCTGATCATGCGTGACGTAAATCATTGTAGTGCCAAAGGTAGCTTGGATCTTTTTCAACTCCCCGCGAAGAAGGATGCGGGTGGAAACATCAAGCGCGGACATAGGTTCATCGAACAAGATGATATCGGGATGAAGCGCGAGTGTGCGGGCGATTGCAACTCGCTGCTGCTGCCCGCCCGAGAGAGCGCGCGGCATTTTGCCCGCATACTCCGTCAGCCCCACCGCTTCGAGCATCTTCTCCGCGGTCTCCCGCGCGATGTCCCGCGTTTCCTTTTTAACTTTGAGTGCGTACTCCACGTTGCCCAGAACGGTCATGTTTTCAAATAGGGCATAATTCTGAAACACGATCCCCATTCCGCGTCGATCGGGGCGGGAGTAAGTGATATCCTGCCCGTCTTTGAGGACCTTCCCCTCATCGGGCCGCAAGAGGCCGATAAGAATACGAAGAAGCGTGGTCTTCCCGCAACCGGAGGAACCGAGAATGGAGAGAAACTCTCCTTTCTTTACGGTGAAATCTATGCGATTGAGTACATCGCCTTCACGATATTTTTTTCTCAATCCCTCGATCCGAAGGATTTCTTCATTTACGCAATCGTCCATTTTGCAAGCAACCGTTCTTTTTCGGCAAGTGTATCGTTCTTCATATTGCCGTAAGGAATATTCGTGGGAAATCCTTCAAGTTCGGGAGCAAAGTCCTTGAAAATCTGATCGGGGAAGTACAACTCATTCACGCCGCGGCAGAGCTCCGTCGCAAGATAGTTGAACACATCCATGACGCCTTTTTTGTTCGCGCTCTTTTTAAGGACGGCATTTCCGTACATTCCGTAGGGAGAACCTTCCTCAAAGAACACGATATCAAGGTTGACACCGCCGTTCTTTTCCTGAACCGCCTGACTCGTCATCCCGAGTCCGATCGCGACTTCACCCTGTTTGAGCGCGTTAACGGGTCCAGAACCGGAAGAAGTAAATTGCAGAACGTTCTCCGCAAGTCCCTCAAACCATGTGAACGCCTCGTCCTCGCCCCACTCGTTGGTGAGCTGACGAAGGAACATATAACCCGTTCCGCTCGAAGCGGGATTGGGCATGGAGATGAGTCCCTTGTATTTCGCATCCAGAAGATCGTCGTACGTGGTGGGTGCGTCGAGTCCTTTCTCTTCAAGCACATCGGGGTTGATGATGATGCAGCCCCCGTTCTTTACCTCCGGAGTGAACTTCTTTCCCTCTGCGACGATCTCATCAAGATAGACGGAAAAATCAAAATCCGGAAGTTCTGCAAGCTGCTCTTCGCACTTATAGAGGTAGCCGTACTCTTCCGAGGCAATGATGTCTGCCGTACACTTTTCTCCCTCCGCGAGTACTTTTGCCGCGATGGTGCTACTGTTCATGTACTCGAGTTCAATCTTGTAGTCGGGGAATTTCTCACGAACTTTGGTGAGATAATAGTTGTTCTTGTAATCCTCACCGCTTGTCCAGATGACGATCTTTCCGTCGTTTCCGCACGCCGAAAGGGCCGCTACGGGAACTACCATGGCGAGAGACAAAGCAATCGCCGCAAGTCTTCTGATAATTTTTTTCATATAATACCCTCCATGATTTTTTTATACGTTGTAAGCACTGTCGAGCTCTTTGAGTTCGCGATATGTGTCGATCTCAATCGCGTCTCCTTGATCGCATTCACGAACCTTTACCCGATATTCATCGCGGAACACACGCATGGGTACTTCATCCCAATACCGCTCCTTTCCGCCAGGCATTGCATACACCTGTTCGATGTGGCTACGGATTTTTTTTCCATCCTCCGCATCCCAATATGAAATGCCGATTTCCTTATAGCAATTCAATCCCCCGATCTTCTGCTCCGTTATGACGCCGTCTTTCACGGTAAAGCACCAATCATCCGTGCGGTCTACCTTAAATCCGAGAAAATTGGAGGAATATTGGTAAGGCGAGATGAGATCCCTATTTTTCAAAAGAATATCCGCCTCAAAGATGTATGCATTCGCAAAAAGATTTCGTGCGGCAAACGCCGACGAGATGTTGTTGGCTTCATTATAGTTTTCGTTTTCAATAAATCGGATGTTGGGATATTTTCGAAGAAGCTGGTCAAACTGTTCCGACAAATAACCGCGCACAATCCAAATCTCCTCAATGCCGGCGGCAAGTACGGCATCAAGCAAGGTGTCGATAATGCGCGTTCCAAATACGCGGACAAGCGGCTTGGGGGTATTGAGGGTGACGGGAACAAGTCTCGACCCAAATCCCGCCGCCAAAAAGATAGCGCGCTTAACTCTGTAAGGCTCAAGTGCCGCTCTCCCCGCCGCCGTAATCGTCCCCCTTTCCGCATATCCGAGTGCAGTGAGTTCTTTCATCGTACGGTTGACGCTTGAAGGAGATGCTTTCACGCACTCTGCAAGTTTGCGTTGTGTTTCACCCGAACCCTTTATGAGGACTTGAAGCAAATTAAATTGATGACGTGTAAGCATATTTCTCCCGCTTCTTGTTTCAAAAATAAGCGTTTCCTCTCTACATGAAACAGAATGTATTTTACTGGCTGTGCAGAAAAAAGTCAAGCATTTTTATAGAATTTTTTTCTAAAATTCAAAAATTTTTTGCGGCGTGGTACAATAGCCGTTGAAAAGGCGATTTTCGGTAGGTTTTATGCTTTTGCATACCTTTACAGGAGAATGAAAAACAGATTGACGCGGAAAAGGAAAATTTGAGTATGGCAAAAAAGCCGTTTTGCGGCGGCCTGTCACCAAAATAAGTTTTCGGTGTTAGATAGCTTGCAGATGAGCGGCGAACAGCTCCACGCTTATTGCGTAGCCGAAAATTTCCCGTGGGTAATTATTCACCCAACTTTCAACGGCATGAACACGCTCATCACTGATACCGCAAAGGTCTGTTCCTTTCGGAATGAGCCGCCGTATTTCACGGTTTAACCGCTCGTTGCTTCCGCGTTCACATGAGGTGTAGGGGTGACAATAATACACACTCGTCCGTATGCCGCCATAGATCGACTTTTCCAAAGCGGCGAAGTCGGAGAACTCTGAACCGTTATCCACGGTAATACTCTTAAAGAGTTTCCGAAAATTCTTACCAAATCGCCGTTCGAGTTTGTTCACATACCGCGTAACCGTAGCCGCCCTATGGTCGGGCATCTTAAAAATGATCTCGTAACGCGTAAGACGTTCCGTAAAGGCGAGAATCGTCTCCGCCGTTCCCTGCTTCCCGATAACGCAGTCCATTTCCCAATGTCCAAATGTATTCCGCTCCGCGATTTCCAGAGAGCGTTTTTCAATACTCGTACCGCGCGGGGGACGCTTAATCGTCGCGTGTTGATAGTGCTGTTCCCGAAGTCTGACGTCGCGCATCGTAATCCGCGTAAAAATGTCACCCGAACGGATATAGCGGTATAACGTCGTTTTACTGATCGTCGTTCTGAATTGCCCCTTGCGCTTGATATCCCCCAATGCCGCACATGGGGAATCTTGTCCTCGATCACGCGCCGCTCGATTTCATGCACGAGTTAGAAGTCGTTTCCGATTTTGAGAGGCGCACCGTGCGAAGATTGATTGAGGCGATAGTGCTATTCTGCAATGTCGGCACTATACGCCGAAATTTCCTTATAATGCTTTTCACCCCAATAATCGACCCACAAAATAACTTTCTGCGTACACCGCTCGCGATTAATTTCATTGTAAACCGTAGCGAGGCATACACCCAACTGCTCCGCGATTTGCTTTTTATACAGACCCGCTTTCAAAAGCGTTTCCAACTGCCGACGTTGTGTCAGCGTTAAATCCCTTGTCCCTTTCTGTTTCATCGTTTGTTCACCGTCCTTTTGCATTTATCTTGACAAAAAATTTCACCAAATATATAATAACACCATATTCTCGATAATATTTCGGACTGACGACGGCCTTCCTCACAGAAAGCCGTCGTCATATAAAAAATTGAATTATACTATGAAGTGCAATGGGGGGTAAAAAAAGTAGTTCAAACGGAAGACAGTGTTATAATAATGATTGCGAAACCATAAAAACACAGGAGATCCGAATGAACTACCGCCATCTTACCATAGAAGAGCGCGCTTGTCTACGAAAATACTACATCGAAAGATTAAGTTTTCGTGATATTGCAAAATTATTGGGACGAAGCCCGAGCACGATCTCCCGGGAGACTGGCAGGAATTATACGCATCGGTATGGGTATAACACCTATTACCCTCATACGGCACAGAAGAAATCTCTGTTCCGCAGGTCGTTCTGCTACAAGGGAATGTTTTGGGATGAGGAAGTCACGGATTATGACGCTTTTCCATAGCGCGCAAAAAAAGAGCGGCGAGGGGCGGGGGGCTTGCACAAGCGCGGGAAAGGTGCTATAATCAAAACGGTGCTACCATATAGACGTCATTATGGCGACGTTATGGCGACGCCGCCAAAGAATGTTGTGCAAAAGCGCGGGCAAGGCATGAAAACCGCAGGGGGCGCGGGCGGAACAAAAATCGATACGAAAATCGGTGCGGAGGAAGTTTATGGAAAAGCGGCGGTGCAATTTCAGTTTCGGGACGGGCGGGCGGCAAACGGAATGGTCGCTGGTCTATCATGATACGCGGTGGTGCAAGGAAGAGCATCGGGATGGGGAGCTGTACGCCATGCTCGTGTTGGAGGGCATGCAGGCGGGGGTCAGCTGGGATCTCATTTTGAAAAAGGAGGAGAATTTTCGGCGGGCGTTCGACGGGTTCGACCCGAACATTGTAGCGGCGTACGGTGAGGAAAAGGTGCAAGCTCTCATGCAGGACAAGGGCATTATCCGCAACCGCAAAAAGATTGAGGCGGCGATCGCGAATGCGCAGGCGTTTTTGAAAGTGCAGGAGGAATTCGGAAGTTTTAACGCCTTTATTTGGAGTTTTACGGACGGCAAAGTGATCGATCATCATTTGAAAGACGTGCGGGACATGCCCGCGAAAGACGAACTTTCGGAGCGGGTGAGCGCGGAACTCAAACGACGCGGCTTCCGCTTCGTGGGGGCGACGATCGTCTATTCCTATTTACAGGGCATCGGCGTGATCAACGACCATTGGGAGGAATGCGACTTTCGGTAAAACAGAAAATTCGACAGCATGAATCGCGCCCCTGCGGCTTTTTGCCGCAGGGGCGCGATGATCTTGGACGGTCCGAAGATTTTTTACGGCAAGGCGACGCGCGCTTTTACGCCGAGGCGACGCCGTTTTTCGGTTTCATTCCGTTTCGACGCTCTTCATCAACTGCTCTACCTGTTCGTCCGTGACGGTTGGATATTCTCCGTCCACCTTGGGGAACGTGACCGCCTTTACGAGCGTCGGTTCATA
>CANRJR010000043.1 GCA_947631005.1 uncultured Clostridia bacterium | reverse complement strand
CAAGCAATATCATCGTCTAAAATGTCCGAGCGGAAATAAGTCGGAAGTTTGCCGCCATACGCAAGCCGCTCTCCCGTTTTTTCGATATACTTCAACAGGTATTTGACCGATTGCGCGGTATCCATGTCCGTAATGATATGCTCAAAATCGTTTCTTCCGAAGTGTTTACGGAAGTGGCTGTTTTGGTAGGTCGTCTGCACACGGTGTAGTTTCGTGCTGTGATCTTTCACTTCTTCAAGTTCTCCTATCATGCCGCCGTCGGGGATAAAAAATATTCCGTGAAAATGTAGGCGTTGTGTTTCTCCACCGCGCTCCCATACGCCTATGTATTTCCACCCCTTACGGGCTACAAGGTGTTTCAGCGTGTTCAGAAGTTTCTTTTTGAAAGTTTCTTCGGTGTGGAGTTCGTCCGAATAGGTGAACGTGCAGAAGTAGTTCCATGTCTGTAAGTTGATTTTGCGCCAAAGGCGCACCCTGCGTTTTATCCTGTTCCGCTCCTTTCGCTCCAAGTTTTCCTTGACAAAGATCTGCCGCGCTCCCTCATCGGGAAATGTATCTTTCAGTTTCTCGGTGATATGCTGTTCCCGCTCCTTTTTTGGTAGGGCGCGGCTCTCCTCAAACGCCGCTTCAAATCGTTCTTTCGGCGTTTCTTCCGTTTTGGGTTCGGGCGTTTTCGGTTTTGTTCTTCTCCGTCCTTTCCCATGCGGAAAGTTCTCCATTGGGATAGCGATATAATGACCACCGTCCGAATAGACCTTTGCGTTTTGGTATGGCATTGTTTTTCTCTCCTTTTTCGATTAGATTTTTTTGAGAGAAAAGAAAAAAGGGCAGAATACAAAACAGGTTTCTTTCTGTTCTGTACTCTGCCCTTTAAGCGCACCACTGTTCCTATGCGGAAATCTCGGACTTTTGCTTACGCGGTACTATCTAATCTTTTCTTTTCTCTCTGTTGGGTGTTATGAAGTTGTGATTTGTTCGGTTTACTTCTCCTGTGCTTTCAGTTCGGTGATACGTTTCAGCAAGGTTTCAAAGAACGCGCATTGTTCGCTCTCCGAGAGCGTTTGCGGGTTCGGCTCGCCTACCGTGATGACCTCGATTTCCTGTTTCATCAAAAACACCTCCCACTTATAAGCGTTTTGAAGGGCATTTTATTAAGGGGTTTCGGAAATATTTCACCGTTTTTTCACTCCCGCAGAAAACACTCTCCACTATATAGGCTTGAAAAGCGACGAAAGACAACGGGTTTGGAGAAATTTTCACGAGATTTTTTGAAATACCCTCCATAAGTTAGCCACGAGAATTGCCTTTTGGCGGGGTATTTCACGAAAGATTTTTCCCGCTTTTCACAATGCCCCTCACTTATAAGCGGCGAAAACTGCTTTTCGTTAGGGTATTTTGCGAAAGTTTTTTGTCTTTCCGCAAAAATCTCTCCACTTATAAGCCAATCAGAAAGGCAATCGTCAACAGCCTCCCATAAGATAGCCACGGGAAAGACGGTTTGACAGAGTGTTTCCCCGAAAAAATTTTAGGCAAAAAGAAAAAGCCGCGGAAGCAAGCGGACTGCCCGCTGCCGCGACCGGCATAAAAACAATGCAAAGAAAGTTACAATCAAAAAAGACCGCCGCGACCAAGCGGCGGATCGCCAAGCGGTTCAGCGGCGGCCGCCGCTTCGTGCGGCATTGATGTCTTTCTTTTTTGGTTTTGCAGGTTTGGCGGGTGCTTGACCGCGCCGCGAAGCGGTGCGCTCGTTTTAGTCAAGCACCCGCCAAAGTGCCAAATACTATTGCTCAATCTCTTTCATGAGCCATTTATTTTTACGAGTATTTTTGTCCAAGATTATTGTAGATAATTTTTCTCCCAATTTATATGCAGAGATGCTTTTTAATAAATCTTCCGATCTGATTCGAGCAATACTCTTTTTCCCTTCATTTACAAATGATACATCAATATAATTTAGAGACAGTGCGCAGATTGTTACTTCATAAATATTACTAGGTTGTTGTATTAGATTTTTGCCTGCAATAGATGTGTTTATTGATAAGACGCTTTGTAGAGCGCGATGTACCATTATATCCCAATCATCTGAAAGAATAAGTTGATCATCTCCTTTATGCTGCCAACGATATGATCTGCGGGATTTTGAAATGTTCCCAATAAAACCCAACCTATATAAATCTTGCAATATGCGGAGAGTCTCCGTTTTCCAAATAGTCCCCTGATAATATCTTTCTATTCGATTATTTAACTCGTCCAGTGTAAATATAGCTCGGAATCCCATTAAGCACATTATTATATCCGCTGTTTCTTTTTCCGAATATAAAGCCAACATTTCTTCTCGAATTTCATCTAAGCTCTCACGAGAATATTCCTTTCTAATTCCATCAAACACCGCTTTGTTAAATAATGTATAATCATTACATAAGCTAGCTTGTGCGCATTTTATTAGTCTTACAATATCCCTTGGTTTATTCCAGCCGTAATTTAAAATATAATTTGCTGGCTCAAAACCGTCTATTTTCTCAGGAAACCATTTCTGAACTATTTCCTCTTCTGTTAATTGTACACCGTTCAGTGTCTCTGCGAGTTGTATTCTTTTAACCAACATCCGAAGAATCGGGTGATTAAACGAGTTTGTATTTGTATAATTCCAAACCATGGGGACATCAAAGCCAGAAGTCACCTTGTTTAGCTCTTTTGATACTATAAAGCGGTTGATTGCATTTAGAATTTCCTTCCTAACCGAGCATACTATTTTTGTCTTACCATTGCCAAATCGCATAAACTGTGTATTTAAGTTCTTAACCGTAAAAATTAAATCTCGTATTAAATATAAATCTCTTTTGAAGATTTTCTCATCCCCGTAATAGGCTTCCAACTCATCTACAAAAATATAATAAGGGATATCCGTGCGTTTTAAGGTCGGAAAGATTTCGTCCAAAGTCGCAATCATATCCAGCAGTTGTCTATATGCCGCCGTCATCATAACATTTGCGGAAGTGAAATCAATTTCGGCTTCAGGGGAAATTGTGACATCTCCTGTTTTTACTGGAATTGCCAATTTAAGTCTGCTTGGAATAGACAATTTTCTTTTAACGGGGGGCGGAGTTTTTTGAATGATTTTATCAAATTTTTTCCATTGATCATCGTTCTCAAAAAGCCCATTATTACAATCAATATTATCCTCCCAAATGCGTTGATATATTAACCAACGCCAAAGCACTTCAAACTCATTTCCATCGATTACGACATCTTTTCCTATTGATATAAATGAGGTCATTCTCTTGGAAGCAACCTCCATTTCCTGCTTTGTTATATTGGGAATTCCATCTTTAAAAAATACAAATGAGGAATATGCAACTGAGTCTGACCTCTTAATATAATCATCTAAATAATATAAAAGTGCCGTTTTTCCTGTTCCCTTGAATCCAGAAACAAAGCAATTCGTCCCAGAGACAATAGAGTTCAAATCAAAACTAATTGGCTCAATATACGTTTCAAGAAATGATTTCTCGCCCTCGGTCTCAATTTCGTCCTTTGCATCTGGCTTACCCGTATAGATATCCCGTATCCTTGTCATACTTATCCACCTCCCAAATAGTATACTTTATTTTATCACTTTAAAATTTTTCTGTCAACACAATGCTAAACAGTTGCGGAATAATTTGACTTATGTTATACTATGTATATAGGATGTCATAGGATGTGATTCAAATGAGATTCATAGGTTGTAAATCAAACTTGCTTCAAGAAATTGATAATGTCATTGCCGAAAATTGCCCAATTCAAAATGGCGTCTTTTGCGATATCTTTTCGGGCACGGGCGCAGTATCAAGACATTTTAAGCCGCGCTATCAAATTATATCGAACGATATAATGTATTTTTCCCATATAATTACTGCTGCGACCATTGAGAATAATTCTATCCCTTCATTTGTCCGCTTGAAAAAGGAAGGAATTTCAGACCCCCTTACTTTTCTTGAAATTGCCCCCATACAAGCGAATCACGCAGGATTTATAACGCAAACTTATTCTCCTGCGGGTGAATCAGGCAGAATGTACTTTATAGAAGAAAACGCCGAGCGGATTGATTTTATCCGCGATACGATTGAACGTTGGAACGAGCGCGGTTGGCTGGAACAAAATGAATACAAATATTTATTGGCTTGTCTTATCGAAGGCGTGCCGTATGTTTCTAATATTACTGGCACATATGGGGCTTTTTTGAAAAAATGGGATAGGCGCGCATATAAAAGATTTGAGTTGCAACGGCTTTCGATCTCAAACAACAATCGACACAATATTTGCTATAACGAAGATGCGAATGAGCTTATAAGAAAAATCAGCGGCGATATTCTTTATATCGACCCGCCATATAACTCACGGCAATATTTGCCCAATTATCATGTTTTGGAAACGATCGCAAGAAACGACCATCCCGTAGTGACTGGTATCACAGGGGTTCGGGATTGTTCAAGACAGCGATCGCGTTATTGTAGTAAGTCGCAAGTGCGCGCCGCATTTGATGACTTGATTTCCAATGCGGATTTTAAGCATATCATCGTTAGTTACAGCGACGACGGTTTGCTTACAATTGATGAGTTGGCGGAAATATTAAAAGCGCATTGTAAAGAAAATAGCGTTAAGATTTATAAATTTGCATATAGCCGTTATAAGGGCAAAATTCAAAGCAATCAAAGTAATCACTTTGAATATATCCTTTATGCCCGAAAAAAAGGTGATGAAGTTTCTCCCTTGCCTATTGTTTCAGGGAAAAGCAGGGTAATGCCTGTTAGTAAAAAACGATTTATCAAAAGTCCGATGAATTACATTGGCGGCAAATATAAATTGCTTCCTCAGCTCTTTCAATTTTTCCCTACGGAGATTGATACATTCATTGACTTATTTGCGGGTAGCTTTACCGTCACTGCCAATGTAAATGCGAGGCGTTATCTTTGCAACGATATCAATTATAAGGTTGTAGAACTTGTGCGCACTCTTTGTTATGCAGACACGGAAGTTATTTTGCGGCGTATTCATGATAAGATAAAGGAGTACAATTTAAGCAAGGAAAATGAACAGGGTTTCATCGCATTTCGGGATTTCTATAATTCTAATGGCAACCCGATAGATTTATTTACGCTATCTTGTTTTTCTTTTAACTACCAATTCCGCTTTAATAATCAGCTACAATATAATAATCCTTTTGGCAGAAACAGAAGTCAATATTCGGAAACAACAGAAAAGAATCTTATTCTGTTCATGGAGGAATTGAAAAAACGGCAAATAGAGTTTTACAGCAGAGATTTTCAAAAAATTGACATTTCGGGCTACGACACGGGTGACTTTGTATATTGCGATCCCCCGTATTTAATTACTACGGGGAGCTATAATGACGGCAACCGCGGCTTTAAGGATTGGGGCGAGCAGGAAGAAAAAGCATTACTGGCTTGGTTGGATAATGCTCATGATTTAGGAATGAAATTTGCCCTTTCAAATATGTTGCAGCACAATGGCAAAAAAAACAAAATTTTAATTGACTGGTCGAAGAAGTACAATATTCATATCATAGATAGCGATTACTCCAACTGCAATTATCAATTAAAAGATAAGGCTAAAAATGATACTGTTGAAGTATTGATTACGAATTATTGAGGTGATATATGGTTTATGTGAATGGACGCCAAATTACAGTGAGAACTTTTGGGTGGGTACAAGACCCTGGACGATTTGATAATCTAAAAAGAGTTGTCGGGGTATTTTACTATGGGTCGCGGGTACATCAAGATTTAGTGAACACCATTATTCCCACCATTGTCGAGGAACGTGATGGACGGGCAAGATTTCTCGATGATTTAACTCGACAGCCGCTCAAATTAAAATATGATGAATTGACTGGTACGGCGTTCTCGCCGCGCTCCGAATCAAGATGTAATGGTATCATACAAGCGGTTGTGCCTGGACAGCGGCGACCGTTCCTCGTGGATTGGTCTGCGGACAATTTTGTAAGGTGGGCGCACGCATTGGGTTTCATTTCTTATGATTATTCCACCGATTCATTTGAGATTACCGAGCTTGGACGAAAGTATATTGAAAGCGATGACGATTCGGCGGAAGAGGAAGGAATTCTCACACAAGCTCTTCTTTCATATCCTCCCGTCATGCGAATTTTGAATTTACTGTCTGACGGGAGTCATTTAACAAAGTTTGAATTAGGCAGACAACTTGGATTTATAGGCGAAGCGGGTTTTACGACTTTACCGCAGAATATCTTGTTGGACGAATTGTCAACGGTTACGGATTCAAAAATCAAGAATTCGATGAAGGCGGATTGGGATGGCTCGTCCGATAAATATGCTCGCATGATATGTTCATGGTTAAAGGTATTGGGCTGGGTAAAACAAGAAAGCAAAAATTTTACCGTTGCTGGCAAAATTGAATCTATCGGACAAGCATATAAAATCACGCATAAAGGATTAGCCGTGCGCCGCCGTGGGCTTGGCGTAAATATAGCTACGCGCATTGCAAAAAATGTCTATTGGGAAATGTTTTCCCCCAAAGGGGCAGATAGGGTATATTTGAGGACAAGACGCAGTCATATACTCAAAATTTTAAGCCGTTCTACTGGATTAGTGACTTCGCTTTCTGTAAAGGAAAAATTGATGCAACTAAGTTTGGAGGTATCCGAGAAAACAATCCAAGACGATATTGCTGGTTTTATCAGTATCGGTATCAATATTGAAAGTGCGCCGCGCGGGTATGTGTTTAGGGATACCATCAAGGATTTCGTCATTCCCGAGTTGTCTGTCGAAGAAACTCAAATGAGCGATATTTTACGATACAAAGAATATTGCCGTGGACAGTTGGAATACATACCGCATGACTATTTATCTCTAATTGAAATCGCGTTCGATAGCTCACAAAACAGACTTTTTGAAATGCAAACGATTGCTTTGTTTGTTAATGAGTGCGGTTTTGGTGGACGTCATTTGGGCGGCGGAAGAAAGCCCGACGGCATCCTTTATCGAACGGAAGAACAACATGGCATTATTGTTGACACAAAGGCATACTCGCACGGCTATTCTCTCCCTATTCAGCAATCTGACGAAATGATTCGATATATAAGAGAAAATATTTCGCGTTCCGCAGAATTGAATCCGAATGTTTGGTGGGAGAATTTTCCCAATAGTATCGTGCAATTTAATTTTACTTTTATTTCCAGTGTGTTTACGAGGAATATGGCTACGCGATTACAGCATATCGCGTTGGACACAGGAGTAAACGGAGCGGCTCTCAATGTCATCAATATGCTTTTGCTCGCTGAGCAAATAAAGGCTGGGCGGATTTCATATCAAGAAGTATATGATTACTTTGGATCAAACGCGGAAATTTCATTCTAAATATCATTTTGCGTTGTTGAAAAAAAGTTCAACTTAGGTTGACACCGCTCCACCAAGCAAAAATGAGGGGAATAACCCCTCATTTTGCTTGATAAGAATTTCGAATATTGCGGAGAGTTGAGGGTGAGTGCCGTTTTTGTAAAGCAAAAATGCGCTTTAACGGCACGTGATTTACTAAAACTCAATCCCTTTTCAGTCGTCCTAAAGTGATATGATATGTACGATCGATAAAATCCTCATAATCGTTAAAAATAACGCCATCATCAAAGGGGTCGCTGATTTGGGCGGCGTATGCAAGCAAGTCGGTATCATTGATTACAGACTGATAATATGAAGCATATTCCACATCATTTTTATATTGGTAGAAAGGCGCTTTTTCCTTTATCTTTATCAGAACGACGAGTGTTTTATCAGGAGTATGGAAGAACACGGAAGGATCGTCTTTTGATAATGCCAAATATTTATCCAAGTTGTGCGGTGTAATAGTATCGTATTTTTTGAAAGCGCCGCCTTTTTCATAATAGGGAACCTTATCAAAAATGATAAAAACTTGGAAATATGGAATAGAATTGGAGCGGATATTTGCTGTTTCGCCCAACATATTCTCAAAATAGTTGTTACTATTTTGAGAGTAATTCCGCATTACGAATTTGACTGCATATCCTGCAACGACTTTTCCCGCTTTTTCAATTGTTATATCCACATTCTTTGGATAATATCTGCCTTCAATATTGCTTTCTTTATCATTCTGCCAACCTTGCGAATGAATAGAAAAACCTGCGCCAAATTTCTCTGCTAAATCTGTGGCAATATGACCGTGCAGAGTTTTTAATTTAGCCGTGCTTCTTGATGTTCCGACACGCAAATAGGTGTGAAATGAATCCTTTATAACTTCAAGAAAATCTTTGTTGGTCATCATGCTAAAATTCCTCCTTCAAATGCTAATTTATAATCCAAATAGGCTTTCAAGTCTTTCGAGGAAAAAGTGTAATAACCGCCGCTCTTGTACTTTCCGAGCAATGAAATGTAAGCTAGAAAATCATCGGATAAGAGGGCTTTTCGCGCCATTTCCATTTTTACAGTGCTTCCGACAAGATATAGACCACTATATACACCCACTCCTGCGGGTGCAGGGATCAATTTCAAGTCTCCAATTGTCCGTAGAAGCGTATTGACGGCAAGTTTGTTTTTATAGGTGTCGTTGATTGCCTGACTTCTTCCAAAGGCATACCAATATTCCGTCCCACCGTTTTCGCAGCTTCTTTTTGCGAGACGAGACTTATAGGAAAGAAGATAACGATATAGAGCGTCATCTTTTTGTAGCTCGGTTTCGGGAATGAGCTTTGAGTCCCTTCCATAAGGATAAAAAATGCGAGAAAGTTTTCCCGTAGAGGCTTTAATGACGGGGATGAGATATGCCGAATTAAAATCGAAATCACCAATGAAGACGTCATCGCAAAGAGTGGCGAATCCATTTTTTACGGCAATATCACTTTGTCCCAAGTTATTGAATATCTTCTTCAACAAGCGAAGGTCATTCTTGCTTGAAAAATAAAAATTGTTGCCAATATAAAAGTCATTCGTCGCAAGTTCGTCAACATAATATGGAATTTTATTCTTTTCGTCGTATTGATAGTAGCAAGTAAGGTCGGTATCTTTTGTTTTTTTCAATATGACAATTGTCGTATAGGTGGTGGCCGCAAATGCTTGAAAATGCTTCAAATCGATTATTTTTTCGATCAGGTTATTCATGATAAGATATTTGCGCAGAGTTTCACCGGCTAAACTGTTGAAGAAAGAATTTGGAGTTATATAGCCCAAAACGCCGCTTTGATTGAGCATTTTCAATCCAATTTCATAAAAGACAATATAAAAATCAGTCATTCCCGTTTGAGCAAACGAGAACTGCTTCACTCGTTCAAAGGAATCGCCTACATTATGCACTCGTACATAGGGGGGATTTCCCAAAACAAAATCCATTTTTCCATTATAGTCTTTCACTTCCATTGCATCGGCACATTTTATGTCCCATACAACAGAGTCGATATCATAAGACTGTGCAACGGCGTTGACATTCCGAATGCACTTATTGCATTCTATTTCATTAATTTCTATGCCATGAATATACCGACATAAGTCTTGTGCAATCTCTTCATTTGATAATCCAGCTTGTTTTGCGTTTTCGCAATAACGCTTGACAATCTCAACAAGAAATGCGCCGTCTCCGCAACTATTATCTATGACGTGTTTTTTTACAATGCTGGCGCCATAATATCCCGACATATCTAAAATATTTTGTACGATAAATCCGGGCGTATAAAATCGTCCGTTTGATTTTTCGATTGAAATGTTTTTTTCTTGAGCGTTCATATCTACGTATCCTTGCAGAATCAGCATGGATATTGTAGCATAAAAACATTATTTTTTCAAGTGTTCACGATTCGGAATTCAAATATAAAAAGAGGGGACCCTTCCGTTCGTTCGAATGGTGGGGATATAAAAAGAATGCCGCAAACTGCACAGCACAAAATCTTGCTTCGTGGGCCAGGGGGGGTCGAGAATTCGGCGATCACTTATGCTCGAATTCTTTGCCATTGATCAAATAGTCGATTGAAACATTGAAATAATCGGACAGGCGACATAGCATCTCAACGTCCGGGCTTCTCCTGCCGTTTTCATAGTACGATAACGCCTCTCTACTGATCGACAAGTCCATGGCGACCTTTAATTGCGTGTATCCTTTCTGTTTTCTTATTTTTACTAATCCGCTTAATTTCATATAAAAATCGCTTGACATAATTGTAACAAAATGTTATACTTTCAAAGTAACAATATGTTACACTTATATTTTAGGAGGTTTGTATTATGGGTTTTTTCAGCAACTTATTCAAGCAAAAGATGAAGAGCGGCAATGTCTTAGGCGGCGACTATTTCGGATATTCCGTAACGTTGCGGACATTTGAAGACAAGTCGCGCGGCATGGGTTTGAATGTGGCGGGCAAAGACGAAATCAAGATCACGAAGGATGACGTAAAAGAATTTACGATCGTAGAGTCGCACGCAACATTCAAGATGGGCAACGAACAGAAAATAGGCACACGTTATAAGGTTGTCTTGCAAGACGGAAAATCATTCATCATGGGGATCGTCGCAAACGATTGCAGTCAGTTTGAATCGGTGTTCATGTTCTGAGATCCGTTTTACGTTCTGACAGCTCCACCAAGCAAAAATGAGGGGGAAGCCCCTCATTTTTGCTTGTCCGCTTAAATATGTAAATGGTTCAAAT
>CANRJR010000042.1 GCA_947631005.1 uncultured Clostridia bacterium | reverse complement strand
ACAGTGGAGGATGCGTTCCGCTATCTTCCCCCGCTCCAAAGCGGTGAAGGGGCAGAGGAAATGCCGTACTTCCCCGCTTATGAAGAAGACTACAAAAACGGCTTGATTTCGGAGGCTGCCTATCTTTACTATCAATTTATTTTTGACGATAGCCATTCAGGCAACCGTGAATATCAGCCAAACGTCGTGACATTCCATAAGTCACTGAACCATAGTAAAAAAATGCTTCGGCGGTTGCATGAAATCAAACCCGGCGAGGGCATGCAGACAGCCGTTGACCGTTTGCTTGCGGAAGGACGGGAAGAGGTCGTAAAAGATTGCTTCCCGAATAAGATCTACGGCTCACGCAACAGGCGACTGAAAAACGATGAGCCGAGCTTTACTGTCACATCCCATTGCCTGGATGAGATGATCCACCCGGTCTATGACAGACAGCCAACGCCGCGGGAAGTCGCCCGCTTGCAGGCGTTTCCCGATTGGTACTACTTTAACGGGCCGTATGTAAAATTCCATAGTGACCCGTTGCAGGATAAATATGAGCAAATCGGCGACGCGATTCCCGTACTCATGGCAAAAGCCCTCGCAAAAAGTATGCGCGAAGCGTTGGATACAAAGATTTTATAATTGTTTTTAATGATTACTTGTTTCATTTCAAGTTAGACATTTTAACCTATCCGCTTACTAATTTCCCCCAACAGAACCCGAAAAAAGGTTTTGTTGGGGTTTTTGCTTTTTTGGCGTATTATATCCGGAGCGGATTGCATGGTTCTCACCGCCGAATGTGTGGCGGTTTGCCCCTAACGTCGTTTTTCCTCACAAAAAGCCCGATTTTCCACTCGTGAGAATTTCGTCAGGCGGGTTTCCGTAGGGGGACGATTGGCATGCGGGCGGGCAAGCGATGGGGAAATGTATGGAGCATGAGTAATTGCAAGAATTATTCGCGATGAAAACGTTCAAAAAAAGATAAAAGAGAACGGAAAAATGAATAAAAGAATAAAAAATTAAATAATTTTCACTTTAATACATTTTTTGCTTGACAGTGAAAATGTATTATGGTATGATTTCCCCAAAATTTTCTAAAAACAGGGCGCGCCCTGTTTGGCTTCCCCATCCGACATGGGGAAGCATTCAAAAAACATTACTCGGAAAGATGTTGGCGCGCGAGAAAAGTCGAATCAATTTTTTATGGAGGTATTATATATGGCACACAAAAAGTTAGCTATGGGAATTGCGTGCGTGGCGATGGCGTCGGTATTCGCGTTCCCTATGGCGGCTTGCGACCCGAAAGACGATGGTCCGAAAGACGAAGTCTTTACTCCCTATACAGCGGAAACATACGATAGCGTATCCGAGCGCGCGTATGACTTCACGTTCAGTGAATTCTACGATCTGTACTCCGTTGCGAGGGCGGAATCGACCGATCTTGCGAAGCGTTACGCGCTCATGGCGCAGGCAGAGGCAAAACTGTATGAGTCGGGCGTTCTTCTTCCGACGCAGGCGCAGGGCGGTAACTATGCCGTCTCCAAGGTCGCAAATGCGACGGTGACTTCGGTCGCTTGGGGCAACGACAGTTCGCGCCTTCACTACGCGATCGTTGCGACCACGCCCATCAAGGCGACCGACAGAGCGGCGATGAGAACGTACCGCAACGAACATGCTGGAGACAACGGCGCGGCCTATCTTGCATGGATGAGGACGTATCTTCAAACTGCCGGCTACACGACGAAGAACGAATACAATATGGGCTATACGTCCGATCCCAAGACGTTCGACGTCCTGTCCACCTCGAATGCGGCAGATACCGAACCCATTGTGAATACATACGACGGATTGATCGAGTACGACGTTATGAATAATATGCAACCCGCACTTGCAAAGGCGATCCCCGATCCCGTGGATGCCGCTGCCGCCGCCAACCCCGTAACGGGCGAAGCCGCTGCGGCGACGGTGACGTTCACCTTTGAGATCCGTTCGGGCGCGAAGTGGATCGATTCGCAGGGCGTTGCGGTTGCCGACGTCAAGGCGGACGACTTTGTGGCGGGCTTCCAGCACATGCTCGACACCCATGGCGGGCTTGAATACCTCGTCGACGGCGTTGTCGTCGGTGCGGACGAATATCTTGCGGGCGAAGCCGACTTCGACGCCGTGAAAGTGGTCGCAAACGAATCGGCGAACACCGTCACCTATACCGTATATAAATCGGCTGAATCCTACTTCCTCACCATGCTCTCGTACAGCGTGTTTGCTCCTTTGAGCAGAACGTACTATACGAGCAAGGGCGGGAAATTCGGCTCTGAATTCAACCCCGCTGCCGACGATTACAACTACGGCAAGTCGTATGAGAGCATCGCATATTGCGGTCCTTACTATATCTCCCAGCACATCAAGGAGAACAAGATGGTGTTTACCGCCAACCCGACCTGGTGGAATAAGGACACCCCGAATGCCCGCAACACGGAGACCATCAATTGGCTTTACAACGACGGGAAAGACGTCACCAAGGCTTATACCGACTTTAAGAGCGGCACGATCGACGGGTGCGGACTCACCGGTTCCAACGTTGAGAGCGCGAAAACGGATAAACTTTCCGGAGATACGGGCGCAATCTTCGATACCTATGCCTACACTTCGGCGATGGATTCGACGGCGTTCTGCGCCTTCCTCAACATCAACCGCGGCGCGTATGCCAATGTAAACGACGGAGCGGTTGTTTCCGCCAAGACCGAGCAGCAGAAAGAAGAAGCGTACAGAGCACTCTTGAACGTGCACTTCCGCCGCGCGCTCGTCTACTCCGTGAACAGGATCACCTATATGTCGCAGGTCGTCGGCGCAGACCTTGCCGAGGCGGGCATCTCCAACATGTACACCCCCGGCACGTTCGTTCAGCTTCCCGCCGAAACGACGATCAAGATCAACGGCGTGGATACGACGTTTGCGGCGGGCACGCAGTACGGCGAGATCGTGCAGGCACAGCTCACCGCGGACGGATCTCCGATCGTCGTTTGGAAAGAGGTGAAAGGCGATATGTCGTACACCGGCTTCGACGGATGGTATCATGCGGACGAGGCAAAGGATGAGCTTGCGCAGGCGATCGAAGAGCTCTATTGGTATGCGGGGATCGAGGTAAGTGCCGATCATCCCATCGTCATCGACTATCCTTATTTTGATACGAGTTCCATGTATAAGGCTCGCGCCGAGGCGTTGAAGAAGAACATCGAGGAAGTTCTCGAAAAGAAAGTGCAGATCAACCTTGTTCCTTGCGCCACCGCCGACGAATGGCAGTATGCCGGGTATTGGATCGAGAACGGTTCGGAATCCAACTTCGACATCTACGATCTCTCCGGCTGGGGTCCCGACTACGGCGATCCGCAGACGTACCTCGACACGATGCTTCCCGACTACGCAGGTTACATGACGAAGTGCTTCGGTATCTTCTGATCCTCGGGAATAAGACAGGTTCGAAGCGAGAGGGCGGCCGAAAGCTGCCCTCTCTTTGGTAGGAGGGATCATGGTAAAATATATCCTAAAAAGACTGCTGCACGGCATTGTGTCGGTGCTCATCGTGGTGCTCATCGTCATGCTCCTCGTCTATTCGACGATGGACAGGAATCTCATCTTTTCGAGCGACGGGACGTTCACCAAGTTGAGCGGCAACGACAAAGAGGTCTACCGCTACCAGCAGTGGGAGAGATACGGCTATCTCGACTATGTTCCGTACGGCGACTATCTCGGGACGCTCGGGCTGACTTCGGAGGAGCGGTCTGCCGCCGCATTCGGAAACACGCCCGCAGAGGACAGTGCCGCGGCGAAGAAGTACATCGAACAATTCACGAAAGAGTACGAGAGCAGAGGCTACACCGTAACGCGGCTCAACTACTCCAAAGCGAAAGGCAACTCCAAACAGCTCTTCGCCTATAAAGACATCAACGTGTTCGTGCGGTTCTGGAACTTCGTGACGGGCATCGTCACGGTGGACAACATCCATAATGCGCGCGGCATTGCGGATGAGGAGCGGGGGATCTCTTTCACCTGGTACGACCCCGCCTATTTTACCTACGACGAGGCGGGAAACGTCGTCGGGAAGAAGTTCTCGCCCGCCATCATCGGCAACGGCACGACGCACAAGTATCTGCTGTACTTCGACGGAAAGTTCCCGTTCATCCACCAAAATCTCATCTCGGTGAGCCTCGGAACTTCGTATTCCGTCAATCAAGGCGTAGACGTGTGGGATACGATGACGCAGTCGCAAGGCGCGTATGTGAACGGGGAAGTCAGCTATCCCACGGGGCATATCGAAGTGAGCGCAGACAATCTGCACTCCGCAACGTATGTAGAGGGCTCGCTCGCCGCGGGCGGGGAGTTCGTGCAGGCGCGCTTCACGGACGACTACACCAATATCAGCACAAACAAGGCGGGCATGTCGAGAATGGGGTATTCTTTCACGATCGGCATCATCGCCACCATCATCGCCTATTTCGTGGGACTGCCTCTCGGCATTTTGATGGCACTCAAAAAGGACAAGTTTGCGGATAAGCTCGGCACGCTCTATATCATCTTCATCATCGCCGTGCCCTCGCTCGCCTACATCTTCATGTTCAAGGGCATCGGTATGCTGATGGGACTACCCGTCACGTTCGACACTTCGGGCAACTGGCTGTACTACATTCTGCCCATCGTGTCCCTCGCGCTGCCCTCCATCGGCGGGTTGATGAAGTGGATGAGACGGTACATGATCGACCAGAGCAATTCGGACTATGTGAAGTTCGCGCGCTCGGGCGGGCTCTCGGAGGGACAGATCTTCCGCAAGCACATCATGAAGAACGCAGCGATCCCCATTCTGAACGGCATTCCGGGGAGCGTGCTCGGGGCACTCACGGGTGCGATCATCACAGAGAGCGTGTACGTCGTCCCGGGCGTGGGGAACGTGCTCACCAAGGCGATCAACCTGTACGACAACAGCGTGATCGTGGGCATTACGCTCTTCTACGCGCTTCTCTCCATTCTGGCACTCATCCTCGGCGATATCTTGATGGCACTCACCGACCCGCGCATCAGCTTCAACAAAAAGGAGCGATAAATCATGGACGAAACATTGGTAAATTTAGACGATCTGGGGCTGACCGAAGAGGAGCTCTTCGCGCCCTTCGACTGCTCGGAGATCAATTCGGAGAAGATCACCGCGCCCCGCTATTCGTATTGGAAGAGCGTGTTCCGCGTGTTCTTCAAACATAAGATCAACATCTTTCTTTTGGCACTTCTCGGGTTCGTCGTGTTTCTCGCTTATGTGTATCCGCTCATCTCTCCCTACAATTCCGCGGAGCATGTGACCGACCTCGAAGCGTTCCACCTGTCGCCCTCGGAGGCGATCTCCCGCTTCGGGTTTCACCTGAAATATATTTTCGGGACGAACGCGCAGGGGGCTTCCACGTTCAACGCCGTGTGGAGCGGCGCGCAGATCTCCATTTCGCTCGCGCTCGTGTGCGCGGCGATCAACATGACGATCGGCATCTTGCTCGGCGCGGTGTGGGGATTTTCCAAGAAGTTCGACATCGTCATGATCGAGGTGTACAACATCGTCGGCAACGTCCCGTACATCCTCGTCATCTCGGTGCTCGTGATGATCATGACGGGGAGCTTCTGGACGCTCGTGTTCGCCATGACGCTCACGGGGTGGATCGGCATCGCCTACTTCATCCGTACGCAGGTGCTCATCATACGGGACAGGGAGTACAACCTCGCCTCGCGCTGTTTGGGGACTTCCATCTTCAAGATCACCTTGAAGAACATTCTGCCTTTCATGACTTCGGTCATTGTCACCGTGATCGCAACGGAGATCCCGTCGTACATTTCGTATGAAGTGTTCCTCTCCTACATCGGGATGGGGCTTTCGGATATGTCGCTCGGGCGGCTCATCGAGGAAAACCAGGTCGCCATGACCACGCCCGGCTGGGGCTGGGAGTTTTGGACTCCCGTGATCGTCGCCGCGATCATCACCGTCGTGCTGTATGTGGTGGGGCAGAATTTAGGCGACGCGTCCGATCCGAGAACGCATATGTGAGGTGCGTATGGAACAGGAAAAAAAGGTGCTCCTATCGGTGAAAGACCTCGGCGTACAGTTCAAAGTGCGCGGGAGGGTGCTCACCGCCATACGGGGGATAGACCTCGATATCTATGAGGACGAGTCCATCGCCATCGTCGGCGAGAGCGGCTCGGGGAAATCGGTATTTACAAAGACGTTCGCGGGAATGCTCGACAGCAACGGCTATATCAGCTCGGGCGATCTCATCTTCAACGACGACGAGCTTGCGGACACCGTTGTCAAGCCGAACAAGCTCGACAGAGTTCTGCTCGGCGGGGAGTTGAAGATCGTGAACAAGTATTCCCGTCTCGAGCTCGGGAGCGAAGTGTTTCGCGCCATCCTCGACCTCAAACGGGAGAAGCGGGACAAATTTACGTTGAGCGGCGAGGAGAGCGAGAAGATCGACGGCGAGATCGCCGATCTCAAATACGAACGCACCGAGTTGTTCAACCACAGGCAGACGCTTTCGAGACGGACGGACCGCGCGGAGTTTTCCAAAACTTCGGCGGAAATGAAAGGATACGACAGGAAGATCAAGGAGGCGGAGAAACGCCGCAAGATCCTCGCGCAGAAGCGAAAAAAAGAGGCAAATGCGGATAAAGCGTATCTTCGCGCCTACCGCGGGAAGATGCGTTCGCTCAAAGCCGAGCACAAGCAACTCATCCGCGGGAACATCTCGGAGGAGACGAAAGAGCGCAACAAGATCATCGTGAAAGAGATCTATCTCTCCCTCGGAAGATACCCGTTCCTGAACCGCATCAAGATGTCGGTAAAACTGCTCTATCATATCCGCAAGGCGATGAAAGCGGGGGTCGACCTCTCGGACGAGAACCAGCGCAACAAGGTGTTCGACACCACCCTCTTCCGCGTGAAATACCTCGACGGCACGACCGAAACGGGGCTTCACGGAACGTGCACCCTCAACCTCGCCAAGATCAAATATACCAAGGATTGGCAACAGATCCGCGGTTCGCGCATCGCAACGGTGTTCCAAGATCCCATGACGTCGCTCAACCCCATCCTCACCATCGGGAAGCAGATATCCTCCGTCATCATGAAGCACCAGAACGTATCGCCGACGGAGGCAAGAAAGCGGGCGGTGGAGCTCATGAAGAAAGTGGGCATTCCCAACGCGGAGAACAGGTACGACGACTATCCGTTCCAATACTCCGGCGGCATGCGGCAGAGGATCGTCATCGCGATCGCGCTCTCGTGCCAGCCCAAGATCCTCATCTGCGACGAACCCACGACGGCACTCGACGTCACCATACAGGCGCAGATCCTTCGGCTCATCAAGTCGTTGCAGCGGGAATTTCATTATACGATCGTGTTTATTACGCACGACTTGGGCGTCGTCGCCAACATTGCGGATCGGGTCGCCGTGCTGTACGCGGGGCAGATCGTGGAGCTCGGCACGGTGGAGGAGATCTTCTACGACCCGAGACATCCGTACACTTGGGCGTTGTTCTCCTCGCTTCCCCAGCTCGCCGAAAAGGACACGCCGCTCTTCTCGATCGCGGGCACGCCGCCCTCCCTCTACAACAAGATCGTGGGCGATCCGTTCGCGCCGAGAAACAGCTACTGTATGCGCATCGACACCTTAAAAGAGCCGCCCATGTTCCGCGTGACGGAGACGCACTTTGCCAAAACGTGGCTGCTCGATCCGCGCTCGCCCAAGGTGGAAAAGCCCGAGGCGATCCGCGACATCCACAATAAGCTCGTGAAGGCATTCAACATAAGGATCGACACATGAAAGCATTCTTCAAAAAGACATCCGGAAAGCTGAAAGACGCGTGGGCGCGCCTCACTTCCCGTTTTAAGGGGAGCTCCAAGAAAGAAAGTCTCACTCCCACCGCCGCCCACCTCCCCGAACACGGGGAATTGGACGGGACGGGGAGGGAGGTGCTGCTCTCGCTCAAAAACGTCGACATCACGTTCGGCAAGGGAGACAAGGCGGTGAAAGCCGTAAAGAACGTCTCTTTCGATATCTACAAGGGCGAGACCTTTTCTCTCGTCGGCGAGAGCGGCTCGGGCAAGACGACCATCGGCAGAGCCGTCATCCGCGTCAACCCGTGCGCCGCGGGGGAGATCTTGTACAAGGGGACGAGGATCTCGGGTAAGATCCCTCACTCGCTCGACCGTGAGGTCATCCGCAATGTGCAGATGGTCTTTCAGGACCCCGCCGCTTCGCTGAACGAACGGGCGACCGTCGATTACATCATCTCGGAGGGGCTGTACAACTTCAAGCTCTTTGAGAACGAGGCGGACAGGGTGCGCAAGGTGGAAAAGGTGATCACCGACGTCGGACTGCTCCCCGAGCATCTCACGCGATATCCGCACGAGTTCTCGGGCGGACAGCGGCAGAGGATCGGGCTGGCGCGGGCGATGATCATGGAGCCCGAGTTCGTCGTCGCCGACGAGCCGATCTCCGCGCTCGACGTCTCCATCCGCGCGCAGATACTCAACCTTTTGAAAAAATTCCAGAAAGAGAAGAACATCACATATCTCTTTATCGCGCACGATCTCTCCATCGTTCGGTTTATTTCGGATCGGATCGGCGTCATCTACAAGGGGGACATTGTGGAGATCGCGGCGGCGGAGGAGCTGTTCGACTATCCGCTTCATCCCTACACCCGTTCGCTCATCTCCGCCATCCCCATTCCCGACCCCAAGCTCGAAAAGAACAAACAGCTCTTCACCTACGATCCCTCCGTGCACGACTACTCGGAGAGCAAGCCTTACCTCAAATGTATCGGTCACGACCACTATGTGTTCGGGAATGACGCAGAACTGCAAGAATATACCGCGCTGCGGGAGAGGGGAGTTCCTTTGAAGACGATCACCATTCTATCCGACGAAGAAAAGGCGAAAGCGGAGGAAGCGAAGCCCGAACAGGTCTCCGCGGAGGCGGCGGGCATTCTCGAAGCCCCCGTACACGACACGGGCAACGTGCTGTATATGATCGGCTCGATCGTTCTGCCCATCGCGGGGCTTGTCGCCTTCCCGATCTTCAAGAAGAAAAAGTACATGAAGAACTATAAGGCGTGCAAGAAAGGCACGATCATAGGGTTTGCCATCCGCGGGGCGGTCGTGGCGATCTTCGGGCTGTGCCTTCTCCTCGCGCTGCTTTGAGACGGAGGAGCGCGGATGAGAGATAGAGAGCCGAAACCCGTAAAAAACGTCGAGGTCTCGGAGAGGCACATGGGGCTGCGGATCGCCGTCATCGTCGTCGCCGTCGCGGTCGCGCTCACGGCGTTCGGGCTGGGCGTGTCCGCGCTCTTCTCGGAAAGCAAGGGCTGGAAAACGCTTCGTGCGGACACCGCCGCATTCAACTGCGGCGGCGATTTTGTGTGCAATTATTATCTCGATGAGGACGGATTCAAGGGGAGACGTCGGCTTGAAGCCGCGCAGAACGCCTACACTTCGGCGTGTGTGAACGCGTACGATATCTTCGAGAGCGAGACGTTTGAGGGGGGACTCGCCTCCGTCAACGGCAACGTCAATGCGGAGACCCATGTCGATCCGAGCCTCTATTCCGCCTTCTCTCTCATGAAAGAAAACGGAAGCCGTGCGATGTATCTCGCACCCGTGTATGAGTTTTATTACAGCCTGTTCTACTGCGACGACGATGAATACGCCGCACAGAACGACCCCAATCAAAATGCGGAAACTGCCCGTGCGGTCGCGGACATTCTCTCCTTTGCGATGAATGAAGAACACATCGACCTCAAACTTTTGGGAGAGAACACGGTGCGGCTGGAAGTTTCAAAGACCTATGCCGACTTTCTCTCCGCTTGGGAAGATCCTACGTTCCTCGATTTCTTCATCTATAAGAATGCCTTCATCGCCGACTATATTGCGGAGTATATGTCCCAACGCGGATTTTACGGGACGGTTTCGAGCGTGGACGGCTTCACGAGGAGTTTTTTGAGCGACGGGCTCACGTTCGAACTCAATGTGTTCGACCTCGACGGCGAGTTCGTCAACCTCGCGGCGACGTTGACGGGACGGGGGGACATGGGGGTCGTCCGCTTCCGCGACTACGGAATCAGCCCCGCCCGCTTCGATCTGTTTTACACCTATGCGGACGGCGTTACCGTCACGCCCTACCTCGATGCGGAGGGGAAGAACCGAAGCTGTATCCACGACCTGCTGACATACTCATATGAAGCGGGTTGCGCTTATACGCTCCTCAAATCGCTTCCCTTATATACCGCAGAGACGTTGGTTGCCTCGGAGGTTTCCCGTTTGTGTGACGGCGGTATTTTCTCCGTGTATTGCAGTGATTTTTCGGTGCGGTATAACGACGCGTCGTCCCCCCTCCGCATCGCCTTGTCGGGCGACCGTGCTTACACGTTGCAGCCGCTCCCGTAATCGGACGCGCGCTCGCGGCTCAACATGACAGAAAAAGTAGGTCGAAATGACAACGGGGTATGGACACACTACAATAAGAATATGGGAGATGTTTCGACACGAGCCCCTGCACCTACTCGGTGCAGGGGCTCGGCTACTTCGCGGGCGTTGCCCGCTCGTGCCGCCCTTGGAACGGTATTCAATACTCTCCCCGAAAAAAGGCGCAGTATTTTTTCGGGGAGAGGAGACGCCGAGGGCAAACAGAGCTTTTCGTTAGAAAAGCGTAAAAAGCTCTCGTGCGTCGACGAGCGGGCGGCTCAACATGACAAAACAGAAAAGGCGCAGGCGGCGCGGGTATGAAAATAATGGAAAAGGCGCAGGCGGCGCAGCATGATATATTGAAAAACGAACGAAACGGCGCAAAAAGGCGGGAAAAAGCGTGCGAAATTGCGGGAAACCAAAAAAATAAAAAAGTTGATAATGTCAAGTAATTCATGCAAAAAAATCCGAAAAAAAATTTAATCTTCGCCTTATCCTATAAAAAACAAGGCGA
>CANRJR010000041.1 GCA_947631005.1 uncultured Clostridia bacterium | reverse complement strand
ACCAACTATCACTTTAATTAGAGCCCGTCCTCAAAATCGTTATCTCTGACAATAAGCCGCAGGTGTGCGGCAAATTGCGCTACTTCGCCCTACGGGCTCGTGCCGCCCTTGGTCTACAAATAGAAGCCGCGGGCGGGGCGGTGGAAGTCAATTCCGCCTAACGCCGTTATTTGGGAAGCCTTAAAGGCGTTTCTAATATGTCATTTCGACCAAGCGAGTGAAACGAGCGCGTGGAGAAATCTCCCGCATTTTATGGTTTTCCTCGCGCCGTTATTGGGGGAGCAAAAAGGCATTCTAAATATGTCATGTTGAGCCGAGCCCCTGCACCGAGTAGGTGCAGGGGCTCGCGGTTTTGTTTTGCTCTTGTGCGCCGTATCAAAGCGCAAACGGTTGCGTCTGAAAACGGTCAGGAACTGGCTTCGACGTGGGTATCGCCCTCGATGATATAATCCTTATAATCGGAAGGTACTTCCGTCTCGGTGCATCCATCACCCCAGCCTTCGAGGTGGTTGAGCAGGTATTCGCTGCCGACGTCGCGATAGGCGTAGCGGGTGCGCTGACTTACGGGCACGTAGATCGTTGCGTCCGTGCCGATGAAGATGTCGCTCCCGATGAAGTAGGAGACCTGCTCATTTTCCTTGCCCGTAAACCAGAGTGCTTTCAGGTTGCTGTATGCGAAGGCTTCGCCGTTGATGTAGATCGCCTTATCCACCACGAACACGCGTTCGATGAAGCGGTTGCCGTAGAAGGCGCGTGCGCTGATGACATTTACGTCCGCTGTCGCCGATCCTTCTCCTCCGCCGATGACGACTGTTTTGCCTTTATCCTTGCCCTGATACGCCTTGGGAACGGCGAGGAGCGTCCAGCCCGCGCTGTCGAACAGCATGCCGTCTTTGATCTGGAAATAGTTGGGCAGAGAGTCCCCCGCTTCCTTTTCGCGCAACGCAAATTCGGCGACCGATTCGGGCATGTAGAGCATGGAACTCGTATGGAACACCGTCATGCGGCGCGGGAATACGATCTTCGTCACGTCCTCGGTAAGTCCCGACCACGCGGTGGGTTTGACCGAAATGATGATGCACTCCTTTTGGGTCTGCGAGCCGTCCTCTTGGGTGACGGTGATGGTTGCGGTATCGGGAATGTCGGCGAGCCCTATTTTGTCGGGTTCGACGCTGGGGGTTGCCTGCGGGATGATGTACACGACTTCGCAGAAATGTTCATCCGCGTTCACCGTTTCCATCTCGGAGACATAGTAGACGAAGTTCGGACCTTCGGCGTACGACTCCATCGGCTTGAAATACGTTTGGAACTTGACGCTGAACATATTCCCCGTTCCGATCCGCTTTTTGAGCGTATCGAAAGTATCGTAGTGGACGAGGACCTTAAAATCGTTGGGGATCGCGGAAGTCCCGAACAGGTTTTTGCTTTCATTCGTCCCCGCAAAGACGGTTGCGTCGGCTTCGATGATGAATTGTGTGAGCTTGGGGCAAGTGAAGAAAATACTGCTTGCCATGGCGTTGAAATTCTTCCCGATGGCGACCTGCTGCAAATCTGCGCAATTTGCAAAGGTGCTGTCCATAAGCGTGGTGAGGGAGGGCAGGTTGACGGCGCGCAAGCCGCTCTTTTCGAACGCGCTGTTTCCCGTAAACTGCGTGAGGGAATCGAGCCGAATGGTTTCGAGCGCGGCGCACCCGCTGAACGCCGACGCGCCGATCTCTGCGACTTTGGGGATCTTGACGGAGGAAAGCAGGGTGCAGTTTTGGAACGTGTTCGACAAAATTTTATCGAGCGTGGGAAGCGAGATACTTTCGAGATTCGCGCAACCCAAGAACGCGGACGTGTCGAGCACGGTGAGCGAAGCAAGCTCGTTGAATCCCTTTTCGGGCGTGCCCGCGATTTGGGTCAACGCTTTGCAGCCCGAGAACGCCGACGAACCGATGTTCGTGACGTTGGGGATATCGACGGTTTGCAGGGAGGTGCAGTTCAAAAACGCGCTTCCGCCGAGTTCTTTCGCTCCCGAAAGGATCGCCGTAACAAGGTTGGAACAGCCCGAGAAAGCACTGCTTCCCACGACGGTCGCGCCGCTGAAATCGACAGATGTGAGCTCCTTGTAATTGAGCAAAAGTTGGTTCGCCACATTTTCCAGCGCGGGTGCTTTGATGGACTTCACGGAGGTGGGGAACGTGTTGTTGCTGAACGTTTGTAAGGCGTCCATTTCCACGGTTTCGAGATACGACGTTGTACCATTCCACCGCAACGCGTTCGCGACGGTGACGGCGGTGAGCAGTTTGTTGAGTTTGAGGGTGACGATGGACGAACCCGAGAATATGTCCGCCGCCCCCAAATTGCTCACCCAATCGGAGGAAAGCTCGGTGAGCGCGGTGCAATCTTTGAAGATCGAACCGCCCATGAGCTCTACACGTTGATCGACGCCGCCGACTTTGTGTAGCGAGGATTCAGAGCCAAGCGTGACAGACGCCAAATTTCTGCAACCCGAGAACGCGCTCGCCGCAATCGTTTGTACTCTCGATAGGTCGATCGTTGTCAGTTCCAAGCAATCCGCGAATGCAGACGTGCCGATTGTTTGCATGGTGCCTGTACGGAACGACAAGCCCGTATTCAACATGGCGCATCCGTTGAATGCGTTTGATCCGACTGTTTGGATCGCATTTGATTCCAACGAGGCAAGCTGTGCACAGCCCGAGAACGCCGAATCGCCGACGGTCTCCGCATATTGGATGTTGGCGTAACTCAACAACGCGCACCCCTTGAAACAGTTCGTGGGGATTGCCGTAAGATATTTGAACGACACGGATTGCAAAGAGCCCTTATGATTTTCGAACGTGATATTCGTCAGAGAGGTGAGCGCGTTCATTTCGACTTCGACGAGCGTTGTAAACGAATTGTCGAAGATAGCGGCGTCTATCTTTTCGAGCCCGTTGAGTTTGAGCGTTCTGATTTTCGAGCCATTGAACGCGCCCGCGATGATACTTGTAATGTCGTCGCAGTCGAGCTCCTGCAACCCGCTTCCGCTGAAGATGGTTGCGCCGTCGAGGGCGATCCCCGAGGTTACCCCGCCCTTCGTGCCGAGCGTGAGGTCCGTAAGGTTGGTTGTACCCGCAAAGGCGGACACGGCGATCGACTTCACTTTGGGGAAAGCGAGATTGATGAGCGTGGCGCACCCGTTGAACGCGTTGCTGCCGATCGTTTTGGTCTCCTCCCCGCCCGTGAACGTTGCGAGCGACGCACAACCGTTAAACGCGGAATTTCCGATATCTACTGCCGCGGAGATGTCGACCGTCGTCAAGTTTTTCAATCCGCTGCAAAATGACGTGGGAACATTGACGAGGGACGGGACGAGGACGGTAGTCAACATCGTTTGGCGGTTGAGGGTGCAACTCGTCCACGTATCGAGGCTCTTCATTTCGAAATACGTGATCCCCAAGCCCTCGGCTTCGTTCCAGAAGATATCAACGTCGATCTGCTTGACACCGTTCAGAACGACCCTGGTAAGGCTGGTTTTCCGCAGCGCGTACTGCTCCAATCTCACCACATAGTCGCTTTCGAGGGTTTTCAGACCGGTCTCCCACAGGGCGTTCATGCCGAGCGAAACGCCGTCTCCCTCTTTGAGTTTTCCGTTCTCCAACATGCTCTCGTCGCCGCCGAGCGTGAGGCTTTGCAGGGCGGTCGTTCCGCTGAAAGCTGTCTCCCCCACCGTGCGTACGGAGGGGAGTTCGATGGTTACGAGCCCCTTGCACCCGGCGAATACGGATGTACCGAGCGTCCGTGCGTGGGGAAGCGAGATGGTTGTGAGAGTGGCGCAGCCGTTGAATGCGGAATTGTTTACGGTAACTGCGGCGGTCGCGGTGACCGTTTTCAGGTTGGCGCAACCCGAGAACGCGTTCGTCGGGATCTCGATGAGCGAGGCGATATTCACCTCCGTGAGCGCGCCTGTCGTACGGGAATGCAGACTAGCCGCGGGCCACACTGTAAGCTCGGGCATGATGAGCTTGGTGATATCGTACGTCGTATCGAACGGGGAACTCGTGTTGTGTGCCGTGTTGGTCGTAATTCTTTGGAGATGGTCCATTTGGAACGTCGTGATGGAATCGGCGTAAAACACGATATATTGGTCTATTTCGGTGACGTAGGGCCAGTTTACCGTACCGAGTTTGGTACAGCCGCGGAACGCCTCCTGTTCCAAACGCACGCCGAAGCTTTCGTAGCGTTCCTCGCTTCCGAGCTCGACCTTTGTGCCGTCGAGCGAAGCGCAATCGCGGAATGCATTCGGACCGACCAGCGTCACGCGGGGAAGATGCACTTCAAAGAAACCTGCGGGGCTGGCGTTGAATGCGTGATCGGCGAGCGCGGTTACATTGGGCAACGTGATCGACGTAATGGCGGTCTCGTTCAAAAAGTATGCGGGAACGGTAAACTCGTAGTCGTCGTTCGGCTTTTCCGGACCGATGTTGATCGTTTGCAACGCCTTGCAGGAATAGAACGGGTGATCCCCCATCTCTTTGATGTTACGCAACGTGATGGTTTCAAGGTTGGCGATGTTTTGGAAGGCGTACGCCGCCGCCTCCTCCACGTAGGGAAGATCGAGCGTAATGAGGGCGGTGTCTCCCGAAAATACGGTAGCACCCGTGAGCTTGACCGACGCCGTATCGCTCCCGAGCGACACGGTTGTGAGGTTGACATTGGTGGCAAGCGCGCTTAATCCAACTTCGGTTACGGCTGGCAAATCGATTTCGACGACGCCGCGGCTCGTATTCAAACCGTTCGTATCTACCTTGGTAACGTGTTCGAATCCCTCTTTCATGACCGTGAGGGCGTCGGTGTGGCAGAAGCAAGAATCCCAAATGGTAAGCGGCTGTTCCGCACGCCCCATTTGAATGGTTTTCAGCGCGATACAGTCGTAGAACGTCGAGCGGAGCGTGACCGGTCCTTCCGCCTCCGTTCCGATCGTAACGTCGTATAGCCTGTCGCAACCGCGGAACGTAGAATACGCATATTCAACTTTGGGGAGGGACGCCGTTTCAAGATAGTCGGTTTCGCGCAGGAGACCATAAACCGTCTTTGCGGCGGGCAAAGACACCGTTTTGAGTGCCGCGCACCCGTAGAACACGCAGTATTCGCGGGTGGTATCGAGCGTGCCGTCGGTGGCAAGCACGCCGCCCCCAAAGCTCTCGGCGTTGGGGAAATTGACCTCTTTGAGCGAAGGGTTGTCGCGGAGACTATACGTCCCGAAGTGCATCTCCGTATCGTTGCTCGTTACTTTGGTGACGTTGGTCGTTGTAAAAGCGTAATTCCCGATATATTCCAAGCCCGTGAGGTCGATTTCGCATTCCGACTTGTTGGTGTTCACGGCAACGCGCCCCAAATTATAGGTGTTGCCCGTAGAGTAACAGCGGAACGCATCGTTATTGATCTTCGAGATCTTCTCGCCGAACGACAGCTTGGTGCAGAGGGAAAGATCGCACGTGCTGAATACGGCGTTGAAATTGTGCCGAACGTTATCGGGATTTTCCTTGCCCGACGTTTCGTAGATCCACCCGATGGTGTCGACGGGCTCACCGCCCACCTCGTCGGGCACGGTGTATTCGCCCTCGTGCTTGCCGTGCGCGCTCACGAGGGTGAGTTCGTCGCCCGCATAGCGGTAGATGTAGGCGGGGCGCGCGGCGTCGTCTATGCCCTCGCCCGCCCACGTTTCATATTTGAACAGATCGGCAAATTCGAACTGTTTGCCATTGTCGTTGCCGAAGATATAGTCCTCTTCAAAGGCACTGTACGAGACGAGCACCGTTGTATAGTCTGCCGTCGCCATCGTAATATAGCGGTCGTACCCCGTGGACTCGGCGGTGTAGCGCAGGAAAAACCGTTGCAATGCGTCCGTGCCGAGCGTGAGGGGCGCGGTCGTCGTCGGTTGAATGCTCGCGTCGATGAAGATGGAGGCATAGTCCCCGCCGAAGTTAGAGCCGAAACGCGCCAGCGGTCCTACGAACACGAAACGCAGTTGGGTGCACCCCGCAAATTGGTTGCCCGTAAGGGCGTCCTCCGTGTTGTTCTCCCGCTCCACCTTGGGCATATACGCCGAATAGAGGTTGGTGTTCTTCTGGAAAGCGTACGCGCCGAGCTCCACCGCTTCGGGCATGTAGACCGTGTAGAGCTTGTTGTTTCGGAACGCGCCCGTCCCGATCGTTTCCACGTTGGGCGCGGTGAGTTTGCTGAACCCGACGTCCGTCGAGGAAACCTCATAGACGCGGAATACCTCTGCGCCGAGCGTTTTCACGCCGTTCATTACGACCTCTTCGAAGTCGTAGCGGAGATCGCCGCGGTAGGTGGGACTGCGCATGATGTAGAAGGCGCGGTCTTGTATCTCGGTGATCGTATCGGGCACAACCACCTTGTTTTGCGGAATGGTGGTGAGGCTGAAACAGCCGTCGCCGATGACGGTAACGTCGAGCGTTTCCCCGTCCTTGGTTTGGATCTTGCCGGGGATGTTGCAATCGTCTCCCCAAGCCTCCGTCGTTTGCGCGAGGCAGGCGACGAGTTTTACAATCCCGTTTTTCGCATAGAACACGAAATCGGGCAATGTAAGCGTGGCAACGCCGTTGTCTCCAATCTCCACCTCGTAGGGATCGCATTCGACGAGCCCACCATGTTCGTATTTGCAATACCGCCAATCTTCGTACCCGACGTCGTTGGTGTTGTGGGCGAAGCGCAACTTGCTGTCGTACTTGGAACAAATTCCGTAGTTCGTTTGCAAATACAGCTGATACAGCCAATCGGGCAGCGGAACGCGCATTTGAATGCTCGTGGAATTTTCGTTCACCCAAAATACGGTGTACGTCTCCGCGAGGGTGATGTTGCCGGGATTTTCCGCGGGCGCGGTGATCAGGTGCAGACGAACGGGATCTTCATAGCCGAACACGATGTTATAATGCTCGGTATCGTTGATGTCGCCCGTCACGTTGTCGTGCGTGGTGATGATCCCCGTGCGCGCAAATTCGAGCGAGGTGCAATTCCGGAAAGAATTGCGCGCGCTCATGAGGGCGGGGAAATCTGCCACTTTCAACTTGGTACAATACGAAAAAGCCGCGCTTCCCAGACGGGTGACCCCTTTGCACACCGCAGAGACGAGTTTGGTACAGTTATAGAATGCGTTCGCTTCCATTTCGCCCGCGCCATCCACCTCGAGGGTGAGAAGTTCGGGGCAAGTTTGAAACGCGCTCGTACCGATCATCACATTCCCGCCGATTTTGACCGACCTCAACACGGAAATGGAGATGAACGCATTCTGCCCCGTCGTAAGGTCTCCCGTTGTCGTGAGCGAGGTGAGGTAGTTGCATTCGCGGAAGCTGTTGTCGCCGACGGAGGCGTTCCCGAACGTGAGCTCTTGCAAGGTGCTCTTGCGGAAAGCCTCGTTGCCGACGGTGACGTGCGCCGTGGGATCGAGGAAAGAGACCTTCCCGTTGATCCCCGCTTCATAGAAGGCATACGCACCGATATTCAACGTCTGCGAATGCCCTGCGGGGAACTCCATGGCGTCGAGATCCGTGATCGCGCGATAGAACGAGTAGCTGTAATATTCCGAAATCTCGTAAGCGACGCCCCCGACGGTGAGCGTATCGAACGTGAACTGCACGTCGCCGTCGCCCGCCTTGTCCTCATTGTAGCGGGCTTGGTCATATACGCCGCGTCCCGAATTGGTCATCCCGCCGATGCCGTAACGGTCGACCGCCGTGATGCGCGCCGTCTGCGACGACGGATCCAAAATGGCAAATACATGCCCGTAGTGCGTGCTTTCTAGCGAGAAACGCCAGGGGTATTCCCGATAGCGATTCCCGTAATATGTACCCTCTACCACGCGGTACATATCCACCAACGCGTCGTTCGCCAAGAAAAAGTTGACCGACGCATTCCGTATATCTTCGTACAACATCACAACGTCGCCCGTGTAGCCGATATGCAGATAGTGAATGTTTTGAAGAAGATATCCGTTGACCGTGGTGTACGTCTCGGGCAGATACAGTTCGATGATGGGCGCACTTACATCGAAGAGTTGCTGACGGCTCGTCGTGCTCTCGCCGAGTTCGGTATCCGACGGCAGATCGACATGTCCGAGCGATTTGAGATTGCGGAAAGCAAAGTCAGGCGTTTTCCCGCCCTCCGACGACGCGTCCGAAAGATCGAACGTTTGGAGATTGGGGAAGCCTTTCCCGTCGGCACGCGCCGTGCGGTTTGTCAAACTCGTCCAGCCCTCGATGTAGGCGTAGTCGTCGTGCGTAAGCAACAAGCCGTAGCACGTAATTTTGAGATAGGTGATCGAGGCGGCGTCGACGTGGTGCTCTTGATCCCATTCGGAGAACAGCTTTTGAATGGAATTTTCGTCCTCGCCCTCCCGCTTATAATAGCTGACGCGATAGCCGACCGTCTCTTCGTCGCTCATCGCGCGCTCCCCGCTCGCATTGAGCGGAACGACGGGCTCGGTATCCAGCCCTTCCCACTCCACGTCGTCTTCGTCGAACGCGCTCGTTGTATCAATGGCGATCTGCGCGCCGAGATAGCACACGATGCGGGTGTTTCCCTCGTGCGTACCCGCATGGACCGTCCACTTCGTCGACCAAACGGGAAGCCGCACCGAGCCGATTATGCTGTGGTTGTGGATCTCGATCTGCGGATGATCGAGCGCGTTTTGCTGCTCCTCGGTCAGCATTTCCATGTCGAAGAGGTTGACGCTGTGGATCTCGCCGTAGTTTTCGATGAAAACTTCCTCAACGAGATCGGTCTTGCCCATCGCCACGTCGAAATACTCATACGCCTCCACACTCGTAAGATAGCTGTTGGCAGAGAGCATCATGCGGCTCTTGTTCTTCAAACGGACGCCCTTGGGCGCAGCCGAGGCTTCGGGCGCGGCGGAATTGGTATTATAAATGGACGTACGCGAGACGGTGAGACCCTTGTCGAACCCGACCGATACGTCGATCGTGCCCGAACAGTAAATGTCCCCCTGCAACGGCTGCATGCTGCCCGAGCCCGTCATGTCGACGGTGCAGTTGGGCGTGTCGATCAGAAGATTCCCGCCCACGCCGCTCTCCTGCGCCACGATAAGCTGTCCGCTCTGCGAAAGATCGAGCGCGTAATGCCCCTCGTAGGCGTACGAAAAACGGAAATTGCCGCGGACGGTGAGCGAACTGCTCACGATCTCCACGCGCACGGGGCGCGGGAAATTGAGGTCGCCCGATACGACGATCGGCGACAGGATGCGGATCACATCCCCCGTAACGTACTTTTTCAACGCGTCTTGCAGTTCGCCGATGTTGTGAACATCGTGCGTCGCTCCCGTTACTTCGTCGGTGAGCGCGCCCGTCTGCGCCACGGTGAGTTCGCCGTTGATCTTGTAGCCCTTGCTCGAATATTGCGGAAGCCCCGCCGACCCGCTGTCGAGCTTTGCGCTGAACCGAAGCACCGCATAGTCGCGCGTCGACGACGAAATGCTCACACGAAGCGGCGATACGTTCAAATTCGCAAGCTTGCCGCTGAACTGCTCTTCGGTGAGTTTTCCATCCGCGCTGTTGAGATAGGCGTCGAATTTTGCTTTGAGTTGGGTTTCGTACCCGCTGTCGAGCGGACCGTCCGTGATCTCGGGCGCGTCGAGCCCCGACAGATCGACAAGTTCGGTCACGTTGGCAAAATAATAGGAGAAGCCCCCAAGGTCGTCGTCGGGTTCTTCCACGGAGAGCTGCAACTGCACGTCGATATCCATGCCCTCCGTGCGCCGCTGGACGACAAAGAGCACGGTATATACATCTTCCGACGTGATGATAATAGAATGTTCGGGCGCGGAGAGCAAATTCTTCACCTCGCGGCTCACCGAGTTCGTGCCGTCGAGCATGCCCTGATAGATGTTCTCGTATTCGTAGGGCGATTCTTGCCCGTCGATCTTCGTTCCGCCCACGGTATATCCTACCGCGCTCACGCTGATCTTCGCGGTTTGCACCGTGCCCCCCGGCGCGGAAATGATCCCTCTGAACCAAGCCACGGACGCCCCCACGAGCGATCCGATCAATAACACAGAACAAACGATAAGACAAATCAGCTTGGTCTTTTTGCTTGCTGCTTTTTTACTCATCGCTTTGCTCCTCCTTCGATTTTTTCCATTCCTTGACGAGCCCGACGATCTCGCTTACGATCACCGCTACGATCGGCAGGACCACCAAAAAGAGAAATCCCCATATGTTTGTAATGACGCGGTAGATCGGTCCTAACAGCACCGTCTTGTAAACAAATACCGCCTTTACGTCGTCGACCCCGATGGGAGGATCGGCAACGCTGTTCGCGACCCCCTTGGTAAGAATGACGCGATCTTCCCCCTCGCCGCTCACCGATACGATCTTGTGCGTGACGAGTTTGCCCTTTACGTCCCCCTCCTTCCCGAGGTAGGTCACCACGTCGCCCTCTTGCAGTTCCTGTCCTTTGAACACCTTGGAGACAATCACGTCGCCCACTTTGATCTCGGGTTCCATCGAACCCGTTGAGATCACGAATACGCTGTACCCGAAGAGGGATGGCGTTTCGTGCGTGATCCGCATGACCATGATAAACACAATGAGCGCGACTTCTATCACAATGCCGACTGCCATAAGCACGCCGACGATCTTTCCCAAAACCTTTTTCATTTCAATGGATCGCGACGACGATCGACCCGATCGTAAGACTTACGTCTTGAAACGCCGCGTCGACGCTGCCGTCGATGAGAAAATAACAGTGCATTTCGTAGGCGAGCCCCTCGCTCTCGGGCACGGGGATCTGCATGCCCGATACAATGATGAGCGAATGTCCGCCGCTGCCCGCGTCCCCCTCTAACCCGTCGCCGAGGCATTTGTATTCCTCTACGGGCATGATGCCGTGAAATATGTCGCCGTCGCTCATGAGGCTGATGAACGTGTGATGGATGAGGCTCTTCCCATCCTCCGAAAACGGCGCGCCGTCCTTTTCGGAGGTGATCTCCGCGAGGGACAGGTCGATGGTGATGGGCTTGGACGCATGATTGTAAAACCGTATTACAAAAGGAATGATCTTCCCGGGAACAGCGTTATCGAATACGCGGCTGTTGAACGGGACGTAGACGGGCGCGCCGTCCTCCCCCGTTCCGTCCTCCGCAAGTGCCTCGAAACTCAATTCCTGCGAGACCACGGTGAGAGTATGCTCGCCGTCGGTATAGTCGAGCTTCAACCCGGGAACTTCGTGCAGTTCCTGCGTCCCAAGCATCCACGCAAACGAAACCGTCACGAGCGCGACGAGCGCGCATACCATTGTCAAAAGCCGAACAACGTACTTTTTCATGAATCTCCGTTCGTGGTGACCACTTTCTTTTCCGTGTTATCGTAAAGATAGGAATTGAATACGAGCCGCAAGTTGATCTTGCGCGCCGCAAGCGCGTCGGTGCAGTTGGGATCTTGCCCCTCCATCCAAATGCGAAGCGTTACGATCTTTTGGTCGCCCGCCGCAATGGAGAACAGACACCGATCTTCGGGATTGGGGCTATCGCGGTTCGGCTGCCCGTCCGCCTTATCGAAACCGCAATAATAGTCGAGCGGCTTGATGTTCGGATTCTTTTCGTGAAGTTCGGGATTGAATGTGAATTGGTCGTCGACGGGAACGTCCTTGCCGTGAACTTCGAAGTTGTTGAGATCGTCCGCCTGACCCGTCGCCCCCTCTTTGAGGCGGGGGCTCACCGCAACATGCTCCTCTTCCGCAGCGGGCGTGCCCTCCTTCCTGTTCCAAAGAAGAATGGTTTTGGGCTGCGAACCCGACGCGGTAGTCGAGAGCGTGGTGAGCGAAATGCGGAGTGCCGCCGCTGCGCTCACGCCCCCCATCGTCACCGCATCTTCGAGCTGGGTAGTCTCGTCGAGATAGACAAAACGGGTGTAGCGGTCGGCGTTCTCCGAATGGATGTCCGCTTCGTTGCTCACCATGAGGAACGTGATGTCGATATACCCGAAGCTCGCCGCCGCCTGTGTGTTGGTGTTGATCTTGTTGAACGTCGCCTTGCCGCTTCCGTCGCTCGCGCGGGCGATGTTGAAAAAGTCGCTCCCGTCTCCCGACAAACTGCTCAACGGCTGCAATTCCATATCCCGATATTGGGGAACGGCGTCGGCGATCTCGAAGAAAGTGGTCGTCGGCGCGCTCGTGCTCAATTTGAAAGCGAGCGAACCGCCCGTGCTTACGCTCAATTCGTTCTGCTGGATAGTCGGTTGCCAATTCCGCTTGATCCACGCGTAGCTCGTTACGGACAGCATGAGGATAAGCACCGACAGCAACGAGTTTGTTCCACAGGGACAGTATTTAAGGGTGGCGTAGAGCGGCATCCCGCGGGGGCAAAAATACATAAAG
>CANRJR010000040.1 GCA_947631005.1 uncultured Clostridia bacterium | reverse complement strand
GATATATCCTTCTCCGATATGGTGTATGGAAAAGCACTTGCCTATCTCATGAAGTACATGGAGAAGAACAACGAAAAAGCGGTGTATTCGCGTGGGTTGTATGAGTTTTTCCGCTCGGATATACAGGGCGCGGACGTGTTGGCGAAAATGGAAATCGTGAACGAAACGGACAACCGGCTCGTGCTTGCCCGCGATTTCACCTGCTGGGATGAAGGCGTGAAGGTGGGCGAAGTATCCCGCGAAACGATCGCAATGCTGCCGAAATCGAGTTAGGGCAAAGGAAAGCGGAATATGAGAATAGAGTTACGGCGGCGAAAAAACGGGCAGGTCGCCAAGCGGTTCAGCGGCGAACGCCCGCTCGCCGCCGCCTATCTCTTTCCGTTCGCTTTGCCTATCCGATTCGGTTTGCCCGATTCGCCCGTGCGTTCGTTTTGCTCGTCTTAGGCGTGTGCCTGTCTCGCGCCGCGAAGCGGCGCGCTTGTTTTCAAGACAGGCACACGCCTAAAAACCATTTGACAGGCTTTTGAAAATAAATTCGGGATGTTTCAGAGAAATCTTTTCCAAATCATTGACAAAAGTATCACCGTACTGATATAATAAGAATGATGAAAGGAGATCATGAAAGCAATGAGCGAAAAAATAATTCTCTATCACGGATCGAAAAATATCATTGAAAAACCTATTTTCCATGGCGGAAAAGAAACCAATGACTACGGTTATGGATTTTACTGTACCGAGAATATCGAATTGGCGAACGAATGGGCGTGCCCCGACGACAACGACGGTTATACCAACGAATATGAACTTAACTTGTCCGATTTGCAAGTTTTGGATTTGACAAGCCGTTCCTATAACATTTTGAACTGGGTGGCTCTTTTATTGAAATACCGTATGCCCTCGGGATTGACTCCCAATGATGAGCAAGTACGAAGCTATATTTTAGACCATTTCTTCGTGGATTTGAGCAACATCGATGTCATAAAAGGCTACCGCGCCGACGACTCGTACTTTTCTTTTGCAAGAGATTTCGTGCGAAATTCCATCACGGTTTCTCAACTTTCTCGCGCAATGGAACTCGGCAAACTCGGTATTCAAATTGTCTTACATTCCGAAAGATCCTTTGAGCATCTCAGATTTATTAAAAGCTATGCCGTGAACGGCGCAGAGTATTATACCAAAAGGGCCGCAAGAGATCGGTTTGCCCGAGAGGAATATTTAACGGCGACCCGCAATACCGAGGTAAGCAGCGATGACCTGTTTGTCATGGACATTATTCGTCAGGAGGTGAAAAACAATGATCCGCGCATACAGCGAATTGTACGTTGACGATGCCATGCAAACGCTTGCCGAAACTTTCGACTATGTGAGAGGCGGACGGCAAGCAGATATGCTTCTACGGAATTTTGTTGCAAGCGGAGCCGCAGAACAATTCGGCCGAGGGAATCCGCGCTATCTCAACATGCCCTCACAGGTTCTTTTCGAGGAAATTACAGGGAAACGTCCTCCCCGAAAGCGCGCGCAATTTGAAAAAAGTCCCGAATATTGGTGCGGCTTTGTGCTTGCATATTATCAGTGGTTCACGGGACTCAGATTCGAACAGATCGGACGGCGGCTTCCCCCTTCGAGGATCCTCGAAATGTATCACCCTCTGCATGAGGCGGGGTTGGATAAATTCGTTGATGTCGCAAACGGGATCGTTTTTCATAAAGAGACAAATTTAGCGAGATACAGAAAAAACGCAAACCTTTCCCAAAGCGAGTTGGCGCGTTTATGCGGTGTGTCGTTGCGCTCCATCCAACTTTACGAGCAAAGACGTCTCGATATCAACATGGCGCCCGCGATCAAACTTTTGCAAATATCGAGAGTTTTGAGTTGCGAAATGGAAGACCTTTTAGAGAAAAATCATTGATCGCTTAAAAGTGCTCAATCAAATCATACAAGGATATCTAACAGCAGGGGAAACTTATGCTTGATTTGATCAACAATACAAATAAACTTTTGGGAGATGACCTCAAAAGGGAGATCAAAACGGGAAGCAGATTGCGTATTGCCGCATCCTGCTTTTCGATCTATGCTTTCGACGCGTTAAAAAATGAGCTTGGAAGCATTGAGGAACTCAAATTTCTATTCACGACGCCGACGATGATCGGAGAACAAATCAAGGACAACGTAAAAAAGCAGCAAAGGGAATTTTATATTCCCAAGCTTTCCGATTCGGGGCTGTGCGGAACAGATTTTGAGATCCGTCTGAAAAATCAGATGACGCAAAAAGCGATTGCCCGCGAATGCGCCGCATGGCTGAGAGAGAAAGTTAGGATCAAGACTTTGAAAGAGCCTGTTTCAACGCAATCCATGATCAATATTGAAACGGACGACGATCATATGCACTATACGCCCGTGGGCGGTTTTACGACCGCCGATCTCGGATTTGAACGGAGCAATTCCAACCTTACGGGCATCATCAAGACCGATGATATGGCGCAGAGCAAGTTTTTTATCGGGGAGTTCGATCGGCTTTGGAATAATTCGGACAAGCTCGAAGATATTACCGATGCCGTCGTGGATTACATCTCGAGCTGTTATAAGGAAAACTCGTCCGAATTTATCTATTTCATCATCCTCTACAATGTTTTTAGGAACTTCCTGCGCGATTTCGACGAGGACCATATCCCGAATGAAGCGACAGGATTCAAAAACAGCTTGATTTGGAACAAACTCTACAATTTCCAAAAGGACGGCGCGGTCGGGATCATCAATAAGCTCGAACGCTACAACGGCTGTATTCTCGCAGATAGCGTGGGCTTGGGTAAGACCTTTACGGCACTTGCCGTCATGCAGTATTATTCCCTCCGCAACAAGTCGATCCTGGTGCTTTGCCCGAAGCGGCTCGAACAGAATTGGACGCAGTATCAAGGCAACAGCACGACCAATCTCTTTTACAAGGATCGGATCCGTTTCGACGTACTGTTCCACACCGATCTTGGGCGCACTTCGGGCAAAAGAGGCAATCTTGATTTGGAAACGGTGAATTGGGGGAATTACGATCTTGTCGTCATTGACGAAAGCCACAATTTCCGCAACAACAATTCTGCGCATAAGGACAGGGATACCCGCTACGATTTTCTGATGAAGCGCATCATGCAGGAGGGAGTAAAGACGAAAGTTTTGATGCTCTCCGCAACGCCCGTCAACAACCGCTATAACGATTTGAAAAATCAGCTCCTTCTCGCCTATTGCGGCGATTATTCGGAGATGAACGCAACGCTCGGAACGAGCAAAGACGTTCAGACGATCTTCCGCAACGCGCAGAAAGTATTCAATGCGTGGAGTAAACTCCCGATCGCCGAGCGCAAGGCGAAGGACCTCATTGACAACCTCGATATCGACTTTTCCATCATTCTCGACAGCGTCACGATCGCTCGTAGCCGCAAACATATTCAAAAGTTCTACGACACGAGCGACATCGGCACCTTTCCGACCCGCCTGCCCACGATTTCGCGCTATCCCAATCTCACGGACGCGCCCGGCGTCATGAAATATAAGGAGATCTACGACAAGCTCCTCTCCATGACGATGAACGTGTATGCGCCGCTTGCCATGCTGTTTCCGTCGCGGATCGAAAAATATGAGGCGAAATACGAGATCGACCTTTCCAGCGAAAACAAAAACGCGAACGCGCTCGGGCAGGGGCTGACCCGTCAGCTCAACCGTGAAAGCGGCTTAAAACGCCTCATGACGATCAGCCTCTTGAAGCGGCTCGAAAGCAGCGTCTATGCCTTCCGCATTACCCTCAAAAAACTCCTTGACCTCAACAACGCCACTTTGCAAAAAATCGAGGATTTTCTGAATGGCGAAAAGCACGTCAATATTCAGCGAGAAGTGAATGAAGCGTGGATCGAAGACCCCGACGAGGATGAAATGTACTCGTTTACAAAGGTTTCATCGGGCAAGACGATCACGATCGATCTTGCAGACATCGACGTGGTGACATGGAAGCGCGACCTTCTTCACGATGTGGAAATTTTGACCTGCATTTTGGGCGAAATGCAGAAAGTCACGCCCATCGAGGACAAAAAACTCCAAGTCTTAAAGGAACTGATCGACGAGAAACTTGCCCATCCCATCAACGAAGGAAATAAGAAGATTTTGATTTTCTCGGCGTTCGCGGATACGGCGGACTACCTCTACCAGACGATTGCGCCCTATATGCTCTCTGAATACGGGCTGTATACCGCCAAAGTCGCGGGCGGGAACGAGAATAAGACGAACGACGGCGGCTCCTACGATACCAACCGCATCTTAACTTCCTTCTCTCCCATCTCCAAGCAACGTGATCTCTCGCAGAGAGCACATCCTTTTACGATCGACGTGCTGATCGGTACCGACTGCATTTCCGAAGGGCAGAACTTGCAGGACTGCGACATTTGCATCAACTATGATATCCATTGGAATCCCGTGCGCATCGTTCAGCGGTTCGGACGGATCGACCGTATCGGGAGCAAAAACGATAAAATTCAGCTCGTGAATTTCTGGCCCGATATCTCTTTGGACGAGTACATCAATTTGAGCAAGCGCGTCTCCGCGCGCATGACGATCGTAAATGCTACCGCCACTGCGGACGACAACCTTCTCTCCGAGCAAGAAGAGGAGATGGACTACCGCAAGGAGCAGCTAAAAAAACTGCAAGAGGGGACGCTCCAAGACTTGGAGGACGTGGACGGCAACATTTCCATCACGGACATGGGCCTCAACGATTTCGTCATGGACTTGAATGCCTATATCAAGGCGAACGGCGAACCGCGCGGTGTCACGACGGGTCTCCACGCCATCGTCGCGGCGGATGAGAGCAAGGGAATTGAGCCGGGCATCATCTTTGTACTTCGCAACCGAAATGACGGCGTGAATATCAACAAGCAAAACCGCCTGCACCCCTATTATCTTGTCTACTTGACGGAGAGCGGTGAAATAAAGTATAATCATCTTGACGTAAAGAGCATTCTCGACGTCCTCCGCGCCTCGTCCAAGGGGAAGACGGAGCCGCTTGCCGAACTTTGCCGTAAATTCAATAAGGAGACGAAGGACGGCGTCCGCATGGAGAAATACAACGCCCTTTTGGACGACGCCGTCGCAAGCATTATCGCGGTCAAGGACGAGAGCGACCTCAATTCCCTTTTCAAGAGCGGGAGCAAAGTCCTGTTCCAGCAGCGCATCGACGGCCTCGACGACTTTGAACTCATTGCGTTTGTGGTGATAAAATAATGTATCTATTCAGCAGTAAAACTTACGTCAACCGCAAATTCAAATTGTCCGAACTGTATAGGGTGACGGGCGCGGACAAGGACGTGAAGGCGGACGCGAAAAATATTCTCTCTGTCACGCTCACAAACGTGCTGAACGGCGAAACGCTCAACCTGCCCTCGGACAAGGGCGGCACCAAAGAGATTTACATCTTTGAGATCGAGCTATCCGCAAAAGAGGTGCCGACCCTGTTTCTCGCCGCGCTTGACAAAGCGACGCAGTTTCACACCGTATTTTATTTGCGGTGCGAGGAGAGCGAAATGCTCTACGGCGCGTATAAGGAGTACGGCGAAAAGGGCATGAAGATCGGAAAGTATTACAAGACGGAGTGGTCGGAAATACGCGAAACGCCGCTCCCGCCCGTCACGTCGCTCGACGAAATGTACACGTTTTTCATCGACGAGCTCATCCCCATTTCGGCGCGGAAAGGCGAGTCGACGCGGGCGTTCGTCGAACGGTACGATGCAGTTATGAAATTGAAGAAAGAAATCGAAAAGCTGCAAAAATTGGTGGATAAGGAGATCCAGCCCCGCCGCCGATTTGAGTATAACGACCAATTAAAACAAAAGAAAAAGGAGTTGGAAGAGTTAGAATGAAGAAAAAAGAAGCCAACAGACAGTCTTTTAAGCAGACGATTATTATTGTAGGCATTATTATAGCAGGTCTCGCTTTTTTAGCAAATATAATACTTGCTTGTGTTTTTCCTAATTGCGCGACGAATATTTTTACCGCAATCAGCGGTTGGGTGAGTGGTATTGCAACCGTAATTTTAGGCGTTATTGCATTTCGGCAGAACAAAAAATACAAGAAAGAAAATGATAGATTTTTGAAGGAGCAACAACAACTCAACTGGAAATTAGAGCAAAAAGACGTGCTTAAAGTCTATTTGTGCAATATTGAGAATGTTTTTTCAAATGTAAAAGAATATCAGTATTCAAAGCTAATCAATAACATAGCATTAAACTTACAGGAAGACAATGTAACAATAGATGAATTGGTTTATGACGAAATACTATATGGAATTATGGACAGCATGAAGTATGCGTCGGTAAATAGCGTTTATTATTTTGATGGCATTGAGGAACTGGTGGATCTTTGTTGCTGTTATATATTAAAGATGAGACTGCTTTTGAAGAGGCTTCCTGAAATTATTAAAAACGGAGAAGTAAATCGGTATAATGAAATTAAAGAACTGTATAGGGATTTATGCAAAGCATTTAATGATCATATAGTTCATGTCCGCTTATTTATTGATATGATTATGACAAGTTGGAAGTATGACGACCATGACGATTATGAAGATATAGAGAAAACATTACGAGAGAAAAGAAGTAAACAAAAAGATTGGCGCACGAGAATACAAAAATCTTACGAGGAGTTTATTGAAGAATGGAAAAATTAAAGATGCAATCGATGGATAAGGTGCAATATAATATCGACAAGATACGGGAGATGTTCCCCAATGCGGTGACGGAGGTCAAGCGGGGCGAAAAAACAGAGCTTGCCGTTGATTTCGACGTGCTGAAACAGGAGCTTGCCGACACCCTCATCGACGAGCGGGAGCTTCGCTATCAGTTCACTTGGCCCGATAAGCAGAAGTCGATTTTGCTTGCTAATACCCCTGTTGAAAAAACGCTCCGCCCCGACAAGGAAAAGAGCGTGGATTTCGACAACACGCAGAATTTATATATCGAGGGCGACAACCTCGACGTTTTGAAGCTCCTCCGCGAGACGTACCTAAATAAAATCAAGATGATCTATATCGACCCGCCGTATAACACGGGCAACGACTTTGTGTATGAGGACGATTTTGTCCTCGAAGGCGAGGAGTATAAATACGGCAGCGGGCAGTATGACGAGGTGGGCAATCGTCTGTTTCAGAATACCGAGAGCAACGGCAGATTCCACACCGATTGGCTGAACATGATCTATCCGCGCCTGAAAGTGGCAAAGGACCTCCTCTCCGACGACGGCGCAATTTTTATTCACATTGATGAGAATGAAGTATATTCATTACAGACAATTTGTAATGAAATTTTTGGAAGCGGCAATGAACTTGGAACAATAATATGGGACAAAAGAAATCCAAAAGGTGTTGTTACGGGTGTAGCTTATCAGCATGAGTCAATCATTCTTTACTGCAAAAACAAAAGTGTATTTTCTCATGTGCCTTTCGTTAAAGAAAAGGAACACGCTAAAACAATGATTGCAAAGGTTGAATCGTTAATCCAAAGGTATGGAAAATTAAATGATTCTTTAAGGGAAGAGTACAAACAATGGCTCAAGGACAAGGAAAATGAATATTCAGGTGGTGAATTAGCTTATTCATTAATAGATGATTATGGCAACATCTTTCGTTGTGTATCAATGGCAGCCCCTGACAAACCTGAAACGAGATCACATAGACCGTTAATCCATCCAGTTACAAAAAAACCTTGTAAAGTCCCAGCCAAAGGGTGGCGGTTTACAGATAAAACGATGGATTCTTTGTTAAAGGATGGTAAAATTGAATTTGGCATTGATGAATCTACTGTTCCCAACCAAAGGTATTATCTTAAAGATAACCTATTTGAGTCGGTTTCATCTTTAATTTACTATGGAGGGAGCGATGATGCTATGGGACTTCCTTTCGATAATCCCAAGCCGATTTATATTGCAAAGAAATTGATTAGCACAATATGTAGGTCGGATGAAATTATCCTCGACTTCTTCTCGGGGTCGGCGACGACGGCGCACGCTGTGATGCAGCTCAACGCCGAGGACGGCGGCAACCGAAAGTTCATCATGGTACAGCTCCCCGAACCTTGCGACGAAAAGAGCGAGGCATATAAGGCGGGCTACAAGACGATCTGCGACATCGGCGAAGAACGCATCCGCCGCGCGGGGAAGAAGATAAAAGAGGAACTTGAAAAGCCCAAGCAGCAGAGCATTTATCAAGGGGATTCTTCGACTGCGCTGCGCTCCGCTCAGAATGACGCGGGGGCGCAACTCGACATTGGTTTCCGTGTTTTGCGGCTTGATTCCTCGAATATGCGGGAGGTCTACTATCACCCCGAGCAGTACACGCAGACCCTTTTGGACGACCTCACCGATAATATCAAGGAGGATAGAACGCCGCTCGATCTTCTCTTTCAAGTTATGCTCGACTTGGGGGTCAAGCCCTCGGCAAAGATTGAAGAAAAGGAGATCGAGGGGAAGCGCATTTATGTTGTGAACGATAACGAGCTGATCGCCTGTTTCGATAAGGAGATCACCGATGAAGTCGTTAAGGCAATCGCGAAAATGCAACCGCTCTATGCCGCTTTCCGCGACAGCTCCCTCGCCTCCGACTCCGTTGCAGCCAACTTCGCACAAATCTTTGCAACTTATAGCCCGAATACGAAAAAGGAAGTACTGTAATTATGAAGAGTAAAAATACTTTTTTACAGTTTTTCAAGAGCCATTGGCTTTTAATCGTTGGCTTATTTGTTGGGCTGATTTTGCCATTTTTAATTCTGTTATTAGTATTTACCTGCGGGTTTCAAGATTTCTCGAAAATTTCTGATTTTTCCGCTTGGGGAAGCATTGTGGCGGGAATCGCTACCTATATAGGTGCTGCTGTTTTAGGTGTTATCACTTATTATAATAGTTGGGTGCAAGATTATAGGAAAAAGGAATTGGACTATTCAATCGATCTTCTAAATATTGTACAAGACGGTTTTGCCAATTTTTTCAGTAAAGAAGAAATACAAGTGGACGGTTATTATCAATATGAGTTCTACTCTGGTGATTTGTTAACAGATAAAAAATATTGGTATAAACGTTTTGTCTTAAATAATTATAATCGCAATTATCCCATAAAGATAGAAATTTGCAAGGTTGAAATGGTTGGAGAAGCCACTATTGATTGTACGGATGATATAGGTTTATATACTTCATTTAATTTGAAAGAATCGGTAGACTATAAATCAAATAGTGAAATTTTCTTGGGTATAAATACAGATATATTACCTCATTGGCACTTTAACGAGGAAAATGCCATTTACGACGGTGAATTTGATACTATACGAATAATAATAAAGGTTAGCAACAAATTCAACTTTGAGTATTTACTGCTAACCATGAAAGAAAATGATCAAGACTTTGGAACAAGCGTCCTTGCTAAAAAAGAAATTGAAAAACTTAATTTCAAAGACGTTTCAATTTCACAAACTTTATTTGAGATTAACGCACAATGAAATTTCAATTCAAGATTCAACAATATCAGACGGAGGCGGTGAATGCCGTCGTGAAAGTCTTTGAGGGACAGCCCTTCAACGACCGTCTTTCCTATCTGCGTGATTTGGGCAAGCAAACCGCGCCCTTACAGCAGTCCATCGAGATGGTTGCTGACGACTATGCAAGCGGCTTCGGCAATGCGCCGATCGAGCTCTCCGATGAACAGCTCCTCGAAAATATCAATTCGGTGCAGACGGCGAACAATATCAAGCTCTCCTCCGCACTTTCCGACCCGTTCGGAAACGGCTTCCGCTGTGCGCTCGACATCGAAATGGAGACGGGCACGGGCAAGACCTATTGCTATATCAAGACGATGTTCGAGCTGAACAAACAGTACGGTTGGAGCAAGTTCATCGTCGTTGTGCCGTCCATTGCCATCCGCGAAGGCGTGAAAAAGTCCTTCGAGGTCATGGAAGAACACTTCTTCCGTCAATACGGCAAAAAGGCGCGGTATTTCATCTACAACAGCAAAAACCTCAACCAACTCGACGATTTTTCCGCAAACCGCGACATCTATGTCATGATCATCAACGCGCAGGCGTTTGCCTCCTCTCTGAAAGAGGGTGCGAACAACGAAGCGGCGCGGATCATTTACAGCAAGCAGGATAGTTTCGGCAGCCGCCGTCCCATCGACGTGATCGCCGCAAACCGCCCGATCGTCATTTTGGACGAGCCGCAAAAACTCGGCGGCGACGCGACACAGACCTCGATCAAACGCTTTAAGCCGCTCTTTTCCATCAACTATTCGGCGACACACAGGGACGTGCATAACCTCGTCTACGTTTTGGACGCGCTCGACGCCTACAAAAAGAAGCTCGTCAAGAAGATCGAGGTCAAGGGCTTTGAGCTTCACAACCTACGCGGCACGGATGGGTTTTTATACCTTTCGGAAATTCTTATCGACCCTCAAAAACCGCCGCGGGCGCGCATTACGATGGAAGTCAATCACAGCAGCGGCGTAAAGCGGGAATCGCACATCTTCGAGGTCGGTGACGATCTTTATTTAGAGTCCGCAAGCGGGAAGATGCCCTCGCTCGAACAATACCGGAACGGCTTTGTCATCAAAGACATCAACGGCGCAAACGACACCGTGACGTTCTTGAACGGCGAGGTGCTCTCCGTCGGCGAAGTGAGCGGCGACAGGACGGAGAAGGACATTCGCCGCATTCAGATCCGCGAGACCATTCTCTCCCACTTCGAGAAAGAAGAAAAGCTGTTTGCCCGTGGGATCAAGTGTCTTTCGCTGTTTTTCATCGACGAAGTGGCGAATTACAGGCAGTACGACGAAAACGGAAACGAACTCTTGGGCGAGTACGGGCAAATGTTCGAGCAGGAATATATCAATGTCCTAAATGAGTATATCCGCTTGGACGAAACGCCGTACACTAAGTATTTGAAGAGCATCGACGTGCACGACACGCACAAGGGGTATTTCTCCATCGACAAAAAGACCAACCGCGCCATCAACTCGGTTGAGAAAAAGGGCGTCTGCGACGATATTTCTGCCTACGATCTCATTCTGAAAAACAAAGAGCGGCTACTCTCCTTCGGCGAACCGACGCGGTTTATCTTCTCCCACTCCGCCCTCCGCGAGGGGTGGGATAATCCGAATGTGTTCCAGATCTGCACCTTAAAACAGAGCAACAGCGAGGTGAATAAGCGGCAGGAAGTCGGGCGCGGGATGCGTCTCTGCGTCGATCAAAGCGGCGAAAGAATGGACGATACCGTCACGGGGCTTTCCGTTCATGATGTCAACGTGTTGACCGTCATCGCAAGCGACAGTTATAAAACTTTCGTCAGCGAATTGCAGAGCGAACTGAAATCCACGCTGTATAATCGTCCCACCAAGGCGACCGTCGATTATTTCGCGGGAAAGACGATCAAAACGCCCACAGGGGACTATACTTTTACCCAAGCGGACGCCTCGTATATTTTCGTTTATTTGAATATGAACGGATATATAGACGAGGAAGGAAACGTTCTAAACGCTTATTATGAAGCACAGAAAACGGGAACATTCGCTCCTTTGCTACCTGTTTTAGCACCTCACGAAGAAGGTATTCATCAGCTCGTGCAAGGAATTTTCGACGAGAAGATCCTCGGCGAAATGGTCGTTCCCGCCACCAAAGCGAAGATCACGGAAAATGGTCTCAACGATAATTTTTATAAGAAAGAATTTCAAGCACTGTGGAAGAAGATCAATCACCAATACGCCTATACCGTTTCGTATGACAGCGAAAAGTTGATACAGTCGGCGATCAACGCCCTTGATCAAAAAATGTATGTGACGGAGGTGACGTATGTCCGCACGGTCGGCAGTCAAACCGATACCCTTGACTTTGCCGAGGGACGCTCGAAGACGTCGGCACTTCAAACGGGTCGAAATTCCGCATCAACATACGATTTGATCGGGAAAATCTGCCAAGGCACGACACTTACGAGAAGAACCGTCGCGGCAATCTTGAAAAGGATACAACCCGCAACATTCGTGCAGTTTACGGGTAGCGGTAATCCCGAGGAGTTTATCGCCAAAGCGATCAAGATCATCAACGAAGAAAAGGCGAAGATCATCATTGAGGCGATCACATATAACTTCGCGGAAGGAGAACAGGGCACGGAGATCTTCACGCTCGGAAGCCCTGTCACGTTCGACCGCGTAGTAAAAGCTAAGCGTCATGTCACGCCGTATGTGGTCGTGGATAGCGACATTGAGCGTAATTTTGCCAAAGAATTGGAAAGTCACGATGAAGAAGTTTGCGTCTATGCAAAACTTCCGAAAGGGTTCAAGATTCCAACTCCCGTTGGGAATTATTCTCCGGACTGGGCAATCGCCTTCTACGAAAATTCGGTGAAGTATCTCTATTTCGTCGCCGAAACGAAGGGAAGCGAAGCGCATACGGACGAATTGGAGAGATCGAAGATTGCTTGTGCGAGAAAGCTGTTTATTAAATTAAACGGCGGAGACATTCATTACGATGTCGTCAATTCTTACCAAGAACTGATGAACGTGATGTGCAGATAAAGATAAGGGGCTTTCTGAGAAAAGTTGCATAATAAGAAACCATGAATCCTCCATTTCTTGACTATAAATAAGTGTCCATAAAAATGTGTCGCTGTTTACAAGCTCGACCGATTTTCCCGTGACAAGTACGAATCCGCCATGCACCGTCACACTTTGAAGATGAACGGTGTCAAGCTCGTGTCGGCTATGGAGAACATACCAGACACGCCCGAAGGCATCATCCTTGAAAGCCTGCTCGAAGGGTTTGAGCGTTCAAATGGACATAAAAATCTAAATTTAAGAATTAAAGCAGCCTAATTCAATGAAAAG
>CANRJR010000039.1 GCA_947631005.1 uncultured Clostridia bacterium | reverse complement strand
AATTTTTTGAAACTCTATCGGCATTTGTTTTATCTCCTTTTTGGTAAAATAAATGACCGATTTTGGCATGGTGATTCGTTCTTCTCTTTGCTCCTCCTTTACGCCAGGGAAATATAGCACATTCCCGTCGGCGTTTTTTTTGCATTTTCGATCATCAAGCGGCGTTCGTTCTCATCGCAGTCGATGAGGCGTAACAGTTCGGCGGAAAGCGCGAGTATTTCTCGCGCGATCGCCTTAATGGGTTGTAAATCTTTCATGTCAATTCTCCTTGGCGAAGTGTCGCCGAGGAGAATTTTATAATTTAAGCGTTTTTCGGTAAAGCATTTTTCCTGCTCTCGTTTGCCCAAACCCGTAACGTATCAATTGCCACCTCTTGAAGAGACGGCGAGATCAAACGAAACAGGCGTAGCATTTCCCCCTCCCCCTCCGTGAGCTGCAAAGCGCGCTCGCACGGGATCATCGCGCCGAGCTCGTCCGTCCGCCCGAGAAGATAATCAACAGACACATTCAAGGCGTTAGCGATCTTTATCAATGTGATCTCATCGGGGAATGTCCGTTCGTTTTCATAATCGCTATATGACTGCTGACTAATGCCTATTGACTCGGCTAATATTTTTTGTGTAAATCCCGCTTCGCTTCGAGCCTCTCGCAAATTTTTCATAAAAAATCTTCTCCTTATACTAAATTTTACAGCAAAATTCGGTATAATGCTTGACAAGACCGAAATTCTCGGTTATAATGTCAGGGATTCATACCGAATTCCTCGGTATTTTCGCGCGCGGGCGCACCGCGCGAAAGGAGAAAAGAAATGGCAACGAAGAAGAGAACGCCCGCAAGGGCAACGCCGACGAAGAGGACGTCTGCGAGGACGAGGACGGCGGCGAAGGCAACGACGGAGAAGGCGAGGACGCCGCTTTGGTTAAAGGTCATGGCGGTAATGCTCGGTTTCATCATGCTTGCGGGCATTGTGCTCGGCGGCATGGAGTTGTTCGGCAAAGGGAAGATCAAGCCGTCGGAGTGGTTCGGCGGTGACGTCGCGCAAGCGGGCACGGGGCTCGGCGGGTTGGAAGTCAAGCAAAACGAAGAGCAAAACTCGGCGTTTTCGCTGATGTCCTTTGCGATCCCCATTGAGATGTACGACGCATACGGGATCATGCCGATCGCGGACAGCGCGCAGGTGTTGACGGCTACCGTAAAGCCCGACAATCTCGGGACGAACACCCAAGCGATCTGGACGGCGGAGTTTTTGAATCCCGCTTCCGCATGGGCGCAGGGGAAGTCGGTGGGCGACTATATTTCGCTCGCATACGGGAACGAAATCGTATCGAGCAAACAGTGCACGGTGACCTGTCTTGCGCCGTTTGGCGAGCCGATCAACATCAAGGTGTCGATCATCGGATTTCCCGACATCAACGCGACGGCGCGCGCGGACTATCGCCAGCGCATGACGGACTACTCTTTGCGCTTTGGCGACGTGTCTTGTGAGTGGGGAAGATCCACCGAAGTGACGTGGGAGCTTGGGGACGAAACCAACGGCGCGGGCGGCATGGCGAGCCTCACTCCCGTAACGGCGGACACCTACACCTTACCCGTGGACTATACGGTGAAGTACTCGCTTTCGTGGGAAAGTTCCTACACCGATCCTTTGGTCGTGGGTTCTGGTTCGATGAGCAATAGTGTCTACATCGGTTTCGAGACCAACAGCTCGTCCGTCACGTCGCCGCAGACGACCAAGTTCGATATCGCTTCGTACGATGTGTCGTCCAAGGGGCTGTATTTCGGCGCGAAATACATGTATGACAACATGGGTCTGAACGGCTACACGCATTTCATGAACTCGTATTCGACGGGGCAAATGGACTACGCGCTGTTGCGGAACTACATTTTGCAAGGTTACAACAACACGACGACGGGGCAGTACACGTATTGGACGCTGAACAAGCACCTATTCCGTCTGACCGTTTCGGTGACGTGCTGTGAGCAGACCATGGAGAAGTGGACGACGTTCACGATCTCGGGTTATAACTATACGATCCCGATCACGGGCGTAGAGTTGAACAACAGTAGTATCATTTTCTGACGGAGCGAAGTATGACAGCCGTTGAGATCTTATTGCTTTTGGTATGTATCTTATTTACGGTCGCGGTGACGCTCGCCGCCGCGCTTCTTGCCGCGTGTCTGCACTACAACACCTACCGCAAGGAGCGCGAGGCGTACATCAACAACGAGCTCGAACTTCTTAAACGCGGCGAGATCCCCTACGACGAAAGGGAAGTCATCGAATAATGAACAAGGTATGGACCGACGAAAAACTGATTCTGGACGACGGGATCGACTACTGCCCGTATTGCGGACGCCGTTTACACCGTATTTCCGTGATCGGGAAAACGGCATGTCCGCATTGCGGGCGGGCATTCGTCGTGATGAAAGATCTACTGCAAAGGGAGGTCGGGCATGGGACGGCTTAAAAGCGTAGCGGCGGTATGTATTTCGCTTCTTTTGTGCGCCGCGGCGTTTCCCCCCGTGACGGCATACGCGGCGGAGGGGACGACGGCGTTCGATAGGACGGCGGTGGAAGAAGATCTTCGCGAAGTAGATCTCACGGCATATCCCGCCGATCCCGAGGGCGAAGTGGGGCTCGTCAAGACGCACGGTCTGATCGAATACGCGTTCTCGGTCGATCCCGCGATCGCGGGCGAATATTACGGCGTTTATCTCTATCTATACAACCCCGCGCAGTTGGCGTTTGAACGGGAGACGGTTGCCGCGACGGCGACGGTCGCCGTGGCGTATGACGGGGCGGGCAAGCCGATCGACTACGCCCGCCGCGAGCTCGTCCTTTTGGACATGTCGAAAGACAAGCGGTTTCTCAAATGCAAGTTCACGGGCGGGGCGGAGCTCTACAACCGTGCGCTGACGTATGCGGCGGCGCATGACGGCGAGCGCAGGTACGACGTATCGGACGTGACGCTGACGGGGCGGGATGGAGCAAAGACGTATGAGATCGGGGCGACGTTTGTCGCGACGGGATTCTCGCAGGGTTGCGCGCCCGATAAAAACGCCCCCGCGGATCTTACGATCCAAGCGACCGACTTAAAGGTCATACCCTTGGACGTTTATCCCACGCAATACGTCACGGGCGCGGACACGGCAGGAGCGGGGAAGCAGTACATTCTTTCGTCGGTCTACTTTTCCGTCCCGCAAGAGTACATGCAGGACTATGGCGCGCTGACATTCGTGAAAGCGGAGTGGTATGAATACCGTACAACGCCGATTTTTGTCACGACGTCGAACGAAATCTACGATACGGTGGAAAGCTATCTCGGGTACACGCTCGACGGCGAGAACGGCTCTATACACGACAAAAATGTCCCGTTTTATTTTGTAAGCGATCGCCGCGCGGGGGATTCGGTGAATTACGGTTGGGACTATAACAAGGAATGCAACCGCTGTGAAGTTCCGATCTCCCGCTTGGATTGGCTGTTCCGCACGAACACTTTCGACGAGGCGATCCCGCGTGTAGAGGTACAGCAATGGGCGGCGAGCTACCGCGGCGCGCCCTTTGATGAGACGATCACGGTCGGCGGCAAGGAGTACAATGCAAACCTCTTTGCCGAGACGGTCGAAGAGGGGCACACCAAAGGCTACAACGAAAAGACGCTTGATTTACGCAACGAGGCGGACTACATCGACCTCAAAATCAAAAACACAACGAGCGGTTGGGAAAAGTTCTTGAACATGTTCCGGAGAGACGACAGGCAATACGAGAGCTTTCTCACCGAGCGGGCGATCCCGCCGATCTATCCCGTGGAAGCGGAGGAAGCGGCGGCGAAAGACGTTGCGGACAAGCTGTTCGTCGGCGACAATGCGGGCGAGATCTACGCTTTCAGACAATTCGTTGAAGCGGAGAGCAAGAAAAAGAATCAAGTCTTTCTCCTCCGCTTCTCCGTCAACGAATACGAGACGAAAGAATTGGAATACGGATTGCATTCGAGCCTATTGGGAAAGACGACGACCTGCTACGGGGCGGTTGCGCCGATCTTTCTTGATTTCAAGATCATCTATCTTGGATTTTGGGACACGAAGAACGAGACGATCATTCCCGCAGTACATACGCCGATCGACATCTATCCCAACATCACTGCGCCGCCCTCGCTGACCGAAGATGAGAGCCGCAAATGGATCGCATGGGTTGCGATCGCGGGCGGGATCTGTCTTGCGGGGCTCATTGTCGCCTGCATTGCCGAACGGGGGGAGAAACTCTGATGTTACGTTCTACTTTTGCTTTTTTGCTCGCATTCGTCGCCTACATGGCGTACAACTGTCTCATAGGTCTCTTTCCCGTGCTCGAAAAGGGGAAGATCTTCGTGACGGTCGTTCTATGCGTGCTCGCGGCGATCGCCGCCGTATTGAAGCTCATCGTCCTCATCAAAAAGATCATGGGCGACAAAACGGCGGGATTGATCCCGATCGGGATCTCCACGTTCGCGATCTCCGCGTTTTGGGTCGCGATGCTCATCACCGCCGACAGCTATCCCTTTCTCAAAGACTATCAAATCTACGCAATGATCTCCACGGTCGTCGCAGTCCTGTTTTTCATCGCTTGCGGCGTATCGGACATCGTCTCCGCATTTGTGCGGAAAAATCCATAACGGGAGCAACAACATGACACGATCTCAAAAAACACATCTCAAAGTTCTTGCCGTCTGTTTCAGCGTTCTCATTCTCTTTTTCGGCGGGTTTACGGGAGGGTGGTTCGCCCACAAGAACAGCAAGACCGAACAACAGGCGGACACGTCCGCCGCGGACGCAGGGGGACTGGTTATCCAAGAAGAAGGCGAATCCCACGGGATCGCCCTTACCGTTCTCCAAGAGCCCGACGCCGACGTCGCCGCGCCGACCGCATTCGACCCGACGGTGGAAAACTCACTCTTTGACAGAGCAGAAAGCTACATGAATAAAAAATACACCTTGACCGCTACGGCGACGTATTCGGACACGAGCGGCATAGGCGCAACCGAGGGGCTTATTTGGACATGCGCCTTTCTGAATCCCGATTCGGATTGGGCGAGGGGGAAAGATCCCGCCGATTACATTTCCCTCACGGGGGACACTTCCACGAGCCGTACGGCATATCGGAAGAATGACTTCGCAGAGCCGATCGTCATCAAAGTAGCGGCGGAATCTCACCCCGAACGCTACGCGACCTGCCAAGCAGATTGCATGCAAAAAATCATCGCGCTCGACTGTAAATTCGTTCCAATCAATAACGGCTTTATGAGTGAGACCCAAATAGCGCAAAGAACAATCACTTGCATTTGGGACAATATAACCCCGATCATGATAGACCTTGATAACACCAGCATTGGAATGGGTGGCAGAGCAACCATCTCGATCCTTGAAAAATCTTCCGTCTATACGATCCCATTGGACGAAACAAAGGTCACGTACGAACAAGAATATAACGGTAAAATTTGCACTCAAAAAAAGCCGATGATTTATGCCGCTAAATCAGGATCTAATCCACAGATAGAATTAGGGGCATTTTGCTATCAGACCATATTGATAGGGAAGAAAGAAGTGTTAAGCACCAAAATCAATATTGGAATCAATCCCGTTTTTTCCATACGAAACCTGTACAAGTGGGGCTACAACGGAATTAATAGTTCGATAGGCAACCAGCAACTTGAAGAAAGTGATTTTATTTATACTTTCCAAAATGCTCTCAATCCCCAAAGACCCAACAAGGAAAAGGTCGTAACGAATCCCTTTGCGGAATTCGCGGTACAAGCAAGATATCAAAACGTTTACGTCGGATTTTTTGCAACGCAGTTTGAGATCGCGGGGATCGCGACCCTATAACAGAACGACCCGCCCAAGGGCGGAGAAATATTTTCCCAAGGAGACATTATGGCTAACAATCGCAAACAACAAAGCGGAATGCCCGCATGGGCAAAAACCCTCATCGTATTTATCCTCGTCGCCGCGATCCTCGGCGGCGCAGGGTACGCGGTCTACCACTTTTTCGGGGACGACATCAAGAACTTCTTCCACCCCGAAAACACCCCGCAAGCCACGCTCACCGTCACCGTGGGCGGCAAAACTTACGACAAAGACGCGGACGGGTTTACGTTCGTCAACGGAACGGAGATCGGCGTTACGGGAGCGGGAAAGGACGGCTTCAACGTCACCGTTTCCAAGGCGGGCAAGACCGACTTCGCCTTTACCGTCGGCGAGAACGCCCGCAAGTGGGCGACCTTTGAGATCACCGACTATACCTCCGCGTTCAGTCAGAAGCTCACCGAAAACGGCTTCATTCTCATGATCCCGCCGCTCACCGAGATCATTCAAAAGGCGACAGGGACGACCCAAAAGGTCACCATTTCCGAAATGCCGCAGGGCGACATCTTCATCATGACGATTGCCGCCAAAGACAAGAGCGGAAGTATCAACCTCGGTTTCGGCTTGTCCGAGCTCTACATCGAGGTCACGCCCTCCAACATCGTCATGTGAGGCGCGCCGCATGCCCCGCTCCAAACAGTCAAAACCCGCTTGTAAGCACGCGGACAAGGAAGCCTACGAACGGAGAAAAGAGCGTCGCTCTTTTCTCCGCGAGGTGCTCCTCGTCCTCCTCTCGGGGATCATCAGCTTCCTCATCGCGTATCTCATCAACAGGTAACGCCTATCCCATAAAGCCATGATCACGATCATTTTCGGCGCGCCGGGGTCGGGGAAAACCTCGCTCAATGCGACCTTTCTCCAACAGACCTTTCGCCGCCAAGGCGAGAAACTTCTCAATCAATGCCGCGAGAAGATCGAGGAGATCAACCGCGGTCGCACGGTCAAGCTCACACCGCCCGAACAGCCGCCCATTTTCTCCGATTTCAAAGTCACCCTCCTCACCGACTACGAAACCGTTTGGTCGCCTTACTTCATCAACGGCTACTACTTCGGGATCGCCAACGAGAATATGCCGACGCAGTACGTCTTGCCCGAAAGTCACATCTTTCTCTCCGAAGCCCAACGCTATTTCGACAGCAGGAAAAACGCGACCTTTCCCCGCTGGGTGTCCGAGGCGTTCGAAAAACACCGCCATTACGGGCTCGAAATCGTCATGGACGTTCAACGCTCCTCGCTCATCGATCTCAATATCCGCGAGATCTGTAAGAACTTCATCGAAGTACAGGAGATGATCCACGAAAAGAACGCGCAGGGGAAGATCCTGCAAACGACGTTTCATTGCAGAGAGTTCCACAGCCTGTCCGCCTTGACGCGGTATCTGACGGAGAACGACCCCACCTACACCGAGACAACGTACGTCAACAAGGGCAACATCTTCCGCGCGTTCAACAGTTACGAGCATTTCACAGACTTTATCCCCGCCGAGGGAAAAGACTTTACCTGTCTGCCATTTATCGCCGACCCGACGAAGATCCCCAAAGAGCTCGAAATGTATTACCGCACGGGCGAACCCAAAGAATATCGCGGGAAAACCGAACCCGCAAAGAAAAAATGATCCAAGAACTCTACGACCTCAACGAAAAATTCTACAATATCCTCTGCCGCCTCGACCTTTATTCCGAAAAGATCTCGGCGGAAATGTTCGCCGATATGCAAAAGAAGATCGCCGAACAATATCAAGATGAGTTCACGCTCGCGTATCTCCGCGCGCAGATCAACTACGAAACCGAGATCTTCCGCTTGCGCGAGCAAGCGAAACACCTTATCCCTCAAAAAAAGCACATTTGGTGGCTATTCGGTCTTACCCGAAAGAACGAGATCGCAAAGCTCTACGAGGAGATCATCGCGAATCAAGCCCAAGAGACCCTCGACGAGCTCGAAAAATTGCTCCCGACCGACCCGCCCGATGAAAGAGGTACATCATGCGCCGAAACACCATAGAGATCGAGAGCACCGCAGAAAAGCTCTTCCGCTTGCTCTCCGAACGTCTCAAAAACGGCAAAGCCGCGCGCTTCGATTATAACGAGCTTGCCCTCGCGCTCGGCTGCGCCCGCTCCACGATCCGCTACAACGTAGGAAAACTCCTCTCCGCCCGTCTCATCGCCGTCCGCGACGGAAAACTGTTTCTCATCAAATAGGAAGATCTCCATGCCAAAACAAAGGAAAAAGGACGCAAATATTCCCAAGAAAACATCAAAAGCAAAAACGCCCAAACGGTTTCGGGTTTCGAAGCCCGCCCCCGTACGCACGGCGGCAAAAAAAACTCCGCCAAAGAAAACCTCCGTCGGCAAGATCTATAAGACCACCGACGGGAATCTCGGCGGAGACAAAACCAACACAAAACCTCGGCGCGTCATTGCGGTAGAACAACGGAAAACGGACGGCGCGATCGCCGTTACAAAGATCCACAAAAAGGAAGGGAAAGATCCGAAAGACCGATCCCGATACATACAGGACGTAGAACTCGATCCCCGCAAACATCCTTCCTAGAAAGAACCCTCTATCGTGGAAAAACGCGCGATCTTCGGGCGAAAAGACAAAACAGGTTACAAACCAATTCATGAAAGGGATTTGGACGACACCGGGGACAAGCTGAAAGGCAAAGAGCTCCGCAAGGTACGGAAAGGCATCCAAAACGATGATCCGAAACACCGCAAAACCTACAATAAGACCAAACGACGCTGGAAAAAAGGTTTTAAGAAATAAAAAAACCGAGCCGGCGCGTTGCGCAAGACTCGGGGTGACGCATTCCGGAAATGCGTCTTGCCTAAATAGCACTATCATTATACGCAATCCCACGGCTTTTGTCAAGAGGCTTTGAGAAAATGGAAGAAAAAAGAAATTTGCGGGAGCTCCGCGAACACACCGGGCGAACGATCGCCGACGCCGATAAAATCTCTGCATAAAGGAGAAACCCATGATAAAAATCGATGACGAGCGCGATATACAGGACGCGCTCATGGAAATCAACGAATACCTCGAAAAGCGCGGATCGGAACTCTATGTGACGATCGTGCCGCGCTCTTTCGCCGACGCTCTGACGGCTTGGTATCGCGAACAAACCGGACAGACCATTGTCTGAACGTGGTATGGGGCGGCGCAAGCCCCGCCCCATACCCCAAACAGCGGCAACTCGTATAAGCCCCGTAAACGGGGCTGCAAGGCACGAGAGCCTCGGGACGATAAATATAACGGCAGACCCCGTTTTCGGTCTCGCCCGCGCCGCGCTCTCCACCCGCCTCATCCCGATACGGGACGGGAAAATCTCTCTCACACATCAAAGCGTGTCACCATGAAATTCCTCCTGTTTATGAAAATCATCTTCTTTCTCATCGGGCTCGCGATCCTCGTCCTGCTCGGATTTACGGGCTACAAGATCTACCTCGGCATTCGCGCCGCGCTCGGCATATAAACGCCCATACGACCGCCGTCTGTCACGGCGCTTTTCCCTCCATAGCCTCGGGCGGGGCAGAAACGCCCCGCCCGAGGCACACGCCCACGCCGACCCACTCGGGTTCGTCTGAATATATAAAACAGCGGTAAAGCCCAAGATCTCACGATCTTCCAAGCCGTCGCTATCATCATAAATCACAAACAATTTTTGCAAAACTCGCTTCCAAGCGAAAACCGCCGTAACCCCCGCAGAGGGAACGGCAAACGATAGGGAAAAGTATGACACAGGCAACAACAAAAAAACTGAACCGCGCGGGCGCGTCGCACTCGGGGCGGATCATGCGGATCACAGACAAGGGTTTCTTCGGAGATCTTCGCCTGTCCGCCACAAAGCGCATTATTTTCAATGCGCTTTATAGCTTTTGCCAAAAGGGGAATCTCGCGGATTTCACTTACAGCGAACTCCGCGACCGCTATAACCTTTCCTATGCCTCCGTTCTCCGCGCCGTCCGCGACGCGCTGAAAAACTGCTATCAGCTCGGACTAACCGCCAATACATATCAACCCAAAAAAGCATTCGCCATTCCGAAGCATTACTTCTATATCTTCGATTGGTTGCGGTTCGCCGAGTTCCCCGCAGACGGGATCCCGTCTACTTTGTCTTACAACGAATGCGAAATTTTGAGCTACATCATGCACCAACAGCGGCGCGTCCGCGGGTGGTATTGCTCGCAAGCCCAAATCGCGCGCGATCTCGATATCGCACCGTCCACCGTAAGCAAGGTTCTTTCCCGCCTCGAAGGCAGGAAGATCCTCAAACGGTCTTGCAGTGCAGCCACCCGCAAACGCGCCGCAAATCACCACGAGAGAGCCTACTACATCGTAAATAACGACTTGCTCCAAACCGTCAAAGACAGGACGATAAAACGCGCCAAAGGCGTCCCCCAATCCGTCCGTGAAGCCGACGCACGCACAGACCGCGACAGATTCTACGCCCTCCGCAAAAACCGCGCCTACGCCCATGTAAACGCCGTCACGGACGAATTGAGAAAGACCGCCCTCGGGCGCGAGATCCTCGAACTGAAAGCCCGCCTCGACGAGCTCCGTAACGAAGCCCAAGAACAACAAAAACAGCGGAACATGGACACCGTGCGCTCGATCTTGGAAAAGCGGCAAAAGATTCACCGCGCCATGAAAGAGAAGCTCGAAACTTTCGGCTACACCGAACAGGATCTCGAACCCCGTTTCGAATGTCTCTTATGCCACGACACAGGCTGGCGGATCGCAGACGGAAGAGCCTGCAACTGCTATATCCCGCCGACAGGAGGTCACGCATGACGCAAGCGTTCCCTCCGCGCCGTTTCCCCGCACGAACCGAATATGCCCCACCTCGAAGAGAGTTCCAGAGCGGCTGACCCGCTCTTATAAGCGTTCATACTAACCTCCTTTTTTATCCCCTTGCGCGAGGACCGATCGGCGCAAGGGGATTTTTTTGCCTTCCCAGTGCAAGAAAAAAAGGTAAACCGTTCAATTAAAAACGGTAAAATTTTCAAATTCGAACGCTAACCCGCATTCTTATGCAAATTCGAACGCTACTATTATACTAAACTATCATTCCGATTATTTATAACCATAAGACGCGCCCACAAGGGGCGCGAAGCGGTGCGCCTTTGGCGCGCTTATCGGAACGCCGCCGCGCTTTACCACCTGCCCGCCCGAAAAAACCGTTCTAAAATTCGCCAACCGCGAATTTTAGAAAATCTTTATGCGGCAGGGCAAGCCCTGACCCCATAATTTTGAGCTTATTCTATGCGGCAGGGCAAGCCCTGACCCCATAATTTTGAGCTTATTCTATGCGGCAGGGCAAGCCCTGACCCCATTCAGAAACTCTTTGATGTAATCCATGCCCGCAGGGTGAAACGATTCTCTGTTCCCCCCTGCGGGCATGTACTTACATGAAAGAAATTCATTTAACGGAACAAGCCCCGCCGCTCCCTACTGTCTCCATAGGTCTATGGAGAGGGCGCAGGTATGATAGCATGGCTTCACCGCACGGACGGCTTCACCGTTTTACGGGCGTACCCGCCCCGCCGCCGTCCCCGCGTAGTTCCCGCGCGGGTTCGAACCCGAAATCCCCTAAAATAGGGATCATCACAGCCCCCGAGCGCGCGATCTGGATTCGCAAAATCCCGCTCGTGCGGGACACGGGGGACTGAATGGGGATTTTATTAAAAAACCATGCCAAAATCGGCAAAAATACTTGTTTTTTAAGGTTTTTCGCTACACTCAAATCCCTCTGACTCCGTCATTCGTTGGTTCGAATCCAGCTACCCCAGCCATTTATGCACGATTTTGATGCATAAAACGCCAAAAACGTGCATATTTTTATATTCCGACTGCCCCGATTTTTTGAAATTGGGGAAAAATTTGGGGAAAAACGCGGAGTTCTCAAAACAGTAGACACCTACTGTTTTGCCCGCGTTTTTATGAGCGAGCGCATGGTGCCGCGCGAGCGATGACCGAGGCAACGGTTCTCCTTGCCGTTGCCGAGACACTTTTCGGAGTGAATTTTTACGAAACCCGCTCCGAAGTTCCCGCTTCCCGCCTTGTTATGGCGGGAAAGTTCGTTTTTTCGATTTCCTCAAAATTGCGTTTGGGGAAATTTTTACAGGTAGTTCACCTTTTCGGCTTCATGCAGTTGAAAATCTTCCGAGTAGTGCGTGTAGACGGTGGTCGTGATCGTGCCGCTCAAAGAGTGTCCCGCCCAGATGCTGACGACCTCGGGGTTCACGCCGCTCTCCTTGCAACGGCTGATGAACGTGTGCCGAAGTTCGTGCGGATGATGATGCGGGAACAGCCGCTTCATGCGCGTCGCCACCGTGTTGACGTTCGTCCGCTTGGCTTTCTCAAAGTCGATGTAGGGCAAGAGCTGTTTCACAACGGACGTGAACGGAATTTTCCGCAGTACCACATTCTGCCCAAGCCGTTCCTTGCTCGTTTCGCATTGTAGCCACTTTCCGTCCACGACCTCGATGGTTTTCAGCTCCGATCTCCTTAGTCCGAAGCAGAGCAGTACCAAGAGTGCGTCTGTCCCCTCGACGTCCTTATGCGTCTTACAGTAATTGATGAGCCGCTGTTCCTCGTCCCGCGTGAGCGCCTTGCCGCGCTTGCTCTCGAAGTGCGGAAGCACGACCTTCTTCATGGGCGACGGAAGCGCGAAGTCCTCGTTCGCCATGTCGAAGATACAATTCAGCATGAGCGCGAGCTTCTCCGCCTTGCGCATCTTCCCTTCCTCGACGATCCCGAACAGATAGTTTTGAAGTTCCGTCCGCGTGATCTCGCCGAGCGTTTTCCCCGCAAACTTGGGATACAAGTCCACGCGGAAGGAGCGTTCGTACTCCTTGAAGGTGGAAGGCTTCGTCGTCTTTTCCTTGATTTTCAGCCATTCCTCGGCGTAGTCCGTGAACAATACTTTCTGCACCGTCGGCGGTTCCGCGATGGGCGCGGGAGCCGCTTCTGCGGGCGCGTGGAACAGCTCCGTAAGACGGTCTACAAAGCGTTTCCGCATCGTTTCAAAGTCCCGCCCCGACGCTTCCACATTGATGTTCTTGCGGCGGATACGGGCTTCGTAATAGCCGTTGGGGGTGATCCTGTAATTGACGATAAAATTGTTTGCGATAAATACTTTTTTGATGGATTCGGGCATGGTTTTTACCTCCTGTTTGGTGAGTTTGAAACCGAGTTTCCGACCATCGGAAAAAGTTTCCCTTTGTTCCCTTGCGCGGGTGTAGCCCTCGACCGCCTTTCTCATGGACGCGAGCTGCCCGCAGATCGCCGCGAGTACGTCGTCTTGACCATACGCGGCTTGTGCCATTCCTACTTGCTGTGATTTCTTATAGCTCAATTCTCCTTATTTTTGTATTTGTGTTGGTTACTATGTTCTCTCGCCAAAGGATACAATGTTCTCTCTCCTGTTTCACAAATCTGACTCCTTGTGAAAGATTTTCTCCG
>CANRJR010000038.1 GCA_947631005.1 uncultured Clostridia bacterium | reverse complement strand
GAGCGGCGGGAAAAACAACTGAATAATAAAAAATCGAAGAATATATCCCATTGAAACAACATAGGGATCCGCCGAGAATATGGCGGCAAGGGTTATCGTTTATAAATCCCGAATGACAAAAACGATGCGGCGGACAAAGATACTTTGTCCGCCGCTATTTTTATTTCTTGAAGAAAATGATAAATCCGAACCCGTCGCCAACAGGCACTACAAGGTTCGGATTATTATCATTTGGTACACCCGCCGGGGCTCGAACCCGGACCAACAGCGTCGGAGGCTGTCATGGTATCCAATTCCACCACGAGTGCATATCCAATTTATACAGTGTTACCGCGGACGGTGGAAGCGTCGAGAGACTGTCATGACAATTCCACCACGAGTGCATATTAAATTTTGCGTCGGCAACGCGGGCGGGGAAGCGTCGAGAGGCAGTCATGACAATTCCGCTACGGGTGCATCGTTGATCTCGGCGGACGCCTTTGAGAGCGGCGCGAAAGGGTCGTCCGAAGCGGTTTTCCGTCTTTCGTGCACTATTATAGCACAGTCGGCGAAAAAATGCTTTATATTTTCGTGCGAATATGGTAAAATAAAGAAAAAATTTCGGAGGTCGGTATGGCGCAAACGGTCGTTGTCGGAATGAGCGGCGGGGTAGACAGTTCGGTCGCCGCGCTGTTGCTCAAAGAGCAGGGCTATCGCGTCGTCGGGCTCTTCATGCGGAATTGGGAAGAGCGGGACGGGAACGGCGTGTGCACGGCGGACGACGATTTCGAGGATGTGAAGCGGGTGAGCGATCTCTTGGAGATCCCCTACTTTACCGTCGATTTTTCCAAACAGTATTACGATCGCGTGTTTGCCTACTTCCTCGCCGAGTACCGCGCGGGACGGACGCCCAATCCCGACGTACTCTGCAACCGCGAGATCAAGTTCGGACCGTTCAAAGAGTACGCCATGCGCCTCGGCGCGGACCTCATCGCCACGGGGCATTACTGCGGCATTGCGCATGGGGACGGGCATCTCCTGTTGAAGGCGCGCGACGCGGGCAAAGATCAAACGTATTTCCTCAATCAGCTCACCCAGCCCCAACTCGACGGCGTGCTCTTCCCGCTCGCTGACCTCACCAAGGCGGAGGTGCGCGCGATCGCCGAACGGAACGGGCTCGCCACGGCGAAAAAGAAAGATTCCACGGGCATTTGTTTCATCGGCGAACGCAACTTCCGCAAGTTTTTGCAGACCTATCTCCCCGCGCAACCCGGGAAGATCGTAACGACGTCGGGCGAGGTCGTCGGCGAGCACATCGGGCTCATGTATTACACGCTCGGACAGCGGCGCGGGCTGGACCTCGGCGGCAAAAAAGGGGAGGACGGGCGGTGGTTCGTCGTCGATAAAGACCTCGAACACAACGTCCTCGTCGTCTCCCATGGCGACGAGAGCCCGCTCTATTCGGAGGGCTGTTTCGCCGCCGAGATGAACTTCATCCCCCGCCCGCCCGCCGTGCGCGAGTTCGACTGCACCGCCAAATTCCGCTACCGCCAAGAGGAGCAAGACGTGCATGTGCGCGTCGAAGAGGGGGGCGTGCGCATCTTCTTCCGCGAGCCCCAGCGCGCCGTCACCGCGGGGCAGTACGCCGTTTTATACAGCGGACGGCAATGCTTGGGCGGCGGCGTCATCCGCGAAACGTTCGGCGGCTACCGTGCCTGATCTTGATTCTTTTCGAAGAATTTTTTGATGATCTCGGCGATCTTACTGCGGTACACTACGTTCCCGTTGCCCGACGTAAAGCAGAGCGGAGGATATACCACGCACCACCAATTATCCCCCTCGCCCGAGCCGAGTTCGAGAATGAGCGCGTCGTACACGCCCGCCTTCAAGGTCGCGCCGTCGTACACGCGGGTGGGGAACTGCTCGCGGCAGAGCTTTGCGCGCGCCCCGTACGAAAATCCGCGCAGGGAAAGCGTTTGGGTCGCAACGGCTTCGATCTCGCGAAGGCGCGCCCGCACGGCGTCCATCGCCTCCTGCTTGCTCTCGCATTCGGCGACGACGGGCGTGAGATAGCGCACCACCGCGTCCCGCACCTCATACTTCACCGCCTGCGCCGCCGCCTCGTTGGAATCGGCGCGGATATGTACGCGAAGATACGACGCGGTTTGTTTGCCGCCGAACGCAAACGCGAGCGCGGCGATGGAACAGACAAGAAGCAATACGGCAACGAGTTTTTTCATAACGACCTCCGCGCCGAGTATCGACCGCCCCGCGTGAAATTATACGCCCCGCTGAAAATTTTTCGGACGCGGATGGGAGAATCGTCAAAAAACCGTCAAAAACACTGAAAAGCATAGTAAAACCCCCCGAAACTTGCGCTCCGAGGGGTTTTACTATATGATAAGGGGGAAAATTATGAGCGATGTTTTTGTCGTTTGTGCCCTTATTATAATACGCGCCGCAGAGAAAGTAAAATATTTTGTCGAAATTTTTTCGGGAAAAATTTTTTCCGACATTCCTTACAAGACTTGTGAATGTATGACAAGCCGACCCGCCCGCAAAGATAATCGTTCACAAAGCTAACATCTCTCAAAAAATACGGCAGAGCGCGCACCCGAGCAACACGCCCGCGAAATTGGCGGCGAGCGCGACCGCCGTCGGGAGGAGCAGCTTCTTCTTGATCCCCGCAAAATATACGGCGGAGATGTAGAATACCGTCTCGCTCGACCCGAACGCCACGCAGGCGCACCGTCCGATGTAGCTGTCCGCGCCGTATGTTTGCAGGATCTCTGTTAAAACCGCCGTCGCGCCGCTTCCCGAAAACGGTTTCACGAGCACGAGCGGGGCGATCTCGGGCGGGACGCCGAGGGCGCGGAAGGCGGGCGTCAGTGCGCGCAAGACCATCGCCGAGAGCCCGCTCGCCTCGAACAGTTCGGTCAAAATAAGCATGGCGGCGAGGTAGGGAAAGAGGGAGAGCACGAGCGGAACGGCTTGCTTCACGCCGTCCGTGAAACAGTCGTAGACCCGCACCCGCCGAAACAGCGCGTACACGAAGAGCGACAAAAAAAGCGCGGGGATGAGGAGCGCGGCGTACTTCATCGCCCCGCCTCCGTCTGCGCCGCCCCCGACTTTTTCCGCATCCGCCCCGCCGCTTTTGTCTTGACCCAACGGAAAAACAGCAAGAGCGCGACGCCCGCCAGCGAGGAGAACAGCGTAGAAAGCAGGGTGGGGAGGAGGATGTCGGCGGGCGAGAGAGACCCCATCGCCGCGCGCAGTGTGATCGCCGTGGTCGGCAGCAGTTGCAGGCTGGTCGCGTTGAGCACAAAGAGCATGTCTGCGCCGTCGCCGTTTCCCGCCGCCATGAACTTCTGCACCGCCCGCACGCCGAGCGGCGTGGGCGCGCCGGGAAGCCCCAACAGGTTGGCGGCGAGATTTTCGCACGCAAAGCCGAGCGTCTCCCTGTCCTCCGAGCCGAACAGCCGCCGCGCGGCGGGAGAGAGCGCGCGGGTCAGCTTGGCGGCGAGCCCGCTCTGTTCGAGCAGTTTGAAAAATCCCAGCCATACACAATAGACGCACAAAAGGGAGAGGGAGAGCGTTGCCGCCTTTTCCCCGCCCGCGAGCATTGCGGGGAGGAATCCGTCGGGGTCGGCAATGAGAAAAAGCACGGCGGAGAGGACGAACACCGCCGCAAAAATTCCGTTCATGTGGTAGCATATGGCGCACGCGCGCGGATTATGCTTCGCCCGAGGGCGCGCACGCGCGTATCCCATTTTGCTACGGACATACTTTTTTTGCGGGAACGCGGTACACTTTCGCGCGAGATTGCAGGTTCTTCTTTGAAAGTGATTTACTTTTTCGCGGGATTGCGCTATAATGGGGAAAACGGCGCAAGGGAGACGTTATGAAACAAACCTATTATATTACGACGCCCATCTATTATCCGAGCGGGAATTGGCACATCGGGCACTGCTATACCACGGTCATTTGCGACGCGCTCGCGCGCTTTCACAAGCTCTCGGGGGACGACGTATTCTTCCTCACGGGGACGGACGAACACGGTCAGAAAGTGGAAAAGGAGGCGTTGAAGCGCGGGATCACCCCCCGCGAGTTCATCGATCCGCTCGTCTTTGAACTCAAAGACATGTGGAGGCTGTTAGACGTCGAGTACGACCGTTTTCTCCGCACGACGGACGAGGAGCACGTCGCCTGCGTGCAGAAGATCTATCAAAAACTCTACGAGAGCGGCGACGTGTACAAGTCGGAATACGAGGGCTACTATTGCACCCCGTGCGAGTCGTTCTGGACGGAGGCGCAGCTCAAAGACGGCAAGTGTCCCGACTGCGGCAGAGAGGTCGTCCTCCAAAAGGAGGAGAGCTACTTCTTCCGTCTCTCCAAATATGCGCCCGCCCTCTTGGAGCATTATCAAAAGAATCCCGAATTTTTACAGCCCAAGTCCCGCGTCAACGAGATGGTGAACAACTTCTTGAAGGCGGGCTTGCAAGATCTTTCGATCTCCCGCACGACGGTGAAGTGGGGTGTGCCCCTGCCGTTCGACCCCAAACATACGGCGTATGTGTGGATCGACGCGCTCTCCAACTACATCTCCGCGCTCGGGTACGGCTCGGACGACGACAGCCTGTTCCGCAAGTATTGGCCCGCCGACCTCCATATGGTGGGAAAGGAGATCGTCCGCTTCCACGCCATCATCTGGCCCGCCGTTTTAATGGCACTCGGACTGCCCCTTCCCAAGCAGATCTACGGACATGGGTGGCTTCTCATCGGCGGGGAGAAGCTCTCCAAGAGCAAGGAAGCGGAGCGTCCCGAGCTCACCGACCCCTATGAACTCGTCAAGCGTTACGGCGCGGACGCCGTGCGGTATTTCCTCCTCCGCGAGATCCCGTTCGGGAGCGACGGGGAGTACACGACGGAGCGGTTTTTGAACCGCGTCAACGCCGACCTCGCCAACGACCTCGGCAACCTCGTTTCGCGCACGCAGGCGATGATCGCGCAGAACTTCGGCAATCTCCCCCCGCGCGGCGCGCAGGAGGGGACGGACGGCGAACTCATCGCGGTCTGCGAGGGGGCGTACGGCAAGGTGAAGGCGGCGATGGACGCGCTCGACGCGCCCGCCGCGCTTTCCGCGATCTTCGCCCTCGTCTCCCGCGCCAACAAATATATCGACGAAACGACGCCTTGGCTGCTCGCCAAAGACCCCGCAAAACGGGAGAGGCTGGGCGCGGTGCTCTACAATCTCGCCGAGGCGGTGCGCATCGCGGCGATCCTGCTTCGCCCGTTTCTGCCGCGCGCGGCCCAAGCCATTCTGCAAAGTTTTTCGTGCGGGGAGAGCGGCTTCGGCGCGCTCGCGTTCGGCACGCTTGCCGCAGGGACGCCCGTAACGCGCATCCCGCCCCTTTTCCCGCGGCTCGACGTCAAGAAAGAACTCGCGGCGGTCGCCGCGCTCAACGCCAAAAACGCGTCCAAAACCCAAAGCGCGCCCAAAGTTCAAAGCGCGCCGCGCCCCGAAAAACAAGAGATCGACATTTCCGACTTCGAGAAAGTGGAGCTCAAAGTGGGCGAGGTGATCGCCTGCGAGCGCGTCCCCAAGGCGGATAAACTGTTGCATGAGACCGTCCGCATCGGCGGGGAGACCCGCTCGATCGTATCGGGCATTGCCAAATATTACACGCCCGAAGAGATGGTGGGAAAGCGGGTGGTCGTCGTCACCAACCTCAAACCCGTCACCCTGCGCGGCGTGCTTTCGGAGGGCATGATCCTCTGCGCCGAGGACGAAAACGGGGGGCTCGCCCTCGTCTCCCCCGAGCGGGCGATGAAGAGCGGCGGCAGCGTGCGATGATCGACGTCCACGCCCATTTCGCGGAGGAGGGATATCCCGAAGAGGAGTGGGAGAAGATCGCCTCGCAGGGCATTTCAATCATTCTCGCCTCGGACACCCTCGCCCACAGCCGCATGCACGCCGCGATCGCGGCGGAGCACGATTGCCGCTTCACGGTCGGCGTTCATCCCTCGGAATGCGCCGCGTGGGAACAGTCGTTTGACAAATTCCGCGCGCTTGCGAAAGACGTCCGCTGCGTCGCGGTGGGGGAGATCGGGCTCGACTATCACTATCCCGACCCTATGAAAGAGGCGCAAAGGCGCGCCTTTTGCGACCAACTGCGGCTTGCGGACGAGCTCGGCTTGCCCGTGCAGATCCATTCGCGGGACGCCTGCGCCGATACGCTCGCCATTCTCGGCGAATACAGGTCCTGCCTGCGGCGCGGGTTTTTGATGCACTGCTATTCGTACGGCAAAGAGAATCTCGACGCGTTCGCGTCGCTCGGCGGGTATTTCTCGTTCGGCGGCGTGGTATGTTTCAAAAACGCGCGGCGGGCGGTTGAGAGCGCGGTGGCGTGTCCGGACGAGCGGCTTCTCACCGAAACGGACAGTCCCTATCTTTCCCCGTTCCGCGGCGAAAAGAACACCCCGCTGAACATCCCCGTCATCCTGCGCCGCCTTGCCGAGCTTCGTGGCACGGACGCGGAGACGCTCGAACAAATCATCGACAAAAACGCAAAAACGCTGTTTGAAAAACTATGAATACCACTTTTACCTACGTCATCGGAAACAATTTGTACATCAATCTCACCAACCGCTGTTCCAACCGTTGCACCTTTTGCGTGCGCGAGGGGAACACGTTCGAGGGGTACGATCTGCGCCTTACGCGCGAGCCCTCCGCCGAGGAAGTCATCGAAGAGATCGGCGACCCGACGCGGTATCGCGAAATCGTGTTTTGCGGCTACGGCGAGCCCACCTGCCGTCTCGACGCGCTTCTTGCGATCTGCGACGCCGTGCACGCCAAGGGCGGTAAAACGCGGCTCAACACCAACGGGCACGGGTCGTTGCTTGCGGGGAGGGATATCGTCCCGCTGCTTGCGGGGAGGGTGGATTTTATCAACGTCTCGCTCAACACGTCAAACGCTTCCCGCTATCAAACGCTCTGCCGTCCGCTCATCGACGGCGCGTTCGAGGGCATGCTCGCCTTCGCGCGGCGGATGAAAGAATGCGGCATATCGGGGTGCTTTTCCATCGTGGACTGCGTGGGGGAGGAAGAGATCGCGCGGTGCCGCGCGGTGGCGGAATCCGTCGGTCTCCCGCTCCGCGTCCGTCCCATGATCGAAGTATAAAAAAACGAGCCGCGGCAACGCCGTCGGCTCTTTCTCTTCGGTAAGGCGAAGGGAACCGCCGAAAAGTGTCGGTTCGCTTCACCTCAACAGTATGCGCCGCGCGGGCGGGGAGATACGGAGAAAAATATGGAAATCGGGCAAACGCTGCAAAAATACAACTTCACATTCAAGAAAAAATGGGGGCAGAACTTTCTCACCGACCAAAATCTTCTGCGCGCCATCGTGTCGGACGCGGGCGTGGACAAAGATACGACGGTGGTCGAGATCGGGACGGGCGCGGGCGCGCTCACCCGCGCGATCGCCGAACGGGCGAAGCGGGTCGTCTCGTTCGAGATCGACCGCACCCTCGCCCCCGTGCTTTCGGAGACGCTCGCGGGCGTCGAGAACGCCGAGGTCGTATTCGCCGACTTCGAAAAGTACGACCTGAACGCCCTCGAAAGGGAGATCGGGGAATACGTTGTCGTCGCCAATCTGCCCTACTACGTCACCACCCCCATCGTCATGAAGCTCGTCGAGGAGGGGGAGAACTGCCGCGGCATCACCGTCATGGTGCAGGAGGAGGTCGCCGCCCGTTTCGCGGCGCGCGAGGGGACGGCAGACTACGGCGCGGTGACGGCGGCGATCGCGCTGTTCGGCAGCTGCGAGGTGACCCGCCGCGTTCCGCGGACGATGTTTGTCCCCCGCCCCAACGTCGATTCCGCCGTCGTGCACATTCAGCGGCAAGCGCGGTTTCAGGTCGACCGCAAGGCATACCGTGCCGTCGTGCGCGCCGCCTTTTTCAACAGGAGAAAGACGCTCGTCAATAACCTCATCGCCGCTTTCGGAATGCCGCGCGAGCAAGCCGAGAGCTTGCTTTCAGAGCTCGGGATCGAAAAATCGGCGCGCGGAGAGACCCTCTCCCCCGACATGTTCTGCCGTTTGACACAGAAAATGATTGATTCACAAATTTTGTTTCGCCAAGGGCAAAACAAAATTTCGTGATAGAAACCAGCTTTCGCTTAAATTAAGTTCGTCCTCTCGTTCGCTCTGTAAGACAATAAGCCGCAGGTGTGCGGCAAATTGTGTCGCGCTACTTCGCCCTACGGGCTCGTGCCGCCCTTGGTCTACAAATAGAAGCCGCGGGCGGGGCGAAATGACAATTTGGGAACGCCGCTTTGCTTCTAATTTGTCATGTTGAGCGGAGGCGAGTAGAACGAGCCGAAGTCGAAACATCTCCCATATTATAAGACTGCGGGAGATTTCTCCACGCGCCGCTTTGCGGCTTGGTACTTCGTCGCTTCGCTCCTCGTGCCGCCCTTGGTCTACAAATAGAAGCCGCGGGCGGGGCGAAATGACAAAATTTAGAATGCCCGTTCGATTCCAAAGCCGCACGGCGATTCTGAACGGTGAGCCATTCTCGTCTCCCGCACACGGTGTTCTCCCCTATAAAAGTTGTGAAAAACGAACCTGCCGATGATGATTTCAAACAAATCCGATGAATTTTCAACGGGCGGGGGGAGCGGTTGACATATACGATTAAAAATGATAATATGTATGATATACCCGTATATTCGCATATATGGGCGGAACGTTAGAGGAGGCTGTTATGAAAAAGGTCTATCGCGCGTGGATGGTCGCATGCGGTGCGCTTCTTTTGTTCGCGTCGGTCGCGCTGGGCGCGTGCGGCGAAAAGAAAGACAAAGCCACGGCGACGCTTCAAGCGGGAGAGGGCGGTGCGCTCACGCAGAGCGCGTATGAGATCGAAGTGGGCGCGTCCCTTTCGGACGCACTCAAAGACGTAAAGCCCACGCCGGAGGAGGGGCTCGAATTTGCGGGCTGGTATCTCGGCGGGGAGGCTTTGCAGGCGGACGACGTAATGCCCGCGGAAGGCGTAACGCTGACGGCGAAGTATTACGCGACGTACACCGTAAAGCTCTATATGCAGACGGTGACGGGGGAATACGGCGAGGCGCAAACATCCCAAGGGAAGGCGATCTACGGCGAGCCGTTCACCTATACGCCCGCCGTCGAGCATTACGAGGCGGACGACGAAAAAACCAATAAAACGACGTCGGAACATCTCGGCAAAGACGAGACGTTCGAGGTTTACCTTGCGCGCGAGGCGGTGTCGTTGGTGTATAACGCGAACGCGCCCGCGGGGGAGACCATTCCCGACGGCGTTGTGCCTTACAACGCGCGCTACGGCGAGACGGTCACCCTCATGCGCGGGGAGGACTTCGACGCGCCCGCGCTCTATCGGTTTGCGGGCTGGGCGGAGAGCGCGAACGGCGAGATCGTCTACAAGTCGGGCGATACGCTCACGCTCGAGGGGAATGTGAGCCTGTACGCCGTCTGGGACAAGGGCTATACCGACCGTTTTAAGGGCGCGGACATCTTGTTCTGCCCGCAGACAGACGCGACGCAAGCCGTTCTGGTGCGCGCGGGCAACGAATATCTCGGCACGCGCGAGGGCGACGTGTTCACGTTCGCCGACGGCAACCGTACGATCTTGAAAGGCAAGACCGCCGCGGACGGCACGTTCGTCTACTATCGCGACGCGCAGAAAGACGTCGAATACAAGCATTACAATTCCTATGAGGGAATACTTCACACGGACGGCGCGACCTTGAAGTTGGACGGCGAGGGTCGGGCGGTGTACACCGCGGGGACGACGACGGACACGGGCGATCTGTACTACGATCCGTCCACCATGTTCTACACGTTCCGCGGGACGGGGGAGAACGTGTTCGAGTTCATGCTCACGACGTACGGCGACGACGACATTCCCGTGTTCATCCGCGAGGGCGCGGAGATCGGCATTTACAGCGAGCTCTCGTTCGTCTACGACGGAGAACTGCTCGCGTTGCATCCCACCGTGCTTCGGCTCGACGGGACGGGCATCGCCCTCTTGTACGACGTCTACGACATCGTGGCAGGGGAAACCATGCCGATCGGCGTCGGCAGTTACGTTCCCGAATCGGACAGCGAAATTTCCATCAACTACATTTTGCTCGAGGACGAGTCGACGGGTCGGGTAACGGTGAAACTTCTCACCTACGACGGACAAAATGCGTTCATCTTCTATGAAGAGGACGCCGACGACACGTTCACGGCTACGGACGGCGGCACGCTGACGCTCGACGGGTACAGCGGCACTTACGAGAGCGCGGTCTACACGCCCGCCACGGGCGACGCCGTAAAGGGCATGTATGTGATCGTTCCCTCCTATGGGTGGAATACCGTGTATCTGTTCCCTCAAACGGGCGACATGCTCACCTTCCGCATCAAAGGCGACGTGCTCGAAGTTGCGGGCGACGGCGACGAATATCTTCGCTACAACGGCGATTCGGGCGACATACCCGTCGGCGCGCCCCTTTTGATCCTCGGCAAGAACGGCGCGAAGCTCGTCCGCGGGAACGGACAGGAGATGGCGGGCACGGTCGCGGCAGTCGACGGCAAGGAGGGAAGATACCGCTTCACTTCGACGGATCAACAAGTCGTATTCGAATATGTCCTCGGCGGCGACTATTTCACGGTCAACGGCAAGAGCTGCTATCTGCGCTACTATTCCTACTATCCCGCCGAGAGGGCGGGCGCGGCCAACCAGACCGCGCTCACCGAACAGGACGGCACGGGCAAGATCCTCCTCGAGGAGACGGACACCGACCGGAAGAGCGGCAACGCGCTCTGGACGGACGGCGCAGAGGAACACGCAGGGGCGTACGTCGTCAATGCGGGCGACGCGCTCGGACTGACGTATGACGTTTTGGAGTTCCACGAGATCTCCACGGGAAGCACCTATGTATTCAAGCTCGCAAAGGAGAACGACGAGTACGCGAAATTTGCCGCTTTGCAGGGCGAATCGGGATATTACACGCTGTACGGCGTGGAGAGCGGCGAGCCGACGGCGGCACTCACGCTGTTCTATGACGGTACGACGCGGGTCGCGACGTACGTCGACGCGCGCGAGGATGGCATTCTCACGCACGGCACATACACCTATTCGTCGAGCGTGGCGACCGTTACGATCGGCACGGCGACGTATCATTATCTGCTCGTCGAAGAGGACGGCGCGCACTATTTCATCGCGCACACCTCTTTGTGGGACGGAGAAAAGACGTTCACCTGCGAGGGCGAAACGGATACCCTCAAGCTGGACGGCTACGGGTTCGCGGACTGCGGCGAAATGACGGGCGCGCGCTATGTCATCTCCTTGGTCGAAGAGCCGAACGGGACGGTATATCGCGTCTATCTTCAATACGGCACGGACGAAATGGGGATAGGCGAGTACTTCGACATCGATCTCACGGCGAACAAATACGAGCGTTGCCACTATTTCTGGGGCTATTACGACGCGAGCGACACTTCGGGCGGCAGGATCTATGTCGACGGTCACGGTGGCGTGACGCTCTTCAACATTGCGGAGCGCGACAATAACGACATGCTCATCCCGCAAAAGACGGGCAAGTACACCGCGCGCATCACCGACGACGAGCAAACCATTCTGACCATCGTCTACGGCGAGGGTGCGGACGAGGAGACCGTCGACGTCTTGCTTTGGGTGAGCGTCGGCGAAGAGGGCTCGGCGAAGTATTACACGGTCGCGTTCGGCGCGGACGGCACATACGTTTCCCCCGACCGCGAACTTCTCACGTTCAACCAATTCGGCAAAGCTTACTTCACCGACGTGTACGGCATCACCTACGAGGGGACGTGCACCCAGCTTTCCGCGCATGTGTTCTCCTTTGAGGGAAGCAAGATCGAGGGACAGCAGATCTTCAAGATCGCTTCGGACGGCACGTTCACCCATCCCACGACGGGCTTTGTGACCGACAACGGCGTTTTGCTCAAATATCTCGGCGGGTCGAAAGAGGTAAAAATTCCCGACGGGATCACCGAGATCGCGCCGACCGCCTTCTCCGAGCATGAGCAGGGCTCGCGCTACCGCGGCGCAGACATCGAGACCCTCGACCTCAACGACGTGGAGCGGGTGGGCGAGAGTGCCTTCAACGGTTGCGCCGCGCTCATATCCGTGGTCGGGAATAAGGTCACCTATTTGGGCAAGAACGCCTTCTACGCCTGCATCGAGCTCGCGAGTGCCGATCTTCCCAAGCTCGTCACCATCGACGAAAACGCCTTCCACCTCTGCCAGTCGCTCACCGAGGCGACGTTCGACGAGGTTACGACCGTTTACTCGTCCGCGTTCAGCAACTGCGACGCGCTCACGACCGTCCACCTTTTGAAGGCGGAGAAGCTGTACGAGGGCGTATTCTTCGATTGCTACGCGCTCGAAACCGTCGTGCTCGGTGGGTCGCTCACCCAGCTCGGCACGCCCGACGAGCCCGTCGCGGGCGTATTCTCCCGCATGTACACCACCGACCCCATGGCGGCGATCACGGTGCAGATCGAGGTCCAAAAAGATCACGTTCCCACCGTCGGGCTCAACCTGTTCGAGGGCGTGGAGTACTATTCGATCGTCCTCAACGATATCGAAGTCGTAAAGGCGTTCTACAAGACCGCCGCGTGGAAAGATTACAATTCCAACGTCGGCGCGAAATCTGCCTACGACGGCGTGTATTATCGGTATCAATACGGCATGCAGTCGATCGTTTTGAACGGAAGAATTTGGATGACGTACGGTAGCGCGCCCGAAAACAAAGGCGCATACTATGTGGGTACAGACAAAAAGTTCCACGTTCTTGCGTTCAACGAAAGCGAAGCGGAAAAATATACCGATACCATCAAGGGCGAGATCGACGCGAACGGCGCGCTCCTCTATGACCATTATAATTATGGCGACACCTACAAAGAAGATTGGTTCTACTTTGTTGCGGCGGGGAAAGAGATCACCTTGTCGTTGGGAAGCGATTCCATAAAATTCACGCCTGCGACTACGGTGGGCAATCTGTATCATCCCTCCGTTACGGTATATTCCGTGAGCGGGAAGTGGACGAAGAGCGGCGAGACAAAAGACGTGACCGTCCAACTGCGTACGGATATGTACTATACCTATTCTCTTTCGATGCTATATGACGGCGACCGCTATGCTATCGAATCGCCGTCTGTCAACGCAAGCGCAAGTTCGGCTTCTCTCGGGTCTCCCGTATTCGATCCCGTCGTTACGACGTACGAAGCGGAGGACACCAGCTATCTCGCGCTCGCACAGCGAGATAAGGCGGCAACGGACTATACTGCGTCTTTCGTCCTCGCGGGGATCAGAGACGGCAACGAACAGCCCATTTCTTGTTCGAATATCCCCGTCGAAAGAGACGGCTCGAAGTTCACGGCCGAAGAGGCGGTCATCTTCGACGGATATTCCTATGAGTTCACGTTCGAGGTGCAGGGCGAAACGTTCACCTATACCTATGAGCGCGAGAAGAGAACGGTCATCGCGGCGGGCAATACCGCGCGCGTGCTCGTGTTCCAGAAAGAGAGCGGCGAGGTGACCCAGCGCGTGCTCGAAATCGACAGGTACGGCTACAACGAATGGACCGAGATCTCCGAAATCACCGAAAACTTCACGCACGCACAGACAGGGAACACGGAAAATTGGCGCATTTACGAGTACGACTATGCGGGCGATTATACGCTCACGGCCACGGGAAGCGGAAACGCGTTGCACTTCGAGGTCACCTGCGGCAAGGTCGTCACGGGATACGATGAGAGCGGCGTTTACGTCATCGCGTTCTACGCAGACGACGCGCTCGATCAGCTCTACATGCGCGGTGCGGATTACGTGTACGGGGAAGT
>CANRJR010000037.1 GCA_947631005.1 uncultured Clostridia bacterium | reverse complement strand
ATGTCGAGGTGTTCCGTTGAGAATTTCACTCTCAACTCCCCAGATTATACCACCTCGGATTAATAGTGTACGATTTACGATTTGGGAGTTCGGCTCGCTGTCGCTCGCGGAGGAGTTGGAGACGGGAGGAAAAGCCGGCGCGGGGGAGGGGGCGACGGGCTGGACTTCGAAGCCGATGAGCTCGGAGACGGTTTCAGCGGAGGGGCGGAAGCCGGCGGAGGAGAGTGTGGCGATGATTTGGGCCTGGGCGGCGCGGTCGTCCTCTTTCTCGGGGGCGAGGGAGAAGGAGGCGAGGACGGGGGAGCCGGGGAAGGCAGAGCGGAGGATGCGGCGGCAGAATTGGCGGTTGATGCACTCTGAGATGGAGCGGGCGGAGGAGGAGCAGAGGCGCTCGAAGCTCTCCTGGTGCGCATTGCCGGCGAGTGTGCCGGAGCCTGCCTCCGTCGTCATCGTGAGCTTGCCGCCCAAGATGAGCTGGAGCAGCGCATCATCGCACCACCTCGCGCGCGCCTCGAAGGTCTGCGTATTGTCGCGCGAGGTCTCGAAGGTGTGCAGCTTGGCGCCGTTGGGAATCGTCCCGGAGCCCTCGCCAATCAGCTTCTGGACGGTTGCGTCAAACTCCATCGCCTCCTCTTCCGTTGCGCCCGGCGGCGTCTCGAAAAACGCAGCGGGAATGCCAAACTTGTCGAGGAATGCGTCCCACGCCTGCACCCCGTGCCGTTTGGCGACGATGAGGAACATCGCCGGCAGGTGCATCGGCAGAGCCTCGCGCAGGATGACGCTCTCCGCCTCCAGCATCTCCGGCGCAATCGGCACGGGATCCGCGTTGGCGTTGTACATCCACGGTGCGTGGATCGACGGCCGGCACAGGTGCCAGGGGTTGATGACCTCCCAGCGCATCCGCTTCATGTCGCCGGTGATCTCCAGCGCTGCGACGCCCGTGAAGTCCGCCTTGCCCAGGGCCGAGATGGCCTCGGTCAGGTTCTCCACGTCCGACAGGCATCGCAGCAAGAAGAGCCTCTGCTTGTCGGCGAGCTGCTGCATGGCGGCGTCATCGCCCACGGTATCGGCGTCCACGTTGACCGTCCACTTCATCTCCCCCAATGCTGAGAGACGCGCACGCACGCACGCGAAGAGGGTCGAGTCAAACTTCTCCAGCCGGTCCCACACGAGCTGCACCTCGGCCGTCTCGCCCCTCAGCCACGCCTCGAAGAGGTCATCCGCCCGCTGAGGCGTCAGCCAATCCAGCTCCCGCCTGCTCTCGCGCTGGGTCAGCAGCGACACGAATTGCCACCAGGGCAGCACGCGGCGGGTGCGGGCAGTGGGGTGAAGGGCGGAGGGCTGAGCGTTATCGATGATGGGAGAAGACATGGGAAGGAGTAGTTGCGAATTACGAGTTACGAATTACGAATTGGAAGAATGCGCGCTTGCGCGCGGGGCGGCGAAGCTTCAGCGGTGGCAGTTGGGGAAATCATGGCGGGCGGTTGTTTTGAAAGGATTGCGAATTTTGCGCAGCGGGGAACCTGGCTTGGCTAATTCGTAACTCGTAATTCGTAACTCGTAATTATTTTGCCTTTATTTGCGTTTTGCAGGGGGTCTGCAAGGGGGGATTGGGGCTTCCGGGGGTAAGTTTACGGCGCGGGAGGGGCAAGGGCGTTTAAGGGGCAAATTTCGGGGGTGTGGGGTCAGGGGTTAAAAACGCGGGAGGTCTGAGGCTCGGTCAGGGTGAAGGAGACGGTGAGTCGCGCGTTGGCTTTTCCTCGCAGGGAGGTGACGGCGTGGTCCGGGTTGCCGAGCGCGTCATCCATGGCCAGCAGGGGCTCCGGCTCCAGGCCCGTAACGACAGCGCGCCACGTAGTGCGCAGAGCCGGGACGCTGCGGTCGTAGGCCTCGTCGATGGTGAGCGATCCCGCCCTGTGCTGAGCCAGGAAAAACTCGCGCTCGCGCATGAAGAGCAGAGCCTGCGCCATCGTGGGAGCCTCGTAGAGCAGGGAGAGCGTGAGCCCGGCGCGGGCGTTGCCGATGGGCACCTCTTCGCCCCAGTCGGAGACGCAAAAGTCGCGCGAGTCGGTGGGCAGGTCCCACTCAAACGCAGGCAGCTCAGCAAACATGTCCTGCCCGGCGCGGCACAGGGCGACCGACTCCGACTGATCTGCCGGGGTATAGGTCACGCTGCACCTGGCCGGGTAGAAGGGCATGGCTTATTCGGCGTCGGGCAGGAGGGCGGCCTCGGTGAACTTCGCCAGGGCGTTGGGCGCCACGTCGAAGTTGTACTCGGCCAGGGCCGGGTCGCTCTTTGCCTCGAGCGGGTTTTGCATGGAGAGCTTGCCCCACAGGGTGATGCGCGCCAGCCCGGTCACGGTGCGGTAGGCGTCCGTGAGCTCGAGCAGCAGCCATCCCTCGATCGTGTCGTTGCCGGAGGCAAAGACGGCTTGCTCCCCGCCGGAGGCGATCTCCTTGAGCAGGCCGAAGGTGAGCTCGAAAGCCTCCTTCGTGATGTCGTTGGTGGAGAACTGGAGCTTGCGCTTGGTGGCGAGTTTGATCTCGGTGACCTTGTAGGCTCCGGTATCGTCCACGCCCTCCACGTCGGCGGTCTTGTAGTCCGTCTGCGGTTTGGCGGTGCGGATCTTGCCCAGGCAAGTCCACTTGCCGGGCGTTTCGTAGGACTCCGGCAGCTCGGGTATCTTGTCGGCGCCCACTTTGTTGGCGGGCTCCAGGTCATCCGCCGGGGCTCCCGCGCGGATGAACCAGACGCGAGCGCCGAGGATCATCTCAGCTTTGGTGTTGTCGGTTATTGGCATGGTTGGTGAGTTGGGTTAGATGAGCGAGATGGCGGATCCGGCGGCAATGAGCGGCTTGGCGTCCTGCTCGCGCAGGCGCACCACGGCGCCCTTGCCGAGGATCATCCCCCCGGCGTGTACGCCGCTTTTGATCACGCGCACCGTCACAATGGCCGGGGCCTTTTCACGCGGCGAGGCGGCCGCGTCCTGTTGGTTTTTGCTGGGTGTTGGCATGGTCATTTGGTTACGGTTGAGACTCCGACGGAGCCGCGATATTGCAGCGATCCATCCGGGTTGGTTGCGAGACTGGCCGTGCAGCCGGTCTGCGTGAAGGCAAGCCAGGCGGCCACGGCTCCGACAATCGCACCCGCCAGGATGCGAGCGACGGCGCCGGGGATTCCCCAGCCCGTGAACAGGCGCGAGATGAAGCTCTCCGCCTGCTGTTTTTGGTCATTTTCGTTGGTCGGCATAGTAGGCTGTGTAGTTTGTGTTTTTCCCGATGAGGAGGGATTGGCCGGAGAGGTTTTGCATCCCCGGCATGCCGGAGAGGTCGAGCTGGTCCACGCTGAGCAGCCTCGGCGCGGCGTAGGGGATGCCGTTGGCCTCGTAGCTCCACCTCAGGACGGCGAACAGGACGATCCCCGTCAGGTCGGCCACGCGCTTGGCGGCGTTGCCTCCGCGCACTTGCGTGGTGCTCAGAATGGCCACGGCGAGGCGCGCCTCCAGGTACCCTGCCGCGGCTTTGTCCGCGTCCAGGTAGCCCGGCGGTTGGGGAGTGACGGCAATCGCGAACCCGTGCTGCTGCGCCGCCACCGCCAAATTCTGGCACTGGTCGGCGCGGTCCCAAGGCTGCTGCATCACGTACGACGTGAGTCCCGCGAACCCTCGCAGGCGCTCGATGAGCGCCTGCGCCAGCGCGTACTCCGGCGCCTCCGGCAACTGGATATTCTCGCTCATGACTCTCTCCCCGGCTTTGCTACATCGTCCATCGTCCCTCGTCCATCGTCCATGTCAGGGTTTGCCGTGCATGATGCCTCCGACGCCCGGGGAGGCCCATCGCGCCGGGCGCCCGTGGAAAGTGGGGCGCCGGAAGGCGACATCCTCGGCGAAGGGGATCTCGCCGCGCGCGATGGCGTCCAGGCGTTGCTCAGCGGCTTCGGCCTCGCGCTTGCGCTCCTCCGTGATGGCGAGAGCAAAGCGCGTGAGCAGCCGCACGCGCAGGATGGCCGTCGCCTCGCCGCGCAAGGCGTTCGGGATGCTGCGCTCATCGGCAGGCAGCCGCACGCGCCCGCAAGCCATCAGCGCCGCCCGCACGCGCCCTGCAACCCCGCTGCAAATCCCCGGCACGGGGTCGGCAGCAGGGTCGATGGCGCGACCTTGGGCGACAGCTTCCTGCTCGGCGGGGTTGAAGCCCTCCGCGACAAGCGTCTCATCCACGGCGATCCACTCCATCTTCGGGATTTTTTGGTTAGCTGATTTCGAGACGGGCGGCGGCTCCGGCGTTGGTGATCTGCCGGTCAGAGCTCCAGAGCAGCATATCCACGTCGTAGATGCCGCGCTCCTTGTAGCTGATGACTTCCGGGCCTGCCGGGGACAGGGTGAATTCCTTGCCTGCGGAGAGGTCGTCAAGCGACGGCGTCTCTTCGTTGTAGAGCGCGATGATGTCCTTGCCGAGCAGCTCGGTGAGCGTGCCGTCCACCTTGGCATAGGTGTCGGCAATCACCAGCTGCACGCCCTGGAAGGACAGCGTCGAGAGGAACGCATCCTCGAAGATCGCGAACGCGTGCCCCGTGGTGCGAGCCAGCACACTCTTGTGGTTGCGCAGCACGTTCCAGACGCTGCGCCCCATGATGAGGTGCGTCGGCTTGCGCCCGTACGTGCCCTTGGCCACCTTGTCGAGCAGCGTGTCGATCGCGGTCACCACATCGGCGCCATCGGTCGAGAATTTGCCCAGCGAGGCTTCCTCGGCGGCAATGCCGGCCTTGAAAGCGTTGACGGCCTCCACCTGGCGCGTGGTAAACTGCGCGCTCATGAGCGTGCGCAGGCTGCGCTCCTTGAAGCGCGGGCCGCTCTTTTGGAGCAGCGTCGGCGCCCACGTGGCGATTTCCAGCGCGGCCGGGGTGCAGTTGAAGTAGCCCTTGGTCTTGCTGATCTCGAGGCGGTGCGGCGAGTTGTGGCGCGGCAGCGTGGCGTCATGCGCGGTGAATCCCGGGTCGATGCCCCACTTTTCGTACCACCCCTCGGCCTCCTCCACGCCCACGGCGGGGAAGAGCAGCTTGCTGAGGTCCACCGTCTCGCCCGGGTTCTGGTAAGCCCCTTGCGCGTACTGCGTCAGGATTTCGTTGAATTGGTCAGTTCCTTGAAACATGGTCGGTTCTTGGGTTGAGGGTTACTTGGTTGCCTTGACTTTCACGGCTGAGGCTGCCAGCGAAATCGCAGCAGGCGCCACATCCGCGGGCTCCACGAGGCGAGCCTCCACCAGCGCGCCGGTCTTCCCGGCTTGCAGGGCGACGGCCACCACCGTTCCGCTCTCTCCGGCCTTCTTCACGGCGCCATCCGCGTCCAGCGCCAGGCGGTCGCCATCGGCTACGTCCGCCGACACGCGCACGCCCACAATCCCGGCAAATCCGGGCAGCGCCACATCGCAGGGCCCTGCGGCCTCCGCCGGGTCGGTGAGCACGCCGAACACATCCTTGGCCTTATCCTCGGCCGAGGTGAGTTGCAGCTTGCCCTCCGCGAGCTTCACGAAGCAGCCCTCATTCGCGCTGAGATCAGCGCCTGCGGGCCTCCGTACAACTTGAGCTTGGTGAGTAATCATGGTCGGGTCAGATGCGGGTTGCGACTTCGTTGCGGGCCTGGGCTACGGCCGTCCAGTAGTTGACCTTTCGGCCGTTGTTGCGGGCATTCGCGATGATCTCCTGCGCGCGGTTGGTCACGGCACGCTCGGTCTCATCCACGCCTTTGCGGTTGGCGATCACCGGCGTCTTGCCGTTCCCGGCGTACTTGCGCACGCCTGCGGTCTGGGCTGTCTGGCGGTTCATGAGCGCCTTGTTCTGGCAGAGCAGTCGGGTGAATTTGAGGCCGTGCTCGCGGTTGGCCAGCACTTCCTCCTTGCACTCCTTCTTCTCCTCCTCGTTGAGCTGGGCGCCTTCCTCGGCCTCTGTGGAGTTCACCACAGACTCCGCTTCCGCCTCAGCGGCGGCATCCGCGCCCTGCTTGAGCGCCTGCACGGCGGCAAGCACATCGTCGTCGGTCGCCCCCTCAGCAAGGTCGAGGGCAGCGAGCAGTTCGTTTGGGTATGTCATGTTGGGTTCTTGTTCGTTGGGTTCTGCCGGGGCGGAATTGCCGGTCGGCAAAGGGGTTTCGCGGTTCGTGATGGGGGGCTGTCCCTCCGCGTTGTTCGGGCGGTTGGTCAGAGCAAGCTCCAGCAGCCTCTTGGGCTCCAGCGCTCCTGCGCGCACCTCCTCCTCCTCGATCGGGTACACCGTCGAAAAATGCTTGTACACCTTGCCGCTGATGAGCTCGTGGCCAATGCTGGTCCACTCGATGCGCGCGGCGAGATTGCCTTCGCACATGGCCAGCTCGCGCACCCAGCCCATCGCCTCCGTCGGCTTGTCGTTGTCGCGCGAGAGGTGATCGCGGTCGATGAGCAGCCCCTCCGGCGGCACGCCTGCCTCCGCCACACGCTCCAACACCTCCGGCGTGAGCCTCTGCGTGACGGGCCTATCCTCGTCGCCGAGCTTCGCGACGGTGGGAAATTCACCTGCCGCCTCGATGATGTACCACCCGTCGCCGGGCGTATCGAGAGGCTGCAAGTCAGCTGCTGCAATGTGCGTTGCCATGCGCCCCTTGTAGCACGCTTTTTGCAGTAGGCAAGGGCATGTTCCCCGCTTTCCCCGCTTTCTCTCATTTCACTCGTTTGCCCAACTCGCCTAAACCGGTGAAAGCGGTGAAGAGGGAGAATCGGGGGAGACTCCCCTTGCGCAGGCGCAAAGTCGTGCTACAAGGGGTGGCACACAGAGCGCGAGCCGCCAGGCGGGCCCGGTCCCGGGGCCAGCGGGTGCAAGCCCCGCCGCGCTACGTTTCCATCCGCAGTGATGGAGTTTCATAGGTAGAAAGAGAGAGAGGGGGGCGCGGCCCCAACAGCCGCGCCCCCCAAACAAACCAGCAACGACACATGAAAATAGCCATCGACATCGGACACGTGAATCGCTCCGGAGCCACCGGCCTCTACGGGCTGGAGGAGCACGAAACGGCCTCCACCATCGCGGAGTCCCTGCGCTTGCTACTCCGCAAGGCCGGGCACATCGCCAACATTTTCGACTTCCCAACCCTCGGCAACGACGAGGAGCTCGCGCGCGTCGCCCGGGCCATCAACGAGGGGTACTACGACCTCTCGATCTCCCTGCATTTCGACTCCGCCTCCTCCCCCGGCCCGCACGGCGCGCACGTCTGCTACCTCTCGGAGCGAGGCAAGGTAGTGGCGCAGTGCGTGGCCGATCATCTGGCCGCGCTGCTGCCCGGGCGCGCCGAGACTGTGCAGCGCCGTCCCGGTCTCTACATCCTCAAGCACACCGTGCCGCCCGCCATCCTCTGCGAATGCGGCTTCGGCACCTCGCCGCAGGACGCCGCCATCCTCCGCGACCAGCCGGACGCCATCGCCCGCGCCATCGCCAAAGGCATCGCCGACTACACTTCCCGCCATGCTTGACCTCATACCACTGCTGGCCGACATCTCCGCTGAAGACGTGGGGAAAATCATTGCCACGATTGTCGCCGGTGGCGGTATTTGCTACGGCAGTTACTTTGCCGGGAAGTCGAAAGCCGTCAACATCCAGCCGCAACCGCTCGAAGTCTCTGCCGCCAAGCAGTACGCCACCAAGCAAGAGCTCGACGAATTGCGCGAGGAGCTCAAGGATGATATCGGCAAGCTCTACAAAAAACTCAACAGCACCTCCGAGCAGCTCGCCCAGAATACCGGCACCTTGAACCAAATCAACAACACGCTCACCCAACTCCTCACTCGCCACCTCAAATCCTGAACCCCCTATGCACGACCGAGAAATCACCCTGCGCCGCGCTATCCTCGAGGAACTCGACAACACGCCGCGCACCTACCTGCAACCGGATCGCGCTCTGCGCGCCTCCCTGCGGCTATCCGTCTGCCCGCCGCCCACCGACGCCGAAACCACCGACGCCTTGCGCCGACTGGAGACTGAGGCAATGGTCCATTGCGAGGTGGACGCTCTGGGCGCCATCAAATGGGGCATCACCGGCATTGGCCGCTCAGCCCTCAACGAACGATGAAAAAGCTCCGCAAAGACTCCAAGTTCAGCGTGCTCTCCGATGCCCTCCGCGATGAGCTGGCTGAGCTCATGCTCTCCGGCAAAGCAGGGCTGGAGGATGTGCAGGCGTGGCTTGCGAAGCATGGCGTCGTTGTGAGCCAGCAGTCGATCAGCGAGTACTACCGCAACCACGTGCTGCCCACCAAATGGCGCCGCATGAACCGCGTGGCCACTGCGCTCAACAAGGTGGACGATGCCGCCGCCACGGACGCCGCGCACCGCGCCGTGGCGCAAAAAGTGTTCGAACTCTCCACCGACCCGCATGCCGACCCCAAACTGCTCTCCGAGTTTTACAAGCTCATGCTCGCCGGCCAACGCCAGGCGGTGGATGAGCGCAAACTCGCCCTGCTTGAGGCCAAGGCCAAGGCCGCTGACGAAGCCCAAGCCACTCTCAAGCAAGACGACCTATCCCCCGAAGAGCGCGAGCAAAAAATCCGCGAAATTTTCGGACTCACATAAAAAATCCGCCCGCCAAGAGGGTGCAGCTCCGGCGGGCGAAAAACCAAAAAGATGTAATAGAGTAAATCTAGTACAGAATTGATGATAATGGAGGATGGCGATGCTGTCAATACAAAAAATTTTCCCGCAGCCCGATGCAGTTGTTGAGACTGCACCGGGGCGGGAAGCCTCGCTTTACAACCGGTACAGGACAAGGAATGCCAGGTACACTAGTTGCTCCACGTGCCACGGGTGCGCAAAGCACCACGAGCACACAGCCGCGCGGCTTGTACTTTTTTTACTCATGGTTATATCAATTTGGTTTGTCCCCCTACTTGCACCGGGGAACGTGCGCAGTCTAACACACCTCTTGCCTTGATTCAAGCATGAAGCCCCCCGGCACAGCCGATGATTTGCAGAGCCGCATGGCGAAACTCCTCGCCACGCTCTTGCCATACCAGCGCGCGTGGGTGCAAGATAAATCCCGCTTTTTGTGCGGCGTGTGGGCGCGTCAAACGGGCAAAAGCTTCGGCACCGGCGCCACCATCGCGCTGGATATGGTCGCCACGCCCAAGACCACGTGGATGATCGCCGCGCCCTCCGAACGTCAGTCGCTGGAGTCGCTCGGCAAGGTCAAGGACTGGATTCGCGCGCTGCGCGTGCAGTTTGCCGAGGAAACGGTCTCCCTGCGAGACGTGGAGGACAAGGCAGGCGCCATCACCCTGGGCAACGGCTCGCGCTGCATCGCCGTGCCCGGCAAGCCGGACACCGTGCGCGGCATGTCCGCCAACATCTGGCTGGACGAGTTCGCCTTCTTCGAGCAGCCGGACGCCACGTGGCGCGCGATTTTGCCCTCCATCACCAACCCCCTCCGAGGCGGGGAAAAGCGCTTCATCATCACCTCGACCCCCAATGGCCGTGGCGGTGCAGGCAAGCGCTTCTACGACATCGTGACCAGCGAGCCTCGCACCAACATGCGCTGGAGCGTGCACACGGTCACTCTGCGCAACGCCATTGCAGACGGCCTGCCGGTGGACTACAACGCCCTGGCAGAGGCCATGGACGACCCCATCGCGGAGGCGCAAGAGCTCAACTGCGAGTTTCTGGACAGCACGCAGACGCTGCTGCCCTACGACCTCATCGCGCTGGCCGAGAGCTTCGACGCCACCGAGAGCTGCGAGCCGTCGGTCTTTTCGCCCGCTGGCGGGCGCGACTTACGCGTCGGCATCGACTTTGGCCGTACCAACGACCCCACCGTCTGCTGGACCCTGGAGCGCATCGGCGACGTGCTGCACACCCGCGAGGTGCTTGTGCTGCGGGATATCGACTCCCCGGCGCAAGAGGCCATCCTGCGCACGCGCATCGCTGCCGCACGCCGGGTGTGCTTCGACTACACCGGGCCGGGCATTGGCCTGGGCGATTACCTGGTCAAGCAATTCGGCGCCTACAAGCCGGAGGCGCACGAATTCGGCAAGCTCGAGCTCTGCACATTCACGGCGAAATTCAAGCGCGAGATTTTCCCGAAGCTCCGCAAGGCATTCGTGGCGCCCACGCGCCTGCGCATCCCCGTGTCCCAAGCCATCCGCGAGGACTTGCACGCCATGGAGCAAATCATCCACAACGGCGAATACACCTACGCCGCCCCTCACACCAAGGACGGTCACTCCGACCGCTGCACAGCCCTTGCCCTCGCCCTCCGTGCCGCCGAAGGCGCCGCTAACATCATGCACGCCACGCCCATTCACCGTCCCCCACAACGCGGCTGGTCAGCTCGCCTCTCCACCCGCAAATCATCACGCAACGCTCTTCTGTCCCAATTCACCCAATTCAACCCCTGATTCGCTATGCTTCCCACCACCTCCTTCCCCATTTCGCTGCACGCCGGGCAGCAGGGGCTTATCACCCTGAAAGCCATCGACGGCACGAGCCTCACGAACATTTCCGGCGCCGTGTTTGAGGGCGACTCCGCACGGCGCCTCGCCGTCTCGGGCACGAAGCTCACCATCCCCGCGCTCTCCGTGGGGCTGCACCTGCTGGAGGTGCGCGCCGCCGGGCGCACGCTCATCTACCAGCACGTCGAGGTGCTGCCCTCGCCGCTGGGCGGCGATGCGAACACGGCGCAATTCGTCGTCGAGGTGACCACCACGCCCGTGCTTAACGTCAACATCTCCACCCCTCCCGGCGCCACTTTCACGCCGCACATGAGCGCGCAGGGCGTGCTCTCCTGGACCAACGACGGCAACCTGTCCAACCCCGCCCCCGTCTCCCTGCGCGGGCCGCAGGGCAACTCCGGCCTCGTGGACTACCGCCCCCTGCTTGAGACCATCTTCAACACCAAGCTGCAGCTCACCGACGAACCGGCCGCCTCCACCGCGCGCCAGACCGTGCTGTGGACGGAGCTGCGCGCCCACCGCTCGCACTTCAGCACGCCCATCCTGCTGCGCACGCTTCGGCTCTACGCCGCCGCCACCCCGGCGAAAAATCCGCTCGTGCTCACCCTCTGGGAGGAGCTGCGCGAGGAGTGGACCTGGCGCGCCTGCTCGCTGCCCGCCACCGTCTCCGGCGGCACCGTCACGGAGTTCACCTTCGACCCGCCCGTGCCCGTCAACGGCTCCGCCCTGCGCTTCGGCTGCCTCGCCGCCGCCTCATCCGACTGGCCGGCGGACAACTCCGGCTTTGTCCCCGTCTCCTGCTACGTACTCGATGCGGACGCCGACGACGAAAGCTTCGTGCAGACCGCCGATGCGCAGTACTGCCAGTACCCGCGCTGCCGGCTCGTGTACTCCACCCCGCGCGCCGCGGCCGCCTCCTCCGGCGGCTCAGATACCGGCGGCACCGGCGGCCTCAACCCCTTGCCGCGCCTGCAAAGCCTCGACCTCTCGCCGGATCCCGCCTGCTTCGTCAAAAGCGGCGTCTTCCCCGTCACCTCCATCTACCTCTCGCGCGAGGCCGCGCGCGGCGCGGACGAGCTCATCATCCGCGCCCCCTCCTCGCTCGGCTGCTTCGTGGGCCGCAGCGGCGAAAAAGCCTCGCGCCTCACCGAGGTCAAAGTCGGCTGGCTCTACAGCCCCCATAACCTCAGCGACGGGCCCAACCATTCGGCAGTCAAACCTTCATTCTCCTCATACGAGTTTGCCTGCCTCACCGAGGAGGAAATCAAGCTGTTTCTCGCCGGGGCTCTCGCCGACTCGGCCCCGGGCACAGCGCCCAGCTCCGGAGCCATCGCCACGCGCACCTACCCCGTGCTCAACGACGACGTGGGCGACTACCTGCGCCTCCCTCTGCTCTGGCAGCATCCCTCGGGCACAGGCGACCTTAAATGGACGGGCCTCTACTTCTGCTCCACGAACTCGGCCTACTGGGTTTACATGGACGTCGCCGTGTACGACTTTTGGTGGCAGGCCGGCAGCATAGAGGGCGCCTCATCGCGAGACAAAAACCTGGGCATGGCCATCGGCTCCCCGGGCTCCAACGGCGGCATCAACGACACCAACTCCTCCGGCGACTACCGCTCCTGCCTCTCCCGCGCCCTCATCCCCAACGCCTACGTGCCCGCATGAACCTGCTTTTCCTGCTCATCACCAGCTGCCACGGCCATGCCGCCGCTCGCGCCGCATGCCGCAGCACCTGGCTTGCTGACGCGCCGCCGGGCGTCCTCTGGCGCTTCCTGCTCGGCGAGCCGGCGCCGGGAGAGCCGGGCGATGACCCCGCCGAGCCGGACGCCCTGCGCCTGCAAGCCCCCGACGACTACCCCTCCCTCATCTTCAAAGTGCTCGCCGGCATGCGCCACGCCCTCTCCGTCCCCGACTGGGAGTGGCTCGGCAAATGCGATGACGACACCTACCTGCACCTCCCGCGCCTCGCCGCCCTGCTGGCGGATCAGCCGCCCGGCGTGGCGGCCATCGGCCTCTCCCTCGCGCGGCCCGGCTACCCCATGTGGGCGCTGGGCGGGGCGGGCTACTTCATGCGCCGCGGCGCCGCGGCCGCCATCATCGCGCGCGCCGACGCCGGCCTCTCCCGCTTCTGCGCCTTCATCGGCGAGGACTACGCCATCTCAGCCTCCGTGCGCGAGGCGGGCTACGCCTGGCGCTCCTGCGACCTGCTCTCCCAAACCTCCCACCCCTCCCGCCGCCCCTCACCGGCCAACGCCTGCATCTCCGCCCACTCCCTCACCCCCGCCGACATGCAAGCCATCAAACGTTCATTTACGAATTTTTCCAATTCGTAACTCGTAACTCGTAATTCGTAACTCCCATGGGCCTTATAGCTGACATCGCGCGCTACCACTTGCTCGTCGCCCTCCAGCGATGGGCGGGGCCCATGCTCGCCATCCTCTGCGCGCACGAAGGCCTGCGCGCCGGGGCCCTTGCCCTCCCCGCGCCGCCGATATACCCCTCCTGGGCGCCGCCGCTCACCGAAGAGCGCGACCGCACCCGCCGCCTGCGCCTCGCCGCCATGAAAGTCATCGCGCAAGCCTCCCGGGCAGACCTGCTCTCCCTCGTGGCCCTCGTGGACGCGCGCCGCATCACCGTACCGGCCGCCGAGCGGCGCCTGCTTGCCACCCTGCCGCCGGCGCAAGACCTCGCCCCGGGATTTGTCGCCATCCTCGAAGCCCAAATTGCCGCCGCCCAAAAAGAAAACATCCGGGCCTCCCGCTGCAACCAGCACGAGCACGCGCCGGACTGCGAAAAAAACACTGGCACATCATCAAAAAAACAGCTACAATCACACCATGACCGAGAACGAACAGAGATTACCGAAAGAAGGAGAAAACCTGCCGGGAGTCCCCCTGCTTCTCGGCCCGGGCGGCAAAGTGATACGAGCACTGACCCCGGAGGAGTACGAACGCGGCCACAAGAACTTCGACGACGAATACATGTGCGACAAGGATATCGCCTCATTGCTCAGGCGGTGCCGGGAGCAGCAGAAAAGGAAATCCTGAAGACGGCTCAACAAACAGCCGCCCAGCTCAACGCAACATTCACGGGAAGAAAGCCCGCCTTTCTCGAATCCATACCGGGCTATAGCAAAGCCCTTGCCAAAGACCTGCCGCCCGGCGTTCGCTTCGCCGAAGCCGGAGGGCTGGAGTGCATCTACCACGAAGCTGCCGTTGCCAAAGAATTGAACTTGCCGGAGGGCGCGGACGTTGACGCCGTCGTCCGGCAGAAGCTGGAAGCGGGAACCTACGGCCGCCTCCTGGGCTACGGGGCGGACACCATGCTGGAGCGCCCCTGCCATTACGTCTCTATTCAGCGCAATGGTGAAGACTTTTTCGGCTTCATCTCCTCCCCCTGCAGAGACCGGGCGGCCCAATACGCCGAAGCACGCATGCAGGATTTCGCCGAGCAATTCCCCGGCGAACAATGGCAAACCATTATCAAATACCTGCCGGGCGACGAAGTGAAGGGGGCCCGCTGCAACCAGCACGAGCACGCGCCGGATTGCGAAAAAAACACTGGCACATCATCAAAAAATCAGCTACAATCACACCATGACCGAGAACGAACAGAGATTACCGAAAGAAGGAGAAAACCTGCCGGGAGTCCCCCTGCTTCTCGGCCCGGGCGGCAAAGTGATACGAGCGCTGACCCCGGAGGAGTACGAACGCGGCCACAAGAACTTCGACGACGAATACATGTGCCCGAAGTGCGTCGCCGATTGGAAAAGGAGTATGGGGATTCCCCCCTTGTTTTCAAAGAAAATCTTGCCGCAACAGTAGCAGCGCAAATCAACGCCACCCTTGCCGGCGCCAAGCCTGCATTCCTCGAAACAGTCCCCGGTTTAACCGCCGCCCTTGCCAAAGACCTGCCGTCCGGCGTTCGCTTCATCGAAGCCGGGGGGCTGGAGTGCATCTACCACGAAGCCGCCGTTGCCAAAGAGCTGAACCTGCCGGAGGGCGCGGACGTTGACGCCGTCGTCCGGCAGAAGCTGGAAGCGGGCGCCTACGGCCGCCTCCTGGGCTACGGGGCGGACACCATGCTGGAGCGCCCCGGCCATCGCGTCTCCATCCGGCGCAATGGTGAAGACTTTTTCGGCTTCATCTCCTCCCCCTGCAGAGACCGGGCGGCCCAATACGCCGAAGCACGCATGCAGGATTTCGCCGAGCAATTCCCCGGCGAACAATGGCAAATTTTTATCGAATACCTGCCGGGCGACGAAGTGAAGGGGGCCCATTGCAACCAGCACGAGCACGCACCGGATTGCGAAAAAAACACTGGCGCATCATCAAAAAATCAGCTACACTCACACCATGACCGAGAACGAACAAGAAGAAGAGGAGCCCCGGACGGGAGCCCTGCTCTACGACTCGACAGGCAAGATGATAAGCAAGATGAGCGAAGAGGAATACTCCGAAATGATGAAGGACTGGGACGACGAATACATGTGCCCGAAATCTACCGCCGATTGGAAGAGGAGTATGGGGATTCCCCCCCTGTGGAAAAAGAAAGACTTGCCGCAACAGCAGCGGCGCAAATCAACGCCACCCTTGCCGGCGCCAAGCCTGCATTCCTCGAAACCGTCCCCGGTTTAACCGCCGCCCTTGCCAAAGACCTGCCGCCCGGCGTTCGCTTCATCGAAGCCGGAGGGCTGGAGTGCATCTACCACGAAGCCGCCGTTGCCAAAGAGCTGAACCTGCCGGAGGGTGCGGACGTTGACGCCGTCGTCCGGCAGAAGCTGGAAGCCGGAACCTATGGCCGCCTCCTGGGCTACGGAGCGGACACCATGCTGGAGCGCCCCTGCCATCGCGTCATTATTCGGCGCAACGGAGAAAATTTTTTCGGCTTCATGTCCTCCCCCTCCAAAGCGAAAGCGGAAAAATACGCCGAAGCGCGCATGCAGGATTTCACCGAGCAATTCCCAGGCGAGCAATGGCAAACCATTATCAAATACCTGCCGGGAGACGAGGTGAAGGGGGCCCGCTGCAACCAAAAACACCTCCCCGGCTGCCCCAACGCCCACCCCAACGCCAACCGCAACGCCCGCGAGGGTGAAACGAAACGGCCGCGCGAAAAGTACATTGCAGCCAACGAAAGCAAGGACAATAAAAAGAGGGAAAAACGCATAGAAAAACTTGCCCGCACCCCGGCCGGGAAAACGCTCAGCAATCTGCTGAACGCCATCGAGGCGAAAAGCGAAACGAAGAACTATAGCGGCTCTCCCGTTCGCCTGAACGAAGTTGCGGGAAAAACAAGAGCGAAAATCAAAGATCTCCTTGGCATCGACACAGAGGGCTGGAGTCACAGCATATCCGAGCAGCAGATCAGGCACATTCAAAGCGGCCATAGCAAAGAAATATCAAAGCAGGATTACCTGCTCATTCCGGAAATACAAAAAAATTGGAACAAATTAAAACGTTCTGATGAAGACCCCTTAAGCCTTATTTATACGAAACGTTTTGGACGCAAGAAATATACGCTTATCGAAAAGCTTATAGCATCAAACAAAGGCAGAGCCAGATTAACCATCGTAACTTTTTATGCAAACAAAGCACAATAAAGACGCACGGCGTTGGAATCCTCCTCCAACCCTGGATCTCTTTCGAGTCTCGCCGTGCAGAGACATTCAACCACACCCCACCCCCAAAGTCAACCCCAAAAACCAAACCATTACGAAGTTGTGGATTGCAAAATTAAATGCAACAGGTTCTTGGCACAAAAAAGGGTGCCAAGAAGTTCAAAGCATGCTAGAGTA
>CANRJR010000036.1 GCA_947631005.1 uncultured Clostridia bacterium | reverse complement strand
TAACCTTCATTTCGTCATCGCATGTCTCCATGCAATTAAAGAATTTGATTGCCTTACGTACTTTTCGTTTCATATCTTTCTCCTCCCCTTCCGGAAATTCAAAAGATATTACTCCGTACTTGCTATGCAGTTGTCAATCTGCGCTTCCCCCGGCTACAGCCGCGAGGTGCCTTTCGCAGTTATGCAAAAAGCAAGCCGTCTTTTCAGACAGCTTACTCATAATATCACGATGGAAAAGTTTCGTCAAGCGATTTTCAAAGGGAATTTTACTTTTTTTGAGGAAATTCGGGGAAAAACTTTTTGCACAATGAGGAAATTTTCGGCAACGCGATCTTTCCATCCGCGAAGGAGCCACCCCTTTATTTATAATGTTACGCGCGCGGAAAGAGCAAATGCCTCGGCTATTTGCAGCCCGAACACTCCGAGCATTTCCCGCTGCATTTTTTGGGCGGCTTGCCCGTTGCGGAATACACACAGCCATACCATGTCCGCACCGCGGGGGTGCCGCACTTCGGACACGGTACCCTCTCATCATATTTTTTGACGAGTTCTTCGAAGCAGTTCCCGCACTTTTCGCACTTATAAGATAAAATGGGCATGAAGGAGACCTCCCCTGTTCATGCCCATTATAATGCTTTCCGCAAAAAAATGCAAGCGGGTTGCGGCTCAGATCACGCAGCGGCCCTGGATAAAGGATGCGAAGAGGTCGTCGATGCCGCCGCTGTAGCGTTCGAAACAGGCGGTGAGGTCCTGCCAATCCGCAATTTCCCAGCGGTACTCCCTCACATACGCCTTGAGCGCGCCGAAGAATTTCCGCTCCCCCATCACCTCACGGACGCGGTCAAAGAGGATGACCCCCTTGTCGTAGGCGATGCTGCGGTATTCGTAGTCGCCCGAATAGGCGGTAAGAGGCCTGTTCATCGTGGTGTCCGCCTCCTTGTTCACCTGCGAAAAGACGGAGAAAAATGCCCGGTAGGCCTGTTCGGAGGAGGTGATAAAGTCGCGATAACTCGTACCATATTCGGGATATTCCCCGAGGAAGAGGGCGGAGGAGAACTCCGCAAGCCCCTCATCCTGCCATGCGCAGTTGTAGCTATCGCTGCCGATCATCGCATACCACCATTGGTGGGCGGTCTCGTGGGCGACAACGGCGGGAATCTCGTTTTGGCGAAGGTCGGAGGAAATCATCGAGAGCGCGGGGAACTCCATTCCGCCGTAGACGAAGCCCGTCATGACGACACAGTAACGGGGATACTCGTACTCGCCGAATTTCTCCTCATAGAAGGAGAGGCACTCTTTGGCGAGCTGCAAGGTGCGGGCGGGGTCGGTGTCTGCAGCGGGATGGTAGTAGACGACTTCTTTATCCCCCGCTGCATCCTTTGAACATTCGAACCCTTCTCCCAGCACATAGGCAATGTCTCTGACCCCCTCTTCACGGACATGGTATGCTTTGAAGCCATCTTCTGGCGTTTTCATCTCAACTTCCTCCGCCGCAAAGCCCGAGATGAGCGTGTAACTTTCGGGGATCGCGAGCGTCACATCAAAGTCGGTGATCTCGCTCACGAAGGGGTCGCCGTTCGAAGAGTAGATGTGTTCGGCGAACTCTCCGTTTTCCACGGCGCAGAGGACGGGATAGAAATTTGCAAGGTTGACCCCGCACTCCGAGACGCCGAGACGGTGATTGATCTCGGCGAGCTGTACCTCGAATTTGAAGGACAGATGCGCCCTTTTCCCCGCGCCAAGCTCTTTCTTGAGACCGACGGAGAGGATGTTCTCGTCCTCGCCGCACACCGAAAAGCTCTCCGCTCCGTCTACTTCCGAGATGGTGATGCCCCCGTAGCTCTTCCCGTTATAATAGGCGGCATTCGCAAAGAGTTCGGAAACGGGCGCGTACTTCGCCCCCTCGCGGAAGGCGTTCGGCCAGAGCTGAAATTTCAGCTCCTTCGTGGACATGGGTAGGGGATTTGCGATCTCCGCCTCCATAGTTGCAGTGAGTGTCCTTGTCTCGGCGCGGTAGATGGCGTCGATTGTGATGCTGTCCCCCTTTCCCCCCTTCTTCCCGCAGGCGGCAAGGCCCGCGACCGATATTGCCATCATCGCCCCCGCCGCGATGCAAAAAAATATCCTCTTCATACTCCCTCCTGTCATCAAAGGTATTGTATGATGCCCTTTCCCCGTTTAGAACTTGGGAAGCGGCAAGGGGCAGTGTCTGAAGGGAAACTATGATCGTCTCGACTTCGTCTCGACAGCTCCTCCCCGAGGAGGAGCTATAAACTGCTTGCCTATGATGGTTTGTGTCTCGCGTGAAAGAGTACGGCTCGTTCTCGACTCCTGTCTCGCTGCTCCTCCGGATATGAAAGACAGGACGTCCAAAAACGTCCTGTCTTTCATGGAGCGCGAGTTTTGCAGTACTTCGCGTTATTGGCTTTTTCTTCTTCGTAATGCTTTTTCGGAACGCTCGTGCTCCCTGTCTCGCTGCTCCCCTTATATGAAAAGCAAGACGCCATGCGGTGTCTTGCTTTTCATGGAGCGCGAGTTTTGCAGTACTTCGCGTTATTGGCTTTTTCTTCTTCGTAATGCTTTTTCGGAACGCTCGTGCTCCCTGTCTCGCTGCTCCCCTTATATGAAAAGCAAGACGCCATGCGGTGTCTTGCTTTTCATGGAGCGCGAGTTTTGCAGTACTTCGCGTTATTGGCTTTTTCTTCTTCGTAATGCTTTTTCGGAACGCTCGTGCTCCCTGTCTCGCTGCTCCCCTTATATGAAAAGCAAGACGCCATGCGGTGTCTTGCTTTTCATGGAGCGCGAGACGGGAGTCGAACCCGCCGGAATCAGCTTGGGAAGCTGACGCCATACCGCTAGGCGACTCGCGCATCTTCCCCTCTATTATATCGGAGCGGGGAAGGGATGTCAAGCGCAAACGGGCGCGGTTTTGCAAAAATTTCAATCGAAGAGGATGAAATCGCGCTCGCTCGAATATACGGTGGTGAGGGAGATCGTCTTATCCCCGCGGGAGACGGTGAACTGCACCGTATCGCCGAGGCGCACTTCGAAGAGGAGGGTGACGAGCTTGAAGTCCCTTGTGAGCTGCACTTCCCGCACATACGGCTTTCCGTCACGGGTGGTGGAGAGCTTTGCCGAGATGAGGGTGTCGCCTGCGAGCATGCCCATTCTGTCGGCAATGCCCCCGGCCTTCACCTCCCTCACGTTCAGCTTCTCCTCGATGTAGATCTTCCCGGTTTCGGCATCGTAAACGGAGCGGGAATCGGCGACCTGTACGGTGATGCCGAGGCTCGCCCTTGCGGCACCGCGCAAGGCAGCGTTTTTTCCGCACGTATCGATGATATTCTGCGCAATGGAGAGGGCAATGTTCGCGGGGATGGCATAGCCGAACCCGACGACGTCCTCCGCCTCCCTTCCGCCATTGACGATCCCGAGGAGTTCTCCCGAGGCGTTGAAAAGTCCCCCGCCCGAGTTGCCGTGGTTGACGGGTGCGTCGAATCTGATCTCGGAGAGGGTGATGTAAGTTTTCTCATCTGCACCGAGGAACTGCGCATCCTCCGCCTCCACCGAGACGACGCCTGCGGTCACCGAGACCCCTTCGCCGTCCGCATTCCCGACCGCATAGACCCGCTCGCCCGCGGTGACGCTGTCCGAATCGCAGGCCGTGACTTCCTTCGCGATCGTCCCCTCTGCAGCCTTCAGCATTTCGGATCCTTTCACCTTGAGGACGGCGATGTCATAGTCGAGCGTCCCGCCCACATAGGTCGCGGAGATGGCATGCGTGGAGATCTCGGCACCGTATAAAAAGACGTTGATGTCGTCGCTCACATGGGCGATCTTTTCGTTGCCGTTGCTATTCTGATTGTAGACGACATGATAGTTGGTGACGATGAGGGCGTCCCCCGCCTCGGTATCAAGATCATAGATGACGCCCGAGCCGAGACTGTAGTAATCGTTCCCGCTTCTCGGGGAAAAGAGGGCGCGCACGTAGACGACGGAGCGAAGCGCGGTCTGCGCATAGGCCCCGTTGTCCTCTTCCACCCCCATCTCCTTCAAAAATTCAAAGAAAGTCCCCTCAAATCCGCCGTCCCCCTTTGCCTCTTCATAGAGGCGGCGAAGCTCCGTGGAGGGCGTCTCGAGCGAGGCGAGCCAGCTTGCACTTGACCCGTCCTCCCCGCGCTCTGAAGCGACATCGGAGGGAAAACGCCCGTCCGTCGGTCCGACAGAGAGATCGCCGAGCGAACAGCCCGCAAACAGCATAACGCCGGAAATGAGAATGGCTGCCGCCGCGAATAACCATCTTTTTTTCATAAAGTGCCTCTTGAATTTCACTTTACCATATTATACCACATGCCGGTGAAAAATACAAGAAATTTGCGTGAAGGGCTTTTTGCACCCGCGTCATTCTTCCCGCTCTACGATGTCATCCCGAGGGGCGTAGCCCCGCCCCGCCCGCACGTTCTGATCGTCATCGAAGGGCGGCACGAGCCACAGGCGAAGTAGTGGATCCCCTTATACGCAGTCCGTTATCAACCGCGTCATACCGAGCCGCCAAAGCGGCGAGTGTATCCCCCGATACGCAGTCCGCAAGGCTTCCACCTTTGGAAGGGGGAAGCTGTCACGCTTTGCGTGACTGATGAGGGTCGCGCTTCTAACGGTCGTCCTCATTCTCGCTGTCCATGAAAGGGAGAGTACCCGCAAAGCGGGGAAAAGGGTTAACCCCTCTGTCGCCCAAGGGCGACATCTCCCCTTGCATGGGCGACAAGAACGCGCGCTCAAATTAAGTCATGTTGAGCGAAGTCGAAGCATCTCCGCAGTCTAAGGCTTCCCCTATCCATGGGGGAAGCTGTCACGCATCGCGTGACTGATGAGGGTAACTGCGTCATCCTGAGGGAGCGTGGCGACCGAAGGATCCCGAGGATGAAAACAGGAACTTGATAAACAGCACCCCCATTCCAAATTCGTCATGTTGAGCGAAGTCGAAATATCACATTATTATAATGCGGTGATGCTTCGACACGCGCGTACCGCGCGGCTCAGCATGACAATTCGGAAGCTTCGGACTTCGTACCTCGGGATCCTTCGGAGAATTTCTCGCGAGGACTTTGTAATGTCTTGATCGCCTCAGGATGACGCGAGGCACTATTTCTGCTCATCGAACCACACGGCGACGGTGGCGCACTGGCCGTTTGGAAACTTCATCGAGATCTCATCCTCCCGAAGGCGGCAGACGGCGACAAAGTTCTCCTTCAAAAGTGGAAGGATCTCGCGCGCGAGCTGCCTCCCTTCGATGTGTTTTTCTCTTTGTGCCTCTTCATGATTTTCTCGTTCGCAGTTCATATTTTTCCTCCTTTTTGACAATAGTATAACTCAACCTCACCCTACAACGCAAGGAAAATTAGTGTGAAGGTGGGATAATTTATTGTCGAAAAAGGAGTTGTTATGTCGAATTTATCATTATTCCCCGAGCGGCTGAAGGAATTGATGTTTGACGCAGGGCAGATGAAAACGCGAGATCTGGCGGAAAAGATCGGCGTGCATTTCACATCCGTCGCAATGTGGCTGAAAGGCGGGTCGCTTGTTTCTCTTTCGAATGCGGTCAAAATTGCCGACTTTTTTGAATGCTCCATCGATTATCTGGCAGGCATGTCTGAGGTCGACCATAAGGTAATGCCGCGCGGCCTTCCTCCCTTCTATGAGAATTTTCGCAAAGTCATGGCGGAGCAGGGGGTGTCCCGCTACCGCATCGTAAAGGACACGGACATCAAGGATATGTATTTTACGAAATGGTCGAAGGGCGCGACTCCCGATCTTTTGAGCGTTACAAAGGTCGCTTCTTACCTCAATGTCTCCGTTGACTATCTCATCGGAAGGACGGATTATTAAAAACATTTACCTCGTACATATCTCGTACTTATTTAGGGGTCTCCGCCGCCGCGCCGCCCGAAGGCGGCGCGGCGGCGAGATGAGGAAAAAAACGGCAATGACGCGGCGACACTACCTCCTCCTTGGGGAGGGGGAATAGAAGGGGTGAGGGATCCCCCACCTCAGTCACGCCGAGCGTGACAGCTCCTCCCGAGGGAGGAGCTTTTTCGGACTGCGTATCGGGGGATTCTCTCGGCTCTACGAGCCTCGGAATGACAGGTGACACGATGGGGTTATCCAACACGGTATATTCCCCATCATTGGTTACCGTTAAATCGCGGAGAGGCAAGAAAGACAAGGAGGGCGAGGCCATGCGTCATTCTGAGGCGACGGGGTGTATAAGTATTTCCGACGGGGCAACTCTCCGAAGAATCCCGTAAATGAAAAAGTGGACTTCGTATGAGGGGATTCTCTCGGCTCTACGAGCCTCGGAATGACAGGTGCCCTGCAGGGTCTCGGAATGACGCGATTGCACGACACAGTATTTCGCAGCCTATATGCGATTCGCTCAATGAAAACAGAGAGCAAGGAAAGAGCGGAGACAAATTTTTCGTCTCCGCTCCCCCGCTGTCTTTTCCCGATCAAAGATCGTCGGCATCCTGTACGGGCTGCTCGTACTCATTTTCCGCGCTGACCCCCGTATAGCTGCCGAGCGTATCCTCGTCGGAGCGCATCTTCGCGCCCTTTCTCAGCGTCTTTTCGCGGCGCATCAGCCGCAGTCCTTCGTGTTCTTGCTTCCGCACTTGCCGCCGCACGACTTGCTGTTTTTCACATTCTTCGTGTTGCTGCTGTTCTGGGTGCTTGAAGTTTTACCTGTCGTCTTTTTCATATATTCTCCTTTTTGAAAGGAAGGTGCAATTCGACTTCGCCCTGTGACGCTCCGCAAAGCGGGCAGATGTTCCATGCCTCCTTGGAAGTGTGCATATAGCCGCACTCGCCGCAGATCCACAGCATCGGGCGTTCCGCCTTATAGAGGGAGCCGTCCTTGAACGCCTCGTAGAGGTACTCGAAGATGATCCGATGATTGGCCTCCACCTTCGCCACCTGTTCGAATTTGACCGCCAGTTGCGCAAACCCCTCTTCTCTTGCGATCTTCGCGAATTCGGGATACAGCCTCTCCGCTTCATCCCGCTCGTCGATCGCCGCGAAACGCAAGCCGTCCTCGATGCTTCCGCCATGGAAGGGAAAGTTCGCATCGATGTGAACGTCCTCCCGGCTTCCCGCATTTTCCAGCATTGCCTCAAAGAACACCTTCGCGTGATTGGTCTCGTTCTTCGCGATCACTTTGATGGTGTCCGCCAAGGCCTCGTAGCCCTGTTTCATCGCGGCCTTCACGATAAGTTGGTACCGCATGCCCGCCATGCACTCCCCCGCAAATCCTCTTGCGAGATTGTGAAATGTCTGCGTCTTGCTAAAGTCCATGTCGCTCCTCCCTTACACCCCTATTGTGGGCGGGATGCGAAAAAGCTATACAGGAAAATTCTGTCTTGACGGCGGAAAAAAGCTATGATAGAATGTTGATATGAAGCACACAAAAAAGAGATATTATCGGAAAACCACCATCTTCCTCTCCGTCCTTTTGGCCTTTTTTTGCGCCATATTCGCCTTCCTCACCTTCTGGTGGTTCGGGAAATCATACCCCGCCTTCGACAAGATCGCAAGGCGTGGCTCCTCCATCCCCGGACTTTCGGAGGGCATCTCCCCGCAGGGGCTATGTTCTCTCCCCGAGGGCGCGGAGTATGACTTTTTGATGAGCGGATACATCGAGGGAAAGCCCTCCCGCGTGTACCTTTTGAAGGAGGGGGAAGAAAACTCCCGCTTTGTCACCTTCACACAGGACGGCAAGGCGATAGAGAGCCACTTCGGCGGCATCGCCTGCACGGAGAAATATGCCTATATCGCGAGCGAAGAGGAGGTCCTCGTCGCCCCGCTCGAAAAAATCTTGCAGGGTGAGGGCAGCGTGGAACTTGAGGGGAGCTTCAAGACGGGTTTCCATGAAAATGCCACCTGCTGCGTCTTTGACGGCATGCTCTATGTCGCCGAATTCTATCATCCCCCGAAGTATCCGACGGAGCCTTCGCACACCTTCGAAACGGCAAGCGGAGTGCGCCACACCCTCGCATACGCTTACGCGCTTGACGACACTTCCGCACACGGCATTGCGGACATGGTGCCCCGAAAAGTGCTCTCCATTCCCGATGAGGCACAGAGCATGCTCATTCTGGAGAAGGATATATACTTCTCCTGTTCGTACGGCCTCCCCTCCTCGCGGCTCATCCGCTGTGACAATAATTTGGGGGAGGAAACGGAGAAGACTTTCAACGTGAACGGAAGGGAAATCCCCCTCTATATCGTCGAGGGCGAGACCGTTCTCATAATGCCCTGCATGAGCGAGGAGATCTGCGAGAGGGACGGAAGGCTGCACATCCTCTTCGAATCGAGCAGCAAGAAGTACTTCTTCTTCGTGCGCACGCGCATCTCCCATTTCATCTCTCTGGAGCTTGCCGCCCTCAACGGCTGAAAAAGTGCATGCACTGTCGACAAGAATCGCGCCCTTCCAACCACGGAGGGGCCTCTTTTGATCCACGCAACGATCTTATAAATTAATACGCCGAGGCGGACATGGTACCCGCCTCGGCGTTCTTCTTGCCGATTTTCGAAGTTTTGCTTGCACTTTATTGCTGTGACTTGTTCTCGGACATGGGTGGTGTGGGTGACGTCTCTTCGTCCATAATGACCTCGCCGACGGCGTCGCGCAAGAGGGCGATATATTCCTCAACTTCCTCGCTTTGCGGCGTCCCCTCGACGGTGAGGATGTCGCCCGTCTGAAGAATTGTTCCGCCGCCCGCGGGGACAGCTTCCCCGCCGCGCAAAATGGCCGTGACGACGGCGGACTGCGGCCAGAGAATGTCGCGGATCGCGCTTCCCGCCGCAACGCCGACGCGCACGCGGCAAGTGCGTTTTTGCCTTTTCTCCCCCTCTTCCTCCATGAAGTCCTCGAGGAGACGTTCGTAGAGCGGCTCGGTGCGGAAGATCCTGCCGAGGAGAATGCTGACCGTCACCGCCAGCACGACGGGCAGAAGGTAAGTAAAGGACCCCGTGAGTTCCAGCGTCATGATGATGCTCGTGAAGGGTGCTTTGATGACGGTGGCAAAGAAGGTCGCAAGGCAAATGATGACAATGGTATCCGTAAATTCCGCTCCCATCCCCATTTTCACAAGGAGGAGAGAGAGGAGCGCGCCCGTCCCCGCACCGATGGCGAAGATGGGGAAAGAGGTGCAGCAGGGCGTCTCCGCCCCGATGTTGCAGGCGGTGACGACAAGGCGCAAGAGGACTGCGACGAGGAGGGTCACCCAGATCGGGGAGGAAAACATCCGCTTGATGCCTTCAAACTCCCCCGTGGAGGTGGCAAGGCTCTCGATGAAGAACTTCCCGCTGCCCATCGCATAGATGGAGATGAGGCCGACCGCCCCCGCGAGCAGGAAGGGAATGAGCATGCGGCAGGTCCACATGAATTTTTTCGGACAGATCTTGCGGAAGAGTTTCCGCATCCCCATTGCCGCAAAGTAGAAGGCGATGCCGAGAAGTGAGACGATGACCGCGGCAAGTAGGGCGTACGGCAGGAAGGAGAGCGAAGTCTCGGGGAAATGAAAACCGTAGAAGATGGGCGTAGTAAACAGCCCGACTGCGGGGGCCAATGCCCCGCGGATGACCATGGCGACGACGACGGAGGTGAAGGAACTTGCGAACACTTCGGGGGTGAACCGTTTGTGCGTCTCCTCATAGGCGAACACGATGCCCGTCAAGGGGGCGTTGAGCGCGACCGCAAGCCCGGCGCATGCGCCGCCCGTGATCTGATAGCGGCGGACGGGAAAACTTCTTCTCGTCACCTGTCCGAGGCCGTCCCCCACCGCACCGCCAATCATGAGGCTGGGGCCTTCGCTCCCCGCGGATAGCCCGAAGAAGATGACGACGAGGCTGGCCGCAAACATCCCCGTGAGCACTTTATACCACTTGAAGCGGAGAAGCCCCTGCGCCGCGCCCTCCGTCTGGGGGAAGCCGCTCCCGCGGATGATGGGCAAAAACCGCACGAATCCGCCGATGACGACCGCACCCAAAAACAGCCCCGCAAAGAGAAGAGGGATGAAGGCGGGATGGCGCACGAGATAGTCATACTTGCCGCGCGTGAACTCTTCGCACATCTCCACAAGGAGGTTGAAGAGGGTGACGATGACGCCCACGAAGGCACCCGTGAACGCGCCGACGAGGACGATCTCCGCACCGCGGGAAAGATTTCGTTTGAGGGAATGGGACTTCGGCTTCATGCGACCATTTTACCATGCGCGCGCGAAAAAGTAAAGTTCTTTTGCGGCGGGCAGAACTTTCTCCCATGAAAGACTTCGCAAAAAAATCTTGAAAAAATTTTCGGAAAACCCCTTGACAGACAGCGATTCTATGCTATAATATAGGTGAAAAGAGAAAGAAACTCACAAAAAAAGTTACTTTCAAACAAGGTGGACACTCCCATGGGCTAGTAAAACCTTTCGGGCAACGGAATAAGGGCGGACAGGGGTCCGTACGAAATCTCATATCGGAGGTGCATCGATATGATACTTCAAGGCTTTATCAAAGCATGAAGGAGGGCTGACCAATGTACTACTATATGATAGGGGCGGAAAATTAGACCGGATTTCCGTATGAGCGCGCGAAGGGGGCCCTCCCCCGCGCATGGCATGAGCCAAGTTGAGGAAAGACCGGTATAACGGGCCAAGCGGCCGCGGAAAAGCGGCCCATGCGCCCTCCCCCGATACAACCGAATAATTTGATCCCCCCATGCGGTCGCGCGGGGGTTGTTTTTTTGCAAAATGGGAAATGGAGAAGTTGGTGGACCGCGTCATTTCGCTCCGCGCGAATGAGGAGCCTGTCATTCCGAACCCCTGTAGAGGATGAGTAAATCCCCCAACGCAGTCCGCAAGGCTTCCCCCTTTGCAAGGGGGAAGCTGTCACGCATTGCGCGACTGATGAGGGTTGGGCTTCTAACGGTCGTCCTCATTCTCGCTGTCCCCGTAGGGGAAAGTACCCGCAAAGCGGGGGAAAGGGTTTGAACCCCTCTGTCGCCCAAGGGCGACATCTCCCCTTGCAGGGGCGACGATGGCCCCTCATCCGTCGCCAAAGGCGACACCCTTCTCACGCAGGTAGAACCCTGCGTTCGGTCAGCGTTTGCGCGGGCGTATGCGCAAACGCCAAGAAAATTTTGCGCCAAAGATTATTAATCTTTGGCCAGAAATGCAAAAATTTTTCCCCGCGGGGGAAGGCTTCCAAATAACGTCATGCTGAGCCGCGCGGATGCGCGTGTCGAAGCATCACCTTATACCATGTCCGAGGGGGAAGGTCAAATTTCATATTCCGCAATGTCGCCGTTGTGCAGGAGGTAGGCGTGAAACTCCTCGTCCGTCATGTTGCAAAAATAGGTGCGGATAACGCGGCTGACGATGCCGTGGGTGACGAGAAGCACCGCTCCCTCTCCCCTCTTCTTTTTCAGCTCCGCCAAAAAAGCGTACACCCTCGCGGCGACATCGAGGTCGGATTCCCCGCCCCTGCAGCGGTAGGCAAATTCGTCGCGGTAGACGAGGGCGTCCTCCCTGTAAAAGTTCGTCCCCTCCAGCTCGCCGAAGTCCCGCTCGATGAGCCTTTCATCCGTATAAACGGGGATAGCCCGCCCGCGGACGATCTCCTCCGCCGTCTCCCTTGCCCGCAAAAGCGGAGAGGAGATGACTTTATCGAAGGGGCAATTTTGGAGCTTTTCGGCGAGCAGCTTTGCCTCCACCCGCCCCCGCCCGGAGAGCGGAATGTCCCGCCGCCCGCAGTAGAGTTTTTTCTCGTTATATTCTGTCGCGCAATGCCGAACGACGTAGAGCTTCATATCCTTCCTCCTTTCGACATTGTACCATGTTCCCCCCAAAAACGCAACCGGCCCGCCGTCTTCGCCCCCCTTCAAAAATATTTTTGCGAAATTTTTGCGATTTCCGAGAAATACTTTGACAATCCCCGATTTTTATGCTATATTGATAGAGCCTTAAAACAATGACCTCCGCAAAAAAGACGAAGTATTTTTTGCGAAAGAGGAGAGGCTCTTCCGATTACGGCGCAAGCAAAACCACGCTTTTGCGCAAGCGCGACACAATTTGCCCGTCAGGGCTGATGCAATTCTATATGATCTCCGCAAAAAAGACGAAAGTATTTTTTGCGGAAGAGGAGAGGCAACTTGCAAAAAGAGTTCTTACCGCTTGCGGGAAGAACGTGAAAGACAAGTTTGCCTCGACGAGCAGAAGTACCCAAGAGGCTCAAGGGGCTCCCCTGCTAAGGGAGTAGTACCTGTGAAAGGTAGCAGGAGTTCGAATCTCCTCTTCTGCGCCAGATCCCGCCGAGAAATCGGCGGGATTTTTGCGCAGAAGAGACCTGATAAGAACTCCTCGAGTTCGCCCCGCCCGCAGCTTCTATTCTTTATCGAAGGGCGGCACGAGCGTTCCGTTTCGGAAGCTATAAAAGCGACACGGCCGTAACGCGAAGTAATCTCCTCTTCTGCGCCAGATCCCGCCGAGAAATCGGCGGGATTTTTGCGCAGAAGAGACCTGATAAGAACTCCTCGAGTTCGCCCCGCCCGCAGCTTCTATTCTTTATCGAAGGGCGGCACGAGCGTTCCGTTTCGGAAGCTATAAAAGCGACACGGCCGTAACGCGAAGTAATCTCCTCTTCTGCGCCAAGCGGGACGTAAGTTGAACAAACTTACATTCCATTTTTTGACGGCAATAATTTTAATATAAACGTATGATATCGCTTCTTAGTGTTATCAAATCATTCTCTTTGCTCGCAATGATGAAGTCGTGATTTGTATAGCATTCCGTAATGAAAGCCCATCTATTTACATCTCGCGTTAACAATTCATCGCTAATACTGTAACTATTAGTTTTTCCGCATTTATCGAACAAAATTGCTATCTTATCATTTATTATCATGAGAGGGAAGATTATTTTATCATGATATGTGTAGCAAATTGAATATGACGGTAATACAAAACCTATATTGGAAGTGTTAAAAAGAAACCGACACGAATAATTCTCAAACAAAATGCCATTGCTTGCTTCGACAGATAAGATAGGGATTTCCCGATATCCTAAATAGGGGATTTTTCTATTACTGTGCCAACAGTCTAACGCCTGATATGTTTTACTGCGAGAAACGCTTATAGCCAAAAATCGCTTCAAGAAGAGTATATCATCTTCCGATAGTTCCATTTTTTCATCGTTTCTATAATGTTTTTTTGTTTTCTCAAAGAACAAACCTAATCGCGTTTCCCATTGCACATCTAAATGATGTTCAAAATCTTTTGTATAATAGTTTTTTTCAGCTCCGAGCGATTTAATTTTTTCTGATGTTATATTTCCACTATTAAGCCATAAACTGTAAACGCATTCTCCGTTATCCCTATGTTGAAAATTGCGCATCCACGCTTGTGGAATTTGAATATGATCTGCCATGTTTTCCCCTTCGTTCCTTGACGTGTTTGGTTTTTTACTATGCTTAACCTAATAATATATACACACTTTCAAAATAAGTAAAACTAATCGCTTGCGTGAAATGCTGTATTGTGCTATAATTACCTTGCGACATAAATTTCATATCTTTCAGGAAAACTACACTTTGGCAGAAGTGTATCGTTTCCGCATTCATATTTCCTGAAAGGTAATTATGTAAATTTGTGTCGCAACAAAGCGGGATGAGCATTCTGTATGCCGTCCTCTTTGGGGCGGCATTATATTTAGGAGAAAACTATGATGAAAATGATGAAAAAAGAATTTGAGCCACACATTGAAGAACTATTTAAGGAGATCCCTGACGAACAAAAGAAACTCTATGTCAAGAAATATAATTCACAAAACATTGTTGCCCTACTCATAGGTGCTTTTGTTTTAACGATTTGTTTAACGGGTTTTATAGTTTTAATGTGCATTGATGAAGAAGTGCCGATACTTGAACTATTTTTAGTGATATTTATGGCAATTTGCGCAGGCGGTATCATGTTAATAAGTATAATGGCATTGAAATCGTCTGCTGAAATTAAAGTTAAACGATATATCGAAGGTTTGGAAAAACGGAAAACAACTGCCGTCGCTGGACGTAGTGAGCAAAACAATCCAAATTTCAACAAAGGATTGGTCGGATTGGAAACACAAATCAATACCAATTCCCTTAAACACGAAATAGTATGCATAAATAAGGATATCATTTCGTTTTTGAATAACGAGGCGTTAATTACAATCTCCAAAAATTTAATGCAAGAAATTAGTTTGCCAATCAATTTTTTGGAGTACATTTTTATTCCGCTCTCTACTCCGCGAAATTTTTCAACACTGGGAACTTATCGCGCACCCGAATCCTCATATAGTTTTGTTTACCCGCAAGGATTAGAGGTTGAGCCTTCTCCATATATAGAAATTTTGCAAGGGTGCAATGGAAATATCAAATTAGTTAATGAAACTTCTTTATTGTTTGCCGCTATAATTAGAAAGGCAGGATTGTCGGAACAATATGATATTCCGTACAATACCGCTGACCCTCATGGTTGTGCGCAAATAAAAGAAATCTTTATAAAATTTGATAAAACAAGGGGGACTTTTAACGCTCTTTATCGCCAAGATATAATCAAAGGCGAAAAAACGATTTATGCGTACTACGCATTTGTCTTTTTGTTATACTATTTTGAGAAAATTCGCTTGGTAAATCTATCCAAGAAAATTTTAAGAGAAAATAATATATCTGAAAATTTAGAACTACAAGATTTAATCAAAGAATTTTATTCCATAGGCTTGGACGATGAAACAATCAAAATCGTTGCCGTTTACATAGAAAGTGATAGGCGGAGCAATAAACCTTTGATTAACATTTTGTCGCAGGAGATGGCAAGCCAAGTTAATTCAATAATAAGCGAAATTAGGGATAAAGAACATATAGAAAGGTTGCTTACGGGAACTATTAGAAAAAAGGTCGGCTATAATATCGCACAAATTGATTTAATGAGTGGAGTAGATTTTGAGAATTTTGTAGCCGAGCTATTTAGAAGATTAGGATATCAGTCAGAAGTCACGAAGTCGAGCGGTGATCAAGGCGTTGATGTGATTGCGAAGAAAGGCACTCAAACACTTGCTATTCAAGCAAAACATTATAACCAAGCAGTTGGCAATCATGCCATAATGGAAGTGGTCGGCGGTGCAAAATTCTATAATGCCAATCTCTGTTATGTGGTAACAAATAACTATTTTACTAAATCTGCAAAAGAGCTTGCCGCAACAAATAATGTAATTTTATGGGATAGGGACAAACTCATAGAAAAATTAAATGAAATATAATTTTGGCATTTAGGCGTGAGCTTGTCTATGACAAGCGCGCCGCTACGCGGCGCGGAGGGAATACCTTTTCCCTCTTCATACTTCCCCCATTCTGTATCTTGCAATTTGGGCGGGGGAGTGGTATAATGCAGGGGAGAAAGGCGGCGGCAGGGAACTTTCGCATGCGGCCTCAAGGGCAGGAGAGGGCTATGAACAGACAAACAAGAAAGCAGAGGAAGCAGGAGCTTCTCGACTACATTCAGCGCATCCGGGATGAAAACGGGAATGCCGTGATCGACATCAATCTCAGCAGAGAGACCCTCTATGATCCGCTCTCCTTGAAGGGCGACAAGGATCTTTCGGGGGACATTTACGATTATATCGCGGCGCAGACGAACGTCATTCCCGCGCACATTCCCCTCCGCATCCGCATGCACGGGGACCTCGCCGAAGAGGACCGCGCCGCCCTCCCCGCGATCATGCATCGGCACTACACGATGAAGGCGTACGACATCTCGTGGGATCTGATGGCGAATTTGCGCAAGATGATCTTCCTCGCCCTCTTCGGGCTGGCCGTGCTCGCCGTCTACCTCGTCCTCGCGCTCACGGGAAAGAACGCCCTCTTTACGGAAATACTCTCTGTGGTCGGGTCGTTCTCGCTATGGGAGGCGGTGGACGCCCTCCTTTTGGAGCGGCCGGAACTGAGGCGGGACTTCCGCAACAATGAGCAGAATTTGAACCAGACGATCGAATTTGTGCCACCCATGTCCGAGGATGAGGGTGAATAAAAGGAAAAAACGGACCCGCCCGGGGCGAAAGCCTCGGGCGGGTATTTTAATGTTCTTTAGTAGGTAAACTTCAAAGTGATGGTCACGTCGGAGTCGGAGGTTTGGCCGGTCGCGTCGTGGGAGGTGTAAGTGACTTCGATCCCGGTGACATGGTTCCCGTCCGTCTTGATCTCCAGCGTCATGCCCTTGGGCGTCGCCTCCTTGGCAAAGTCCTCCTTGATGGAGAACACGCTCCCTACACAGTCATCCTTCACCGTGCCCGTGAGGACATTGTTCTTGTA
>CANRJR010000035.1 GCA_947631005.1 uncultured Clostridia bacterium | reverse complement strand
AACACAGCCGAACGGCGTAACTGAAACGGTTACGTCGTTTTTCTTTTTGTCCTATCCCTATGGAGCAAATAGGAACGCGATCGGCTTGATAAGCGATATCCACGATTTCGTCCTTTTTTGCATATCCTTTCCTCTCACGCCCAAACCGTTAACGTTCGGGAAGCGTGTATTCGTACACCGAGCTTTCCTTTTCGGTCTCCGTCTCGCGGAACTTCAAATACAGCTTCTGCCCCGCCGAGAAGAAGTAGCCTTCCGATGCGCCGTCTCCGTTGCGCGTCGGATTGACCTCCTCCCACGAGATCCCGTTCGTACTGTACATGACCCTCGCGCCGTAATTTTCCAATGCTTCGGCGGTGTTGACGTAAGTATCGCCTTGCGTGCTCTCCCATGCGCCGCTGCCGTCCGTATCGAAAAACAACTTATATCTTCTATTGGTTTCACGCCACTCGCCACAGATGGTTTTGAGTGCCGCTTCGCGCTCGGCGGGGCACGCTTCTTTGGCGATCCCGACAAACTGCAAAGTGTAATTGACGAGCCCGCCGTTCACGGCTTTGTCAGCCTCGCGGTCCGTCCCCTCGAACCATAAACGCACGCGCAACGTCTTTTCGGGCTCGTTTGCCGCATCGGTAAACGAACAGAGGATGGGCGCGCCGTTCGACATGGCGGGGGTATCTACGGTCTTTCCGTCCACCACCGTCGCTGAAGAGGGCGTTGCGAGATGGTTTATTCCCACGCTTACATGCTCCAAATAGTCCTCGGCGGTGTACGTTGCGAGCTCGAATCCGTCTGCGTCCGCCTTGGGCTTGTAGTACCTATATGTCTCCATCGTACCGCTCTTGTCAAACGTGGCTTCGTTCTCGACATAATCCAGGTGATATTCGGGATTGGGGATCCAGACCTGCTTCAATTCCTCCTGTTCTTCGCCGCCGTCCCCGATCGTCACTTCGAGGATGGCGACGCGCGCCGCTCCCGCGATCGCGTCCGCGCTGATCTGCCCGTAAAGGGATTGGCGGTCGTACTTCTCCTGCCCCGTTATGGGCTCGACCTCCTCCACTTTGGAAGCCTGCCCCAAATACACGTCCATATTCTGCGTCGCGCGCAGGTGGACGTCGAACACGATATAGTAGCCTGCGGCTTTCTCGTCCTCGAGCTTAGTAAAGTCGGCGTCCTCGGGCGGTTTGTCGGTTTCGTCGAGCAAACGCTTGGGCCAATAGAGATCTTTCCCGTCCCCCGTTATGTCGACGAGATTGCCCTCCTCGGGCGTATAGGTCGCCTGTTCGCCGTACTGCGTACTGTCGCCGATCGCGACACGCAAATAGTTGCCCGTCGTCACCGAGACGCCGTTTTTGATGTTGACGTCGCGGTTGAACACGAACCAGCCGACCGTCGACACCGCGGCGACCAGAACCAATACAAGATACAGGATCAGAAATAATTTCAGCCGTTTTTTTGTTTGCGCTTTCATCCTTTCTACCCAACCGAATTTATTCGATATCCACCGAGAGCTTCATCCCTACATGGATGTCGCCGCCCATGAGCACGTTGTTACACTCGTTGTCGTTGCCGTCGAGCCATACGACGACGCGGAATTCCGCTTCCTCCATCCCCGTAAGAGAAGTGAGGGGGAGCTTGCCGCCGTTCATATCGCAGCTGACGCGCCGCGTCCGGACGCCGCCCTCGCTCCCGTAACTCTCCGACCCGCCGAAGCGCACGGGTTTTCCGCTTTCGTCCTCGGCTTCTTCTCCCTCTGCGGGCGGCAGGACGACCGTTACGTCCTCCAACGTTGTTCCGTTTTGAAAGGTAAATCCCTCGAAATCCCGATCGCGCGTTCCGTAGATATACTTCCCGTCGTCGTTCGTTTGGAGCTCGCTCGTTTGATCGGGCATCCAATAGAAGCAGGGCGTGTAGCCATCCTCCGTCTTTTGCAATACCGCCAACCGCACCGCACCCAAGAGTGCCGTTTGCGAAATGCCGCGCGACGTGGTTTCGAAATTGGTGTTCCGCTTCTCGGGCATCTCCACGAACAGTTCGTCGATGAAAAGGTCGCAATCGGATTCGATGAGGACTTTGAAGTCGACGGGGAACACATATTCGGGAAGATCGCCTTGCGGGACGGAAACATAGCTCGCGGGGCGGGAATAGAACACGCCGCTCCCCTCGGGAACTTCCGCTTGCTCGTAGACGGGCGTAAAGAAGTCGACGCCGTTCCCCGCAACGGGGTGCAGGCGATGTTCATCGTGAAAGACCAATTCGTAGCTCCAATTGTCCTCGTCGGTGGGGGAGACTTGGAGGTTATAAGCACCGTCGGTTTGGACGCCGAAAGAATTGACCTCCGTGCCCTTTCCCGTCAAAAACCATGCAAGCGACGTACTCACCAAGGTAAGCGTAACGAGTGCCAGCACGAAAATGCTGAACACGATACGCCGTTTTTGCCTTGCCGTATCCGTTTTTGCCATGGGTTTCCTCGGTGCGGGCGTGCCGCCGTTTATTCTTCGTCTTGCTCTGCGCTCTCGCGCGCCTTCTTTTTGGCAAGACGCTTGCGGTTGCGCTGTTTTTTGCGGGAGGGATCGTAGACGTGCTTCTCTTTATGGGGATATTTACTGCGCAAGCGGCGCACCTTGTCGGAGAGGTCGCGGAGGGCGGCTTGCGCCTCTTTGTCGCCCGCGAGCTGGGGCAGAGCCGCGAGCTCGTCGAGCTCCCCGTCGCCGATCTCCAATGCGTCGGCGATTTTTTCGACCTGCGCGTCGCTGATGCTCCCCGCGGCGAGTTCGCGTTTGAGATCGTGTAAACTTTTGGAGAGATCGTCGTCTGCCTTGCGCTCCGCTTTTTCGACCTTGGCGCGCTCGGCGGAATGCTTCTTTTCCACGTCGCGGCGGGAGAACAGCCGCTTGATGCGCTCCCAGAGCGAGAGCCGCGTCTCGATGAATACGGGCTTTGCCTCCTCCTCGGGGAGCCGCAACACGCACTCCTCGCTCGCCGCCTCGGGTTCGGGTACGACCTCGCGGACGACCTCGCTCTCGGGCTCTTCAAAGACGGGCTCGCTCTCGGGCTCTTCGGAAACGGGCTCGACGGCGGGCGCGGGAACGGATTCCGATATAGGTTCGGGCGCGGGTTCTGCCGCGACCGTTTCAGACATAGGTACGGGTTCGGGTGCGGCCTCAACCTCGGACATGGGTACAGGCTCTGCCGCAACCGTTTCGGACATGGGTACGGGCTCGGGGACAATTTCGGGCTCGACCTCGGACATGGGCTCGGTTTCGGACGCTGCGGGCGGGTGCGCGAGGCTTTCCGCGAGAGCCGCCGCGGCGGCGGCGAGCTGTTTCTTGCGCGCATAGGCGGCGCGGCGGCGGGCGAGCAATTCTTGGTGCTTTCTCTCCCTTTCCTCCGCTTCACGGCGGGCTGCCTCTTCGGCTGCCTTGATGCGTTCTTTTTCGAGGCGCGCCTCTTCGCGTTGGAGACGGCGTTCTTCGGCGCGGCGTTCTTTTTCGATGGCGCGCAGACGCGCCTTTTCCTCGGCGCGGCGAAGCCGTTCGGCGGCGCGTTCTTCGGCGCGGCGGGCGCGCTCCTCTGCCGCTTCTCTCATGCGGCGTTCTTTGTTTTCGGCGCGCAAGCGGACGCGTTCCTGTGCCAGACGAATTTTCTCGGCGCGGACCGCGGCGCGACGCTCTTCTGCGAGACGGCGGCGTTCCTCGGCGCGGCGTGCGAGCTCTTGCAAGTGCCGCTCCTGCGCGGCGATCCGCTCCTTGTCGAGGGAGACGGCGCGGGAGACGATGTCTTTTGCGATCTTATATTGGACGCGTTGTTTGCGCTTGCGGTTGTTGACGCGTTCGACGAAGATACGGCGTATTTCGTCGACTTCGAGGTCGAACGAGTCGATGAACTCGTCGACGCTGTTGCGGATGAACTTGACGTCGTTTTCCTTGCGGCGTTCGGCGTAGTCGGCGATATCGATGATATTGCCGCTGTTCTTCTTCATAATGAGGTATTGGAAAGCGATCGTGCCGAACATTGCGGTGAGATAATCCTCGTCGGGTTCGACGGTTCGCTCAATATGCTGAACATTATAACCGACCTCGTCGTAGCTTTCGACAAAGATCCAAAGGTCGACGGCTTTGCGGAAGTTTTGGTTCTTTGTGAGGACGTTGGTCATTTTGAGGGGCGGGCGCACGAGGGCGCAGCCTGCCATATCGCGGATGAATTGAGAGGACTCGAAGTTATAGAGGATCTTGCGGATACGCTCGATGCGCTGCATGGCGTTGAGCTGGGAGGTATCGGCGTTGACCATGAGGTCCATATCGGAGAGATCTCTGTGGGGGGAATCGAACTGCAAGGAGAGCCCGTAGCGGAGGGTGTCGATCCCCGCGACGAAATCGCCGTCCATTTTGAGTTCGAAGCGGTCGGCGACGCCCTTGCCCGTCATGAGGGCGTCGAGGCGTTTATCGAGGAAGTATTCGAGCTTATTGAGGAGGGTGTAGATGAACCTGTTCTCGTAGGTATCGAAGCTCTCTTCCTTGATGACGTTGAGCATTTTTTCGGGGGTCACCTCTTCGCCCTCGACGCGTGCGATGAAATTGGTGTGTTGGGCGAGGTGACGGATGCCCTCGGTGGTCACCGTGCGGACCTGTTCGATGGGGGCGACCTCTTCGAGGTTTTTGATGAAGCGTTGGGGGTTGCGGATGATGTTGTCGAGTGGGATGATGGCGTTCTCGATGCTTTCCACCCATCTTAAATCGATATTGCGCTCGACGAAACGTTCGTTGAGCGAGACGGTGTTTTCGCCGCTCTTGATGGCGTTGATGAAATAACCGTAAAAGTCGTCGGACTTCATGTCTTGCATAAAGCCGTCTACCAACTTATGATACAGTTGATCGATTTTGCTGTCGAAACCCGCCATACAAAGAGCTCCCGAAACGGATAAACGTTATACCAATTTTTTGAGTCTGCGCAGGTATGCCTTGGCTTCCTGCATATTTTCCTCGCCGAAGAGTTCGGAGAGGTAGTTGATGAGCCCGTCGATCTCGTCGCGGATGAAGGCGAGATTGAGCCCCTCGAACTTACGGAAAATTTTGTTTGTGATCACATAGTCGAGCCCGTCGATCTCCGTGCCGCCGCAAGCGACGTAGGCGGGGATGAAGTCGCCGAGCTGTTTTACGATACGGTTGCCGAATGCGAGACGGAAGTGTTCGATGACGTAGTCGTCGAGCTTGGCGATTTTGGCGAGCGTTTCTTCGCCGACCTTGTAGGTGACTTTCGCCTCTTCGAACATCTCTTGCAGGCGCACGCTCGAAATATGAAGCGGCGCGGTTTCGGGTGCGTCGAACGGGACGCCCTTGGTGTCGATGTTGATGGGAATGGCGCGGTCGTACACCTTATCGGAGATGGCGAACGTACTGTCGTCGTTGTTCGCCGTACCGACGTACCACATGTTGGCGGGGAGACGGAAACGACCGTTCTCGATGTGAACGGGGTCGCCCGGCCAGCCGCTGGGAACGAGGTCGACCACCCATTCCTCCTGCGAGGGCATTTCGAGGATGGAGAGCATTTCCGCGAAGTAATATTCGACGCGGGCGATGTTCATTTCGTCGAGGATGGTGAGATAGACCTTATCGGTAAAGGTAGCCTCGTACATGCGTTTGAGCACCTCGGTTTCGCTGAACCGTTTGGTGAACTCGTTGAAGTAGCCGAAGAGTTCGCTGCGGTCTCTCCACGAGGGCTGGACGGAGGCGATCTGCGTGTCGTTCTCCATGAACTTGCCCCATGCGTAGGGCAGCGACGTTTTCCCTGTACCCGAGATCCCTTGCAGAATGATGAGCCGCGTGGAGCTGAACGCCGCAAGGAAGAGACGGATGACGCGGATATCGTAGTAGAGGTGCATGACGCTGCATGCGTAGTTGCGGAACTTTTCGCAGATTTCGGAGAGGGACGCCTCGTCGAACGGTTCGGCGGAGCGGTCGTAATCGGCGTAGAGCTGGTCGATTTGGGTGAGTTTGAAGAAGCGGCTCTCCCCCTCTTTGAGCGGGGTGGTATCTTCTTCTTGCTCTTCCGCGCCCTCGGGCGCGTCGAGCTGGACATAGCGGGATGCGGGCACGCCCGCCTTGATGGAGAGGATGCGGTCTTTTTCCTTGGTGAGACGGACCACCTGCGCGTTGAGGCTGTTCACCTCGGAGAGCAGTTCTTCCGCGCTTGCGAGAGCCTTTCTCTTGCGGATGGCGCGGCGGATCAAGAGGACGATCACAAAGATGATGCCCGCCCAGATCGCCGCCATCACGAGGAGGGTGAGGATCGCGAGGATCCAGCCGCCCGCGCCGAGGTCGCCGCCGTACTCTTGGAAGAGGGAGATGTAGGTGGGGATATCGAAGAACGACCAAAATCCCAGCCCGATCCCCTTGATGATCGACCAGAAGCCCCCCAAAAACTGTTGGAGCACGCCGAGTAAGAATTGAACGAATGCTTGCATAGTTTCTCCCGCGTTCTATCGGTTCGCCTCCGCGGCGCGGAGGACGGATCTTCCGAGATTATTCGCTATCGTTTTTGTCCGCGTCCTGTGCGGACGGTTGTTCTTTTGTTGCGCCGCCGCTTTCGTCGGACGGTTGCGCGCCGCTTTCGTCGGACGCGTTTTGCTTGGAGAGGTATTCGCGGATGATGGCGTCTTTTTCCTCTTGCGAGATCTCGCCCTCCGCGGCTTTTTTCTGTTGCAGGTAGATGGCGATGAGCTTATACACCTGCCATCCGATGAGCGCGACCATGGGCAACACGAGGCAGACCACGAATCCGACGGGTTTGCGCAAAAAGTCGACGATCGCGCCGAGCGCGGGCAGACGGAACTTATAGATCGCCACAACTTCCGTGCCGAGGCGCGTTCCGAAATCTTCGTCGGGCGCGTTGTCCCCGCGCGTTGTGTAGAAATAGTCGTTGCCGACCTTTTCCACCTCTACTACGCGGTGTGTTTTGATGATGCGCTGACCGTCGACGGTATCGTAAAAGGAGATGATGTCCCCCACTTCGATCTCGTCGCCCTCTTTGGGCTTTTTGCCGACGATCATGTCGCCCACCTTGATGGTAGGTTCCATGGAATCCGTTTGCACACTGCTCAACACATAGCCGAACAGATTCGGCGGTTCGCCCTTTTTCGACGTGGCGTTCGCAATGATCATCAGAACGGACAACAGAAGTACGATCACGATGACAACGTCGAGAACGATCGCGCCGACCTTTTTTAATATTTTCATAATCTTCCCGTAAAAACGCATTCGTGCGGTAGACGCGCGCCCGCGCGTCTACCGCAAAAAATGCCCTCGCGGCTCGCGCCGCCTGTTGTGCGGTTATTCCGCGTCTACCGCCAAGAATTTCAGTTGCGTGGTGAAAGCGTTGCTTGCGATGTAGTTGGTGCAGTCCGCGTCCTGCCCCTCGATCCACATAAACACCGAAACTTTGGTAATCGTCTCTTTTGTAAGCGTGAAGAAGCCTTCCGAATAACCCTCTTCGGTCTGCGTGTTCGCCTTTTGGAGAACAGAGCTGTGCTCGCCTATTTCATAACGGCTGATGGAAGGCTGCCCGCCATCGGCGTTGTATGCCCCAATCAGCGCATTGTATTCGAATACCTCCTTTCTCGAACTGCTTGTAGACTTGCCCGCATTGTAGTCCGCAACGCCGGGATTGGTATGCTCTTTAGCGTTCGGCTCGTAAATGGTCGCTTGACCCGCTTCGCTTTTAGCGGTCACTGCTCCACTTGCGTGTGCAGCCTTTGTGCCGGTGATCACAAATGCCATACGAATAGCCGTATGTCCTTCGGGATCGGCGATGCTGTCAGTTGCCTTTGCCTCGATCTTCGTACCCGTCAAGTTGATTTTCAGATCTTTGGAACTTGCATTGCGGAAGTAGAGATCAAATTGCAACCACCCCTCCTCCGCTGCCGTGGATTGGGTCAGGTTTGCACCCGCGGCGGCAGATTCGATTTGACCTTTGTAGAAATTCAAGATCATATCGTCGTCGTATGCGCCGTTCGTGGAAACGGGGTCTAACGTTTTTCCCTCATCGACAAACGATTTAAGCGTAGAGCTCGCGGTTTTTAAGGATTCGATATCCAACACCGAAAGCCAATCGTTATCATTGCCCGTCGCGGAAATTTCGAGCCCGCCGCCCGCAGAGATCGTCATGTCGAAGTTGCCGACACTGGCGTCCTTGCCTGTCGTGAACCATGCGTAGGTCATGGTCGTTAAAGAAAGAACGGAGGCAATGAGCATCGCGAACACGGGCAATGCCGCTTTGCGGAATCCGCTTTTCTTTTTGGTCGCTTTTTCCATCTTGTTTTCTCCTTTTTCTTTTTATTTTTTATATAAAGCCGCCGTATGGCGGGTGTTGCCGTTCCGAATGTTCGGCGCGCGGCGTCAGCTCTCCGCTTCCCCCGCGGTGAACGTGTACGACATCTTCACGTTCCCCCCCTTTATGTCGTCTAAACACTCGGGATCGTTCCCCTCCAGCCATATTACGACCGTATATCGTCTTACCCCGTCCTGCGAAAAGTCGCTCGTCTGCTCGAATACCGTCTTTCCGTAAAAGGGCGTTGTGTTGGGTTCGGGAAGCCCGTCCGTGCCGATCTTGGCGTACGTCGCCGCTTCGCCGTCGCGGTAAACCGTAACGCGGATCGCCTCGTCGGCATGCCGCACCGACGATTCGATTTCGAATACCTCGGCAAGCGCGCACGCCGCGCCCTCGTTGCGGACGTAAAAGGTGTACGCAATGTAGTTCGCCGTCCCGTGCGAACCGTCCCCCGCCCCGTCGACGTCCGCAGGGATCACCTCCCCGCCGATGTTCGTCATGTCCTTTGCGGGCGGCACGTTGAGCCGCACCGTGGGAGAAGCGAAATCCGCCGTCTCCGAAAGAGAGATCTGCACGGCAGACGCCGCCTTGTCGAAGCTGATGCTGAACCCGCCCGTCTCGATGAGCGCGCCCGCACCGTACACCAACAGGAAAAAGAACAACGCCACCGCAACGCCGATAGATACGATTTTGAGCGCGAGCTTCCCTTTCAACGCCGCCGCCCCGACCTGCGCCGCTCCCATAGGCACTTTTTTCGGCGTCCCCGCGGGCGTTTCGGGCGTTTTGCTCTCGGGCGTTTCGGGCGTTGCGCGTTCGTCCGTCTCGGGGGATTTCGGCGTGCGTTCCTTTTTCATAACGCGCCTCCCTGTGCAACGAGATATTGATAGAGCGCGCCTTCGGCAAGATTTTCGCCGTAAAGCTCACCCACAGCGTATTTTACGCCCATGCGCAGGGCGTTCGCCTCAATCTCGCGGTTGGAAACGCCCTCCATCACCGCGTCGATATGCAGGTTATTCGCGATCTTCACGATCCCGCTCACCACACTGTATGTGTTCGGGCTCTCCACCACCTTTGCGGCGTAATTCGCGGGCAGAAAAACCTTGTTGAGCGAAAAGCTCTCCAACGTCGTCATGAGCGAGGAGCTCTCGCCGAAGCCGTGCATGGCGACCGTAGCACCCATCTCGCGGAACGTTGCAAACGCCTCCGAAAGATCGAGATCCGTGCCCGCCGTCTCGTCCTCCCGCACCCCGAAACAGAACTGCGACGCGGGGACTTCGTAAAAGTCGAGGATCTTGCCGATCTCCTTGAAAAAGTTCTTCCGCGAAAACTGTTGCACGGAAAATACAAACGAGATCGCGGGAAGCGTCACCTTGCGCCGCTTCAACCGCTTCACGAGATAGCATACCTTGCGGAAAGCGATCTTCTCTACCTGCACTATGCTCCCCGTGCGGATGGATGCCGACAAAAATACCTCCTGCCGCACCGTCCCGTAGTAGGGATCGTTGATGTAGAGCTCGGTCGCAAAAGAATTGAGCTTGTTCTCGCGGATGTCTACGATGGGTTTGTACCAAACGAGCACCCCGTATTTGTCGCGCTTGCGGCGGCTCGCCTGCTTCTCGTCGATAAAATCGACAAAGGCGCGAAGCGCGTCCATGTCCTCGAACAGCTTCGCAACAAGTTCTGTGTCCAATCCCTCCGCGCCCGCTCGGAACGCCTCCACCGCCTGCTCGAAATTCACGCGATGGCTGTTCCCGACGAATAACTCGTTGTCGAGCGCGTCCGCAATGGCGCAGATCCTGCCCGTAAGCCCGATCTCCTCCCCTTTCTTCCCAAAGGGAAAACCGCTTCCGTCCAGCCGCTCGTGATGCTGACCGATCGCCTCGTATAAATAGGTCTCGAAATCGCGCGGACCGTACTCTACGAGAAATTCCTCCGCGCCGCGTTGCGCTATTTTGAGCCCCTCCTCCACGTGAGAATAGTAGCTCTCGCGCTTCGCCGCCGTCTTGCAATATTTCAAATAATAGTTGTCTCGCGGGATCGCCGCCTTGCCGATGTCGTGATAGTACACCGCGTCGCAGATCTTCTTCGCGTCGTACCTGCCCGCAAGAAAGCCGTCCTCCAAACGCAGCTTCTCCGTGAGAAAACTCGCCAACAGCTTCACCCGACGGCTGTGCTCCCGCAACGGAATAGGCAACTGCCGTATCACTTCATTCAGTTGTTTGCGGCTGATACGCTTGCTTGCCATTCCGACCCCCGTCCCGCCCGCGTCCGTCCGCGCTTGCGGCTCGTTGCGGCTATCTCGGTTGCTTTGTTTGCGCTTTACGATTGCTTGCTATGTTGTTGCTTGCTATGTTGTCGCTTGCTTGATTGTTGCTTGCTATGTTGTTGCTTGCTATGTTGTCGCTTGCTTGATTGTTGCTTGCTATGTTGTTGCTTGCTATGTTGTTGCTTGGGTATGCCGTCGCTTTTGAGCGCGCCCGCGCTTTTTTCGACCCCGTTCCCCGTTTGGCGGCTTTTTGTCTTTTTTTCTCTTCGTCTCTTCCGCGGCGGTTTTCCCCACCCGTTTCCCGTCTTTGCGGCATGCACGGGCGGCGTATTCTTACGTTTTTCTATACATTTTCGCGCGCGGCTCTCTCCGTTTTCCACCGTCTCCGCGCGTCCAAACCGTCATTTTTTGCCCGATGTTATGCACAATTTCACGCGTTTTTGTCCACAAAAAAGAGTTTTTTCTAACGAAAAAAGCCCCACCCCCCCCTGTTTTTCAGAGGAGTTTAAGGCGTCAATGGGCGGAACGTGCCGCTTTCCACACAAGCGCGCGCATCGCACGCGCCTGCGTCGTTCCCTATTACATTATTTACATACAATTATAATGCGTTTGCCCCCGTCTGTCAACAGTTTTTAGAATAATTAGTGAACTTTATTATTTTTTGTAATGTTTTATACTTGTTGCAAAGCCGAAGAGGCTTTGTTGCAAGTATTTTTGTTTGTCCTTCGCCCGTATATCGGCATTGTAGGTATGCCCCCTTGGGTACAATCGGCGATAGTCGTTTGTATAGATTATTTTTAAGTCCGTGTATTACTCGCACGGCAAAGGAGTTTTTATGAGTAACTATATTTTCATCAATGCTTTTGCTGGTAAAGCAAAGTCGAACGGAAACCCTTTCAATAAGGTTTCTATCTTCGGTAACAGCATGAACGGTCAACGCGTTTTTGATTGTTTTACCGAAAACGGCGCGCGGCTTCCCAACCAAGATCAACTCAAATTCGGTGATGTCGTTGTCCCCGAATATAAGGACAGCCCTTATCCCGGCGGTCGTCCGTCGCTCTGCGGTTTGAAAGTCGTCGAACATTCTCCGTTCAACCTTGCCGATATGACTTTGCGCAAATAAAGATTTGAGTTTTGGCAAAAGGTGCAAAAGGTGCAAACGGGCAATGGTTTCTAATGTAGCAACAACATTCTCTATATAATAGGAAAAAACGCACGAATGCCCGAGCCACTGGGGGCTTGTCCAAGCGGCTCGGGCAAAAGGTGCAAAAACAGGCAAAAATTTCTTTTTGTTTTAGGTCGAGGGGTTAAAAATGTACTTAAAACATTGTGAAGTTGAGAGCCGTGTCGAATTTATTAAATGTGATATACAAGAGGTTATTAAGTCCCATGCCGTTATAAAAAAATGGGCTTATATACTCCATGATAAAGACGATACCGCGCCTCATTATCATATATATCTTAATTTCGGCAGTTCCGGTATTGATACAAAGTATGTTGCTGAATGGTTCGGATTACAGGAAAGTCAAGTAAATAAAGTAAAGGGTCGTGCTGCGGATATGCTTTTATATCTGACGCATGGCAATGAGACGCAACAGCACAAACATCAATATTCGACTTCGGAAGTAGTTTCAAATTTTGATTTTGAAAAGGAAATAAACGACTCTAAAATATTGGGTCACTTTGAAATATATAGTTATGCGCAACAACTTGATTATGTACATAGTTTGCCGCCGTCGGAGCGCAAATCTGCTTATAACACATTGCAAACGTTATGGAAATGCCAATGTCAATGGTTGAGTTTGCAGACGGATAGAGATATTTCCGTAATGTTTATTACAGGGCGGGGCGGTACAGGCAAAACATATTATGCGAAAAAATTTCTTCGTGAAAAATTGAATTTCGATTTTTGTATTAGTTCTTCCAGCAATGATCCGTTCCAAGATTATCTCGGGCAAAAAGCGTTTATTTTCGATGACTTGCGTGATACAACTTTTGAACGGCTTGAAGATCTGTTGAAGATTTTGGATAATAACACGTCATCAAGCGTAAAGAGCCGATTTAATAACGTCGTGTTTAATGGCGAGATCATAATCATTACTTCTTCTGTTCCTTTGTGTTATTGGTATCCGAGTTATAAGGGAAATTCGTGGGATACGCTGGTGCAACTTTATCGACGTATCAATACATACGTTGAGATCACAAAAGAAGAGATAACTGTTTATTCGGATATTGATAAATACGGTAGACCTTGCGGTTCGTTTGAGGTTTATAAAAATGACCTGTTCGTTAGCGATGCGCCCGAAAAAACAAAAAAGAACTTCGGAATGCTTTTTGGGGAAATGTGTGAAAAGAAACATTTATCTTCCCCTTTCGATGAACAGGCTGAACAGTTAAAAATCAATTACAAAAAGAGTTGAAAATACGTTGCCCCCAGCGTTAAGGGGAAAGGAAACTTTTATGCCGAAAAAATATTCGTATGGGCAGAAAAAGGCGTACTATTCAGGCATGGGATATGCCGCGGCTTATAAGGGAAAAGCGATTCCCTTTGCAAGCGACAAAAACAAGCAAGCGTTTCGGGAAGGCTATCGCAAGGGCGTGGTCGTGACCGGCAAATATCCCAATTTGAACAAGAGAGGTAAATAAAAATGAGAGTAGGATTTAAGGCAAAAAGGATCATCAAGATGGTTGCGCTGGCGTTGGCGGGCGTGGCGGCGATCACGGCGGTCGCGTTCGGCGTGAAAGCGATCGTGGGCTATACGAAAAACGATCTGAAAACGATCAATCCGAGTTTCGAGGTCGGCAGTCTCGGGTCGGACGGCAAGTATGTCGCGGACGAGGGTTCGCTGTACACCAAAGAGGCGTTCCCCGCCGTTGGTTTGCAGGTCAAGCCCGACTTCGATAGCACAGTGGATTATCAAATCTTCTTTTATGACGATTTGGATAATTTCATTGAGAGCACTTCCGTTCTTTTGGAATCGTATTCCGGGGGTAATCATGATGCCTTTGCAAGGTTGGTCATTATTCCCCGTGACGATGAAGATGAAAAAATCAGTTGGACGGAAAAGATCACATATCCTGGGCAAATTGCCATTCGAGTCAGTAAGACGCAAGATGTTCAGTATTATGATATATTGAAAACTCACATGCGCAAGGTCGTCAATGTTTCGGATCTGCTCTTTGTCCGCGGTGATATCTCTACGGATATTGACGGTCAATTATATGTTGATTTTGATCATCACGATAAGGAAATTCGTTGTGTAACATCTCGGCAGGTCTTGGCTGTGAAAGGCGGATCGACAATATTAAATACTTATTCTTCTGAAACTGAAAAAGGGGCGGTGGGAATTTTGCAGTATAAAGAAGATAATGGAAAATTGTCTTTTATTTGTCGTTCCTCTTCTATTGAAAGCTCCGTTGTCCTTGAAGAAGATACCGAATTTATTGTGCTGGTTGGCGGCATTCAGCGGATTTCTGATAGCGGTTATGTCGAGTTGTCCGATTTCCAAGTTAATAATTTTGCTTCTTATATTCAACTGACAAAATCCAAGTAAAATCTTCGGCGGAGTGGCGGGCGGTGATACACCGTCCGCCACTTTTGCATAGGTGAGTTATGGGAAATAAAGTCTTGAAAATTATAAATGCGTTTCTGCTCTCCGTGCTAACTGCGGTAATTATTTTGCTTGCGGTATTCGGCACGGTAGTCCCCTCGGTTGCGTATGCGGCGGAGTCCGAGGAAGTCCTGCGCGATCTTCGCCGTGATAAAACTTTCAACGAGGAGGATTACCCGTATAAGCCCGAATCGACTGCTTTGGAGGTGATAACGGTTGCGGAGGGCGAGGGTGAGCAATTATTTATATACGTCTATAATCCGTCTATGAATGCGCTTTATAACGCGACGTATCTTCGGATGAGTTATACGATCGGGAATAGTTATTCCCCCTCTGATTATGCATTGGAGCTTGTATCTTCAACGGGTGTGTTTCAAAAGTACTTTGTAAAGGATTTTCATGTTCGCCGCGATACTGTGCGATATTATGATATCTGTAAACTTGATTTATGGACAGTAAATAGGTTTTATCCGTTTTTCGTTTTCGGTTTATCAATCAGTTTGTAGTAGATATGAATTTCTCTTGGGGTTGCTTTGTCTTTCGGCACACAACCCACCGTGATATATTCGATGAGTTCCATAGCTGCCGTTCTATCCAACTCCGTCATATCCACGTACTTTTTCAACCTGCGGATAAACTCGTCAACATCTGCCGTCGCCTGTTTTGTCCTCTGTTCGAGGTCGTCCATTTCTTCAAGTTGTTTTTGTAGCGACGACTTTTCCCGTTGATACTTCTGCAAAAGCTCTATGCACACTTCTTCGGGGATACGCTTCATAACTCTGTCCTCATAGATAGAGGAAATAAGCTCTGACAATTCCTCAATGCGCCGCTCTTTTGCCTTGTGCGTTTTACCGTCTGCGTTTGCCTGTTGGGTCAAATACTGCGTCTTGCGCCTCATGAACGTATTGCGCGCCGCCTGCTCGTCTCTGATGACAAGTTCTGCCTTTGAGCGGATATCCTGCAAGACGATTTCGTTCAGAATGGATTCCTTGATTGCCTTGCTGTGACAGTTCTCCTTGCCTCTGCTCAAAAACTCCGAGCAGTTAAAGGTCGCGGCTCGTTCTCCCGTGTTCACGCCCTTTCGGATAATGGAATACCACATAATACGGTGTTTCGCTCCGCATTCGGGACAATAGACCAATCCCGATAACGGTTTGACTTCGCCCTGCTTGGTTTTCTTCCCGTGGCTCACGGAAGTGTCAATCTCTCGGCATCTGTCCCATAACTCGCGGCTTATGATTGGCTCATGCGTATTTTCCACGACAATCCAATCTTTTTCGGGACGCTTGACGATTTTCTTGTTCTTGTAAGATACCGTCGTCGTCCGCTGTTGCGCGAGGTTGCCGATGTAGACGGGGTTAGAAAGCATTTCCTTGACGTATTCCGCGCTCCAACCGTGTCTGTTTGGATTGACGGGAGGAACTCCGAACCGTTTTTTTCTTCGCTCGGACGGTGTGGGGATTCCGCTTTTCGTAAGTACCGTTGCGATATGCTTCTTTCCCATGCCCGCGGCTCTCATCTCGAAAATCTGTCTCACGACGGGCGCGGTCTCTTCGTCAACAATAAGGGGAACGCCGTCTGACCCTTTCAGATAGCCGTAGGGGATATAGGTGGCTTTGAATTGTCCCGCTTTTGCTTTGGCAACGAATACTGCGCGGATTTTCTTGCTCGTGCTTGCCGAATGCCACTCGTTGAACACATTGACAATCGGCATCATATCCATGCCCGTACTGTTCCTGTCTCCCGTATCCACATTATCGTTGAGGGCGATAAATCGGATACCGAACGCGGGGAAGATATAATCGACAAATTCTCCGACTTGAATATAATTTCTGCCGAAGCGGGAGAGGTCTTTTACGACAATCGTATTGATTCTTCCGATTTTCGCATCCTCTAACAACCTCTGCACATCGGGGCGGTCGAAGTTCGTGCCCGACCAACCGTCGTCTATGTACTCATCGACAATTTCCCACCCGCGCTCTTGCGCGTATTTTTCAAGTATCATCTTTTGGTTTTCGATGGATACCGACTCGCCCTCGCGTTCGTCCTCTTGGCTCAAACGCATATACAGTCCAACTTGATTATTTAATTGTATTTGCTTTGATTTCATTTCTTTTACTCCTCTGAATCAAAGCAGCCAAATTCAATGTACCGTCATTATAGCACAATACACCGAATTTGGCAATGCTTTGGTATATATTTTAAGAACAGTTATACGCTGTTCGTTGTTCGGTTACGCCTTTCGGCGGGTCATAAGCCCATTTCCTTCAATACACGGTTCACAGCAATGCGCTGTAACACCTCGTTTACATCTTTATCCCCCGTGTAATGGCTCGTGACAACATATTTTTTCCCTCTAATCACATATTCCCTCTGACTTGTGGGAGCGTCCGCAAACGCTTCCCGCAACTGTTCCAACGATTTCTTCGTAATTTTTCCTCCGATTTTTTGAATTTAGGTTTTAGGCATTTCCATATTAAAATCCTCCGCTCGTCGCCGCAAACTTTGCTTTTAGCCGCCCGCTTCTCGCGGGCGGCATCTTCGCGCCGTTGCCGCTCCTCTTCCCGCAAAAATACTTCGTCTTTTTGCGGGAGCCCTGATAAGAGCGTAATACTTTGCCTGTCGGCTTTCATTTATGTAGTCGCAGTTCGTTCTTTCAATCCCTATATATTCTCTCTATCGTTTTATTCGACGGGACGCCTGTATCCCTGCGCCGTTGTTTTGCCCCGAATAGGTGGGGCGATCATTGTTTCTCCCTTGCGTGGACATACGCAAAGGAAAGTAAAGCGGTTAGGTTATCAGCAGAAAAGCGAGGATAACCGTCTGCACGAGCAAGAGCGCGGGGGTAGCCCAAAAGAGAATTTTACGGAACAGCCCCTGCGTCTGAAACTCCCTGCGCTGTTTGGAAAGCTCCTCGGCGCACGCCGAAAGTTCTTTCCTCGCTTCCTGCGTGGACTTATCTATCTGCTCCCTTACATATCCCGTAGCTTCACTTGCTACTTCCCGCGCCGCCGCGCTTATTTCCTTGCCGACCCGCTCCTTGAACGTCCTTTCGCTCTCCAACGTCTTTTCCATTTGGTTTGTCGTTCCCGTTACTATGTAATGCAGGTTGAGCCGCAGACTTTCGTTGTTCTTCTTCAACTCGCTCACTTGCGTAGTCAAGTCCTCGACGAGCGTATTCTGCCTGTCTATCAAGCTGTTGCATTTCTCGTTGGATATCGCCAACGCCTCTTTCAAAAGGCTGTTTTCGAGGTTCGCTTTCTTTTCCTCGTTCATCTCCTGTAATTGAGAGAGCGGTGTTGCCGCCTCTCCCGTGTCTGTTCTTTTCAATGACAAAATCGATCTCCTTTTTCGTGTAATTTGCTCCGAGCTTATGCCCTCGGATGGCTTTCTTCCTTTCGGGGTGCAGGAAGGAATATTCCGTCTTGCTCCTCGTTACTTCCACGCCGTAGAGCTTCAAGTGCTGTATAAACTCCTCTTGGCTTGTAGCTGTCTGTTTTGCTTCCTCAATGACTTCCCGTAAATCTTCTTTCCACGATGTTCCGCCTTTGAGAATGATATGGCGCTCCTCGGCGGTGCGCTTATTCTTGGATTTCTTTCGGAAGTCAAGTTCACTGAATCCCATTTCCTTGCCCAAACGATTCGCCTCGTCTTTCATTGCCGTATAATCGCTTCGGCTTATCCGAAGTTTCTTGCCCGTCAACGGATGTACGGCATTGACGATGATATGGCTATGTACCGTCTTGGTATCGGTGTGGGTAGCGATCACGCACTCGCAATCGGGGAACAGCCGCGCCGCCAATTCCTCCGCAAAGATTTGTGCCTCTTGCGGCGATACATTGTCTTTCCGGTCGCAGGACAATTTGAAGTGATAGAATTTCCGTTCCTCATACTTCTTGCCCTTGCCGTAGAGCCGCGCCGTCTGCTCGAATTGCTCGGCGTAATCTTCATCCTCGAATAAGTTCCTCACGCTCACGAACGCCGCCTTATCTTCTCTCGTGATATAGGCGATTGCCTTATGCGGCGTACTCTTGCTTTCCTTGCATTTCAAAAGCGGCATCAGCTTCCCCCGATAGCGGCAAGCAACTTCCGATACGTTTCCTTACATAAGTCCACGCAGGAGAGAAGTTCCCGCTCCGTCGCCTTGCCGAAGTAATTGTTCTTGACGGCTTGATTGAGATT
>CANRJR010000034.1 GCA_947631005.1 uncultured Clostridia bacterium | reverse complement strand
GTGAAGGAAACTTCCGCGATCGCCCGTTTTAAGGTACAGGGGGCGGAAAACACCTATATTCTCGCGTGGACGACGACCCCGTGGACCCTTCCTTCCAACGTTGCCCTCTGCATGAACCCCGACGAGGACTATATCGAACTTACCGCGGAGGACGGCGCGCACTACATTCTCGCCGAAGCCCTCGCGCCCAAGTTCTTCGAAAATTTCGAAGTCGTCGCCCGCCGCAAGGGGAGCGAGTACGAAGGTACCATGTACGAGCCCCTCTTCGATTGGGCGAAAGGGAGCTTCAAGGAGAAGGCCTACTTCGTCGTCTGCGACGGCTATGTTACGCTCACCGACGGCACGGGCGTCGTGCACATCGCGCCCGCTTTCGGCGAGGACGACTACCGCGTCGGGAAAAAGTATCATCTCCCCGTCGTGCAGCTCGTCAACGAGCGGGGGCGCTTCGATGAGCGCTGCCCCGAACTCGACGGGCTCTTCGCAAAGGATGCGGATAAGATCATTCTCGATATGCTCAAAGGGCGGGGGCTGCTCTTCAAGAAACTGCCCTACGAGCACAGCTATCCCCATTGCTGGCGGTGCGATACGCCCCTTCTCTATTATGCGCGGGCGAGCTGGTTCATCGAGGTCACCAAGGTCAAGGAGCGGCTCATCGCCGCCAACCGCTCGGTGAACTGGATGCCCGAGAGCATCAAAGAGGGCAGAATGGGGAACTTCCTCGAAAACGTCATCGACTGGGGGCTCTCCCGTGACCGCTATTGGGGGACGCCTCTCCCCGTTTGGGTATGCCCGGACTGCGGCGAGATCGAGGTCATCGGCTCCAAAATGGAACTCTGCGAAAAGACGGGCGCGCCCGAGGATATCGAACTGCACCGCCCGTATGTCGATAGGCTGTTTTGCACCTGTAAAAAGTGCGGCGGCAAGATGAAACGCACGCCCGAGGTCATCGACTGCTGGTTCGATTCGGGCTCCATGCCCTTCGCGCAGTACCACTATCCCTTCGAGAACAAGGACCTCTTCGAAGAGACCTTCCCCGCCGACTTTATCTCGGAAGCCGTCGACCAGACGAGGGGCTGGTTCTATGTCCTGCTCGTCATCTCTACCATTCTCTTCGATCGGGCGCCCTTCAAAAACTGCATCAGTTTAGGGCTTGTCGCCGATAAAAACGGCATCAAAATGAGCAAGCATAAGGGCAACGTCGTCGATCCGTGGACGGTGCTTTTGAAACAGGGCGCAGACGCCGTGAGGTGGTACTTCTACACCAACAGTGCGCCGTGGCTGCCCTCGCGCTTCGGCGAAGAGGCGGTCTCCGAGAGCCAGAGGAAGTTCCAGGGGACGCTTTGGAACACCTACGCCTTCTTCACCCTCTATGCCGAGATCGACGGATACGACCCCTCGAAATTTGATTTGAAGAAGTGCCGCCTCTCGCTCATGGACAGGTGGGCGCTCTCTAAACTCAACACCCTCGTGAAGGAAGTGGACGAACTGCTCGGGGTCTACAACATCACCGACAGCGCCCGCGCCATTCAGGACTATACCGACGCGCTCTCCAATTGGTATGTGCGCAGGGGTCGCGACCGCTATTGGGGACCCGAGATGACCGAGGACAAGGCGGCGGCCTATACGACGCTCTACACCGTTCTCGTCACGCTCTCCAAGCTCATCGCGCCCTATATGCCCTTCATGGCGGAGATGATGTACCAAAATCTGGTACCCGCATTCTTCCCGCAGGAGCCCATCTCCGTGCACCTTTGCGACTACCCCGTCGCGGACATGGTATGGGTGGACGCCGTCTTGGAGGCGGGCATGGACGATGTATTGCACGTCGTCGAGCTCGGGCGCAGCGCGCGCAATGCGGGCAATATCAAGAACCGCCAGCCGCTCTCGGAGATGCTCATCGCATCCGATAGGAAACTTGCCATTTCGGGCGAACTTGAAGCCGTCACCCTCGACGAGCTCAATGTGAAGAAGCTCCGCTTCCTCGAAGGGGGGGAGGAGCTCGTCACCTACACCTTAAAGCCCCAGCTTCGCACCCTCGGCCCCAAATACGGCAAGAAACTGCGCCTCATCACCGAGTTCTTGCAGACGTGTAATGCGGCGGAAGTGGTCGCCTGCGTCAAGGCGGGCGGGCCCTATACCGTCGACCTCGACGGGCCCGTCGAACTCTTTGAGGAAGATTTGCAGATCTTTACGTCGTCCGCGCACGGCTTTGCAACGGCGCAGGGGTACGGCATCACCGTCGCCCTCAATACCGAACTCACCGAAGAGCTTCTGGATGAAGGTTGCGAGCGCGAACTCGTCTCCAAGGTGCAATCTTTGCGCAAGGAAGCGGGCTTCGAGGTGACCGACCGCATCGAGCTCTACTACACCGCTTCGGGCCGCGCCGCCAAGGTGCTTGCGGACGGAGCCTTTGCCGCCGACATTCTCGCCGTAAAAGTGCAGCAGGGGGCGGGAAAAGGCTATTCCAAGACGCTCGATATCAACGGCGACGAGGCAACGATCACGATCGTAAAACTTTAAGTTCAAACAAAAAACCGCCTCGGGAATTGCCCGAGGCGGTTTCCTATGCGCTCATTTTATTTTGTCAGTTCGCGGATGGCTTCGCGGTAGATCTCCAAAAGGAGTTTTACGCGCTCCACGGTGATATATTCATTGGGCTGATGGATGACGGCCTCGTCGCCCTCCATTTCGGGGCCGAAGGCGACGCCGTGGCGAAGCGCCCGCGCATAGGTGCCTCCGCCGATCGCGACGGGTTGGGCTTTTTCCCCCGTACACTTCTCATAGACACGCAAAAGGGTCTGTACAAGGGGGTCGTCCTTTTCCACGAGAAGGGGCTCCTGGTGGTGCACCGTCTCGTAGGGGACGCCGAACGCACGCAGCTTTTCGTGCACCCCATCCGCGGACATGGTGGCAGGATAACGGATATCGCACACCACCGCGATCTCGCCTTTGCCCGATTGGATGATATCGGGCGAGAGGGTGAGCGGGCCCGTCTCGTCGGAGAATTTTTTGAGGCCGTAGACGTCGTCGAAGAGGCATTCGATGATGCGGCGGACGGCCTCGTTCTCCTCAAAATATTTCAGAAGGGGCAGCATGGCGTTCCGGCCCTTTTCGGGGGTGGAGCCGTGCGCGCTCTTGCCGCGGGAGACGAGCTTTTCTCCCTCGAAAACGAGCCCGAGCGCTGCCGCCCTTTTTTCGTCGCGGACGTTGGGAAGGGCCTCGCACAAGTCGCACACCATATTCGCGCTCGTGCCGCCTTGCAACAGCTTGAAGGGGACCTCCTCTGCGGGGAAGCGGAGCTTGACGTGCAGAATGCCCTTTTCGGCGTAGATGACGGGGAAGTCCGCGTCGGGAGAAAAGCCCGTTTCGGGCATATGGGCGACCGCCTTGTAGTGCTCGATGCACGCCCAGCCGTCCTCCTCGTTGCACCCGACGATGAGCTTGATCTTCTTTTTGGGGAGGAAGCCCTCGTCCTTCAAAGCCTTCATCGCATAGAGGGCGCAGATCGCGGGGCCCTTATCGTCCATGGCGCCGCGGCCCCAGATCTTTCCGCCTTCCACGAGGCCGCCGAAGGGGTCTTTTTCCCACCCCGAGCCCGCGGGGACAACGTCGAGATGGCATAGAATGGCAAATTCTTCCCCTTCGCCGAAGAGCGCTTCCCCCGCATATCCGTCGTAGTTATGCGTCTCGAAGCCGAGGCGCTCCGCGAGGGCTAAAAAGTGACCGAGGCACTCCGCGGCGCCCTTGCCGAAGGGCGCGCCGGGGGCCTTCTTTTGCTGCGAGGAATCAAAGCGGATGCACTCCGCAATGCTTTTTACCGCTTCGTTCAAATAGTCCATAGTTGTCCTCCGCTTGTCAGAAATTGCAGAGATGATTTTATCAAAGCGGGCAAAAAAAGTCAAGAGTTTGCCGAAAAAGTTGCCCACGGCCGCGGATCTGTAGGTGTTAGGATTTAATGCGAAAATGGTTTGTTAGAAAAAACAGCCGTTTTCGCATTCTTTTTTGCCTTCGGACGAGCGGCACTTGGAGGGTGCCGCGGGCAAGAGAAGCAAGAGAATGTGCCGTGAGCGGGGGCTTCGTACTCGCTCCCCCTTTGGGGAGGTATTCCGCGGTAGATCGATGTGACATTGTTGCGTCCTCGGCGGCTCGCACCCGTCCCTCCCCATCATTTGGCAGTATGGCGTATAGCCTCTGAAATAAAATTTTGGCCGAAAAGGCAAAGGAGAAAATTTTTATGTCGCGAGAAGTAAAGTTGTTCAAAAAGAATGCTCCCTGGACGGATAAGGACGGCGTCGTCCATAATGGGAAAAACCTCTATGTGTTGTGCGGCGATATGATGATTCCCATTCGTATCCCTAACTTCAGTATAGACGGTAACCCCGACCCTCAATATCGTGCAAGACGCGCGGTGTTTGAGGCTTTCGCCGAGGAGCTCCCCGCTCGTGAGAATCAAGGCACCGAAACATCTATGCAAGAGAACAAGGGCAAGAAGGCGGCCGTCCCCGGCGACGGCGGCAAGAACGAGGCTCCCGACGGCGAGGACGACGGGGACATTCCGTTTTAACGAGGTGATCGCGTGTGCATCGGTGTAACGACGCTTCGGGGCGAATACCTCATCGTTAATCTTTTTGCCGTCTCCTATATCGAGGCGCGTAAGGAAGGAATTTGCATTGTTCTCGCGGATGGCGATAGTATCGGCGTCCGCGAGAATTTCGACGCTATTAAGGCACACATTATATCCTGTCGTCGTAAGTTTGTAGAATTTACGCAAAAGAATGGTGTGCGCCTTCTTCTCGTCAATACGCTCTATCTCGCCGTTACTACGGCGTGTAAGGGCGGGACATCCCTCATCTTCGTAAGCGGTGAAAGCAAGAACATCGCCGAAAATATGGCGGACGTTGAAGAACATCTTCGTGAATTTTTCTCGCTCAAATCTCCCGTTAAAGTTCCAAATCGCGTAGAAAACGTAGAAAATGTAGAGAACGGCGATATCTCCGAGGGAGAAGAAAAGCGTAAAATCTCATAACATAGGCGTCTTTAACGTCTAATTCTCTGCGAATACGCGCACCGCTTGGGGCTTGTCCAAGCGGTGCGTAGAAAACGTAGAAAATGTAGAAAAAGCTGTAGAAAAATCGTAGTAAGCCGTAAGGCATAGGGGTAAAAGAATGCACTTACGCCAATGTGAGATCGTCCAAGACGCGGACAAGCTCAAGGTAGATATTCAAAAGATCTGTATGGAGCATAAGACCATCAAGAAATGGGCCTATATACTCCATGACAAAGACGATACACGCCCGCATTATCATATCGCGCTCTACTTCGGCGTCGGCGTGGATACGGTGAATGTAGCAAAGTGGTTTGAACTCGGTTACAAAGACGACGAAGGTGTTGAGCATACAGGCGAGCAGTTCGTTGAGAGGCTGAAAGGCCGTTGGACGGATCTCCTTTTATATCTGACCCACGGCAACGATACGCAAAGAAGCAAGCACCAATATTCCGAGGACGAGGTCGTTGCGAATTTCGATTTCATGACGGAAATCGAGTCGTCGAAAATCTTGGGAGACTTCGAGCATTACAGCTATGCGCAGCAGCTTATGTACGTGAACTCTCTCCCGATTACAGAAAAGACGGCTGCGTATTCGAAATTGCGAAAATTGTGGGAGCTGCATTGCCAAGTTCTCACGTTAAATTCGGAAAGGTCGCTCCAAGTCGTTTTTATCTGCGGTAAGGGTGGAACTGGAAAAACGTATTATGCGAAGAAACTCCTCGGCAACTTGGGATATGACTATTGCATCTCTTCAAGCTCTAATGATCCATTCCAGGACTACATGGGCCAAAAAGCGATCATTCTCGACGATTTGCGTGATCGGAGCTTCGGCCTCGATGACCTTTTGAAGATCCTCGATAATGATACTTCGAGTTCGGTCAAGAGTCGCTTCTCGAATAAGGTCTTCAACGGTGAAATGATTGTCATCACTTCCCCGGTGCCGCTCGTCTATTGGTATAAGGAACATCGTTACAATCGTTTTGATAACCTTCTTCAGCTCTTCCGCCGTATATCTTGTTACGTCGTTATGACGGATGAAGAGATTACGGTCTATGCAGACGGCGTCGGTGAGGACGGGCATCCCGCGGGTGTCGGCACCGTGTATAGAAATGAGGTTTTTGGACTTAAGCAGGAGAAACGCGCAAAGCCCGATTACTATTCAATCTTCGGCAAAATCTGCACGCCGCCGACCACGGGGAATAGCCCCTTCGACGCGGCGGAGCAGTTAAAAATAACATCATAAAGGAGAAAACATGGCAAAGGCCAAAGATCAGAAAGTGCAGGGGTGGTATGAGCCTCCGTCCGAGAAGGCGCGGCGTTATGGCTGTGAGCTGAAGCTCGGCGCGAATACTTTGACAGGCGAATTGCTCAACCATGGGACGGCGAGCTATCGCATTGGATATCTCAAGTCGCGAAAACATATGAATGCGGCGCGCCGTGCGTTGGCGCAAAAGCATAAATCATAACGAAAAATTTTTCTTCGAGGTGAATATGAAAACTAAACACTATAACTCTCTTCAACACCACAAGCGTGCGGACTCCGTGAAGTGGACGATTACATGGATCGTTCTTTTCCTCATGATCGCCGCGCTTGTTCTCGGGGCGCTTCAGCTCTTTGGGAAGGGAAAGACAAAGCCTTCGAATTGGGGCGCTGAAGAACCGCCCGCGACCGAGCAAGATGCGTCGGGCGGCTTGGAGATCGAAGAGCCCGAAAATGACGACGCCAAGATCCAAACCACCGTGAGCATCATTCCCCGCAAGCTCTATGCCCAATACGGCATCATGCCTATCGCAGAGACGGCGATGCAAGTCACAGCGACGATCGGCACCGAAAACGACGAACCCGCCGAGGACGGCAAGCTCGATTGGCAGCTCGTATGGAAAGATCCTCAGAGCGAATGGGCGAGCGGCAAGGCCGTCTCCGACTATGTAACGATCCAAGTAAACGAAGACACACTCACGGCGACGCTTTCCTGCTTACAGGCATTCGGCGAGCAGCTTCAACTCACGGCGCAGATCAAGACAAATCCGGAGGTAAAAAGTGCTCCTCGCACCGTGAACTATGTGCAGAGGTATGATGAAACATCCGTTAATTCCGTATATATCCAATTCACGTCTTCTTACGAAGAAGCAGCATTTACATGGAACGTTGATGATCCCCTTGGCGTACCTATAAAGTTCCCTGGATTTACAAAATCGTACCAAGAATTTTTGGATTATTATTCCATCACGGGAAGCAAGAAGGGAACCTATACTGTCAATGTCCAAGCACCGCTCACGAAAATATACACCAAAGAAGCGACCATCACAAATTCAAAACTTATTATCAAGCTCAGGAAAACGGAATACTATACCGGCGGCGGAGCAACGGTCGATGAAAACCAAACCTTGAAAGGAGTAACCTTTGACCAACAGGCATCCGTTTCCTCGGGAAATATAATAATCGAAGGTTTTGATTTAACGGAAGTCATCAAATTTCAAACACCCCCTACGAACTGGGCAGAATTTAAGAGAACTCTCAGGGAAAAAGCTAGTACATTAGCACGTCAGCCCAGTTTAGTTATTGAAGTCTATGTAACCGTCAATGGGACAGAATGGAGAAAAACATATAAGCTGTTTTTTGAGGAAAATTCTTTCGGCACCTTTGCGAACAGCGTCGATATCGGAAGCGGCGATATCGACTTTGTTTGATCCTCAGCGCCGGGGGCGGGGAAAACCGTCCCCGGTATAGCCATTTTCAATATTAAAATAAGGAGCAATCTATGAAAAAAATCTTTTATATGATCTTGTCGATTTTCATGATCGCAGTTCTTGTAATCGGCGGGCTTCAACTTTTTGCAAAAGATAAGATGAAGCCCTCGAATTGGGGCAAAAAAGATGAGACCCCGGATGAAGATGTGGGTGGTTTAGTTGTGACGCCCGAAGATAGTGAAGCGGAGGCAGGGCACGTCGGCAAGATGACTTTGCGCGTCGCCCCTATCGCCCGTGAAAATCTCGGCGACTATGGGCTCGACGCCGCCTCCGTCGAATCGGCCGTCACGATCACAGCGACCTTCACGCCGGAAAGTACGACAAATCAAAATATCTCGTGGGATGCCAAGTTCGCGAACCCCTCCTCGGAGTGGGCGACGGGCAAAGAGATCTCCAACTATCTTTCGATCGTCACTTCGAAGAAGCAGGCAGTCGTTACATGCAAAGAGGCCTTCGGCGAGAAGATCATTTTAACGGCGACGCCCGAATCTAATCCGGATCTTGCCAAGACCTGCACTTTCGACTATGTCGCGCGGCCTATTTCGGTAAACGTCGGTGAATGGATCTCCGGGCGCGATACCACATTTAGCGATTCGCTCACCGTGAGATTCAATTATGCGACATCGATCGGCATACAAGTCGAATACGGCGTGGGAACGCTGCGAGGCGTCCTCTACGTCGAATCGTTCACCTTAAAAATGAACGAGACTTTCAAAGATCTTATAAATCCGTATCTGATCGGCGCCGGCTATACGATTCACGCCTATGAGCATTACTATGCACAAGCAGAGCAGATTTCCAGCGCGATCTCGTATAGCTTCCCCGCGCCGTCCACCTGTTTCCTCACTCCAAATTTGCAAGCCGAGCCGTCAAGGAGTGACGCCGAGCGCATTCAGAATTTCACACAGGGCTTTGTTGCCGCGGCGGATTCTTCCCAATTCGGCGAAGGCACTCTAACACTGAATTACACCTATAAATATGCAGATGTTGAATTTGCGCAAGGAGAAGCCACGACGGAAAATGTTAATTTTGTTTCGTCGGGCGTAGAAGTTGTTGCGAGCGATTTTGCTATTTCCGAGGGCTCTCACGTTTTTTAAGTCGTGAGAGCTTCCAGTGAGGTGATGAACTATGGCAAATAAATCTAAAGCGGGAAAGGCCGTACGTATGGTTCTTTTTGTGGTGATTTTTTTGCTCCTTGTCGCAGCTCTTGGTATTGTTTTTCACTTTACCAATGGCGGGAAGGAAGATTTTAAGACCTTTTATCTCGTACATAACGGCAAAACTATTACTGCTTCTAAAAGCAATATGCTTTTAGATCCCAAGGAAGATCAATGTTTTGAAACAAAATATCTCGTCGGAACTTCCGAAGGGGAACGCAATTATACCGTCTCGATTGTTGCGAATGAAGACGCTGATTTCAAGTTTATCGTCGATGGTGCCGCCCATATGTGGAGCGATTTGGGTGATATTACCGAATGCTTCGATTTGAAAAAAGAGGCGGGGGCTTTTACGCTTTTGAACCTTTCAGATCTCTCTTTGGAACGAGTTTTGAGTACTTTGTTCCCTTTGGGTGAGATCGTCTTCATTGGAGAAACGGATCTTGTATCATCGTTTTTCTATAAGCTCATTGTGACTTCTTGCGATGGCAAGATTTCTTATGAGATCGCTTTTTCCGTTTTTATTGAAATGGAAGATTTCAATATAGATAACAGTCATTTCGTTTTTTGAGGCGTTAGATGAAAACATGTTTGCGCAATTTTTTATATGTGGCTTCTGCGTTCTTCTTGGCGTTGGTTGTATCGCTGTCGTCAGTCTTTTCTCTTAGGCATGTTTCAGCGAATGCAGCCACTGCGGGAAGTTACGACGAGACTCCTATAGAAGACGACATTGGAGATGTCGATCTTCTGCTCTATCCGAAAAATCCATTGGGGGATGCGCAACTCGTGACTTTCATGGAGTACTGCTATTCCGATAAGTCGATTTTATCGGAAAGTTACGGACTGTATTTTTACGTTTATAATCCGACGGAAATGCAGCTTCGTACAGAGATTGGTGCGAATACGGTTGAAATGGCGATTGCCTATGATATTGAGGGAAAGCCCTTGGATTATGCCCAATTCCCACTCGTATATTTGGACTGTACGGAAAATCATCGTTTTTATAAGTTTCGCTTGAAAGACGCTTCTTCCATACTTGATATGGAGCGTGAAAATATGCTCTTACATCAAGAGCGGCGGTACGATGTTTCTTCCATCCAGCTATGGAACGACGGCGCGCCGCTCCCGGAGGACTGTGCCGTATCTCTTACCTATGAGTGGATGGGTTATGCCCAAGGGTGCGGCGCTTCCGTTAATGCGGAGAGCACGCTTTCTTGTAATGCGTCCGAATTTGTGACACTCGACCTTCCGCTTTACCATTACACGGAAGACGGGAATAAGGTTTCCAACCAGACCTACTACCGCACCGATAAATCTTCGCTCGGCGCAAACCATCAATGGCAGATCGACACAGTGTATTTCTCGATCAATGAGGACGACCTATTCTCCCGTGCGGGAGAGGACCTCGGTATCCTGCAAAAGATCAAGGCAAAGTGGTACGAATATCAGACACAGCCCATCTATGTGACTTCGGATAAGGAAATGAAGAACGCATTTACGCCATATGTCGGTGTCGATATATCGTCAATGTCTGCACAGGAATTATTCGATATCGGTTATGGCTTTGGTGTTTCGACGGGTTACGTTGACGGCTTAAACGGTGACGACGACTGCGCGTATTGGGATTGGGCTTATGCAATGTTTGAGGCCCCTTTTCGAGTCCCACAGGGGTTCCTTGGACTCTATGACGGCTATACAAATAATGTGCGTTCGCACCTTAATCAAATAGACTGGCTTTTTCAGGTAGACGAGGCGGGCGAGAATAAGATCTCCTCGGACGAGCTTTGGGAATATGCAAAGGCTTATTCCGAGGTGCACGGTGCGGCATCTTTGGATAGCGTAGACGAGGCGGATCGATATCTCGCGCTTATGGGTTTAAGCAGTACCCTCTTCACCGACACCACCGCCGTTCATGGCGACGGGAAGGAAGTGAAGCGTGGCGAGAATATACTCGAGTTCGATTCCGACGCGACTTTCGATCTTCGCAGTTATGACAGCACACTTGACGGATGGGATAGGTTCTATAATTGGGTGTATGGCATTAAAAACGGAAGCTCGTGGGAAATCAAGGATATGAAGCCCATCGAAGAAGTGACGAAAAGCGCGCTTTCTTCTCTCAATTCCGATGAGGCGATTGCCGAACAGCTCAAGCTTAATGAAAGGGACGTCCCGGCGTTCAAATCTTGGGCTGAAAAGGAGCTTGAGGCGGGAAAGAAAGTCTATCTGTTTCGCTTCGCAGTCACTGACTATACGCAGGAAACGCTTTCCGTACAGAAGCATGGGGATTGTAGTGGTGTTCCGAGCAAGACAGCTCATCCCATCTCCCGTGCGCAGGAGGCAGTGTTTTTCGGCTTCGAGGTCTTGACGCTTACATATAATAATTGCGGTAAACTTAACGTCATTCCCGTCGTTCAAACTCCCATCCATGTCTTTGATGACGTGGATATCTATCTTGCGGAGGACTCGTTCGATTGGTGGAAGTTTTTGCTCGCCGTTATTCTTCTTCTCATTATTCTTGTTCTCTTGTTCAAGTTCTGCCCGTGGTTGTTTAAGTGCGTTGCCTTTGTTGTCGCGCTCCCTTTTAAGGCGGTTGGCGCGGCGGGTAAACAAATATCCAACTCGGTCAAAAAACGAAAACAAAAGAGCGAAGGAAGTAACTCTTCCGCAACCACGCATGCCGCCCCGCCCGCCTCGGGGAAGAATTGTAAGAAGAGTGCGCAGGATCCTAAAAATGAGATTTATAAGCGCAATAAAAAGGGTGAATTGGTGCCTGTTTATAGGCAGAGATTCCATCGAAAATAGTGACAGCGGTTTTACGCAATTCGGTTAGGTGAACACATGAAAATTCTCAAACGCATTCTCAAAGTGCTTTTGCTCCTCTTCATCATCATCGTTGTCGGCTATTTTGTCTATACGGCGGTGAAGCTATGACGAGCGCCGTTGTTTTGTGGGCGCTCTGGGGCATTGCTCTTGCATTGGCGGTCACGCTTCTTACGATAGGGCTTATTTTATGAAGATCAAACGGTTTTTTCGTAATCTGAATTGGCGGCATTATATTTGCATCGCGATCACGCTCGGCTTTCTTGCCTGTAGCGTGTTCGTTTTTTCGGGCTCGTTCGGGCGGCTTGTGGAAGCGTGCCGTGACTTTGGGCTCTCCATTGCATATTATTTCTGCGAGCTCTTCGAGATCCCGTACCAATTCAAGGTCACGGTCAATACTCTTCCGGGTGCGGCTTCTTCGACGTTTTTGCCTGAAACGTGGGAAGGGTTCAAGGCAGCATTTGTGAACTATTGGAAACTATGGGCGAGCGGCGGAAACATTCTCGGGTATCTCGATTTTCTCTCACGTCTTTTGCGGGGCGTCATGCTTGCCCTCTTGCCGCTCCTTCTCATTGTTCTTGTTTGCCGAATTGCGATATCCCGATACTTGCGAAACGAGAATAGCGACGATAATGTAGAATCGCGCCCATTGCGGGCGTTCAAATGCGTCGCAGATCATACGGTTCGTCCTGTCAAGTTGTTCTTTGTCGGTCTTTTTGCCTTCGTGCGGGAACATAAAAAGTACGTGCGGGTTTGGCTGTGTATATGGGCTTTTAACTTCAATTTTTTTGCGATCATCGTCGAGTTCTTTGCTTATTACTTTTACTTCGCGCTCTCGTTCGATGTCGGGCATCTTTACATACAGGTGTATAAGCTCTTCCTCGATCTGAAGCCGATGTTCGCCTCCCTGCCCTTGTGGCTTTGGATCGTCGTCGCTGTGCTCGCTCTCGACCGTTATGCAAAGCATATCGCTCTGAAACGGCTCTATCATAACGAGCGGCGCAATCGGGGCTTTCTCAATGAGCGCGGCATCATGTCCGTCGTCTACGGGCCTATGGGTGTAGGCAAGACGACGCAGATTACGGACATGGCCCTCTCCTCCGAGGTGCAGATGCTTGACGATGCGCTCGAAATCCTCATCGAAACGGATATGCGGTTCCCGTTCTTCCCGTGGATGAATTTGGAGACTGTGATGAAGCGAATGATTGCGTGGCACGGCGTGTGGGACCTTGCGTCGGTGCGGCGGTGGGTTCGGCGCAAGCGTGACTATTGGAACATGTCTCAATGCCGCCGGCGTATCTTTGACTATGATTTCGGGCGTTACGGATTGGATTTTGACGATAAGCTCAAGCTCGTGGATATATGGGACGCGATCGAGGACTACGCCTGCGCATACTTCATCTACGTTGTCCAAAGTTCGTATATCGTCTCGAATTACAGTGTGCGCTCGGACAAGCTCATGTCGTATATCGGGAATTTTCCGTTATGGGATACCGACTTTTTCCGCCGCGACAGCCGCCTCATCGACAGCTTTTCCCGGTATTCTCATATCCTCGACTATGACATGCTGCGGCTTGGGAAAAAGATGCTCGAGGACAACCCCAACCGCAATGCCTTTGGCTTCGGCGTGTATGTCATCTCCGAGATCGACAAAGAACTCAAAAATGCGCCGACGCTTAAGGACGCGGGCGTCACTGCAAAGAATAAGGATGAGTGCAATCAGAAGAACGACCTGACGGTCACCTGCCTGAAGATGATCCGCCATGCGTGCGTCGTCGCGAATAGGGTATTTGTCAAGATCTTCGCCGATTTGCAACGCCCTTCCTCGCTTGGGGCTGACGCTCTGGAGCTCGGCGAGGTCGTCGAGATCTGCGGGAAGGACGAGATGAAGCCTGCCTTGCCGTTCTTCTCTCCGTTTTGGCTCGTTGATCTGATCGCTTCGGCGGTCGGCTCACGATATAAATCCTTTTGGGCGAATGAAAAGTTTACCCGTACGGACTGCACCCTCTTCCGCCACCTCGTGCGCGTGGTTGTATCCAAGCTCGGGCATTACCGCGAACGTGTCTATGATCTTTACGGCGTTCAGACGCTCTCCCTTCGCGTGGAGCATGGCTCGCGGGACGGCGATTTCGTCGAGAGAAAGTACTACCGGATGCCGAAGAAGATCTACAGCAAGCGTTTCTCTACGGACGGGCTTTCTTACGTCTTTGAGACGCGTTCGGATATGAACTATATCGGGCTTGACGATCTCCGCGACTATGCGGGCGTCATGGCGACGGCGGACGAATGGAGTTATCAGAATTCGCATTTCGGGCGTGACGTGGACGTCATGAACGAAAATGCACAATAGACTGCAAGCGGCTATGCCGCAAAAATAAAAATTCGGACGGCGGGAGAGACCGCGGAGAAAAAGCGTATGAGTAAGAAAAAGAGGCGTTACACGCCTCAGCAGGTACATATTATTCGGAAAAAAAAGGTGATCGCGGCAGCGGAGGGAAAGTCGGCTTCAAATAAAAAAGAGTTTCCGAAAAGATTTCCCTTCTGGGCGCGGTTAAAAATCAGTAAGAATCGTCCTACATTGGTGATTGACGAGACGGAAGTTCTCGACAAGAAAAAGAATAAAACCGTTGACGGATTTGTTCATCGTGAAGTAATTCATACGGAGAAGCCAAAAGATTACGAAAAGGTCGTACCAAATCCCGACCCTAATGATCCTGCCCCAATGTATTTGAAGCGTCCGCGAAAATTGCCAAAGACGTTATTTAAGCCGCACGAGGACGGCTGGACAATGCCCGAAGATCTTCGTAAGCGTTACGAGAAAAATAACAAATGAAAAAGAGAGCTGCAATTCGGTCCTTTCGACCATGTCCCCTGTGGGGTCAAAGCAACTCTCTTGTCTCCATTATATGCAATTTTAAGTGGAAAGTCAACGGATTTTCCCGAAAAACCCGAAATAAGTTTTCTCAACGGATATAAGCGGTGTCACCGCTACACATAAAAATTCAGACGGCGGGAGAGACCGCAAGGAGAATAAATTCATGGCAAAAACAAAGAAGCGTTATTCTGCGGCCGAAAAAAAGGCGTATTGGATCGGAGTAGGTATTGCGGCGGAGCAAAGAGGCGAGGCCGATGTTGCTCTTGGGTATAGCCGATGGCCGACGATCGCAAAGAAGCAAGCAAGTGCGCGGGCAGGATTCCAAGCCGACCGCTCAAAATTCGTTGAGATTCTTGCGAAGCTATAGTTCTTGTGGATCTCATTGAAAAAAAGGGGACGTTGTTTGCGTCCTCTTTTTTTCGTCAATGTAGTCCAAGTTTGGGTTTTAAGCAAGCGGCGATATTTTCGAGATCTTTGTCTGTCATGATAATGACTTTGAACCCTATTTTTTCATAGATTTTTTGTGTGTATTCTTTACTCTGCATGTAAGGCTTGTTGGTTAGTTCGTTGTATTCTATGTAATAATCTTGATCGGGAAGATAGAAATCTGGATGAAGCGTCTTCGCTTCTCCGTTTTCTTCATAGTACACTTCCTTTTCGTAAACGGCTCGAATTTTATTATTGAAAAGCCAATTTCCGATTGCAAGCTCTGCGCGACTACGGACTTTTCTTCCATCGTCGCATGTGTATTTGCGATTTCCGTATTCGTCAAGGATCTGCGTTCCGCTACAATTTATTATGCGTATGTCGATGGAACGATCTTTATACTTAAAATAGCACTCTTTACAAAAATGCTTGCCGTTGGAAGGCTTTCCGCAAATGATACATGCAAGCTCGTCGGCGTTGGAAGTCGTCTTCGGCAATTCTATATTTACGGGCTTGCAATTCGGGCATCCTTCGTTGGCGAGATACCATGTTCCGCATTCTTCGCATTTGACGACTTTTCCTTCGTCCTTCAATTTGAAGCAGTCTTTGCAGAGCGGGTACATTCCGCTCGATTTTCCGCATATTGCACAAGTTTTTCCCATGGTGATTTACCCCTTTAATGATGATATTCCTATCATATCGGAAAATTTTGGCAAAGTCAAGAAATTGAGCGAAAAAACCCGCCGAGGCGGGTTTGGGACTTATTCGTTTTATTTTGTAATGTCGCCTTTTGTGAGTAGGTCGAGGACGGCAAGCAAAGCGTTTGTGTTTTGAAAATAGCCGTTTCCTATTCCTTTTGCGCATAGTTCATCGACCGCTTGCTTTAATTCTTCGCCGTTGATGTCCCATTTTTCTTTTAGATTCTCCTGCATATATATTTCTCCTTTCCCGCGGAATTGAGCCGCCGCGGGTCGGCTTGGAATTGAGTTATGCTCGTGCTGTTTGGATTTTTGCGATAGCCTTGCTGTATGCAAATATTTCGCCTTCTATATTGTGAATGACGTCTTTTTCTTCGGGTGTATTGTCCATGCACCATGCGAGTTTTTCGCACATCCTGCCCTTTTGTTGTTCCAACCAATCTTCAAATTCTTTGAGTGTCATCTTATTTCTCCTTGGCTGTAAGGGTGCCACCTCTGATTTCTCTTTCATTATACCACATTATAATAGATATGTCTACTATTTTATGGTAATATTTGAAAGATTTTTCGTATTTTTTTAAGATTTTTTCCAAATTTTGTTTGACAACTCTATTTTTAAGTGGTAGAATGTCCAAGGAGGTAAGAAATGATAAAGCTGACTGAAAAACTGAAAATTGCGATGATAAAAATGGACGTTACGCAGGTAAAGCTCGCGGAGCTTACCGACCAAACGCAGAAGAACCTATCGAATAAGATGGGACGAGATAATTTCAAGCTGTCCGAATATGAAAGGCTCGTCGAAGCTCTCGGGTGCAAGCTCGAGCTGAACATCGTACTACCGACGGGCGAAAAGATATAGGAATAGAGGAAAAGAAAAATATGCGGCGGGCGTCCCCCAGCGGTTTAGCGGGGAGCCCGCCGCTTTTCTTTGCCTCGGATATCCGTAATCGTGTATGTTCCCGCTCATCCAACCCGATGGGGGTTGAGGGGGTGAAGCATTCACCCCTTCATTATAGTGTGAGAAGATGGTGTGAGGGATGGAAAAGCATGTGGAGAACTCGGTTTGAAAGAAGCCAAGGGCGGCGTTCCCCTCTAAAAGGGAAAAGGCGCGCCCCGCGCGCAGGTTTCTTGAACGAAATGCTTGAAAAAATACAAAGGAGGAATTTATGCCACGGAAAAAATTTCATAACCTAACTTGGACGCAAAGGCTTCAAATCGAAGCAGCCGTGAAGCTGAAAACTCCTGTTAAGAAGATTGCGGAGCTTATTGGCGTTCATCAAAGCACGGTCTATCGCGAGCTGAAGCGCGGCCGCTATGTGCATCGGAAGAAGCGGTATGATTTTTACGGTGATGTTAAGGGCTATCGCGAAACGGAACGATACAGCCCCGACATCGCACAGCAAAATGCCGAGCTCAACGCCTCTTCGAAAGGCGCTCCTCTGAAAATCGGCAAGGATTTCGCTTTTGCTGAATATATCGAGAAGCAAATCGTCGATGAGGGAATGAGCCCCGACGTAGTACTCGGTTATATTCGGCGAAATCACTTGCCGTTTGAGACTTCGATTTGTCGAACTACTCTTTACAGCTACATTGAGAAGGGCGTTTTTTCTCGGCTTTCGCTGACACACCTTAAGGAGAAAGGGCAAAAGAAGAAGCGTAAAAATCGTGAGCTTCATGCTGCAAAGCCGCCGCGTGGAACGAGTATTGAGCAGCGTCCTTCTGAGATCTGGAGCAGAAACATTTTCGGCCATTGGGAAATGGACTGTGTTTGCGGCCCTACGCGAGAAGTTCTTCTCGTCCTTACGGAACGACAGACAAGGCGGGAGATTATCATGAAAATGCCGGATCAGTGTGCCGCTTCCGTTGTGCAGTGTTTGAATGTTCTCGAACGAAAATACGGAAAACTCTTTCGAAAAATCTTTCGCTCCATCACCGTTGACAACGGATCTGAATTCTCCGATTACGCGGGGATGGAGCGTTCTGTCTTCGGACGCGGCCGCGCAAAGAGAACGACCGTCTACTATTGTCACCCGTATCGTTCTTGTGAACGTGGCTCGAACGAGCGCATGAACCGTGAGATCCGTCGGAAGATCCCCAAAGGGAGCGATATCGGAAAGTTTTCCGATGAAGATGTGCGTCAAGTGGAAGCATGGCTCAACGGATATCCACGACGGATTTTGGGTTATGCAAGCTCGGAAGAGCTGTTCCAAGAACGGTTGGCTGAACTCGCCTGATGAACTGAATAGAAACAAAGCGGCAAGCTCGTAGGCTTGCCTTATAAACGTTCTTAAAATCACCTCTCCCGGAGGTTATTCCTTCGGGAGAGTCCTTTTTGTCTCGATTTTACTCTATTCTCCTTGCTTCAAAAAATTTTTGGAAAAATTTTCGCAAAACTACTTGACATTTTCACCACGGCCTCGGATCTGTAAGGTTTTCGAACAAAATATGGACCCACCCACTTGTTTTTTTATATGGAACCTGTTATAATACAGGAAATGAGACGGAGTGGAAGCGATGCACGAAGGACACAGACAACGGATGTTTGGGCATCTTATGAACGGCGCAGACGGACTGCAAGACCATGAACTGTTGGAGATCCTTCTCTTCTATGCCATTCCGCGCAAGAATACCAACCCGATCGCGCATTCGCTCATTTCCGCCTTCGGAAGTTTGGAAGGGGTGCTGAACGCCTCCTTCGAAAAGCTCCTCGAAGTGGACGGCATCGGCGAGGCGACGGCGACCTATCTCACGGCCCTTTCGACGCTGTGCGAACGCATGGTGAAACAGGAGAAAAAGGCGCCGAAGGTATTCAACGTACATACCTTTTCGGAATTTCTCGGCTCCCGTTTCGAGGGTTGCACGGAAGAAATGGTGGAGATCTACTGCCTCGACCGGTGCCACCATGTCCGCTTTACCAAGCAATTCACCTCGTTTTTGCCCGATAAAGTGACCATTCCGCCCGAGGAGGTGGGCCGCCTCGTCGCGACTCAGCGGCCGCACAGCATCGTCATCGCGCACAACCATCCCGGCGCGCCCTCTACGCCCTCTTCCGCTGACGACCGCTTCACCACGCAGATGCTGCTTTTGTGCATGGTGCACGGGGCAACGATCGACGATCACATCATCGTGGGGAAGGACGAGCCGTTCAGCTACTTTTTGAGCGGCAAGTTGGACGCCATCAA
>CANRJR010000033.1 GCA_947631005.1 uncultured Clostridia bacterium | reverse complement strand
TCGTGTTTGATTTTTGATTTTGCGAAAATTCGCGCGATTTTGCGGCCCCGCTGTACAGGATGAAAATCTCAGATTTTTGCATCCCCCCTCCCCCGCGCCGTCCGTGCCCTCTTCATCGGAGACGACCGCCTCGCCATGCGGCGGGCGGCGGCTACTTCTTCTGCGCGGGGTTGTAGGTGATTGTTTTCCCCGATCGTATAGGCGTCTCGGCGAGGGAGCGAGGGTAGTACACTTTTTCCAGCTTCTCGCGGCGGCGGATCTCGCCGAGTACCCGCTCCAATTCTTTCATCGCGTCTTTATTCTTGTTCAGCCAATCGACCAGCGGTGCGGTCACATACACGACGTCCTTATGCTTTCGCCGATTTTTTCTTGAGGATGCCAAGGCGGTCGCGATTTTCCCGCGTTCTTTGGCAGAACAATTTTCCAATTGGTGAAGGTAGTCCTGCAGAACACCATCCGCCTTCTGAACTTCTTCCCTGGAAAAATTGGCATCATCTTGTACCGTCATTCCCAACCGCACGAATTGCGAGACATACTCGGAAAGTTTTTTCGTCCCGCTAACTTTCATTCGCCACCCCACTTTGAACGGGATCGAGGACGAACACCTCGTCTTCTCGGTGGATAATATATCTCCCTGCATACCGCCGCGCCAACCCTGCGGGACAACTTACGACATTCCCCTTCTTGCTGCGGAACACCCTGCCGCTGTCAACCAGCTGGAACGCCAGCTTATGCTCTTCCTCGTTCTCGCCCCACATGATTTGCTTATCCGCAAGTCCATGCGCTTCCATTGCGCAGACGGAGAAGTATGTCAAGCCGTTTTTGTAGATGATCACATCGGCGGGAATTTTTCGGGCCTTCAGCATGTCCTCGAAGACAAATCCTTTCTCTGCCATGATCACTCCCCCCTTCCTCGCGGCTCATAGGTGACGCCTTCTTGATAGCCTTCGGAATCATACTCGATCACTTCCCACCAGCGGGGTTGATTCTTCTGCTCGATAAACACGCGCATCCCGATTCCCTTGTCCAGATACACCTGCACTTCCAGACCGTCATCCGTTTTCCCGCCGTAGATCCCGCTCTCCGCCTCGCGGATAAACTCCGCGCGGGCTTCCTGCGTATCCAGCTTCCGCCCAAGTTCCTTCATCGTTTTTTCGTTCATGTGTCACTCCTTCGGATTTCCCCTGTTTTTGGTAGTCACATCATACCGTAAAAAATCGGAAGAGCCCAGCGAAAACGGGCAGAAACATTTTGTAACACGAAAAACATTTTACACGGAACAACGAAAGACGGCGGACTTCCGTCCGCCAGCTTCCGCGCTTTTTACTTCCTCGGTAGCTGTCCGTCATCGACAAGAATCTCATACAAGACCCCGCTATAGCCGAACCGCTCCATTACGGCTTTCATCTCGGAATAGATTTTATCCATTTCCGCCCGGCTTGCATTTCTCTGCATTGCCATTTCGTATTCGTACACGAGCCGCTCTTCAAGCTCATCATCTTCTTCGGGCAGCACGATTGCCGACTCCTCCCGCGTGAGTCCTATGGATAGCAGGGCAGTCCTATAATCCGTCCTGCTACCGATCAGCTCCCGCAGATAGTCCATCGCGCTGTCGAACAGCTCCGCCTTCCGACTATCCGTGATTTGTTTCATCCGCTCCATGTCGCTCATCGTTTTCCCCTCCTCACGCATGCCGAAGCTGATATTTGGCGGTCTCTGCCCAATCGTCGTATCCCTCGCGGATCCACCGCTCGAACTCGTCCATTTGCTCGTCCATGCCGACCAGGTGGTTTACGGGCATTTCGAGGCGGATCTTCCGCTCGGCAATTTTCCGATACGGGTTGGTGCGGATGAGGTACAACACCACTTGGTAGGCGATCCGCTTGTTGCTGACTTCGCATGCGGTATCGTCCCGCTCCACCGACCAGGCGCGGTATTTCCCGTGCGGGTTGATGAGTTGCCGCGACAGCCTTTCGTAGCATTCGCTCTCCACGCGGTCGATGCGGTCCATTTGTTCTTCGTGTGTCATGGTTTTCTCCTTCGGGGTTTCTCCCCTCTTGTTTTTGTACCAAGACAATACCGTAAAAAACGGAAAGAGCCCAGCGAAAAGAGGGCAAAACACGAAAGAATTTCTAATATTTTTTTCTGCCGAACCGACTGCCTTCCTCGACCGATTTGCGCGAGTGACAGCTCCAGCACAGACTTTGCAAATTTGTGAGGGACAGCCTTTCCCCGCCTTGCTTTATGGGGATGATATGGTCTACCATCGTGGCTTTTGTGCGTTTTCCCGCTTTCAGGCATTCCGCGCAAAAGGGATAGAGTTGCAATTGCTTCTTGCGGATGAACCGCCATTCGGGAGATTTGTAGAAATCTCGGCTTATATCATCCCGCCCATATAGGTTATACTGTTTATCCACCAGCCGTTTGTGTTCCTCGCAGTATTGCCCTTCCACCAATTTCGGACAACCTGGGAAACTGCACGGCCGCTTCGGCTTTCTCGGCATATCCCCTCCCGTAAAGCAAAAGAGGGAGCAATCGCCCCCTCTCATCATATCCGCTCGGTTTTCCGCCAACTGGGCTGCTCCCTCTCGCTTTTAATTTCATTATACACACGAATTGTCGATTTTCGGAGGAAAAGTGTCCTGCTCCTGTCTGTTCTTTTTGGGCGGCGGCTTATATATCGCTCAGACACACTTCCATGACCGCCAATGCCTCATCCCGACGCTTGGCGATGGTGTCCTTGCAGTAGTAGTGCTGTGCCGATATCTTCCGCAGAGACTTCCGCTCGATATAGATCATCCGCAGAATTTCCCCAAGCCCATCGGGAAGCGATTGCAGACAGTCCTCGATTGCCTTCACGCAGATCACGATGCGGTGGTCGGCATCCCCCTGTTTGAGCTTAAACTCGGCAATCGTCTTGCGGTCGCGGTAATTCTCCAAATAATCCTTGATTTCAATTTTCGTCATCGTAGTCCCTCCGTTCGGCTTGCGCCCGTTCCATCGCCACGCGCAGGTCGCACACCCAATCTCCATCGTCCTCTGGCTCAAGCGGCGAGTTCAGCCACGCCCTGATTTGTCCTTCTTCTTCCAAAAGCTCCGACCAATCCTCCGCCCGGCACACCCCTTTCAGCTCCCACATCTGCATCCGACCGAACCTTTTGCCCTTGTAAAAGAACAGCATCAACATGCGGTCGAGCGATTCATCGAGATATTTGGCACGGAGATAGTAACCGAACAGACTGCCCCTTATGTTTTCGAGAAAGTCCTCGGCTTCGTGTTTGATATCGATCTTCGGCATTTGGCGGTGAAACATGCTTTCATAATCGCTCTGTGCCTCCTCCGTTATCACCACTTTGTTGACCACCTCTTCCATGCCACAGCATCTCCTTTCACATTGTGGAAATTATTGCTTTTACCTCTTCTACCGTTCGTACCACCGCCGCGATCCCCCCGGCATCCGTTATTTTCCGAATCGTTTGCGCCTGCAAGAGCGTCGGCGTATTCCGTCCGACCTTACATTCCAGCGCAAGGAAACGCCCCTTGAAGCACACAATGATGTCAGGGATACCCGCCGTGCCGTACATCCCGCCATGCTCCTTCCAAAAGAACAATGCGGGGATCGTTTTAAGGTAGCGGGCGATTGACTGTATCAGGTCGCTCTCTTTCATTCGCTCTCCCAAGAGAGTAGTGTCACAAGCGTCACAAGTGTCATTCTCCGTCTATATGACTCTTTGACAAAATGACACAAACCTCTCTTCTAGACTTTTCTTGCTATCTGCCCTTTTCGGGGTTTTGTGACACATGTGACGGGTGTGACGGATGTGACACTTGTGACACTATGTTCTTTGCGCCGAATTGCGGGCGGCGGCTAATCGTCATTTTGGAATATCGTTCCTTGATAATGCGGCGCGTACTCCTTCCGCTTGGAAAAGTAGTGCGTTCGGCTGGAGCCGCTTCGTTTTGAAGTGTGGTCGATGCCGTCATAGTAGAGCTGCGTTTCCAAGTCCATGAGTTCCTTGCCCAAGCCTGTGGAAGATCCAGCATAAGGTTTCCCCGTAATATCAAAGACTGCCTTCATCATGTCGGTCGCAGAACCGTGCCAGCTGTAGGGCGGATTCTTGACCAATTCTTTTACGGTCTTCACGAGCGGGTTATTTTCGTATTCCCGCTTCTTGCGCTTCTTCTCCTCTTCCTCTGCCGTGCCGATGATTTCCCATTGATACCTTGTCTCGTCAAAATGCACCACGATGTCCTGTTGCCGAATATCCCGCCCCGTCATAAACAGTACGGCGTTGTCATCCTGGCGCTTCTTTTTGTAGATGATGAAGATGGTGTCGCACACACCCATGATGCCGTTACTGCCCGATATCATGTTGAAGACATCGTTCTCGTCCGCCATCTTTCTGAGGTGATGGATGAGGAAAATGCATATCTTTCGCTTGTCTGCATATTCCTTCAAGCCACCAAGCTCCCGATAATCCGTGGCGTAGGCAATTTCGTTCTTCTTCGCCACACCGCGAACCTTTTGCAAGGTGTCGATGACGATGAGCTTGATGTCGGGGTGTTCCTCGAATTCTTCATCAAGTTGCTTGATGAGACTGCCGTCGAGCGCATCGGCTTTTACCGAGAGATAAAAATTCGCGGGAGCTTTGCCCCCGCCGAGGACTTTGTTGAGTCGGTCTTTCAGGCGGAAAACCCCGTCTTCGAGGGCAAGATACAGACACCCGGACACCTTTGTCTCATAGTTCAGAAATTCCTTCCCCCTGCTGATCGCAAGACACATCTGCATCGCCATCCACGATTTCCCGACCTTTGATGAGGCACAGAGGATCGCCAAGCCCTGCGGAAGAACTTCGGGGATCAGCCATTCGGGCGGCTCGATCTGCGCTTCCTGCAAATCGCTTGCCGCAATGCTGGCGACGCCCCGCGCATAAACCTTTCTGACAGCGCGCTTGGCGGCGGCGACAGAGGCGGTCAATGCCTGCGGATTCGCCATGAGAAGTTCGTTCGGATCCTTCTTGTCTGCCGCCACGTTGAAAACGATGTATGCCACCTTTGCGCGTTTCAAATCGTCCTCGAGGGCGGCGGATGCCTTCTGCCCCGCCTCATCGTTGTCGAGACACAGCACGAGCGGTGCGCTCGGCTTCTTCGCCTTCACCTCTTTGACGAGCTTGTTTGCACCGTTCACGCCGCACAGCGACACCGCAATACCGCCGCATTGCATGATGGAGAGTGCGCACAGCGGGCTTTCAACGATGAAGATCGGATCCTTGCTGCTCCCCCACAGCGCACGGCGGTTGAACAGCGGCTCGGCTCCCGCCTCCTCGGTGGTCGGCTTGTAGAATTTCTTGTCGATGACGGAGCGGGTTTGATAGTAACGAAGCTCGGAGGAATAAGGCAAGACGATTGCATGACGCTTAACGTCATACCCCAAGCAGAACTTCTTCACCGTTGCTGCAGTCAAGCCGCGCTTGGCGAAATAGTCCGTCTGCCCCACGTCCCTCATGCATTGCTTGAGATATTCCTTGATAGACACCCGATTGGCACAATCCCCGATGTCGACATGGAACATGTCCGCAAGCAATTTTGCCCCTTCGAGCGGTTCGACCTCGCGCATCTTGGAGGCGAACGCTATCACGTCTCCCGTTTCGCCGCAGCCAAAGCAGGTGAAGATATTGTTCTTTCTGTCGATGGAAAACGAAGGTGTCTTCTCTTTGTGGAAAGGACACAACCCCTTGTCGCGGCTATTCAGTTGTATTCCGAAAGCTGCGACCGCTTCGGCTATCCCGACATGGGCTTTGACCTTTTCAAAGATTTCGCTCATCCTTCTTCCAAATCCTCCGAGAAGTACCTCGTCTTCATCCCGTGTTTTCGCGCGTACTCGATTTCCGCTTTCATGCCGTCCGTGATGATGGGACCGAACACCCAAAGCTCATTGCACACCTCAAGCAGTTGCAGTCCCATCTCCATTCCCGATTTCCGCTCTTTCGGTTCTTCGTCATTGAGGAATTGTGGGAATATCGTGTGCGGTGCAAGCGGGAGGTTGCCCTTTTCATAGGCAAACCGCGAATAGAAATTTGCCTTTGCTATGTTCCTCCGAACATCCCCCCTCAATGGGGAGCAGATATAGATCATCCTGCGTCCCATAGCACTCCTCCTCGGACATGGGGGCGGCGGAAATTGCCGCCCCGACCGTTGCACTTACTCTTCGTCCAGCGGAGAGACCCGCGTTGCCATAGCTTTGACCTGCTCCGAAAGCGCGGCGATGTTGGCGTATTCCTCCTCGGTGAGCGGTCTGTCCGTTGCGAAGACCGCCTGCGAATAGTTGATGCCGCCGCTGTTCTGCGCCTTCTTCAACGAGAACCGCGTCACGACGCCGTTCGTCTTCTTGCCCCTCGAAAGAAGCCGCATGACATACTTCGAGAACTCGCCGAGACTGCCCGTGGGCAGCGACAGAATGGTGGGAAGAGCCTCACCTTCGCGGAGAAGATAGATGCGCCGCTTTTGCTTGCATGCCTTCGCCCCGTTCTTGCCGCTGCCGAATTTGCTGAATTCGCATTCAGCGCAGTTGCGGATCTCGCCCGTCTCGTTGACGATGCCCACATGCCCGTCCATCGAGCCGCAATCGGGCGGATTGTTTCCCCCGGTGTACTCCTCCTCGTAGTAGCAGTTGATGGGGTGATGGTAGAGAATCACCGCATTGAACTCCTTGACGAGATCGGGGGAGTCGGGATCGTCCCCCGGAACCTCGAATGCGAGTCCTCCGCCTGCGGGGATCTTGATCCGCTCGAACGACGGGGTAAGCCCGTCCATCTCTGCGGCGAAAAGCTCGCCGAGATTCGCGCCCGAACAGAACGCCACTTTGTTTTCGTCTTGCTTGACTACTTCGTTTGCCATTGTTGTATCCTCCATTAATATTTTTTCGATTTTGCCACGCGGATCGAATTCTTCTCCGCTATTTTGATGAGACCGCTCAGCCAATCGGGGACGACACCTTCGTTCGCCTCAATAAGCTCCCTCAGCGTCGAAGTGAGCGTCTGCGAGTTGATGGTGAACAGATCTTCAAAGCCGTTCGCCTTCATTGCCTCCCAAAGCTCCCCTTTCCGTTCGGGTTCGGGTGCGGGATATTGCTGCGTCACCAGCGAGAACGTCGTCCCGTTGCGGTTGAACGAGGTGAGTTCTTCCGTGGTCATGAGATCGATCATCTCTATCGTAACATTTTCGATTTCCTCGCCAACCCCTTTCGACTGCGCGTCCAGCTCGCTCTTCTTTGCCCGAAGTTCTTTCAGCCTATCGGACAGCTCCAACAGTTTTGTGTTCAAATGATACCTCCCACTTGTTTTCAATGCCTCTTGGATCGGAACACCCCTTTGCAGTCGGCTTTCGACCGTTGAGCGGGGTTGTCCGTAGAGACGGCAAAGCTCCGTTAAGGTGAACTCTTTCCCATAGAGCCGATACCGTCTGCTCTTGCTCGTATTGCTCTGTTGCCGGGCGGCGGTGATCCAAATGCAGTTTTCGGGGCAGTAATCTCCATCGTTGTCTTTGCGCTCGATGGTCAGCCCCTCTTTGTAACCGTTCGCCATTGCCCAATAGAAGAATGTCTCGAAGTCCGACCAGGCATCACAGACACGGATGCCGCGTTCCCCGTAATACCGATAGTCCTTGCTCTTGGGATTCCCGCACCGCTGCTTCATGTTTGCCCAAATGCGGTGAAGCCGCAGTTGTCCGTTCGGGACATTCTTCGTCAGCTTGCGGTAGCACCCACAGCTCATCGTATGACCATTGGTAAGGTCGGTCCCGCGAACGACAATGCTTCCGCCGCATTCGCATTGGCAAGCCCACATGAGCGCGGTATTCTTGCCGTGTGGAGGGAGCCTGGCTATTGCCGTCAGTCTCCCGAATTGCTGTCCCGTCAAATCCTTAAATTTACCCATTGAGAAGATTCCTCCAATCGTCTACCATTAAGGCGGCGACGTCGCCTTTGTGCCTGAGTGCCTGCATGATTTTCTCGTCGACCGTACCCTTACAAACTAGGTGGATATAGACACACTTTTCACCCTGTCCGATGCGGCGGATCCGTGCGCGGGATTGGTCGTAGTTGGCATAGGAGAAGTCGAGGGAGAAGAAAACTGCGACGCTGGCGGCGGTCAAGGTCAAACCCATTCCCGTCGTTTGAAGCTGTCCGACAAACACTCGCGTTTCGGGATCTTCCTGGAAGCGACGTCGTTCCTCGGATCTGTCTTTGGTCGCACCTTTGATGAGCGCATAGCCGATGCCTTTCTGCTTGAGCATGTCCTCGATGGCGTCGATCTCTGGCACGAAACGAGCAAAGACCACCACCTTCTTCCCCTCGTCCAAACAGGCATCCACGATGTCTTCGAGCGCATCCAGCTTCGCACTACTGACCTGTTGCACCACTCCGCTGTCATCGCTGCGGATGAATCCGCCCGTGCATTGAGACAAGCGAAGAAGTTGCGTCAGCACATTCCGCACCGTTATCTCTCCCGCCGAGAGTTCTGCGTAGCAATCTTTCTCGATCATTCTGTAAAGTGCCTGCGCTTTGTCTTCAAGATTGATCGTCCGCGTTTCGTCAATGTACGGCGGAAGATCCACCGCATCCTCGATTTTGATTCGGTAAGCTATCCCATGCACCTTCTCGACCAGCTCCGCGAGGTGACGATAGCCGATGATTTGGTGGTTTTGGAATCCGCCCATCACCGCATAGCGATTGCGGAATGCATAGTAGCTCGGTCCGAAAATACTCTCATCGAGGAATTTATATTGCGAGAAAAAGTCAAGCGGATTATTTGTGACAGGCGTTCCCGTGAGGATGAGATTGTAGCGCGTCCGTTTGCCTAGCCGATGGAGTGCCTTGCTTTGCGTGGTGCCGGGGTTCTTTATCTTGGACGACTCATCACAGACAATGGCATCGGGTTTCCATTTGACGATTTCCTTTTCAAGCCGCCAGCAGGATTCGTAGTTGACGACCACCACCTGCAGAGCCGTCCCCTGCATGAAGCCGAATGCCTCCCTCTTCTTTCCGAGCGGACCCTCCAGCATCGTGAGCGCATACCGATAATCTGCAAACTTTTTGAACTCCTCCTCCCATACTCCGACAATGGATTTTGGGCAGACCACAAGGAGCTTGTTTATCCCCTTCTCCGTCATCAACGTTCCGATGATGGCAATCGTCATGAGCGATTTACCCGTACCCATGTCCGCAAGGATAGCCAACCCTTTGCTCTGTTCCAGGATCTCCAGCCCGAATTCATAGGCGGCTTGCTGATGCCGATACAGCTTCGCTTTGACCCTCGCGGGAGGGTGTGCCGAACCTGCGGTCACAAACGCCTTCTGTCGGCTTTGGGAGAGTGCTTTGAGTTCGTCATCGAGGGATGCGCCGAGTAGGGCAAGAAGACTGCAATTTTCGGGCAACAACGGGATCACCCAGCATTTCTCATCCGCATCATAGAATCTTCCGTCAATTTCGCGGATGCTTTCCCGATACAGATAGCAATCGTAGATGCGGATCGTATCGTTACAGCGGACAGCGTACATTCATGCCCTCCCAATCAATAACGGGTATCATGGCGGTCGCTCCGAACATTTCCAGGATCCGTTTGCTCTGGTTATAGTCGAACGGCTTCCCTCCGTTGAGGTGTTCCCTCAGTTCGATGACCGTCATGCCAAGCTCGATGACACACCACCACGGCGACATCCCGACATCTTTCAATAGCTTCAAAAACAATGCCTTATGTAACTTCATTTCCTCTTCCTCATCGGCTTTCCGAACTCGCGGATGATGCCCTGTATCAACGAAAACTCCTCGCCCGTCAATCTCGTGGCTACCCTTTCGAGCAGATCCACTTGCCTGTCCGACAAGTATTTCCGCCCCAAGTTGTATCCGTCTGCCACATGGACACCTCCGCCAACGCCTTTTGTCGTGTATAAAGGAAAAGACATGCTGAGTACTTCTATGTCGCGCTTGATCGTGCTGCGCGACACATTGAACTCGAACATAAGATTCTCGACAGACTCATGGCGATGCTCGCACATGTATTCGAGAATACTGTACCTTCGGTCCAAAGCACTCTGCATGTCCTCACCTCCTTTCGTTTTTCTTGTGGCTATTTTCCCGCACAAATGGTTCACCTGATGAACCCTGAAAAAATTTTTTTGGAAAATTTTTTTGCGGGACCGATGCCGTCAGTCCTTATAGGCATGCCCTCCCGCTGGTTTGGTTGTATTGTTTCATGGTGTCAGTCATGTTCTGCCGCTTTTTCCAAATTTATTTGGTAATTCAAGGATAGAACAGACAAATGCACTTTTTTTGACTTTGTTTGTCGAATAATTAAAATGATGAAAGTATATTGTCTTACGCCCCACCGTTTCTTGCCGCATCAAAGCAAAAAGCCCTCGATAGAACATCCCCTGGCTGGGGTTTGTCCTATCGAGGGCCTCTCAATGCTGGTTTAACCTCTCGACATGTTCAGTTGTGATCTGGATTTATAATAGACCCTGTTTCAGTCCGACCAGGAAAATTGTCACGTGTCGTCTTTTAGAATCTCTTGCCCTTTCGGCGCAAAGATGTCTAATTGCACATGGCGTCTGCTCATAACCTTAGATACGGTTATCGTTCCACATATACTACATTGCACTTTGGTGCGGCCTGTCCCATCTTGCCACCCAATTGTTTCCCGATGGCAATTGTGACACATCACCCGCACTGGTCTCCCATGTTCCTCACGCTCCATTCAACACAAGCCTCCATTCTCTAATGCCGATGAAAGAGCTGCGGCTTGTCGCGGGAACAATCTTCGTCACTTCGATGCCACCGCCGCCGATACTTCTTTATCGCAACACGATCTTTTCGCCGTCTCCATGATTTCCGAAGCGAACACCTCGGATTTGCAGTTGGCGCATTCATACCATCCGTCTGTCTCGTCCAACAGCAGTCCTTCATTTATATGCCCACAAAAAGGACATTTCAGATTATGCTTCCCCGTCTGATTCATTTGCATGATTGAAAAGGTCTCCTTGTATCAGTTCCTCGAATAAGTAATCTAAAAATTCATCTACTTCGGGCGGAAGATGAGTCTCTTCATCCATTGGCTGGCTCACCTCCTCTGCGGCGGGGACGACAGGTTATCTTCACAATAACATTCTCATCGGGAAGCCGTCCCTCAAAGAAGTTCTTGCCGAAGAGAGATTTTCGCATTTTGAGATCTGCGCCGCACCCCGCACAAGTTGTCTCCGTTGTCCTTAAACGCAGCCGTTTCGTTATTGGTGTCGCACAAAACATGCAGTACGTCGTTTTAGCCATTCTATCACCTCCTCACACCAAATCCTTGAGAACCTTGACCGCAATCCCCTGGATTTGCAAATCTTCCACATAAATATCCGACATTGACTGATTTTCGGGATGCAAGTAATATTGCCCGGCATCGTTGCGGCGCAGCCTTTTGAGGGTTACTCTGTTCTCCACAAGGGCGACAACAATATCGCCAGGCTCCGCCTCCTCCGCCGCCTTGATTAAAACCAAATCGCCATTGCCGATTCCCGCATCAATCATGGAATCCCCGTCCGCCGTCAAAAGATACCACTTTCCGCCGCCGAGGAATGCTTTGGGAAGACGGATGTATCCTTCAAGATATTCCTCTTCCTCTGCAAGCGGTCCGCATGGGATCGTACCGAGAATCGGCACACGCATCGTGTCCGTGACCGCAGAGGCACAGTCGGTCGATTGATATCCCCTCTTGCCTCGCGATAGTTGACCATCCTGCAACAAGATGGCAAGATACTTCTGCGCTGTGCCGACCGCAATATCGTGTGCGGAAGCGATTTCCCGCACGGAAGGACCGTATCCGCAGTTGCCGCAATAATCCTCTACATATTCTTTAATCCGCCCCAGCAACCCGCTGTCGATTTTTCTCATAAGCACCGCCTTATCCTATCTCGAACAACCGTTCGTGATAGAAGTGAGGTCATTATATCACACGAACATTCGTTTGTCAACGATTCGATGTTGTCATTTTTGCACACCCCGAAAAAAATTTGGGATGCCGATTGCATCCCAAATTTTCATGCCCCATTTTCAATATTTCCAATGCCAGCGCAAGTTTATTCCGTAACGGTTTCGTCCTTCGGAACGGGAATATAGACCATTTTAAGAGGAATGATCCTGCGATATTTATCGCTGAGCTTATCGTAGTATTTCAAAATCAAATCGACAAGCTCAGGTCCGTTGATTCCGCGGATGATGGGAGTGTTCTCAAGATAAGCGCGAGCTTTTTTTGTATAATTGGAGAGCGTCACGAATACGCCATAGTCCCCTTCGCGCATCGCCCCTTTCAACGACTGAATGGTGGTTTCCTTGATGTCGCCGTCTTGGCTCTTCACCTGCACCAAAATGCGCGGAGGAAGTTCGTCCTTGTATGCCGTGATATCGATCCCGCTGTCCCCGCCATGCGGAGAAAGAACGGTGCGATACCCCATCGCTTGCAACAAGTCTGCAACAAACCCCTCCAGGTCATAGCCCTTGAGATTTTTGCTGAGTTCTTTCAAGATGAAGTCCTTCGTACTCTCGATGATATCCTCGGCAGTGGCGGCGACACTCTCGTCTTCTTCCATATCGACAACATGGCTGTGTGTCCCCCTGGCGAGTAAGGTGTCCAAAAATTCTTCCGCATAGTTCTTTACCGTGAAGAAAGACATCGCGGAGCCGATCTCATAAAGAGCCCCTTGCGAGAATGCTGTCCGAGGGAGCTTTTTGATCCACCGTACCTTTCTCTGCTGGACATATTCCGTAGCGTCGGGCTGATATGTATACTCGCCCTCCACTTCGCCGAGATTGACCATTCTGTCCTGTTTGGAAGGATAGACAATATAATCCCCGATTTGCACTTCTTTTGCAAAACGATAGAGCATGCCTGCTCCGTTCGCGACATTCTGCTTGGGGGCATCGGGATAGATCTCCGCGTACTTTTCTTTGAATGCGGTTCTATCAACCAGCACGCTCAAATCCCCCATCGCCTTCCACCCGATGGCAATTACATTGTCGCGCATAAAAAGCGCATCGTCTTTGGTGTGGATCCCCCACACTTTCCTTTCCTCGTTCATGGTATTGTCTCCTTGCTCGATCTTTATTTTACTCCGCCACATCCATGATATTGTCCGTCCACAATTCGCATTGTGTCATGACGGTTTGTACCGCATCATCCATCCCTTCGGGGGGATACTTATGCTTTTTCAATAGCCGTTTGATGAGCATCCGCATCTTGGAACGTGCCGACTCTCTCTGTTGCCAATCGATTGTCTTATTGCGGCGCAAGGTTTCGGTCAATTCCTTTGTGATGGCGATCAATTCATCGTTTTCATAGAAATCCTTGATTGCCTGCGGCTTCGTCAAAGCATCGTAGAATGCCAACTCGTCCTCCGACAGTCCAAGAGTCTCCCCTTCTTTCTTCGCATCCGCAATTTGTTTAGCGATATTGAGCAGTTCCTCTATCACCTGTTCGTTTGTGAGGAGTCCGTTGAGGTAACGATTCATCGCCATCTGCATGATTTCGCTGAACTTTTCCGATTTCACGACATTGGTTCTGCGGAAGATGAAAATCTGCTCGGCAATCAATTTCTTCAAGAGTTCGACCGCCAAATTCTTATGCTTCATCTTGCCGACTTCGGCGAGGAATTTGGGATCGAAGAGCGAAAATTCTTCATGGATATCGGAGAACAGATTGATGACGCCTTCGCTCTTGATGCTCTGTTTCAGCAGTTCGTTGATGCGGGCGTTCATTTCGGGGAGCGAGATCTTCTTTCCTACCCCATAATTCATGAGTCTGCCAACCATCACGCGGACGGATTCAAAAAATGCCGCCTCAAACCGCAATTCTTTTTCCGCAAGCGAGGCGCAAAGCGAAAGCGTTTGATGAAGAATGAGCGCTTCTTTGAGGAAATCATCGCACTCGCGCTTCTTCTTCGGATCGATGATAAAGTTCACCGCGCCGCTGATCGTGCGCGCTCTTTCCAAATCGCTACCGTTGAAAAAGGCGGTGTAGTCATACCCGTGGAAGAGGTCGCGGCAGATGGACAGCTTCTCGAGGAATTTCGGATATGCCACGCTCCCGATGTCGGGATCGCCATAGTTCTTGCGGTCGCGCACGGTGTAGTCATTCATCGCCTGCTTTAATGCCGAAGCGATGCCGACATAGTCCACGACCAATCCGCCTTCCTTGTCTCCGAACACTCGATTGACGCGGGCGATTGCTTGCATCAGATTGTACCCCGCCATGGGCTTGTAAACGTACATGGTGGCAAGCGACGGCACATCGAACCCCGTCAGCCACATATCCACGACGATGGCGATTTTCAACGGGCTATCGTTATCCTTGAATTCTGTCGCGAGTTGCTTTTTATATGCATCGTTCCCGATGATCCCACGCCAATCTTCGGGATCATTGTTGTTTGCGGTCATGACGACGGCGACTTTCTTCGTCCATCCGGGGCGTAATTCCAAAATGCGGCGGTAGATCTTCATCGCGATAGCGCGATTATATGCCACGATCATTGCCTTGCCCGTCAAAAGATTGGCGCGGTAGTTTTCATAGTGGTCGAGGATATCCGTTACCAGGGAGTTGATGGTCTCGTCATTCCCAAGCACCGCCTCCATCTGTCCGAGTTCGTGCTTGCTCTTTTCCACAACCTCTGGCTCGGCATTGTGCGCCATCAAGTCGTATTCGGCATCGATCAGCTTCAGCGTCGCTTCATCGAGCTTTAATTTGATGACACGGCTCTCATAATAAACGGGGCGGGTTGCGCCGTCTTCAACGGCTTGCGTCATATCGTAGACGTCGATATAATTCCCGAATACCTCTCTGGTGCTGCGGTCTTTTGAGGAGATGGGCGTACCCGTGAAACCTATGTATGTCGCGTTCGGAAGCGCATTGCGGACGAGGCGGGCCGCCCCCACAACACGGCGGGCTACTTCGTTGCCGTTTTCGTCCTTCGACATGACGATCTTTTCCGCCAGCCCGTATTGCCCCCTGTGCGCCTCGTCAGCCATCACAACAATGTTCCGTCTTTCGGAAAGCGGTCTGTCCCACTCATCGAATTTGAACATCGTCGTAAAGAATATCCCGTTTGCGACGCGCCCATCGAGCAATTCCTTGAGATTTTCAATGCTCTTCGCTTGGATGGGCTTTTGCCGCAGGAAACGGCTGCACTTACAAAATTGCGAGAACAGTTGGTCATCAAGATCGATGCGGTCGGTCATGACAACAAGCGTCGGCGAATTCAGAGCTTCTTGCAAGAGGTGTGCATAGAACACCATAGAGAGCGACTTCCCGCTCCCCTGTGTATGCCAAAACACGCCGCCCTTCCCATCGGTCATGGTCGCATGTTTCGTTGATTCGATTGCTTTGCGCACAGCAAAGTATTGATGATATCCCGCGAGAATTTTATATAGTTTGATGCCGCCCTCATCGGAAAAGCAGATAAAGTTTTTTACGATGTCGAGGAAGCGCGCCTGCTCGAAAATCCCCTCGAAGAAGGTATCAAACTGCGCATACTGCGTATTCTCATAGCTGCCGTCCTTCGTCTTCCACTCCATGAAGCGGTCTTCCCCGGACGTGATCGTCCCCGCCTTTGAGGTGAGCTGGTCGCTCATCACGAGGATCGCGTTATAGACGAACAGCGTGGGGATCTCCTTCATGTAGTTGCGGAGTTGCCGATATGCGGCGGAGGCGTCCGTTTCCTCCCGCGACGGTGACTTCAGCTCTACGACAACAAGGGGCAGCCCGTTCACGAACAAGATGATATCGGGGCGTTTCTCGCTGTACTCAATGAAAGTCCATTGATTCGCCACGACAAAGGAATTGTTCTTCGGGTTGTCATAGTCCACGAGGGAAACCGTGGCGGATCTCTGCTCCCCATTTTCCTGGTAGCGGACAGCGATGCCGTTTTGCAGATACTCCATAAAAGCGGCGTTCTTTTTGACAAGCTCCCCCGCCTCAAAGTGTTTCAGTCGATACAGCGCGTCCTTCAGAGCATCATTAGGCAGGCTCGGATTCAACCGCGCCAATGCCGCTTGCAAATCGGGTTCATAAAATGGATCGCCAAAATCCCGCTCAACGTCGGGACCGTACAAATGGGTATATCCCATCTCTTTGAACAGTTCTATGACCGAATTTTCGTATGTGCTTTCCATGTAAGACATTGTATATCTCCTCTTAATTCGCATTGTTGGAAAATTCTGTACTCACTCTCTGCATGATTGCATGATTGATTATTGCCGCATTCGTTTCTTTGAGATTGACTATGCGAAAAAGGGAATTGAACTTAACGTATCCATAATGGCATATAAGTTTCGCAATAAATTCATCTGCAAAAGATGAAGATATAATGCCTATACCATCAAAATCAATTAAGATTGGCTCCTTCGCATCAGTCTGCGTTACCAGGTTGATGGCAAGCGTTCTTGCTCTTTCGCCTGAATCCCTTGTAGTGTACCCAAAACTCAAATCACTTACTTTCAATTGTATCCGATTTTTCTCATCTTCAAAGGATTCAATATATAAATTGGCATAAGTATATCCCCCACCAAATACTTCCACGATTGATACTTCATTGTTACATTGAAACTGAAAATCAACCAACGTCCCCAGCAGACTTCTCTTATCTATCCATGTGCCTTGGAATTCATTTTTATATAATTCAGCTTGATTATTATATCCAACTATCGCTTCGCTAGAAATAATATTTAATAAGCCTTTGTTACTCAATATTAATTGACTCATTCCCCAAAGCCCATTGCCTTGATTGTTGGCTTTATCTCGCGTAAAACCTTTCTTCATTGCAGAGGTTATCGCATCATAGGGATTCCGAAATCTATAACCGCTTCCCTGAAAAGAGCGTAGAATCCCGATACCGTTATCATATACGGCAAAAGAGATATGGGCATTTTTTGTAACCGTACAGCATACATATCCAAACTCGGATTTTGAATGCTGTAATACATTGTCCATAACCTCATTGGTGGTCCATTCAAAAGCTTCAATGACGCCTTTGGCACATTCAGCTTTTGTATTCAAATATTGGACATATGCCGACACGATTTTGGAAACCTCTGTTCCACTGCTGAATTTCCATACTTTATACATTGGAGACAACAACTCATAGCTATTATCTTGCACAGTATACGGATGATTAAGCCCGCTCGAAGATAGCATATTCCCTTGATAGTTGATTTTTACTTCATGCCCATGATCCTTCAAAAAATCAAGAAGCCCAGCACAAGGAGCAATTATCTCTGGCGTAGAGAAGAAATTACTTGCGGTTCGAATAGAAATTGGTTCTTGAGGGGTGAGTTGGGATACTTTTCTCAATAGATACTTTATATCCCCTTTTTTACTCATTGAATGAAAAGATATATCCATATTTTTCTCCTTTGCACACCTCGTATAAATGATAATTTACAGCAGCAAATGTGGGCTGTATTTAATAAATTTTTTGTGGAGCCGTCTACTTTTCCTGATGGATGGCACGTCGGCCGCCTAACAGACATCGCAGATTACACCAATGGGCTTGCCATGCAAAGATTTCGCCCTTTGGATGGCGAGATTGGCATTCCTGTTCTTAAAATTAAGGAATTGCGCCAGGGTTTTTGCGATGCGGATAGCGAACTGTGTTCCCCAAATCTTGATCCAAAATATTTGGTTGATGATGGAGATGTCATCTTCTCATGGTCAGGAAGCCTGCTTGTTGACATATGGTGCGGCGGTCGGTGCGGACTCAATCAGCATCTCTTTAAGGTCACTTCTAATTATGATAAATGGTTTTACTATTTATGGACGCTCTACCATTTGGATCGCTTTATAAAAATCGCGGCAGACAAGGCAACAACTATGGGGCATATCCAACGAGGCGATTTAGTGCAATCAAGGGTGATTATACCAAATTCTTCCGATTTGGAGCGAATTGGAGAATTCATATCTCCGATTTTGAGCCAAATCGTCAATTCGCGTCTTGAAAACAATCATCTTGCTACTCTTCGCGACACGCTTCTTCCCAAGCTGATGAGCGGTGAGATCGATGTATCCGAGGTGGAGTTTTAAGCCGCTAAATTATCATTTATCTTTTTGTTAACAGAAATTTTCTTGTCCAACTCATAGAGTATATGGGCTATAGCCTTTTGGTCGGCAACATCCTTTGGAATCCTAACTGGCAAAATATGAATGTGATTGCGGTTAAGAGTCGGAACAGCACTACCGCCCGCATAATTTGACAAATTAAGCGTGAAAAGCAAGTAATACACAAATAACGGATATGCGCCTTTGTATTCTTTGATGTATAATGTCGTATTATGCGCCCACGCATTTGTTTCACACAAATGTGGGTTGCCCACATTGCCACTCCGCCCAACCGTAATACACGGTGCAGAAGTTGTATATTCGTTATGCCATCCAATAATCCCATTCGACCCAATGACTGGATAAATCCCTCCTGTCATCCTCGATTGAGGCAAGTCATGCCCTCTTTGAAAGGTGACTATATCCCCGAGGGTGCATTCTATCCACTTTGCCATTTTTGCCTCCTATCCGATATATTTTCGGTGTGCCATTTTGACATTGTTTTGCTTTACCATCGCATACATCAACGTCGTATCGATCCGCTTGTGTCCAAGTAGACGTTGAAGCTGTTCTATGGGCATTCCTTTGTCGATTGCCGTTGTCGCAAGCGTCCTTCGGAATTTGTGCGGATGCGCCTTCGTGACGCCAATCCGCCTACCCATGTCGCGGATGCGCGCCTCAATTCCGCCAATTTGCAGTCGATTGAAAGGCGATTTGAGCGACACGAAAAGCGCAGGATTATCATCCGTTCGGCTCTCCAAATAAGCCTGCAAATGGATCTTCGTGCGAGCATCAAAGTAGACCGGGCGTTCCTTTTCGCCTTTGCCGAACACGATGCACTCCCGCTCGGTAAAGTCGATATCCTCGCGATTAAGTAATACCATTTCCCCCACGCGCATCCCTGTGGATGCGAGCATGTCAATGAGGGCAAGATCTCTTAATTCCCAACAGCTATCCCGCATCAGTTCAAGTGTTTCATCTGAATAGGTTTCCTTGATGCTCGTACTCGTCTTTACTTTATGAATGCGGCGGACGGGGCTTTTGACGATATAGTCTTCATCTTCAAGCCACGAAAAGAAACTCGACAGGATGCGGCGGATATTGTCTATCGTGACCTTGCTTGAACACCTGGATGCTTGATATCCCGTGAGATACACGCGCAAATCGTCCGTTTGTACCTGTTTCACCCGCTTTCCGATGGTTTGGAGCATGGCCTCTATCGTCTTTTTGTAATACTCCAAAGTCTTTTCGGAACAACCTTCAATGCGCTTTGCGGCAATAAACTGCTCTGTCAGCTCGGCGTTTTCCTGCTCGTCATCGCGCTCTGTCGCTCCCCTCTCATCCACGATCTCGCGCCCGAACAATGCCTTTTCGAGAACCTGTTCAAGAGCCTCCATCTGTTCATTGTTCAGGTATGGGAGCATGCCCTGAACAATTTCATTGACTACCTGTTGCTTCATTTCGTTTCTCCTTGTTGTAATTTAGGGGAAAACGACAATGCAACGGCTGTTCCTCTTATTTCTCTCGCCGTTGGTGAGAGTATTTCCTTATGGGATTACTTCTCCTCGTATAAATGATAATTTAGCGGCTTAAAACTCTACTTCTGATACGTCAATCTCGCCGCTCATCAGCTTGGGAAG
>CANRJR010000032.1 GCA_947631005.1 uncultured Clostridia bacterium | reverse complement strand
GGCTCGATCTCCTGGTTGATGTACCACACCGCATTCGCTCTGGAGCGCGACCACAGCCTGTTCCACATCTTGACGATATTCTCCACGACCAGCGTGTCCTTCTGCCCGGTCTCCTTGTCCACCTTGACAAGCGAATCGCTCTTAAGGATGCCGAGAGGTTCGCCTTCGCCTGTACCGCTGAGGATCGCGTCGTCCATTTTGAAGCCGAATTCTTCGGCGAACGCCTGACGGATGACCGCTTCGAGTGCCGCCGCATCCTGCAAAAGCTCATCGGTCGCATAGCACAGCCCCGTGAGCTTTTTCAGCGACAGCTCCATCTGTCTGAACTTGGGCTTGCTGGCGGTAAGCTCATCGGCTTCCGCCTCCCAATAGGTCTGAACGCCGCCCCAGCGCGAACCGTTGGCGCGGCTCTCCTCGTCCACCGCGTTGATTTTGAGGGAGTTGGCGTTCGTGCTGATGGGAATCTTCTTCACCCGCGAGGCAAGGATGCCCGTCTCGTAGGTTCTCTTGAGCAGTTCGGTCACGAAGTCCTGCTGGACGAGGAAGCCGCCGTCCGAGGGAGTCGTTTCGTTGAGACCGCTCGCCGCACGAGTAGAAAGACGCGCATCTACCTTCCCGCCGGGCGTCGCCGCACGGTAGGCGGCGAGAAGCTGTTCGCCGAACGTCGCGAACCGCTTATCTTCGCCCTTATCGGGCGCGGGCTTGGTTTCGGGCTTTTCCTCTGCGCTCTCTTCGGGAGCCGCCGCCAAGATCTTTTCGGCGCGACCGATGTCCGCGTCCCATGCGCGGATCTCGCCTTCGTACTTGTCGATTTCCTGCTGTTCCTCTTCCGAGAGGAATCTGTCTTCGGCTTCCGCCCTGTTGAGGATCGCCATTGCCTTGAGCCGCGCATCCTCTCTCTTTGCCTTCATTTCCAGCACCTTTTTCATGTTCATACCTTATCCTCCATTACATTGTTTTGAATTTGGATTGCAGGCCCTTGAGTTTTGCCCGCTCTTTTGCCCGTCTCGCGGCATTCTCCGCCGCCTCTTCCTTGCTGCGCTGCTCCGCCTTATAGCCGTTGTATTCCTCCATCCCGCGCACACCGACATCGGTTGCGGTATAGGCGGGGAACGTCACGGGCGACACATCGAAGAGCCGAACCTTTTTCAGCTCGCGGCAGTCCACGCCGTCTTTCGTAGACCACTCATCGTCTTCCACGACAAAGCCGATGGACATCTGCGAGATGTCGCCCCTGCGGATGCTCGTCTGAATATCCGCCGCCCAGCTTGTCGCGGGCGGTGTGATACGCACACGCAGTCCTACATCGTCTTCGATGAGTTCGAGCGTCCCCGCGCGGTTGCGGCCGAGGACATAGTTCGGATCGTGATTGAACAGCGCACGGATGTCGTCCCTTCCAATGCTCTCGGCAAACGCACCCTTGCGGACGATCTCCTTAAACGGGAAGATCCCGCCGAGCGTTTCCGACCAGCTGTCAAACACCGCCGCGTGTCCCTCGATCACAGAGCCGCCGCCCTCGACTTCGCTGACGCGAAGTTCTTTGAGCGGGAGCGTCCGAGTTTCCTTTTTACTTTCCTTCATCGTTACCTCCGTCTGATTTTTTGGCGGTGGATGCCGCCACCATGTTCCCGTTCACAAGGTAGTCATCGCCGCCCTGTTCGGCGGGGACGAGGCTCATGTCTTCGAGCCGTCTGATATCGTTGATGGACAGCCACCCGTTCTGCCGCCCCACCGCATAGCCTTCCATCCTGCTCTTGTAGTCCCCGCGCAATAGCCCGTCCACATTGAACCGTGCGAAATACAAAAGCCGCTCTCCCTCATCGAGAAGCGAGCGGCTGATGCTTTGCTCCCACCGCACCAACCACGGGCGGATGGTGTGCTGGACGAATTCGATTGACTGATGTTCGATGTTTGAGAAGGTCGCCCGTTCCAAGTCCCCGACGAGGTGCGGCGGAACACGGAAGATCCTGCATATCTCATTCACCTGATATTTACGGGTTTCGAGAAACTGCGCGTCTTCGGGCGCGATACCGATGGTGTGGTACTTCATCCCCTCTTCGAGAACAGCGACCTTGTGCGAATTGCGCGTCCCCTGATAGACCTTGTTCCACGATTCCCGTAACCGTTCGGGATCCTTGAGGATGCCGGGGTGTTCGAGGACTCCCCCCGGACGCGCCCCGTTCCCGAAAAACTTTGCGCCGTATTCCTCGGTGGCAAGTGCGAGTCCGACAGCTTCCCTTGCCTGCGCAATCGGGCTTATCCCTTTCACGCCGTCTATCGACAGCCCCTTGATATGAAACACTTGGCTCGGCTTATAGACATAGGTCTGATTGGTGATATCGTCCGAATAGGTGTATTTGATTTTCCCCGTTACCGTATCCCGCTCCACTTGCATATACTGCGGTTTCATGAACCACAGCTCCGTGGTATGCCCCTGTTTGCGGATGATCCGCGCATAGGCGTTCCCCCACAAGAGGAGCGAGGTCATCATGCTTTCACGGAACTCAAACGAGGTCATCTCCTCGTTCGGGGATTCATAAAGACAGGAATACAGCGGATGCTCCGCCGCCAGCTCGTTTTTATCGTCCTTTCCGCGTCTGTATAGGTGAAGCGGCAAGCTCGCCACCGTTTCCGCGAGGATCTTCACGCAGGCATACACCGCCGACGTCTGCATGGCGCGAAGCTCATCCACAGACACACCGCTATTGGAATTGCCGATATAATCCACATCCACGCCGCGCACAAAATCTTGCATCTCTTTCGATGGCTGGTTGCGCCTTTCTCGGCGTTTTGGTGCGTCTCTGCTGCGATTGAACAGTCCCATTCATTCCTCCGTTTTTGGGCATAAAAAAATCGTCCTCTCGGACGGTTGCCTTTCCTATATCCAAAGAGAAACGCGCCCTTTCGGGCTGCCGTTCCTCTGTCTTTACTTTTTGAGGGGTTTCGTGTCGGTGAGTGCCATGCTCATGTTGTCCACCGCTTTCCATACCGCCGTGTAGGTGTCTGTCGGTACTCGCCCTTCAGTGAACGCCACCCGCCATTTCAGCACCTCGCACTTGGCGAACTCTTCGGCGATGATTTCAGGCGCATGTTCCATGTCTGCGAGGAGCCGTTCTTTGAGTTCCGCTATCTTCTTGTCGTAGACTTTGTTCTGCTCTTCCGTTGCGGTTCTATGGAAGCCAGCCGAGTAATTTTTCAGCGTTCTGAAGATGTCCTTTGCCATTTTACTTGCCCTCCTTTCCGAGTCGGTATGCTTTTTCGAGCGCGTTCCTGAGTTCCCATACCGCGATGTCGAGGAAGTCTTCGCCGTCGCTGTGCCGCGTTTCGAGGTCACCGCGTTCCTCTACCGCCACCATGCATTTCTTTGCGATTTGGAGGAGTTTCTTTTCCTCGGTTTTGGTCAGTTCCTTTTCCATTTTTGTTCTCCTTTTGGGGTTCTGCCCCTTTCGTTTTGTACCCCAACAATACCGTAAATCGGAGAAAGAGCCCAGCGAAAACAGCCCCAAAACCGAAAGAATTTTAGAAAAAAGCAAAGAATTTTTCCAAAGAAAAATCGGGGGATCATTCCTCCGATTTTATCGTTTTTAGGGCATCCATAATCGCATTGTAGCTGACCGCATCGTATGGTATCTCGACCGCTTCCCCGTGGAACTCGATCTTGATATTTTCGTCATACAGCCTATCCATTTCCTCTTCCGTGGCATTCGCCGTGAGCTTGTCGAGGAAGTCCATAAATTGCTCGATCTTCATTGTTTTCCTCCGTTTTTATCTCGCGTTGGCTCTTCTTGATATCTCAGCATGATTGCGGGGAACTTGGCGAGCTTCTTTTTGTCTATCCCCCTGTTCCTGTATCCGAGGTATCCGACAGGCACTTCCGCCATGCCGACCAGCTTGTATCCGCGTTTATCGAATTCCCACAGGAGCTTCAGCATGCTCGTGCTGTCCGCGCTGATGGCTATCTCCCTGATCCCGAACCGCAGACACTCATCGAGGAACTGTTCCATCTCGGCTTGGCTGATACAGCAGTCTATTCCCAAGAACTCCGTATCCCGCAGTCTGCTTTCCTCATAGGCTCGCATCATGACGAGGGTGATCCCCGTATCGCCTCCGCCGAGGTAGCGGTTCTTCAATGCTTCTTCCAGCTCTTTTATCTTTTTCATGACCGCCGCCCTCCTCAGTTGATTTTGATGACGAATGCGGGAATCATGGGGCGGTGTAGTTCTTCACCGAATCCGCCGTCCATGTAGTCCGCGGGGACTTTCATCATACCCGTCAGCTCACAGCCGCATTCGATGAACCGCCAGATGGTCGCGGGCATGCTACTGAAGCCAGAGCTTATGGTGATGCGGTCGATCCCCGCATCGCGGCACTCTTGCACGATCTGTTCGATGGTGGCATCGAGGATGCTTTCCCCAAAGTCGATGTATTCGGCTTGCTTCTTTTGGCTCAGCCAATATGCTCTCAGCATGGCTATGCTGACTTCGGGGTGGTCGGCGGCTGTCACGTTCCGCTCCAGCAGCTCATCGAATTTTGCGATTTGTTTCATTTTTCTTCTCCTTCGGGGTGCTGTCCCCTCTTCGTTTTTGTACCCCAACAATACCGTAAAACGAAGAAAGAGCCCAGCGAAAAACGCCCCAAACCCAAAAGATTTTTCCGAAAAAGCAAAGAATTTCCCCACGAAAAATCCGCCCCGTAGGACGGCTTTTTCGTGGCGTTTCCGTTATGCTTTGCCTGTCATCTCATCGTAGTCTTCGTCCACCTGCTCTATAAGGTTGACGACTTCGGGGATCGACAATGTCTCTTCCTCGCGGATGTCCGCGTTATACACTTGGCATTTTTCGGGTGCGGTCAGACTGCCGTATTTGAGTTCGAGGTGCGAGAGCAGGTAGGACAGGATCCTGTGTTTCACCGTCTCCCCCTCGCGGTTTATCCTGATGATGATTGCCGGGGCATACACTTGCTCCGACACACAGGTCTCATCGTTGTATTGGAAGTTGATTGTGGGGACGTTTTTCATTCCCTCGATCGTGCATCCTCTCTGCAGGAACGCCCACAGTAGCCCCATCACATCGCTGAACGAGGAGCTGATCGTGATTTGCTCGATGCACTCCCGACGGCATGTCTCCACGATGTAGTCCACATCGGTATCCCACAGGAGATCGTCGAAGTTCAGATCCGCCGCCCCCGCCTTCTTGCTGTGGCGGTATGCCAGGAACATCCTTCTGTTAATGCCTGCGCTGCTGAGGTCTTTCGTGCCATTTTCGATGGCTTCTTCGTATGCTTGGATCGTTTTCATTTTGACTCCTTCGGGCTGTTGCCCTTTCTTGTATTTTGTAAGACAACAATACCGTAAAGCACAGAAAGAGCCCAGCGAAAACCGCCCCGAAACCGAAAGAATTTTCCGAAACGGCGAGGAATTTTTCCAACGGAAAACCGCCCTTTCGGGCGGCGGTTTCCCCTCCGTTTTTAGCTCCCGAACAGGATCACACCCGTTTCGAGCTGCTCGCCGTTATGGAGGACTTCGATGATCGTCGTCAGTTGGCTGTAGTCTCCGAGTTCGTCCCCATTTACCACATCCCACCATTCGGTCCGTAGCACTTCCCGTCTTGCCTTGTCGCCGACCGAGCCGAGCTTGCTGTAGTTGGTTTCGGGATCGTAATGTTCCGCCTCCTTGTTGAAGGCCGCCCTCAGCCGTTGCCACAGGGTGTCTGCCTTGCGGTAGCTCTCTTCGTCTGTCCCGCAGAGTTCCGCGAGGGTTTCGATTCCCCATCCGGGGAAGTCTCTCTTCTCGTGCAGATGCGCGAGGACCTCTTCGACCGTTTGCCATTCGTAATTGTACCTTTTGACTTGTTCCATTTTACTGCTCCTTTGGGGTTCTCCCCCTCTTGTTTTTGTACTACAAACATACCGTAAACAGAGGAAAGAGCCCAGCGAAAAACGCCCCAAATCGAAAACTTTTTCAAAGAAAATTCGGGCTTTTGGGAAGCCGCCGCCCTCGCGGGCGGCGGCTCTTCGTCAATATGATTCGCTGTCGATTTGCAGGAGCAGCACACCGTTCTCTATGATATCGAACCCTCCGACATCGCATCCGTGGTATTCCTCAGGGATGCCATCGATCCGACCTTCATATACGGGCTTGTCTGTTGCAAGATCGTGTACACGGCATTGGATGGGCGACTGTGCGTCCTCGATATATTGCATGATTGACATCGTTCCCCCTCCTCAGCCCCTTGCCACGAGGGCGGCATACCTGGCGTAATAGCTCCCTTCGCTCTCCACGAGTATCTTGTACGGATAGGCGGGGCATGTCAGTTCAAGGCAGTGCCACACATCTCCTTCGCGCCACATGTCCGCTGTGTGCGCCCTGATGACTTCGTTGTCGTTCAGAAGATCCTGGGACAGCGTTTCGAACTCCGCCGCCGTGAGTTCTATGCTCAATTCGACCACGCATTCGTCGCAGTCCCGCTCTTCCTGCGGGAGTGCATCGTAGCGCCGATGCCAATCTTGCACATCGCAGGGCTTTCGGAGGATCGTCGCCATCAGCCTGTTTGTTCCTTCGTTTTTGCTTGCTTTGTTCTTTTCCATTGTGTTCTCCTTCGGGGTTCTTCCCCTCTTGTTTTTGTACCCTAACAATACCGTAAACGAGAGAAAGAGCCCAGCGAAAAGAGCCTCAAAACCGAAAGAATTTAATCGAAAATTTCCACCCCGTCACGGATGTGTTTGACTTCCGCATCGGGATAATTCTCTCGGTATCGGCGCACGATCACGTCGCAATATTTGGGTTCAAGCTCGATGGCACAGCATTTGCGGTCGAGCTGGGCGGCGGCGATCAACGTTGAGCCGCTACCACCGAACGGCTCCAACACGACATCCCCTTCGTGGCTGCTGTTATAGATGAGTTTCGCACACAGCGTGATGGGTTTCATCGTAGGGTGGTCCGGGGATTTGGCGGGCTTGTTATCGCGGATGACCGTGGTCGGCGTTTCGAGTATCTTTTCCAACAGCTCGACCAGCTCCGCCTTGCTCATCTTCTTGATGCTCGCTTGCAGATCCTCAAACACCGTGGGGAGCGAACGGTCATCGATGAAGTAATGCCCCGCCCCCTCCTTCCATCCATAGAGGATGGGTTCGTGGATCCATTGATAATCCTGCCGTCCAAGCGTAAAGTGGTTCTTGTACCACACAAGGGTTTGGGCATACTTGAATCCCGCGTTGACGAGCGCGTTCGTGAAGTTGACCGTCTCCTTCGTGGAATGGAACACATAGACGGGCGCACCCTTTTTGAGTCCCGTTGCCGCCGCCCGATAAAAGGCGAAAAGGAATTGGTAGAACTCATCGTCCGAGAGGTTATCGTTGGCGATGTAGCTCTCCTCGCGGGTTGTCGAATGGTTTTTCTTCCCCACGATGGACGAGCCATAGTCCACATTGTACGGCGGATCCGTGACCATGATATCCGCCGCCACACCGCCCAAAACCTTCGCGACATCGGCTTCCTTCGTGCTGTCGCCGCACAGCAGACGGTGCGGTCCGATGAGCCACAAATCGCCCAATTTCGTCTTCGGCTCGGCATTGTCATCGAGGGCGGCTTCCGCATCGAAGTCATCCTCATGGACGTTCTCCATCGAACCGCTACCGAACAGCTCCTGCGCTTCCGCGAGATCAAAGCCTGTGAGGGTAATGTCAAAGCCGCTATTGTCGAGGTCGCGGAGCAGATCGGCGAGGAGCGTGGTGTCCCATTCACCGCTGATTTTATTCAGCGCGATGTTGAGTGCCTTTTCCTGCGGCTCTTCGAGGTCTACGACAACACAGTCCACCTCGGTGTAGCCGAGGTCTTTCATCACCTTGAGCCGCTGATGCCCGCCGACCACCCGCCCCGTCCGCTTGTTCCAAATCACGGGTTCGACATATCCGAATTCTTGGATGCTGCGTTTGAGCTTTTCGTATTCGGGATCCCCCGGTTTCAAATCTTTGCGCGGATTGTACTCCGCCGCCTTGAGTTCCTCTACTGCGTGTTTTTCAATTTGCACGATACCCTCCTTTTCACGGCATAAAAAAACCGCTCGGCGTTTTTCCGAACGGCGTGTTTGAGTTGTCTGTTCCGCTACTCGCCTTTGGGCGGCTCATTTAAGCCGGGCAAAGGCGGGCTCGCCCGTTTGGTCGTAGAGGTATCCCCTGACCTTCTCTCTCATCGCGGGATCCCCTGTCTCGGTGTATCTGTCGAAGCTCCACACGATTGCCTTCGGCAGCGAGTCGCGGTATTCTGCGATTGTTTCCGCCATCGCCTTGAACAGCCGTTGCTCCTCTTCGGATTCGATGAGGTTCATCCTTTCCTCTTCGCTTGTCAGCTCGCCATCCACATACTGTCTGACCGTTTCCAGCGAGTCTTCCGCGCCCGTTTCGATGAACCGCCTGTAGTGCCACAGGATCCTTTGGGGAATGTCGCATGATTCCGCGACCACTTCTGCGATGCAGATGACCTTTGCCTTCTTGGCGGCATCCTCGATCCTCTCGATCCGTTCGTATTCGTTCATTGTTTTCTCCTTCGGGGGCGTTCCCCCTTGCTTGATTTTGTAACCAAACAATACCGTAAAACGAGGAAAGAGCCCAGCGAAAACCGCCCCAAAACGAAAGATTTTCCAAAGAAAAACGGGGAATTTTTCCCCGCACTTCCCTCGTTTATGAGTTCATCTTTTTGCCCGCTTCCTGCCGTGCCTTGATAATCTCGGCAAGTGCCGTTTCGCGCCTTATCTCGTCATAGCCAGCATCTTCGAGTGCCTCGCGGATCCCGCAGTCGGGGCAGAGGAGCGTCTGATTGTCCCGCCTTGATAATGCCGGGGGATCGGTGTAGATCGTCTTGCATCTGGGGCAGGAGCGTTCACGGAGCGTTTTGCAGGCGTCCTCCCCATAGGCGATTCCGAGCGAGGATCCGTTGTCCCATTTTACATGGATCGTGCCGATGTCATCGACATATTGCACCGTTCCCCGCGTTCCGGGCGGCGGAGCTTGCACATCGTTCATCTGCACAAGTTCCACCCGCGTTCCGCAGGAGAACTTCGCCCTCAGCGATTCCAGCTCTTGTTTTGTGATTTTCCTTTCCATTTTGACTCCTTCGGGGGCATCCCCCCTTCCTTGATTTTGTACTCCAACAATACCGTAAAGCGCGGAAAGAGCCCAGCGAAAACCGCTCCCAAACCGAAAGAATTTACAAAGAAAAGGAGCTTTCGCTCCTTCGTTCGGCTGCTCATCGGGCGACCGCTTGCGGCATATTATTCATCGTCTTCATCGCAGTCATCCTCATCGTCTTCGTCCTCGTATTCGTATTCATCTTCGTATTCCTCTTCGTCCTCATCATCCTCTTCATCGCGGGTGTCGATGGTGATGTATGTGCCGTCGTCGAACTTGAAGGTGAAGTACCCATCCTCGGCTTCGAACTCGCAGTCCTTTGCTTTGACGAACCTTCCGAGCTTGCCGATCTCTTCCTCGTCCGTATCCTTGCAGAGTTCGTATGGCACGACACCGATGACGCCCGCATCGACTCCGTATCTTTTTCCATCGCTGCCCTGGTAGTCCCCGTCGCCGTATGCCGTTCCGCCGACTCCGATGCGGTATCCCGCGATTTCGTGGATGCCGTCTGCGCCATCGTAGTCATTGATCCACACACCGTCGTAGAACTCATCCTTGAGCTGGTAGCAGATGTCGCCGACATAGAACCCTCTTTCGCTTTTGATGTGACCGTGAACATAATTTTTTGACATTATTTTTTCTCCTTCGGGGTGTCGCCCCTTGTTTGATTTTGTAACCAAACAATACCGTAAACTAGCGAAAGAGCCCAGCGAAAACCGCCTCAAAACCAAAACTTTTTCAAAGAAAAATCGGCGATTTCTCACCGATTTTCTTTGGTTTTGATTGATTCAGCAAATCGTCATTGTCACCGCCGTGCCGCAGTCCCGCCAGGCGGAGAGGAGCTTCATCGCGGAACCGATTTTCCGCGACAATCGGTCCATGGATACCGTCAGGACTATGTCATACCGTCCCTCTTTGATCTCGGCATCGAGGGCTTGCAAGGCGAGCCGCTTTTTGTGATCGGGGCCTTTGTCCACGAAGGACTTCCTTATCTCCCAATCGGGATGTGCCTTCGCATACTTCCTCAACCGATTTTCTTGTTCCTTGACCGCTTCCTCGGCTTCCGCCCGCACATACAGTGCGATTCTCTTTTCGTCCATTGCCACCCCTCCCTTATTTGATATTGAAGTCTCGGACCGTATCGAAGCACCCACACACCTTGTTACTCAGCGTTTCGATGAACTGCGCCCTGCTCTCGGCGGTCTTTGCACCCGTCACTTGGATGAGGTCGCCTTGACTGTCCCGGTAGCACACCACATAAGCGTATCCCTTCTTGAGCATCGTCTTATATGCCCGTTCAAAGTCCTTCAGCATGCATATCCGACGGATGAATGTCACGACATCTTCCACGGTTTCGCTCTCGGCATCGAGGGAATATTCCTTGAAGTGGGCGGCGGCATCGCTTTGCATCCTATCGCACATAGCCTGGCTTTCGAGCAGTATCCGAGGCGTTCCGTTATTCCCCTCGGAGTCGTACACCCCAACCTTCTTGCCTTTGAGGTAAATGTCGCATTGAACGCGGTCCGTACCCCTTCCGTATGTGGTTTTTACGCGTTTCAGTTCCCAGCCTTTGATTTTTGCCATTGCTTTTCTCCTTTCGTTTTTTGTACCACAACAATACCGTAAATCGGAGAAAGAGCCCAGCGAAAACTGCCCCAAACCCGAAAGAATTTCCGAGAAATCCGAACTATTTTATATCACGATGATGCCCCTACCGTCATACACACTCTCCGCCGCCCCGCCGTTCCTTATGGCGCGGTCCAAAGCCATGACGAGCGCGACCGCTCCGTCGATACGCTCCGTGGATCTTTCCTTGTCCATCTTGATGTTTCCCGCTGGATCGGTGCGGACGAACACGTTGTCCATCATCCAGCGCAGAGGAACATTCCCGCCGTGGGCGATTTTCTGTTCCAGCACGAGCTTCATGAGTTCCTTTGTCGGTGGCGACATATCCTTGAACCCCTGACCGAACGGCACGACCGTGAACCCCATCCCTTCAAGATTCTGCGTCATCTGCACCGCGCCCCAGCGGTCAAAGGCGATTTCCTTGATGTTGTATTTCGTACCGAGGTCTTCGATGAAATTCTCGATGTAGCCGTAATGGATCACATTCCCCTCGGTCGCAATGACCGTTCCCTTCCCCAGCCACACATCGTATGGGACATGGTCGCGGCGAACGCGTTGCGCAATGGTGTCTTCGGGGATCCAAAAGAACGGCAGAACGATGTATTTGTCTTCGTCACCGATGGGCGGGAAAACAAGCACAAAGGCGGTGATGTCCGTACTGCTCGAAAGGTCGAGCCCGCCATAGCACTCCCGCCCCTTGAGTGCCTCGGCATCCACGGGGAAAGCACACTTATCCCATGCGTCCATCGGCATCCAGCGGACGCTCTGTTTCACCCATTGGTTCAACCGCAGTTGGCGGAACAGATTTTCCTCGGCGGGATTGTCCTTCGCCGATTCATACGCCGTGCGGAGCTTGTCGATATCGACCGTCACGCCGAGAGAGGGATTTGCCTTTGCCCAAACAGCCTCGTCCCCCCAATCGTCATCGTCTTCCGCGCCATAGATCACGGGATAGAACGACTTGTCATGCTTCCGTCCCGCGAGGATATCCTTCGCTTTTTGGTGGATCTCCCAGCAGATGCTGTTCCGATCCGTTCCCGCCGTTGTAATGAGGAAGAACAGCGGCTGTTTCCGCGCGTCCCCGGAGCCGTGCGTCATGACATCGTAGAGTGCGCGGGTGGGCTGCGCATGAAGCTCATCGAACACAACGCCGTGGACGTTGAGACCATGCTTGGTGTAGCTTTCCGCCGACAGCACCTGGTAAAAGGCATTCAGCGGCAGATAGACGAGCCGCTTCTGGCTCATCACGGGCTTGATCCGCTTTTTGAGCGCAGGGCATTGCTCGACCATTTGGCAGGCGACATCGAAGACGATGGATGCCTGTTGGCGGTCGGCGGCGCAGCCGTACACCTCCGCGCCCCACTCGCCGTCCCCGGCGAGGAGGTAGAGTGCGACGGCGGCGGCTATTTCGCTCTTGCCTTGCTTCTTCGGGATCTCGATGTATGCGGTATTGTATTGCCGATACCCGTTTTCCTTCACCGTCCCGAACACGTCCGATATGATGGTCCTCTGCCACGGCAGAAGTTCAAACGGCAAACCGTGCCATACACCCTTTGTGTGTCTGAGGGAACGGATGAACGATATCGCACGGTCCGCAAGTTGCTGATTGAATGCCATTCCGCTCTCCTAAAAAGAAACAGGAGCAGTTTTCACCGCTCCCGTTCCCAAGCACATGAATTTTATTTTTGTTTAGCCTTGCATCCGCTTTTTCGTATCCGCGATTGCGCCCGCAAGGTATTTGAGGTCGAGCCCGACATCGTAATAGCCCTCCTCGATGACGCGGTAATAGTGTTCATTCGGAAGCCGCGGCGTACCGTCGTTCATGATGTACACCATCGCCTCTTTCACCGTCCCGTCGTACATGGTGACTTTGACGGTTTCCTTGCGGTACATGCGCGGATACCCCTCGTAGATGTCGAGATGCCGCTCATCCACTTCGCCGATTTCCCATACCCCGACAGGCGTCTCCGCATTTTCATCTTTTTCGATTGTAGCGACACCGCAGAAGGTGAGCTGATATCCTTTCAGTACGCCTTTGCCGACCACCTTCGCGGTGGGACACCGCCATGCCATTTGGGCGAGGTTGAGGTTGCTGCCATATGCTACATACAGTTTCGTTTGCTTGTTCATTTTTTTCTCCTTTCCTTGTCGATATTTTGTCCCGCTTGGGCGGCGGCTATATCCGCCGCCCGTCGGGTTGATTCCTTTGGTCGGCGGTTCATGCCGCCATGCTGGTAGGTCTGCCGTTCCTGAAGGCGATGTCGCCGCTGAGGTTCTCGAGCAGGAACTTCCTTGCCGTTTCGAACTCTTCGCCGATCATTCCGAGGCGGAGGAGCCAGGTGCGGAAGGTGTACTTGTCGTTCGTGGTCTCCGTCTTCCTGTAGCTTGCGCTGTTTTGCGTCAGGGCTTGGTGGTTGATGGCGAGGCAGAGCTGGATGTAGGTCTTGACGCGCCCCGCATGCATCGTGCCGTTGAAGCATCTGAACTCGATGCCCTTGCCCTGCCATAAGCTGTGCAGGTTGAGTGCATGGTAGCGGCTGGAGTCGTAGTGGCTGTAGCTGTTATCGCCGCCGTTGTACCAGATCCTCTTGATCGCATCCAGCGAGGTGGGCTTGTTGCGGTTGATGGTCTGCACGATGCGCTCGTCTGCTTTTTTGCACCAGTGTTCTCTTTCCTCCGTCACCCCTACCGCCTTGAAGATGAGGTCTTCTTTGCTTGCCATGATGTTGACGAGGTTGCGCAGGGTTTTTGCGGTGTGCTGCTCCGCGCCGACGTGGACGTGGATCCCGCAGGAGCTGTTGGAGAGTCCACCCTTTTTGCGCATCTTCCGCACGATCTCTTGGATGGTTTCGATGTCGCCCCATTTGCAGATGGGCGTTACGAACTCTACCTTGTAGGTATAATCCGTGGGACCGTGGTCCTTCCGCTCCGTTTCGATGCTGCTGTCGCTCATGATCGTCCATTTTCTGCCTTCGCCATCCCGTACCACATACTTGTCGTACCCTTCGCCCGTGTGGGTTTTGGTGGTGTTGAAGTGGTCCGCGAGGATGTCGGCGGCTTGGCTTCTCGTGATGCCCGTGAGTTCGATTTCGACTCCGAAGGTTTGGTTTTTCATGTGCTTTTTTCTCCTTTTTTGAGGTGTTTCCCACCTCCGTTTTGTACCCCAACAATACCGTAAAAGAAGAAAAGAGCCCAGCGAAAATCGCCCCAAAACCGAAAGAATTTTAGAAAAAAGCAAACTTTTTTTCGGATTTTTTTGCCTTGTTTTTTATGTGCGAAAAAGCGGTCCGAAAACCGCTTTTTGGTGCTTTCAAAGTGGATTTTTAGCTATCTGCGCAGCGGCGTCCAATAGTTTCCGATGCGCTTTCGGCGGCAATCCCACAGGTCTTCGATTGCCCCGTTTTTGGCGACCGTCAGATGATTGGCGAGGGAGATCACCGCCGTGTCCAGCCCTATCAGTTTATCCGCTTCGCCGACAGCGTATTTTGTGCCGTCGCGCTTGTACGGCTGCGGATGCTTGATGAAGCCGATTTCCGAGAGATACTTTTCATAGGTGATTTTCTCGTTCGGCATCGCCTTGATTTTCCCGCCGATCTCGCAGAGTCCCCGGTAGACTTCATCCCAGCTCAACCCCGATGCCCCGGCGATGGCGCGGACGACACAGTCATCGCGCTTTCTGTTCTTGGGGTTCAGATTGACTTTCACATAGGATAGCATTTGTCACCTCCGAACCCACTCCGCTTCGTTCTTTCTTGCATAGGTTCACCTCCTTGGTTTACACAAACAATACCGTAAATCCACGCAAGAGCCCAGCGAAAAGAGGGCAAAACACGAAAGAAAAAGAAAGAATTTTCCCCTCGCACAAATGTTTTCACCAACATTCGAAATGAACCGACAAGTTTTCACCTGTCGGCTCATTCGCTGTCTGATATAATGTACTTATCCTGTCCGACCGCCCTTAAATTCGGCGGCCATTTTTCTTATGTACCACAAACATCATGCGACTTCCGCAATCGAAAGACGGAACTTTTGACCGTTCGTGAATGCCAACAGTAGCGAGTCCTCTTCCTGTGTGATCACTGCCTCGAACAGATCGTCCAGCCCCACCTTCACTTCAAGCGCGAGGTCTGCCGCATTAACGGTGTACTGTGCTTCGCCAGCCACAGCCCGTTCTTCCCCGGATGTAGATACATGGTCTTTTTCGGTTGTCATGGTTTTGTTACTCCTTATGCATTGTCATTTTTCACGGACTTTGCGCGCTTTTTCCATGTACCTATATTATATCCACTTGGGCGGTTACATGCAAGACTTTGTAACCGCATAAGAGGATAATCTTTTGTAGGAGAATGTCTTTGTTTGTATGAATTTGTCGAATTTCAAAGAGCGGCTTGGGGAGCTGATGTTTGATGCCAAGGTGAATCCGCCCAAACTCGCCGAAAATATCGGTTGCAGTAGATTGACCATCAACCGCTACCTGTCGGGGAAGAAGTTGCCCACAGTCGATATGACCGTTCGGCTGGCAGACTTCTTCCAATGCACAACGGATTATTTGCTGGGCTTGGTCGAAACGAACTACACCACCAACTTCAAGCCATGCCCGCCCTTCTCGGAACAGCTCGGCTTTCTGCTCAACCACTATGGGATCACGAGGTATCGGCTCATGAAAATGACGCACTTCTCAGATTCCAATTTGATGTATTGGGCGCAGGGCAAGACCGTCCCGACGATTGAAAGCATCGTGAAGCTCGCCGAAGCATTGGATTGCCCCGTTGACTTTGTTTTGGGACGGTCGGATTAACCGTTGATCGCCCTTCTGAGTTCCAATGCTTTGTCAGTCAGCTCCCACATGAACTGCGGCTTCCCGAAGTGACCGCCGACAGCCGTCTGCGCAAACACGGGGCGGCGGAGATCGAGCGTCTCAATCGTTCCCGACACGGAGAGGTCGAACACTTTTTTCACCGCGTCGAGGATGACATCCTCGCGGACTCTTCCCGTGCCAAAGGTATTGATGTCGATTGCCGTTGGATGCGGCACACCGATGGCGTAGGAGAGCGCGACTTCGCATTTGTATGCCAGCTTCGCCGCGATGATATTCTTGGCGATATAGCGGGCGAGGTATGCACCGCTGCGGTCCACCTTGCTCGCGTCTTTCCCACACATAGCTCCGCCACCATGATGAGCGATACCGCCGTATGTATCGACCATGAGCTTCCTGCCCGTCAACCCCGTGTCGGCTTCAAAGCCGCCGAGAACGAAACGCCCGGACGGGTTCACGAGAATCTCCGCATGTGAGAGGTCGTATTCGGCGCACACATAGCCTATCACCTTTTCTTTGATTTCCTCGGTCAGCTGACCGAGGTCTTTTTCTTCTCTGTGCTGTGCCGAGACCACCACCGATACGATTTCGGCGAATTGGTCTAAGACGTAGCGCACGGACACCTGGCTCTTGCCATCGGGCAGCAAGCCGTCAATGATCCCCTCCCGCCTGCACTCTTCCAGGCGGTCTGTAAGCCTATGCGCCAGCTCGATGGAAAGCGGCATGCCGTTGAGCGTTTCATCGGTGGCGAAGCCGTAGACGATCCCTTGGTCTCCCGCGCCGAGTTCCTCGCCGTCCACCGCTTGCGCGATGTCCGGGGACTGGGCGTGGATGCGCACCTCGACTTCGATGTCCGTGGGATCGTATCCGACTTGCGCCAGCACAGACCGCGCCACATATTCATAATCGACCTGGGCGGCGGTCGTAATCTCCCCGCTGATGAAGCACTTATTGTGCGCCAGCATGACTTCGCAGGCGATGCGGCTGTTTGGATCCTGTTCCAAACACTCATCGAGGATGCTGTCTGCGATCAGGTCCGCAAGTTTATCGGGGTGACCGCTCGTCACGGATTCCGATGTGTAGATTCTTTCCGTCATAGTTTCATCTCCTTTATTTTCCCGAATGCAGTCCCCGGCAGAGACCGCACTACCCTTTTTACTCTTTCTATGCCCTTTGTTTGTGACCCCCATCTTACTCTTTATAGGGAGGGGGTCACATCCTGTTGCGGTTTATAGGTCACCCCCCGCGACTCTTTATGGGGGGTTGACGATTTGCCCTTATATAGAGGGATCCCCCCCACTATCTCTTTGGAGGTGCTTTGATGCACAAATACGACTTGTTTCTCTATCCTTTTTCGGGCGGCGGCTCTGTGCAGAAGGATCTGCATCCCGCGATCATCGTGCAGAACGATGTCGGCAACACACGCTCGCCAACGACAATCGTTTGCCCCATCACATCTCGGAAGAAAACACACCTTCCGACGCACGTCTTTCTGCCACGCACGAGCTGCAATCTGAAAAAGGATTCCACGGTACTCTGTGAACAGATCATGACCGTGGACCGTTCCTGCCTCGGCAAATACATAGGAACACTCCGCGACGTCACGCTTCGGCGAGCCGTTGACGAAGCACTCAGCGTTTCCCTGGATTTGAAGAAGCCGTCGCATCCAGCAGACGCTTACTTGCCAGCTCGAAATAGTGCGGATCGGATTCTATCCCGATAAACTCCCGCCCCGCCCGCTGGCAAGCGACGCCCGTCGTCCCACAGCCCATACAGCAATCCAGCACCGTGTCATGTTCATCGGTATAGGTGCGGATGAGATATTCACACAGCGCAACGGGCTTCTGCGTCGGATGCAGTCCGCGGTCCGATTTGAATTCGAGGATGCTGGTGGGGTATCGATGCCCATCGTTCACCGAAACGACCGTTCTCTGCGTCCCATAGTTGCTACTATGGCTTCGGTTGACCGCCACATAGGGCATCCCCTCCGTCATCTGCGGATGATAGACGGGCGGCTTCTTGTAGAACACGAGGATGTTCTCGTGTTTTTTCATGGGCATTTTCTTGGCGTTGAGATGCCCCGTCCCCTGATGCTTCATCCATATCCATTCGTATTTGAGCAAATCGATCCTGCTTGCACCGAGGAGTTTGTCAAACGGCGTCTGCGCAAACATGACGATTGCGCCGTGGTCTTTGATGATGCGGTCGAACTGTCCCCAGAGTTTCTCCATCGGGATCTTTTTGTCCCAGGAGTTCTTTGTCGTCCCGTATGGCAGGTCCGTCAAAATCATGTCGATGGAGCGGTCCTCGAACTGTCCCATGACTTCTATGCAATCCCCGTTATACAGCCTCATATCTCACCAAAAAACAAAGCCTTAAAGATTGCCTCCAAGACTTGCACCACGATTCCGTTCCCCGCCTGCCGATATTGCTGGGTTGCGCTCACACGGGCGGCTTGGATCTTGTCGATTTGTTCATCGTGCCACCCCATCAGGCGCAGACACTCCCTCGGCGTCAATTTACGGATCCGAACATTTTCCGTTATCACCGCATTCCCGTCGCCACAGGTGAGCGTCTGTGCGACACCGCGCCCCACTCTCCCCCGCTTCGTCTTGCTGCTGGGGAAGGTGATGTTCACATAGTCGCCTTCTGTCGCCTCATCATACCCTCGCTTGGTCGCCACTTTGACGTGAAGCACGGGCGGCGGCGATGTTTCTTCTTCTCCACCGCCCATTTCGAGCTTCAAGACAGCGGAGCTACCCGTCGCACTCGAACACTGCCCCGTGAGCGTGGGAGCAATGTCCTTGATTTCCTGTTTGTTGTATGCCACAAACATTTCGGGAACATAGCCTTTTTGCTCAATAAATTCGCCGTATTTCCGTGCAAGATAGCTTTCCTCTACGACCAAATTGTCCTTTTGCACCGAGGTCAGCGCATTGCACAGCCCCTTTGCGTTCACTTCGAGCCGTTGAACGGTCGGCGTCCCCGGAGTTCGGTCCGATGGATTCTCTGGATTCCGTCCGCGCATCGCCGCAATCAGCGGAAGATCCGAAAAGTCGTCTTTGGGCGGCGGAAAATTCTCCGCGATTTTGAGTTCGGTGTTCCCGCCGACCGCGCAATGCACCGTAGGCGACAGTCCCCCCGGACCGTACACTCTGCGGGACATCGTGTGCATTTTCGCCCACCGCTGTCCGACCACCTCGCCGAGCTGAACACATTGCGGACCTTTGAAATCCCGCGCACAGATCGTATTTGCCACGCCATCCTCTTCGCGGATGCTGTCACGGCGGGCATTGAAGCGCGACGTCACAATGCTGCGGATGGTGCTTTCCTTGAGATAATACTTGGCGTCCACCTCTTTATCGATCATGTCCCGCAGACGAAGCTTCAACGGCTGTTTGCGCGGGAAAAAGAAAGGCGGGTGTTCGCCGCGAATCGACACGCAGAACACCCGCTCTCTGTTTTGCGGTATGCCATAATCCTTCGCATTCAATATCTGCCAATAATTCGTATATCCCAAATCGGAAAGGAAGCCGAGCCACTTGTCAAAGTCGCCTTTGAACTTCTTGCTGACAAGGTTCTTCACATTTTCGAGGAGCAGATATTTGGGCAGCGTTCCCCTCTCGGCGGCGACCAACAACAGCCGCTCAACCTCAAACAGCAGACCGCTGCGCGTTCCGACTTTGATACCCGCTCCCCTCCCCGCGACCGAAATATCCTGGCAAGGAAAGGAGTATGTAACCAGGTCGGCTGCGGGGAGGACGGGTATATCCCGAATGTCACCGAGGTTCGGCACGTCGCCGTGCATCGCCCGATAACTTGCGAGCGCGTTGGGATCGATCTCGGAGATACCGACCACTTTATGCGGCACTCCGATGTTTTTAAGTGCCTGCGTCTGACTGCCGATCCCCGCGAATAACTCAATGAGTCTCAACGGGTTTTCGGGGGTGTATTCCATCGGTATTCCTCCTGATAATTTCTACTTTTTTCTTCGACTTTCTGAATACGAGGAAGTATGAATGGTACTTCCGCGCATGTTTTTGGTGATCGTGTTTGGGAGACAGGATGCGCGTCTTTGCCAGCAAAATAAAAATATCCTCGCAATACAAGCCGACTTCGCTTGCCATGTTGAGGATATAATGATGGGAGACGAACTGTTTCCCGCTGGATATCTTGTCCTGGCACTTCACGATGGCGATCCCGTCATCCTTTAAGATGCGGCTGACCTCGGACATGGTAGCCCGATAATAGGCGAATAGTTCCTTCTCCGAAGCATAACACCCGAAGCGCCGCACGGTGAGATTCCCCTCTTGCGTGAAGAGCGACTTCCCCGTCGCCGCCAGGAACGGCGGATCGAACACAATACAGCCCAGGCTCTTATCGCCAAGCGGGAGATGCCTGCTGTCCGCCGCCACGGTATCGTCCGTCTGCGGTTCGATGTCAAACTTCATGCGGGGCGGCGGCACTTCGCCGCTCTTGTAGAACTGCCCGATGCTGTATGTGATGTCCGCATCAATGCCTTGCGGGGCATAGAGGCGGAGGATCTGCGACAGTATCTCTTCCTGGGAAAAGGAATATGATTTGATGATGCGTTGCTCCGTCTTCATTTCCCACCCAAGAGCTTCTCCATGATGTCGTCATTGGGGTTTTTCTCATCCCATTTGGTGAGTTTGCTCTCCCGCACCACGAGATATATTTTGCTCCACACATCGTTGGTCTGTCTCAGATATTGCTGTGCCATCGCCACGAACGGCGAGGGCATTGCCTTTCCGCTGACGGGGTCTTTTACGAGTAAGCCGTGCTTCGTGTTCATTTCCTCGCATTCGAGCCACCGCGCTTTGCAAAAGGCGTATTCCTCCAGGTTATACGGAAGTATGCCCGAAGTACAGCCGATGCTCTTCAGCCATGCGTACACGGTCCGATAGATTTCCTTTGCCCGCTCCGACAGGTATTCGGGCGGCTCGCTCGGCAATTCCACGCCTTCGGCACTCAGCGTCACCACTTCGATAGGTCGATGTCCGGGGTTGCCTTCAAGCACCTTTTGGGCGGCGGCTTTTCTCGGTCGCCCTGCCCCCGGTCTCGCTCCGCCTCTGCCCATACTTCCTCCTTTTTGATTTTTCAGATATTTGATTATTTATGATTTTTCGGGAAATTTCAAAAGGGGCGTCTTCTCGCCCCTTTTGACTTAAGTCAAACCCTCTCCCGAATTTGATTATCGTGTTTGATTTTTGATTTTGCGAAAATTCGCGCGATTTTGCGGCCCCGCTGTACAGGATGAAAATCTCAGATTTT
>CANRJR010000031.1 GCA_947631005.1 uncultured Clostridia bacterium | reverse complement strand
CTCTTTGGTTGTCGCTTGAATAGCGGGCATAAATCACGGCTTTCATTTACGTTTTTCACCTCCTTGTTCGGGGATATATTATCACGGCAAATATGACAGTTCTCGTCATATATCCGAAAATATTTTCGGCTTGGGATTCGGAATGGCGAGGTACGCATTTGGCAAGCCAAATGCCCGACTTGCGTCGTCCTCGTTAGGGGAAGTTTTCCCCTAAAACCCTTTTTCTTTCCTTGTGGACTATTAGCCCCGCAGGGCGCACACCTTGCTTGCAAGGTATAGTGCGCTACTATACCTACGCTCTGCGAATGGTCTGTTAAATTGTAATTATCAGTTTTCGTCCTTTTACTTTTTAGTCTTTTTTATTGATCTCCCAATACATCCGCCTATTAAGAAACAACCAAACGCAATCACCGATGACCATATGCTGCCGGTAAAATAGATGCATACTCCGGTCAATACACAACCTATCAACGCGCCAAAGAAACTGCCCAATTCTTTGTAATTCTTCATTTTAATTTACTCCTCTAAATTACTGTCTGTCGTTCCATTATTATACCACAAAATTCAACAAGAATCAAGTCCGAAACTATTCTCGCAAAGAAAAAGTAAATCCGAACCATTCACTCGTTACGAGTATTTGGTTCGGATTATACTGACTTGGTGCGGTCGACAGGAGTTGAACCTGCACGGTCATCCCACAAGATCCTTAGTCTTGCGCGTCTGCCAATTCCGCCACGACCGCATTTTCGGACAGCTTTGTTATTGTAACCCATTTCAAAAAAAAAGTCAACAAATATCAATAGAAAAAATCATAGATTTTCCGAAATTTTCCGACTTTTTTTACATAGCGGCGGGTTTCGGCGTAGGGGATCTTCTTCAAACCGAGCCCGTCCGAAACGTTCGGATCGCGCAGCCATTCCGCCACGACGCCCTCGCCCGCGTTGTACGCCGCAAGGGCGACCTCGCTTTTGGGGAACTTGTCGAAGAGGTAGGCGAGGTACAAACAGCCGATCTTTACGTTGTATGCGCCGTCCGTGAGCAGTTCTTCGCGATAGACGATATCTTCCCGCGCGCAGACGAACTGCGCCGTAGAGGGGAGGACCTGCATCAAGCCGACCGCCCCCGCGCGGCTCACGGTATCCGTGCGGAAACCGCTTTCGGCTTTCATGACGGCGCAGGCGAGTTTGGGATCGACGCCGCAAGCGCGCGCAGTCTCGGCGTAGAGGAGGGGATATTTGGCTTTTACGCCGAAATAGCCGCCCGTAAAAAGAAAAATCGCGGCGAAGAGGCAAACGAGGAATCGTTTCATTTCTTCCACAGTATGCCCGTCCGCCGCGAAAAATGTCAAGCCTTATTGAATGCCGAGGATCTCCCAAACTTCCTTGATCTTCTCGACGCTCTCGTCGATCTCCTCGCGGCGGTGGGTCGCCGAATAGCTCGTGCGGATGAGAGCCTTCCCCACGGGCGTTGCGGGGGTGATGACGGGGTTGACGTAGACGCCGCGTTCCAAGAGCAGTTTGCAGGCGCGGAACGCCGTTTCGTCCTCATAGGTGAAGATGGAGACGATGGGGGTCTTGCTCGGAATGTATTTGATCCCCGCTTCGTCGAGTTTTTGGCGCATATAGTCGCCGATGTCGTTGAGGGCGCGGACGCGTTCGGGCTCGCGTTTCAGAATTTCAAGAGCCTTGCGCGCGCTCTGCACGGAGGCGGGCGTGATGCTCGCGCTGAATATGTAGGGGCGGGAGGTGTGCTTCACGAACTCCACGACGCGCGAGGAGGAAGCCATATAGCCGCCGAGGCTCGCGAGCGACTTGGAGAACGTACCCATATAGATGTCGACTTCCTTTTCCAGACCGTAATACTCCGCCGTGCCGCGACCGTGCGCGCCCAAAACGCCGAGCCCGTGCGCGTCGTCGACCATGACGCGCGCGCCGTATTTGCGCGCAAGACGCACGATCTCGGGCAGATTGCAAATTTCGCCGCTCATGCTGAACACGCCGTCCGTCACGATGAGCGCGCCGCACTCTTCGGGAACTTTTTGAAGCCGCGCTTCGAGGTCCGCCATATCGCTGTGTTGGTAGCGGACCATCTTCCCGAACGAGAGGCGGCAGCCGTCGTAAATGGAGGCGTGGTTTTCCTTGTCGCAGAGGACGTAGTCGCTCATGCCGACGATCGCGCTGATGATGCCGAGATTGCTCTGAAAGCCCGTGCTGAACGTGACGACGGCTTCCTTGCCGAGAAATTCGGCGAGCTCGGCTTCGAGCTTTTTATGGATGTCGAGCGTGCCGTTGAGGAAGCGCGAGCCCGAGCAACCCGTTCCGTACTTTTTCAGACCCTCGAGCCCCGCCGCGATCACTTCGGGGTGGGAGGTGAGCCCGAGATAGTTGTTCGACCCGATCATGATGGTTCGCTTGCCCTCGATCTCGACCACAGTGTCCTGCCCCGAGGTGAGCTCATGGAAATAGGGGTAAATGCCCATGGCGCGCGCCACGTCGTAATTGTGCTCTTTTTCGGTTTTTTCAAATAAATCGATCATGGTTATTTCTCCGCATACATTTTTCTCAAAACAAAGTTGACAAACCGCGTGGGGAGGAGCTTCCCGAGCCCGACAAAGAGCTTGTACTGCCCGCCCACGGTAACTTTCAAAGGGGGATGTTTTTTGCGCAAGACCTTTTCGACCGTCTTTGCGACGGTGAGGGGGCTCTTGCCGTTTTGCTCGTCCTTTTCCATGCGGCGGATGGATTTGCCGATCCTGCCGCCGTAGTCGGCTTCGCCGCCCTCCACGACGCGCGCCGCCGTAAATCCCGTTTTGGTGTCGCCGGGAAGAACGGTCGTCACTTTTACGCCGAAACTGCGCACCTCGCCGTCGAGCGCGAGGGAGAAGTTGAGCACGCCCGCCTTGGTCGCCGAATAGCACGCCTGAAAGGGGATGGGGAGGACGCCCGCCACCGATCCGATATTGACAAGATTCCCGCGCGTCTTGCGCAGATAGGGCACGGCGAGGGAGGAAATTTGCACGAGCGAAACAAGATTGGTGTCGAAAATGCGGCGGATCATCTCGTCGGACGCGCATTCGACCGCGCCCGCGATGCCCATCCCCGCATTGTTGATCACCGCGTCGATCCTGCCCTCGCGCGCAAACACCGTTTCGAAAACCGATTTTACGGTTTCGGGGTCGTTGACGTCCGCTTGCAGGCACTCGAACGCGTCGTCGTGAAAGGGACGCCGCGCGATCCCGTAAACGCGGTAACCGCGCGCGGACAAACGCCGCGCCGTGGAAAGACCGATCCCGCTCGACGCGCCCGTAATGATCGCGACCTTTGCCATAGTCCACCTCTGTCATTTTTTATTATAACAAATTCCTTTGGGAAATGCAAAGCATTTTTTGACATTTTTCTCGCACAAATACGTACTTTTTCATGGCAAAGTGACGGCGGCGTCGCGGCGTTTTTTCGCCGAGAAAAAAATTTTCGTTACAGCTAAAATATTTTAAGAAAACGTTGACAAAATCAAAAACACTGCTATAATATGGTTAAGAAAAAATACGCCGCAAATGCGGCAAGGAGATCGGCATGATCAATTACACTCTCGACGCGAAAAAGCGCGGTATCGACGTTTCCGAACACCTCTACGGGCTCTTTTTCGAGGACATCAACCAAGCCGCCGACGGCGGGTTGAATGCGGAAATGGTCATCAACAACTCTTTCGAGTTCGAATATTTCACCTACGACGATTACAACTGCGAAAGCGAAGTCGAATGCCGTAAGGCACACGGCTTCTATTGGGACATCTACGGCGCAGGTCCGAAAAAGATCACGAAGAAAGGGGGGATGAACGAGAACAATCCGTCCTATCTGCTCCTCAACGTCGGCGGCATGTATCATCTCGAAAACCCCGGGTATTACACCAACGGCGGCTACGACATCTACGGCATGCCCGTCTACAAAGATGAGACGTACAATTTCTCCATGTGGGTGAAGCGGCTCGGCTTTAAGGGCGTTGCGAAAGTATTCATAAAAGGCGCGCACGGGCGGCATACGAGCGTCGGCACGATCCAGATCCCGCAGGGGACGGAGGGCGACTGGATCAAGGTCGCATGTTCCGTCAAGGCGGAAAAAGACACGATGGGGCGGCTGTGCATCGTCCTCGAGGGGAACGGCAAGATCGGGATCGACTATGTGTCCCTTTTGCCCGCCACCGTTTGGGGCGATCCCGATAAATACCGCAACGGAAAGCTCTCGCCCCGCATCGTGCAGGCACTCAAAGATTGCCATCCCTCGTTCATGCGTTTCCCCGGCGGGTGCGTCGTGGAGGGGGACGTCGACTTCGAATATCAATATAAGTGGAGAAATACGGTAGGACCGCTCGAACAGCGCAAGCAGATCCCCAACGTTTGGCGGTATATGCAGTCGTACGGCATCGGGTTCTACGAATATTTCGCGCTGTGCGAGGACATCGGCGCAACGCCGCTCCCCGTGCTGCACTGCGGCTTGCTCTGCCAGATCCGCATGGGCGAACAGCGCAAGACGGGCTATCAGCGCATCGTCCCCGGGACGGAGACCTTCCAAAAGGAGGTCATCGACAACGTGGCGCACCTCATCTATTTCGCGAAAGGGGATATCGCTTCTACCGACCGCATGGAGGCGTATTGGGCGAAAGTCCGCACCGACATGGGTCACCCCGAGCCTTTCGATCTCCGGTACGTCGGGATCGGCAACGAGAATTGGGGATATGAGTATTTCGACAACTTCGCGGCGTGTCTGCTCGGCGTGCGGCAATACCTGTACAAGGGGAGAATGACCGATCTTCTGAAAGAGTTCGGGATCACCGTCGTGAGCACCTGCGGCGTGGATATCCGCCCCTCCGATACCAACGAATCGTGGAAGATCATCAATGAAAAATACCGCGATATGATCGTGGACGAGCACGTCTACAATTCCTATCAGTGGTTCATCGACAACACCAAGCGGTACGACTGTTACGACCGCGACGGTGCGAAAGTGTTCATGGGCGAGTATGCGATGCACACGATGTCGGACGGCAGGGGACGGCTCAACGGCGACAACAACCTGCGTTCCGCGCTCGCCGAGGCGGCGTTCCTCACGGGGTGCGAGCGCAATTCCGACGTCGTGAAGATGACCTGCTACGCGCCGCTCTTCGCCTCCACCTACAATTACCGCTGGACGCCCAACATGATTTGGTTCAACGCGCGCGACGTCATGCTCACGCCCAACTACTACGTTCAGCAAATGTTCGCGTCGAACACGGGCAAATACACGCTTACGAACGTGAGCAAGGTGAACGACGACAACGCGGGCGGGCTGCTCATCGGCGGGCATCGCACGGCGAGCGCGGTTTCACGCGTCCTCGTCCGCGACAGAAAGACGGGCAAAACGCTCTACGACCACGAGTTCAAAGACGGGCTCGGCGGGTGGAAAGTCTATCCCAACTGCTACGGCGGGCACATCGAGAACGGCGAGCTCGTCATCGAGGAGAGCGAGGCGTTCAACGGCTACTACTACGACGCGCAAAATTTCGGCGACTGCGACGTGGAGATCTCGTTCCGCCGTCTTTCGGGCGAACAGAGCTTCATCGCGGGCGTCGGCGTTGCCGATGTGCGCGACGCGGGCACTTCGGACAGCGCGGGATTTTCCATTTGCTGCCAGTACGGGAAGAATCACAAGGGGTACGACGTATCTTTCGATAAACGCGTCGACTTCATGCGCACCGTATGCGAGATGATGGGGAAGGATAAATTCCTCGGATACAGCCCCGAGGGGAACGTCCTCAAATTAGAGTACACCGAAAAGACGTTCCGCGCCTCCATTTTGAAAGACGGCGATTGGCACGAAGTGCTCTTCAAGAACATTTGGAAGGTGAACGAGCGCGTATTCCAGAGCGCGACGGTGGGCGACGACGGCAAGATCTATCTCAAAGTCGTAAACGTCTCGGGAAAGGACGAAACATTGAAGGCGACCTTGAAGAACTTCGGCACAAAGACCTCGGCGCACGTCACCACGCTTTGGCACGAGGACGAGACCGTCATCAACGAGATCGGGGTGCGCGCGGGCAAGACCCATCACATCGAGCCCGTACAGAGCGACGTTGCGATCCAAAACAATGTGCTTGAAACGACCGTGAAAAACAACAGCGTTTCGGTATTCGTCATCGAATAATCACGGAAGAGATTCGCACCTCCCGCTTTTGCGGGGGGTGCTTCTATTTTGCAAACTTTCGCCATATCATATAGCGATGTTGGAATTTTTACCGCCGCGCATCCGCAGTTGCGCGGAACGGGTCGACCCCGCGCTCCTCTATGAACTCCGCGTGCGCGCGGACAAGCCGCTTCGTATGAATTACGGCGGCGAGTTCGTCTATCTCGGCGCGTGCGGCAAGACGGACGAGCGCGGTGCGCTTCGTCCCACGCGGCAGGAGGTGGGGGACGCGCTGTTCGCCGCGAGCGGATACTGCGTCTATTCGGTGGAAAACCAGCTTCGGCAGGGATTTGTTACGACGTCGGGCGGGGAGCGGATCGGCATTGCGGGAACGTGCGTCTACGAAAACGGCGCGGTACACGCGATGCGCGACGTTACGTCGCTCTGTATCCGCATTCCCCACGAGATCCGCGGTTGCGCGGAGGAAATTTACGAACGTTGTCTCATGGACGGGTTCTGTTCCCTGCTCGTTATGTCGCCGCCGGGGGAGGGAAAGACGACCATCTTGCGCGATCTCACCCGCCTCATTTGCGAGAGGACGCGCAAAAACGTGCTCGTGAGCGATGAGCGGGGGGAACTTTCGGCGGGGGATTTGGGCGAGACCGCCGACGTTATGCGGTTCGGCGAGAAAATGACGGCGTTTACGGCGGGCATCCGCGCCATGCGTCCCGACGTCATCGTGACGGACGAACTTCTCCCCGCCGACTATGCGGCGGTGCGGAGGGCGCGGGAGAGCGGCATCCATGTGATCGCCTCGGCGCATCTGACGCGCGTGGACGACGTTCCCGACAAGGCGTTTGAGCGGTACGTTCTGCTCGACGGCTTGGGGAAGGTGGGCGGCATATTCGACGGGGGAGGCGGGCGTGTGGCTTAAATTTCTGTTGAGCTTCCTCATCATCGGATTCTGCATCGGGCTGGGGTATATCGCCGCCGAAAAATACCGCGCGCGACGCCGCTTCTTTGCCCAGCTCGACGGCTTCAACGAACGCTATCTCAACGAGCTTTCCTATGCGCGTACGCCGCTCAACGACTTTTTACGGGCGTACCCTTACGCGGGGGATTTCGGGAAATCGGTGGAGGCGTTCGCCGCGGAGCGGAAGCTGTCGTTTGCGTACGGATATCTCACCAAAGAGGAGAGAGCGGACTGCGCCGACTACTTTTCCATGTTGGGAAAGGGGGACGCGGCTTCGCAGAGCGGATATTTTTCCGCAAAAAAGGTGCAACTCGCCGAGCAAAAAGCAACGGCGGAACGGGAAGCAAAAGCGCGCGGCGAACTCTATTTGAAGCTCGGACTTCTCGCGGGGCTCGCCTTTGTAATCTTGATCATATGACGGATATCTCGATCATCTTCAAATTGGCGGCGATCGGCATCATTATTACCGTGGTTTGCCAAGTCCTCAAAAAGTCCGACCGCGACGACGTGGCTACCGTCGTTTCCATCGTCGGACTCGTGATCGCGCTCACGGTCGCCGTTACCATGATCGGCGACCTGTTTCAGGTTGTGCAAGACATTTTCGGGGTGTATTAGTGGAGATCTTTCAGCTCGTCGGGATCGCCTTTATTACCGCCGTCGCCGCGCTCATCTTGCGCGAGACCAAGCCCGAACTCGCCTTCGCCGTAACGATCGCGGGGAGCATCATCCTTTTGCTCTTCGTGTTCGAGCTCTTCCGCGACAGCATTTCGATCTTTCAGGATATCGCGGCGATGACGGGAATTAAATCTTCGCTCGTGAAGGCACTTCTCAAAATGGTGGGGATCGGCTATCTCGTGGAATTCAGCGCGGGCATTCTGAACGATTTCGGGCAAAATTCGCTTGCGGACAAGCTTGTATTTTGCGGAAAGGTCGTCGTGCTCGTCCTCGCGATCCCCATCATCGAAAGCGTACTCTCGCTCATCATACAGCTTATGGAGCTCATATGACATTCGGCAAAAAAAGACGCGCCTTCTTTTGGATCGCGCTGTGCGCGCTCGTTTCGGTATTTCTGTATTTCCTGCCCTCGCCCGCTCCCGTGCGCGCCTCTGCCGAAAGCGATCGGAGCGCGGACGAGATAAAAGAGCAGTTCGACGGGCTGCTTGACGCGCTCGACACCGAGGAATTGCAAAATTATCTCGACGGTTTGCAGGAGTTCGGCGGGATCTCGGTCAAAGACAAAATCAAGGGTCTGCTCTCGGGCGATATGTCGCTCGACTATCCGTCGCTTCTGCAAGCCTGCTTCGCGCTCGTATTCGACGAGGGGAAGGCGTTCTTACCCGCGTTTGCCGTTATTTTGGCGGTCGCTCTGCTCATCGGCATTCTCAATTCCGTGAAAAACAGCTTTTTGCAGAGTACTACGTCAGACATAATAAACTTCGTTGCGTACATTTCGGTGGGCGCGGCGGTGCTATCCTGCCTCATCGGCGTTCTCAAAACGGGGTTCGGCGCGATCCGGGCGATGCAAAAACAAATGGAGCTCGTGTACCCGATCTTGCTCACGCTGATGGCGGCAAGCGGCGGCGCGGTCTCCGTGGGGGTGTACCGACCCGCCGTCGCCTTTATGAGCGGGACGATCTGCAAGCTGTTTACCGCCGTCGTACTGCCCGTAGCGATCATCGTTATCGTCCTCGCGTTCGTCGGAAATTTGACGGAGGACGTGCGCACAGACCGCCTCGGCGACCTCTTCAAGAGCGTAAGCAAGTGGCTCATCGGCTTAACGCTCGGGCTGTTCGGGCTCTTTCTCACCGTGCAGGGAATGACCTCGGCGCAATACGACGGGCTTTCCTTGCGCGCGATGAAATACGTCGTATCGGGGTCGGTGCCCATCGTGGGCGGGTTTCTTTCGGGCGGGCTCGACGTTGTGGTGGCGGGGAGCGCGCTCATAAAAAACGCCGTGGGGTCGTTCGCGCTCTTTTTGCTCGCGGGAACGCTCTTGCGGCCGCTTCTGCTCTTTGCGGCGTTCCAGCTCTTTTTGCGCATCTCCGCGGCGGCGACCGAGCCCGTCGGGGGAAAGATCTCGCCCTTTTTGAGCAAACTCGCCGCCGACAGCGGCTACTTCCTCGCGGGACTTCTGTGCGTCGCCTTTCTCTATTTTTTGACGCTCGTGCTTCTCATCTGTTCGTCGGGGGTCATTTTATGAAGGCGTACATTCTCTCCATTGCGGGCGTGATCCTGCTTTCCGCGGTCGTCACTGTCATCGCGCCGTCGGGGAAGATGGGGAAATTCGTAAAGGGGACGATGAAGCTGTTTATCCTCGTCGTCATGCTCGCCCCGCTCATCGGCTGGGTGCAGGGGAAAGGCGTGCCGCTCGGGTCGCCCGCGGAGGTGGAGACGGACGCGGGTTATTTGGATTCGTGCGCGGACTATTTGGAATCGCAGGACGAAAAGGAGATCGAGAGCTATATTCAAGAGACGTACAAACTGAACGCGTCGGTCGAATCGGAACGCGCGCGGTCGGATCTCTTTCCCCTCCGAAAAATTCGCGTGATTCTGCAAAAGGACGGCATAACCGCCGAGGACGAGCGTATATATATTGTGAGCTCGCTAATGGAGACGCTCAACGCCCGTTACGGCGCGGAAACGGAGGTCATGTGGCTATCCCCGACAAGCTGAAAGACGCATTCAAGAATAAAGCGGTGCGGGTCGCGCTCATTGCCGCCGCCGCGCTCTTGCTTCTCTTCGGGGTCTACAAGGTGTTCTTCGGCAAGAAAACGACCTCGGAATATTCGTCTACGCCGCAGGAGGCGCGGCTCGAACGCCTGCTCGAACGGGTGGAGGGCGTAAAAAGTACGACAGTGATGATCACGGAAGCGGAGGGCGCGGCGGTGAGCGCGGTGATCGTGTTCGAGGGGGAGGACGGATTCCTCACGCGCATGCGGCTGCAAAAGATCGCGGCAAGCGCGCTCAATATCGGACAGAGCGCGGTCGTAGTATATCCGTCCGACAAATAGATTGATCGGAAAACCAAACGGGAAATCATTGTAAAAGGAGATAAAAACAATGTCGAACACAAAGAAAATTGCGCTGATGTCCACGCTCGTCCTGCTTCTTGCGGTGACGGCAATCTTCAACTTCGTCCTCGCGGGGACGAGAAGCTCGACCGTCAACGGCGACGCGAGCGTACAGGTCAACTACTTCACGACCTACCGTTCGGAGCGCAGCACTACGCGGAGCGAGGAGTTTTTGCAGCTCGACAGCGTGATCGAAGCGTACGCAGCGGACACCGAGGAATACGCCGCGGCAGTCTCCCGCAAGCAGGAGCTCGTGGAAGTGATGGAGGACGAACTCGTGATGGAGACCATCATCAAGGCACTCGGCTTCTCGGACGCGTGCGTGGCGATCGGCGATAACGACAACATCAACATCTTCATCAATTCCGACGAACTTACGGCGGAAACGGTCACTCAAATCTTCTATGCGCTCGAAGTGGAGCACGGCATTCGCAACGGAAATATTATAATTATGCCTGTTTACGCGGAAAGTTGAGAAAAAACAGTAGTAAAATCGGAAAAGATGTGCTATAATGTCCGTGAAAGGAGTAAATTATGGCAAGCATCAAATACAACCCCAACGGACAAAAGGGCAAGATCACTTATAATTCCGATATTGTGAGCGGCATTGTCGTAATGAGTTTGCAGGAGACGGAGGGAATCGAGATGATTCCCTCCAAGAGCAAGGGCATTAAGATCTGCTTCGAAAAAGAGGGCGTCTTTGTCGACATCTCCGTGATCGCGCATTACGGGTACAGCGTGCCCGACCTCGCCTTCCGCATCCAGCAATCGATCAAGCAAATGGTCGAATCCATGACCAAATATAAGATCGCAAAGGTAGACGTCCATATCCAGAGCGTTCTTTTCCCGTCAGACGCGCCGTCTCACGAGCCGCCCGCAGAGCCCGCGGACGAGACGGACGACAAACATTGAGCCCATCTCCCTTTCCCGTACGGGAAGGGGAGAGCTTGCATAAGGAGTACACATGAGAAGCAACGCAAGGGAAGCGGCGTTTCAGGTCGTATATGCCCGTCTGCTCGGCGGCGATTGCACGGCGGGATATCGCTCCGCGCTCTATAAACAGGCGAAACTCAACGAAGAAGAGCGGGAGTTTGCCGAAAAATTGCTCTCCGAAGTGGCGGCGCACGAGGAAGAGATCGCCCGCCGTCTCGGCGAAACGGTCACCCGCTTCGCCGATTACAGGATCTATCCGACCGACAAGGCGATCCTCTACATTGCGCTTGCCGAGATTTTTTATTTTGACGACATTCCGCCCGTCGTCTCCGCGAGCGAAGCGGCTTCGATCGCGCGGAAGTATTCCACGGAAAAGTCCGCAGACTTCGTGAACGGCGTGCTCGGGGGAGTGATCAACGCATGACGACGCTCGACGGAAAGGCGGTCGCCGCGGCGATCCGCCTCGAACTCAAATCCCGCGCGCAGGCGTTCGAAGCGCGCGCGGGACGTAAAATCGGGCTTGCCGTCGTGCTCGTCGGCGACGATCCCGCCTCGCAGGTGTATGTCCGCAACAAAGCCAAGGCGTGCGAGGAAACGGGGATACGCTCGCTCACCCTCACGTTCCCGCACAACGCGCCGCAAGGGGAGATCGTGCGCGCCGTAACGTCGCTTGCGGACGATACGACCGTCGACGGGATCCTCGTCCAACTGCCGCTTCCCGACCGTTTGGACGCCGCCGCGATCCTCGCCGCGATCCCTCCGCAAAAGGATGTGGACGGATTTTCCGCCGAAAACTTGGGAAAACTTGCGCGCAACGAGCGCGCGTGCGTCGCTTGCACGCCGCGCGGGGTGATGGAACTGCTGTCCCGCTACCGCATTGAAACGCGCGGAAAGCACGCCGTCGTCATCGGGCGAAGCAATATCGTGGGACGACCCATGGCGTTGCTTCTTCTCAACGCCGACGCGACGGTTACGGTCTGCCATTCCCAAACGAAAAACCTCCGCGAGGAATGCGCCCGCGCCGATATTCTCGTTTCGGCGGTGGGGAAACCCGCCTTCGTCACGGCGGATATGGTGAAAGAGGGCGCGGTCGTCGTGGACGTAGGTATAAGCCGTATTAACGGCAAACTCTGCGGCGACGTCGCCTATGAAGAGGTTTCCGAAAGGGCGGCGTATCTTACGCCCGTGCCGGGCGGGGTCGGTCCGATGACCATTGCCATGTTACTTACAAATACCGTGGAAGCGGCGGAGAGGGGACTGAAATGACTTTTTCTGCACAATTTCAACATTATTATACCGCCTTTGAGGAAGTTCTCGGCGGCTATATGGAACAAATGAATTTTGAACCGCCCGTCCTTGCGGAGAGCATGCGCTATTCGCTCGACGCGGGCGGCAAGCGGGTGCGCCCCGCGCTCTTCTATGCCGCGCTCGACTGCCTCGGGTGCGACTATACCAAGGAGAGCGGGCTCGCCGTCGCCCTCGAATGTATCCATACCTATTCGCTCATTCACGACGATCTTCCCGCCATGGACAACGACGATATTCGCCGCGGCAGACCGTCCAATCACAAGCTGTTCGGGGAGGCGAACGCCATTTTGGCGGGCGACGCGCTCTTGTCGTACGCCTTCGACCTCATGCTGAAAGAGAGCGGGCGGGACGCGCGCCACTTACAGGCGGCGCAGGCACTCTCGTACGCCGCGGGCGCGCAGGGAATGGTCGCGGGGCAGTCTGCCGATCTGCTCTATACGGGTTCGAACGGGGACGAAAGAGAACTGAATTTCATCTATGAACATAAAACGGCGCGGCTGATCTCCGCTCCGCTCATCATGGCGGCGACGATCGCGGGGAAATATCTCGACGCGTTCCGCGAGTTCGGCTTGCGTCTCGGCGTGCTCTTCCAGCTCGTCGACGACATTCTCGACGTAAAGGGCGGAGACGCGCTCGGGAAAACGCCGGGGAAAGACAAAATGGAGGATAAATTGACCGGCGTAAAGGTGTACGGTTTGTCGGGCGCGGAAAAGCGCGCCGACGAGATCGCCGCGGCGTGCAAGCTCTCCCTGCGCGCGATCGGCGCGGACACCGCCTTTTTTGCGGGCATGGTCGACCTTTGCCGCAACCGCAACAAGTAACGCCGATTTTCATCATGAGAGAGATTTTAAGACAAGAATTGGTCGCCGCAACGCCGCCGCAGTTGAAGCGGATCTGCGACGAGATCAGAGAGGAGATCGTACAGACGGTCTCGGTATGCGGGGGACATCTCGCTTCCAACCTCGGCACAGTGGAGCTCACGGTAGCACTTCACCGTGTCTTTTGCTTCCCCGAAGATAAGATCGTATTCGACGTGGGGCATCAGTGCTATACCCATAAATTGCTCTCGGGACGGGCGGCGCGATTTGGCACGCTTCGCCGCGAGGGAGGACTGTCGGGCTTTCCCAAACGGACGGAAAGCCCGTACGACTGTTACGACACGGGACACGCGGGAACGGCGATCTCTGCCGCGCTCGGCATCGCAAAGGCGCGCGATTTGCGGGGAGAAACGTTCTCGGTCATCGCGCTCGTCGGCGACGGATCGTTCAACAACGGGCTCATTTTCGAAGCTCTCAACAGTTTACATATCCTGAACACGCATATCCTCATCATCCTCAACGACAACGGCATGTCCATCTCCCCGACGGTCGGCGGCACGCACGACGTGCTCAACGAATTGAAAGAGGGGAGCGCGCCGCCCGAGGACGTGCGCCTCTTCGAGCGGTACGGGCTCGAATACATGGGCGTGTGCGCGGGAAACGATATCGACGCGCTGCTTCCCGCCTTGGAACAAGCCAAACAAAAATTGCAGTCTACAAGCGTCCTTTTGCACGTCGTCACCAAAAAGGGACAGGGGAACGCATTTTGCGAGAATGCGCCCACCCGCACGCACGGGTTGAGCCCCGAAAGCGCGGGGACGGAATATTCCGCCGCGCTCGGCGAAGAGCTCTGCGCGCTCGCCGCGTCCGACCGGCGGATCGTAGCCGTCACTGCCGCCATGACGGACAGCCTCGGTTTGCGCCCGTTCTTCGACGCCTATCCCGCGCGCGCGTTCGACGTGGGGATCTGCGAGGAACACGCTTCGGTACTCTGCGCCGCGCTCGCTTCGGCGGGCATGAAACCGTACTATGCCATCTATTCCACCTTTTTACAGCGCGCGTTCGACGAGATCGTCCACGACGTTTGCGGACAGGATCTTCCCGTCACGTTCTGCGTCGACCGCGCGGGCATTACGGGCGCGGACGGAGAGACGCACCAAGGCGTTTTCGATCTTTCCTATCTTTCCTTTATCCCCAATCTCACCGTCGGCATACCCAAAGACATCGGCGAATTTCGCGCGATGGTGCGCGCAAGCGCGGGCTATCGGCATCCCTTTGCCATCCGTTATCCGCGCGCAGGCAGGGAGGGCGACGACTCTCCCGTCGAGATCGGGACGTTCGAACTTCTGCACAAAGCCGACTCTAACGTCGCCGTTTTTGCGGCGGGGGAACGCTGTATCGCGCTCGCCCAAGCCGTACGCGCCGCCGCGAATGCGGAAAATATCGACTTTACCTTGATCAACGCGCGGTTTTTGAAGCCGCTCGACGAAGCCATGCTCGCTTCGCTTCCCCAAAAGTATATCATAACCGTGGAGGACAACGTGCGCACGGGGGGGCTCGGCGACGCACTTGACCGCTATTATCTCAACCAAGGGCGGGTCTTTGCCAATTTCGGCTACCGCGAAGCCTTTATCCCGCACGGCGAACCGCGTTCGCTCGCGCGCCGCTTCGGCGTGGGGGAAGAGGACGTCCTTGCCGCGGTGCGGGAGTTCTATGCGCGCGGATAAGTTCTTCGCCGAAAGATTCGGCTCGCGTGCCAAGGCGAAAGACGCGCTCGCGCGCGGGCTCGTGTTGCAGAACGGAAAGCCGCTCTCCCCGAGCGACGAAGCGGAAGAGGGACGGGAATACGTCTTTCTCGCGGAGGACGGTTTCGTCTCGCTCGGCGGGAAGAAGTTGGAACGCGGGCTCTCCGTATTCGGCGTTTCGGTCGAGAACCGCGTGATCGCCGATCTCGGGGCGAGCACGGGCGGATTCACCGACTGTCTGCTTCGCCGCGGCGCAAAGCGGGTGTACTGCGTCGACGTGGGGGAGAGCCAGCTCTCGCCCGCGCTCTCGTCCGACGCGCGCGTGGTCGTGATGGACAACACCAACGCCCGCTATCTCACGCGGGAGAGCTTTCCCGAACCGATCGACGACGTGACCGCAGATTTGAGCTTTATCTCCCTCCGTCTCATTCTCCCCGCCGTGCGCGGACTGCTCGGCAAGAGCGGGCGGGCGTTCCTGCTTTTCAAGCCGCAATTCGAATGCGGCGGGCGGGGGCTCGGCAAGAGCGGGATCTTGCCCGTAAGCCGCCACGCGGAACTTTTGTCCGAATTTTATACGGAATGCGTCGCAGGCGGGCTTTTTCCGCAGGGGATCGTGAACGCGCCGCTTTCTCCCAAGAAAAACGTGGAATATATGATCTTTTTGACGTGTGAGGGCGGTGCGATCTCCCGAAAAGAGTTCCTCACCCACTCCGAAAATTTTTTATGATTTTTAGTAAATTTTCGGTAGGAAACGCTTGCTTTTATGCAGGTGAATGTATATAATAAATTCTGCATGAAAATCGGGATCTGCTACAACCGCATACAAGCCGAACCATCCGCCCCGCGCGACCTTGCCGAAAAAATCGTAGCGGCGGGCGTGGAGAGCGTCGTTTTGGAAGAGGACGCGCCGCTTTGCGGCGTAGACCGTCTCGTCGTGCTCGGCGGGGACGGCACGGTGCTTCGCGCCGCCAAACGCGCCGCCGAATGCGGCGTTCCGCTCGTCGGCGTAAACTATGGCAGGCTCGGCTTTCTCACCGAATTTGAACGGGGGGAAGAGGACGCGCTCATTTCCTTTCTTCTCTCCGACCGCTGTGAAAAGATCGAGCGCACCATGCTCGACGTAGATCTCAACGGGAATAAGGTCTGCTGTCTCAACGAGCTCGCGCTTTTGCGAGGCGTATCGCCCGAGCGCGCCAACCGCGTTGAAAAGATCTCCGTCACCATCGACGGGGCGGACGCGGGGGATTTCGTCGCCGACGGTTTGATCGTGGCGACGCCGACGGGCTCGACGGCGTATTCCCTTTCGGCGGGCGGGTGCATCATGACCCCCGACTGTAAAACCTTTTTGTTGACGCCTGTGTGCGCCTTTTCCCTGAAAAGCCGTCCCATCACCTATTCGGATGACGGCGTTCTGCGCTTCGCGCTTGCCGAAAACGACATGCTCATGGCGTACGGCGACGGCGTGTTTTTGGGGCAGATCGGAATGGGCGACCGCGTGACCGTGCGCCGCTCTTCGCGGTGCGCCGTCTTTTTGACCCGTGGTAAAAATGCGTTCTTCCGTAGGTTGACGCAAAAAATCAATTAAAAATAAACAAGAGGGAGAATTATGTTAAGAAACGCAAGGCACAGCAAGATCCTCGAACTGATCCAGTCCAAGGAGATCGAAACGCAAGAGGAGCTCTGCGCAGAGCTCGCGGCATGCAACTTCGCGGTAACGCAGGCGACTGTTTCGCGCGATATCAAGGAGTTGCATTTGTTTAAGGTGAAAGGGGAAAGAAAGCGTTTCCGCTACACCTCCATCAGCGTAAGCGAAAGCGGGATCTCCGAAAAGATGCGCTCGCTGTTCCAGGCTTGCGTGGAGGGCATCCGTCCCGTACAGAATCTCATCGTCATCAAAACGATGAACGGGAACGGCGGTAACGCGGGCGTCGTCGTCGACAAACTCGGCTACCGCGAGGTGGTGGGAACCATCTCGGGCGACGATACCGTACTCATCATTTGCGAAACGCCCGCAGAGGCGCATACCGTATGCGGGAAGTTGGAAGCCATCATTAAGGGTTGATATGCTCAAACGGCTCACGGTGCAGAACGTCGCGCTCATCGACCGCGCCGAGCTCGAATTTTCGGAGGGATTGAACGTCCTGACGGGAGAAACAGGAGCGGGCAAGTCGGTGATCCTCGACTCCATCGACTTCGTTCTCGGTGCGAAAGCGGATAAGTCTATGGTGCGTTCGGGAGAGGACGCCGCGTTCGTGTGCGCCGAATTTACGTCGGACAGCGAAGAGGTGAACGATCTTCTGCGCGAATACGACATCGAGCCCGAAGATACGCTGCTGCTCGCGCGCAAGCTCACCGCCGACGGGCGCAGTTCCCTCAAACTGAACGGCGTTCCCGTCACCGCGGGAATGTTGCGGCGCGTAACCTCGCTCCTCGTGGACGTCCACGGGCAGAGCGAGCATTTCTTTTTATTGAAAGAGAGCAACCAGCTCCGTCTGCTCGATTCGCTCGGCGGCGAACCCGTCGCGGCGGCAAAACGGGAGACGGCGCGCCTTTTGGAGGCGCGGAAAAAGATCCTCGCCGAAATGCAAAAGCTCGGCGGCGACGCAGGGGAGCGAGACCGCCGTCTCGACATTCTGAAATTCCAGATCGACGAGATCGAAACCGCAGAACTGCGCGAGGGCGAAGAGGAGGAGCTTTCCTCCCTGCTCGCGCGCTACCGCAGTGCCGAAAAGATCTTATCTTCGCTTGCCGCCCTGCGCGACTATCTCCGTGCGGACGGGGGCGGCGTCGACGCCGTGAACGGCGCGGAACGCGCGCTCAATCCGATCGCGAAATTAGACGGGCGGTATGCCGCGCTGTTGGAGCGTCTCGAAAACGCCGCCGCGGAATTGGACGACGTCGCCGACGTTGCCGAGTCTCTCTCCGAAGAGCTCGATCTCGACGAGAGCGAGGTCGAACGCGCCGAAGCCCGCCGCGACGAGATCCGTTCCCTTTGCAAAAAATACGGCGGGAGCGTCGCCGCTGCATTGCGGTTTTTGAAAGAGGCGAAGCGGGAATTTGAGATGCTCACCGACGGGGAAGCGCGTCTTAAACATCTCGCGGGAGAGCTCGAACGGACGGACGGCGAACTCTTTGAGGCATGCGTCGCGCTCACCGCGGCGCGCAAAGCCGTAGCGGAGGGATTCACCGCGCGGGTCTGCGAGGAACTGAAAACGTTGAATATCCCGTCGGCGCGCTTTGTGGTGCAATTCGACGAATACGCCTCTTCCGACGTGGGGAAAGCCACTTCGGAGGGGCTTGGGGGCGTGCGTTTCCTCTTCTCGGCGAATGCGGGCGAACCGCTCAAAGAGCTCGGGAAGATCATCAGCGGCGGGGAAATGAGCCGCTTTATGCTCGCGATCAAGGCGCAGGCGTCCGCTTCCGAAGTCTCCACCTACATCTTCGACGAGATCGACGCTGGCGTGGGCGGGAGGACGGCGCGGGCGATTGCCGAAAAATTCGCCGTTATTTCCCGCGGCGTGCAGGTGATCGCCGTGACCCATTTGGCGCAGATCGCCGCCTATGCCGATCGGGAATTCCTCATCGAAAAGAGCGAACGCGGCAATAAAACTTATACAACCATACGGCAAACGGAGGGGGACGACCGCACCGCGGAGCTCATGCGGCTCATCGGCGGCCCGCCGAGCGAAAACGTGCGCCGCCACGCCGAGGAACTTTTGGCGGAGGGCGAGGCGTTCAAGCGAAAGTTGCGCTCATAACCCGTATAGTTTTCATTCGGCTTACGCAAACTGATTTCCGGAATCGGAGGTTTTCATGCGTAAGCTGAAATTTTTTATTATCTCGTTTTGTCTTATGCTCGCCGTCGCGGTCTGCGGCAGCGGCGTAACCAAAGCGGACGCTGCCGCCCGCAAATATTATATCGGAGGAATGACGGCGGGCTTTACGCTCTCGGCAGGCGGCGCGGAGGTGATCGGGCTTTCCGAAGTTTCCGCGTCCGACGGCATCCGCCGTCCCGCGGAAGAGGCGGGGATCCGCGTCGGCGACACCATTCTCGCCGTCGACAATATCCGTATCAAGACGATCGCCGACCTCAACGCCGCCCTCGAGCGGAGCGGCGGCGAGCCCGTCACCCTGAAAGTGGGGCGGGGCGGGGAGACGGCAGACGTCGAGATCACGCCCGTCAAAGATAAAAAGAGCGGCCGTTATAAAATCGGCGTACTCATCCGCGACACCCTCTCGGGGATCGGAACGGTCACATATATCGATAAAGAGAGCTATCGCTTCGGCGCGCTCGGGCATGCCGTGTGCGACGAAAACCGCAACAGTTTGGAGATCGCCGACGCGAAAGTGTACCTCTGCACCGTGATTGGCGTCAACAAAGGCATGCGCGGAAAGGCGGGGGAATTGCGCGGGCTGTTTATGTGCGACACCGTTCTCGCAAAGGCGGAAAAGACCTGCAACTGCGGGCTCTACGGTACGTTCGACAAAAGTTACGACTTTTCGCACGCCGAACTCGTCGAAGCCGCTCCCATCGCCGAGGCGACCATCGGGAAGGCGGTCATCTATTCCACGATCGACGGCACTTGCCCGCAACAGTACGAGATCAACATCGTGAAAGTGGATTCGGACAACCGCGAGAACAAGAATTTCGTCGTAAAGGTGACGGATGAGCGGCTGATCTCGGAGACGGGCGGCATCGTGCAGGGCATGAGCGGCAGTCCCATTTTGCAGAACGGCAAGCTCATCGGCGCGGTGACCCATGTGTTTTTGAACGATCCAACGCGCGGCTATGGCATCGGGATCGAGCATATGCTTGCGGAATAACGCGAAAAAACGCGAATACCGTCATTTTCGGAGAGGGGAAGTTCATATCAATAGATATGGACTTTCTTTCGCCCGTGGAAAACTGTCTGTCCCGCGCCCTATGTAAAAAAAAGACGTTGGTCGCGCTCGGGATCTTTTATCTCATCATGCTGATCCTCGGGATCTGCTTTTTTCGTACGCCCGCATTTTACGTCTATCACATCAACGCATGCGACCGCTATTTGACCCGCGTTTGCTATTCCGACCGCAACGTTTTCCTCATTTTTTTGGAGCGGACGGCGGGGTGCGCCGTGCTCGTCGTGCTCATTTCGCTCGCGGGCGTCCACTTCGCGGGACTGATCTTGCCGCCCGTCGTGCTCGTCTACCGCGCCTATACGTTCGGGGGCTGTACCGCCATTCTCTTTTCCGTCTATAAATTTTCGGGCGCGATGATCGCGATCGTTCTCTATCTTCCCATACGGCTGCTCACCGACGCCGTATTGCTTATCGCCGCCGCGCTCTCGTTTGCGCGGGCGGGCTGTTTCTGTTTTACCAAGCGGGACTTTTTCGCGCTGGCGGGGGACGCGCTCATTTTAACGCTGTTTTGCGCCATTATTTGTCTGCTCGAAATGCTGCTGCTCCTCGCGCTCTTTCATCCGATCGGGTCTCTCATCTGATTCCTGCGTATTTTCCGAAAAACTGCGCAAACTGTTGGCATGAAAAAGTTATGCCTCGGACTTGCCGCCGTTGCGGCTTGTTCCATGATATTTGCGGGGAACGCGCCCGCCGAAACACTGCAACCCTCTTATAAATCCGCCTACGTCTGCGACGCGCAGAGCGGCACGGCGGTGTATTCTATGGAGGAGACCAAGCGGCTTCCCATTGCGAGCATGTGCAAAATCATGACCCTGCTCCTCACTTTCGAAGCGAAAGAGAGCGGAACGCTCACGATGGAGGAGAGCGTGGAGATCAGCGAGCACGCCGCGGGAATGGGCGGATCGCAGGTCTTTTTGCAGGCGGGCGACAGTTATACGGTTGGACAGCTTGTGAAAGCGGCGATCGTTTGTTCCGCCAACGACGCGTGCGTCGCGCTCGCCGAGCGGGTGGCTGGAAGCGAAGAGGACTTCATTGTACGCATGAACGAACGCGCGAAAGAGCTCGGCGCGGACAATACGCTGTTCGCAAACTGTACGGGTCTGCCCAAAGATCCTCAATATTCGTGCGCTAAAGACGTTGCCGCCATGCTTCGCGAACTCATTTCGCACAAGGAATACTTCGACTATTCCACGATTTGGTATGAGGATTTCGCCCATCCCGACGGCAGGACGACCCGCATTACCAACACCAACAAGCTCGTGAAATTTTACGACGGGTGCGACGGCGGCAAGACGGGCTACACCAACGAGGCGGGCTCTTGCCTCGCCGCGACGGCGAAGCGGGGGGATACGCGCATCATTTCCGTTGTGATCGGTGCGGACAATTCCAAGGCGCGCAATGCGGCAGTCTCCGAGCTCTTCGACTATGCTTTCCGCGGCTATGAAACCAAAACGGTGGTTGCGGCGGGCGAAAACGTGGGGGTCGTGGGCGTGCAGGGCAGCCGCGTTACCGAACTTGCCGCCGCGCCCGCAAGATCGCTCACCGTATTCGGCAAAAAGGACGAAACGCCCAACGTGGAGATCGTTGTAGAATGGGACGGCGACATTTCCGCGCCCGTTGCAAAAGGAGACTTGCTCGGCTCGGTCGTGTTGCTGTGCGACGGGGTGGAGCGTGACCGCGCGCCACTCGTCTCTCTCGGCGACGCGCCGCGCTATTCGTACGGCGACGCCTTCCGCGAGACGGTTCGGAATTGGCAATAAGACGATTTTGCGAAGTACTATGCGTGACATAATATGAGGTATCATATTGCGTCGCGCATTTTTTATTTGACAAAACTTGCGGGAAATGCTATACTATCGGCATGTTTAACGCAAGAGAAACATTAAAAGTCAACGAAAAAGGACATCTCGAAATCGGAGGAGCGGACGCAGTGGAACTCGTAAGGGAGTTCGGCACGCCGCTCTATGTGTTCGACGAGGCGCATATCCGCGCGATGATGCGGGCGTACCGCACCGCTATTG
>CANRJR010000030.1 GCA_947631005.1 uncultured Clostridia bacterium | reverse complement strand
TGACCCTTGCGGCGGGACTGCTGGCGATAGGAGTTTCGGTTTCGCTCGGGGGGGGGGTGCTGGGAGTAAGGACAGCGCGTGCCGAGGAGGCGCGCATAAAGTCGCCTGAAGCACCGATCCCCGAGTATATCCTCGGTTCAGATGAAGCCAAGGACATAAGCATACCCAAAAGAGAGAATACGACCGCCTATATAACCGTGCCTTCGGGCGTCAGCTACCGCGCAGGCGATAAGTTCACCCCGTCGGAAGAAGGCATGTATACCGTGACATACAAGACCCCGTCGGCGGAGGCTACGCAGACGCATTTTCTTGTGTGCAAAAAAAAGTATTCCGTCGGCAGCGCGCGTTCCGCCGTGAGTTACGGCACCCGCTCTTACGGAGAACACGTCGTGAACAATAACGGGGAAACTCTGCTTACCTCGATAAGCAGTATGGACAAGTTCTCCTGTTCGGAACTCATAGATCTCGCCGAATTGGGCGGCGAGGCGTTTTTGGAATTTTTTGTCCTGCCTGAAACCATCGGGACGAGCGACGTGCGCAAGATAGATATAACGCTCACCGACGCGTACGATCCCGAAAATTTCGTGACCATCTCCGTAAAGAAGGGGACTGCGCAGCAGGAGGGCGCCGATTGGGCGGAGAAAAACGCCTATATAACCGCAAACGCCGCCTCGCAGGTGCCCACGGGGCTCGAACACGGCAAAAACAACGACATAGAGATAGACGGCGTAGGCTACCAGATACACAAGAGCGACGATTGGGGCGCAAATATAACATTTTCACTTCCCGGCAATCCCCAATACAAATCGCCTGCGGAGCCCCATAACGACCCGCAGTACGTGGGCACGCAGAAGTTAGCTTTGCGCTTCGACGCCGAAAAGAACCATATATATGCCAACGAGTGGCTTGTTACGGCGCTTTCAAATAAGGATCTGTACGGCGGGAGCGCATGGAAAGGCTTTACGGACGGCAAATGTTTTCTGAGCATTTCGGGCTCGGGATATAACGCCGCCGCCCTCAATCTGGGCATAACGAAACTCGGTAAGAATTCGCTGTCGGACATCGATTTCGACAACACTTTCAAGGACGTGACAGCGCCCGTTATAAAAATAGACGCGGAGGGGAAGTTTGCGGAAGCGGATTATCCCAAAGCGGTCGTCGGCAAGGCTTACGCGCTTTTCAAGGCGGAAGCCGTCGACGATTACAGCCATAACGTCCCTGTCACAGCCGCCGTTTACTTCGATAACGGCGTAAATCAGATATCCGTCGACTGCACGGACGGTAAATTCGTGCCCTTTTCCGCCGGCAAATACACGGTCAAGTATACCGCTTCGGACGCCTACGGAAATGTAGGTAACGAGAGCATTGAAATTACGGCAGAGGACGGATCGGCAGAAAATATCGGCGTTGCCGTGAACGGATTCCCCGAAAGCGCGAAAGCGGGCGAGGAATGCGTTCTGCCTGCCCCCGAGATCACGGGGAACAGGGGCAACGCTTTTTGGCGTGCCGTCGCAACCTGCGAGGGGGCGGGCAAGGCATATGAGATCTCCTCCGACGACCCTTCGTTTTTCCCCGAATATGCGGGCGAATATGAAGTGACGTATTATGTGAGCGATTATGTCTCCGAGGTCACAAAAACGCAGACTTTGACGGTTACCGCAAACGATGAGCCGGTGCTCTTCGGAAAGCCCGTGCTGCCGAAGTATATGCTCTACGGCTGCGTATATAATTTCCCCGAAATAGAAGCCAGGATATATTCGGACGGTGCGCCCGTAAACGTAGTTCCCGAAATTTATGTGTCGGAAGACGGCGGCGCCGAAAAGAAAGTTTCTTACAGATACGTCTCCTATGCGGCACGCAGCGTCAGAATAATCTACCGTGTGGATAACGGCGGGCATGTCGCGGAATACAGTTCGGAGGAAATACCTGTTATAGATTGCGGCTACGGCGGCATTTACAGGATAGAAAAGTATTTTGTGAGCGACGGGCTGACGGCGGCGCCGCAGGGCAAATTCATCCGCTTCACGGCAGAGCCGCAGGAGGCAGCCCTTGGCGCAGTGAAGACCACGTTCATAAACGCTTTGCAAACTTTCGATTTCAATGTCAGCCTTTCCGCGGCGGGTTCGGGCTTCCGCATCATAGATATTTATCTTACCGATGCCTCCGACGACAACGTTCAGATCAAACTTACTTACAGGAGGCATGTGGACGGCGGAGTGTATTTTTCGCTCAACGGCGGCGAGGAAACGCTGCTTGAAAGCGTTTATTTCGACGACGCCGACAACCCCTTGTCACCCAATGTTACGGCAAACGGCACGGTAGTTATGCCCACGGGCGCTACGACAATGCAGATCGCCGTAAATAAAGATCTGCTCGGGAACGATTTTGCAGGATTTAAAAACTCTATGGCGTATCTTTCCGTGGAACTCGGCGGAATAGAGACCCCCGCAAGGACGGGGCTGGATATTTTCAGGATATCGGGTCAATCCATATCGGGAATATACCTGGACAACATAAAGCCGAGGATCTCTGCGGCAGCCGACTCGGGCGCGAGGCGGTACGGAACGAAATACACGATAGATCCCGTATACGTCGCCGACGTGCTCGACCCCTCCGTGACCTGCACTATGAGCGTCAAGGCGCCCGACGGCTCTTACGCTATCGCATGCGACGGAACGGCGCTCAACGAACGCAATTGCAGGATATCCGAAACCTACGAGCTGACGCTGGACCAATACGGCAGATATGAAGTTATATACGAAGCGGTGGATATTGGCGGCAACAGGCTGAATTACAGCTATATCCTGACGTGTGCGGACATGACTCCCCCCGAAGTGGAGATACTTGCGCCCATTACCGAGGGAAGTGTGAATACGAGCATTGAGATTGCGCGCATAGCCATAGAGGACAACCATGACGCGGACGGCGACTTTACGATATACGTCAGCGTGGAAACGCCGCAGGGACAGGTTTTCGGGCTCGTAAACGGAAACGGCGGGACATACTCCCATTTTGTCGCCCAAACGGCGGGCGTTTATACGGTGCATTATCTCGTTGTGGATACGGGCGGAAATGCTACCCACGCGAGTTATAAGGTTACGGTGAGGTAAGGAGGTATAAAATGGCAAGATTCGGATCGGCAAAATGCGCGCTGTGCGCGTTGCTGGCGGGCGCGCTCGTATTCCCCCTCGCCGCGGCAGGTTGTAATAATAACAAGATATCCGCCGACAGCATGACGGTGGACAACGTCGGCGATTTTTCGGTTGAGGGTGCAACGCACGTCTACAATGTGGCTGAAACCGACGGGTATATCGTCAGCGGCGGCGAGAGCGGCTATAAGGTAGTCATCGCCAAAGACGCCTCCGCGAGGATAGAGACCGCCGCAAAGGATTTCGTCAATTTCTTCATGGAAGCCACGTCGGTGTATCTCGAAACGGTGTATGCGGACGATGTGGCGGCGGCATATACTCAAAATTCGGAATATATCGTCATAGGCGGCAACGCAGTGTCGGAAACTGCGGGGCTTGAAGCGGGTTATTTGGAGCTCGGCGAACAGGGCTTCTATATCAGGACTGTCGGCAAAAGCGTATTCTGTCTGGGATACAGCCCCGAAGGTTCCCAATTCGCAACCTATCAGCTGCTTACGGAGTTGTTCGGGTTCGACTATTTCGGCGTGGACTGTTATAGCCTCGATAAGGGAGTAAAGGAAGTAAAACTCAGGAACTTCGACATAACCGACGTGCCCGATATAGGGATCAGGGCTACCAATTTCCAGTTTCTCATGTCGGACAAGACTACGTCGCAACGGCTGAGGCTGACCAATTTCAGCGATCTCATAATCCCCGTACCCGACGAAAACGGCGAGAATGCGCTCGTCGTGCACAACTCTTCCCGCTATTTCCCCAAGAGCGTGTATCTCAACGAGGCTCAGCCGGAAACTTACGAAGAGGATTTTTATGCGACGGACGAACAGAATCTCTGTTATACGGCGCACGGAAAAGCCGAAAAGCTGGCTGAAATGCAGGATATAGCCGCGGAGAAGATATGGACATGCCTCGACGGCGATCCTTCGAAAAAGCTCATTTCTTTCACACAGGAGGACACCCAGACTTTTTGCGAATGTGAATCCTGCCTCAGCATGAAACAGCAGTATAACGGATCGTACGGCGCCGCGATAATAATGTTTTTGAACGGCGTAGCCGAGCGGGTGGAAAACCACTATGAGCAAAAGGGAGAAGACAGGGAGTTCGATATCCTGTTCTTTGCCTATCACGAGACCAATAAACCGCCCGTTAAGTACAATGAGGAGACGTCGGCTTACGAGCCGTGCGACGGTAAAGTCATCTTAAACGATCACCTCATTCCCTATTTCGCCGAGACAAGGGGAGACTATACGCGGGATTTCTATGACAGGGATTCTGTCAACGCCCCTTATGCGGACAATCTGAGGGGCTGGGCGGCGTTGAGCAAGCGGGTCTATTTCTGGATGTATTCGACCAACTTCAACTACTATCTTATCCCTTACAACACTTTTGACGCGACGCAGGCGACATATAAATTTGCGATAGAGAACAGGGTAGACTACATCTACGACCAAAACCAATCCAACCAGACGGGTTCGGCAACAGGCTGGTCGTGGCTCAAGATATATCTCTATTCCAAGCTGACGTGGAACGTAAACCAGGACATAAACGGGCTGATAGATAAATTCATGGAAAATTACTTCGGACCTGCCGCGGCGACGATGAGAGGGGTATTCAACGATTGGAGGATATGGGCGAACTACCAGAATACCGTTTTGGGGTGCAGCGGCGCGAATTCGATATATTCCAAGATGCTTGACAGAAATCTGTGGAGCAGGCAGATGCTCATGGATTGGACGTCGCGGATAGAGAAAGCGTTGGGAGAGGTAGAGCCGATAAAAAGCGTAGACGTCAATAAGTACAATACGTATGTGAAAAACGTCTCGACGGAGAGAATAGCGTATAACTATCTGCTGCTCGAATTGTTCCAGCCCACCATGACGAAAGAAGATATAGCCACGGCAAAGGCGCAGATCTATCACGACCAGACACTCGCGAATATTTTCAGGGAAAGCGAAAGAAACGGAACGCTTACCCAGCTTTTGCAGAGTTGGGGAATAGTGTAAAGGCGGTGAATATGAAAAAATTTTTTCGGATCGCGGCAATAGGCGTTTCGGCGTTGCTTGCGGCGTTCGCAACGGCGTGTTCCTGCACGGCAAATTGCGGCGTTACAGAGGCGGAACCGCAGTATTATGTCACGCTGGACGCCACGGATGTGTCGCTTATGGCGTTGGAGAGATATGAGCTGACAGCGGTCGTCCGCGACGCGGATCTCAACGAAGCGGACGCGGAAGTCGTCTGGGCAAGCGCCGACGAAAATGTCGCAAAGGTCACGGGCGGCGTGATATTCGCGACGGGAGCGGGCACCACCGAGGTGACGGCTGCCGTCGGAAACGGGCAACCTGCCAAGTGCATAGTGACCGTGAGAGATGACGGGATAATACCCGAGCTTCGCGTAAACCGGGAGCAGCTCACGATAGCTGAGGGCGGTAAGTTTACGCTCGTTTCAAGGGTGTTGTTCAACGGCGAGGACCGCACGGAAGCCGATACCGCATTCACATATATCTCCTCGCAGGAAAGCGTGGCTGCCGTTTCGGCGGACGGCGTCATAACGGGCGTATCCGCGGGCAGCGCGAAGATAACCGTGTGGGCGCTCTGGCACGGTATCGGCGGTCCCGACAGAGTAGGCGACGCCGGCGCCATAGCCGGGTTGTCGCTGACAATAGAAGTAACTGTTGTAGAAATTTAAATAAATATCAAGGGGAAAAACGATGAAAAAGAAACTGTTGTTGATATTGTCGGTTCTGACAATGGCAATTGCGGCGGCTACGCTCTGTTTCGGCTGCACGCCGGACAAAGGGCAGCAACCGCCCGAAAAAGAGGGGGAGTACTCCATAACGCTGTCCGACAGCGAGCTTTCGCTTGATGTGTTCGACAGGCAGACCCTCACCGCTACGGTCAGGGACCCCGAAAATACGGTCGTGGACAAAGCGGTCGAGTGGACTTCTTCCGACCCGACCGTGGTAAAGGTAAAGGACGGGACGCTTGACGCGCTCAAAGCGGGCGCGGCGACCGTTACGGCTACGGCAGAGGGCAAGAGCGCCGTCTGCAACGTCACCGTTTCGGCTCTTGTCCGTCCGCAACTTGTGATCGCCCAGACGGAGCTGACCTTGAGCGAGGGCGCTTCTTCCAATCTGTCGCCTGTTGTCAAATTCAAGGGGCGCACTTTGGAAAACGCCGAATACGGCATAACTTATTCATACGAGCCGACCGTGGAGGGGATCGCGGAGGTATCCGAAGCGGGCGTTGTCTCTGCGTTGAGCATGGGCGAAACGGAGATCGCCGTAACAGCTCGGTTCCCTTTGGCTGAGGCAGCGGGTTTAGCGGGCGATCTTACGGAAACGATAACCGTGACCGTAGTGCCCGTTTATAAGTTCGAAATCGCGGTAAAGGATACGTTCGGCACGGATATATATCTTATGGAAGCGGCTGACGGAGACTCGGTATACAAAGGCACGAGCGAGGTAGAGGTCGCGGAGATCTCCTATAATGATGAGCCCATAGAAGAGGGCTGGGAGTTCAAATCTTCCGACGAGAGCGTCGCGACAGTCTCCGCGGCGGGCGTTATAACGCTTGCCGATACTGCCGAAGAGGGCTCGACCGTGAATATATACGGCGAATACACCGTAAGCGCAGGCAAGACGATAAAGTCAAACGAAATTTCATTCACGGTGCGCAAGGCAACGGTGGATAAGACATTGGACGGCGAGGTCACGGTAGACCTGTCCGAACAGGCTCCCTCCATAGACGGCGCCCTTTTCGGCGAGGGATTCGAAATAACCGACGTGCAGGACGCGGAAAAGCTGGGGGTCAGCATATGGAACGGCGGTTTCATAAACAAGGAAGCCGTAACGGGTCTCGGCGAGCGCAAACTGATAGTCGAATCCGATAAGATAAGATATCGCGTGGACGCATGGGTCGTCTCCAAGGTGATAAAAACCGCCGCGGACATAACGGGCTTGTTCAGCCCCGCCGAAGGAACGGCTGTCCCCGTAGTAAATGGATATTACGTGCTGGGGAACGATATAGAAGCGGGCGAAGCCGCCTTTAAATACAGAGGTTGGAGCACCGACAAGAGCAAAGGTCTTCTCGGGACATTCGACGGGCGCGGACACACTGTGGACGGGCTGAAACTGAACGCCGCGGGCGGCATATTCGGCGTGATAGGCACGGGCGGTAAAGTGCAAAACGTAGCTTTCACCAATGTCGAGGTCGAAACTGCGGATCATGCGGTCGTTCTCGCATATTTCATCGAAGGCTCGGTGGAGAATGTATTCATAAGCATCAACAAGATGGTTTCGACCGCCAATTCTTCTGACAGGGCCGCGGGACTTGCGGGTCAGACGGCGGACGCGGCTATGCTTAAAAATATCGGTGTCGTATATAATTCGGATATTTCCGTACTGAACGGCAGCAGCGGCGCTCTCGAAGCCAAAGCCAACAAGGGGGCGTGGGAGAACGTGTTCGTCGTATCGGAAGATTACCTCTTCGGCGGGTCCGGTGCGGGCACAGACAGCCCCACGCAGTACGGCAAGTCCGTTAAAAAGTACGCGACGCTGGGCGGACTTCTTGCCGACGAGACCTATTATGCCCAATTAAAGAGCGCGTATTCCGAAGATTGGGATCTTGAAAAAATGACTTTTTCCTCGGCAGTGGACTACCTCAAAGCCGAAATAGATACTTTGCCTCAGGAGTTGACTTTGACGATAGGCGAACCTGTTGCCGTGGCTGAAAACGCGAGGATATTCAACGTTTCCCTTTCGGACAACGCGGCGGGTAAAGCCGTAGCCGAAGGGGGCGCGGTAAAGGCGACGGCAGCCATAACGGAGGACGATAACGTCACCGTTACGGTTTCGTGGGCAGGAGCCGAAAAGTCGATAAAACTCGTAACGGGCTTATCCGAAGAAGAGGTACAGACAGAGGCGAAGGAGTATATCGCCAACGCCGACGACGGTGAAGACCTCGTGGTGACGGATCAAAAGATAGACGAAAGCGCAAATGCCAAGGTCACCGTATGCGGAGTTCAGGTTGAGGCTACTTTGGAAAGCGGCAAGCTGACGATAGGCAAGGACGAACTGAAAAAACAGGGCATAAAGAGCGGCGCACAGACCATAACCGTGGAATATGAGGCAAAAATCCTCCGTATCAACGGCGTGACGATAGTGTGGACGATAAACGACGCCGACGAGTTGAAGGCAATGAGAGACCGCATGACTTCTGTCGGCGACACGTACGACGGCTATCTCGTTCTCGGCAAGGATATCGACCTCGGAAATGCCGGCACGAATTCGTTCGGCTGGTCGTACAGGATGACGTTCAGCGGAATATTCGACGGAAAGAACCATAAGATAAGCAATTATCAGGCGGCGACAAACAACTGCGGACTGTTCGCGGGCGTAAGCGGAACGATCAGAAATCTCGCTGTGGAAGGAGTGACCGTCAACGCAAAGAGCGCCGCGGTGGTTGGCTATTGGCTTGACGGCGGCACCATAGAAAACGTATATGTAAAGGGCACTATTTCGGGCGACGGCAACGTTTCCGACGGAGACATCGCTTCAAGCGGCGCAGGTCTGCTTACGGCGAGGATAAGAGGCGAGGCGAAGATAAAGAACGTAATAGTCGAACTCGTTTCTCACGCCGAAAATCTCAAACTCGCAACGGCGTTCGGCGCGCTCACAAACACCGCCAACGAGGGCGTATTCGATAACTGCTACGCTGTTAATGCAAAGGGCTATACCTTTATGCCTTACGGCGGCGGATGGACGAGAAAGGATTTCGACGGCGAGACGAACAAGAACTTCGACGACCTGTTCGCTCTCTGGGCTGATGAAGCCGCCAAGACCATCGCCGAGGGGCTCGGGGTCGCCGCGCCGTCGGATCTGACTGTGCAGTATGAGGGTTACAACGGATATTATTGCTTTAACACCGACGACCTTACAGTCACGAGCAACGCTTTCCTCGCCATGGGTAACGTCACTGAGGTAAAACTCGGCGAAAAGACTTTGAATGAAGGCGACTATGCGATCGAGGGCGACACCCTTACGATATCCAAGGGCAAGATAGATAATACTTCATTCGGACCGCAGGAGCTGAAGATCGCGGGAGAAAAGTTATCCGTCACGGTAAATCTGACCGTCGCTTACAAATTGACTACAAAGCAGGACGTTCTGAACCTCTACGATTATCTCGTAGTATCCGAAACGAATAAATATTTCGGTTATCTGGTTCTGGGCGGCGACGTGAATATGGAGAATGCGACGCTCAGGAATGCAACGGCAGGTAAAAAAATAACGAAGTCCGCCGCGCTGAATTTTACGGGCGTATTCGACGGTTGCGGATATACGATTTCCAATTATGAAGTTCCCAATGAGGGTTCGGCGGGGATAAGCATCTTCTCCACCGTAACGGGCACTATCAAAAACCTGAAATTAGAGCAGGTTACCATATCGGGCAAGGGCGGCGCGCTGGTCGGCGACCAATTGCGCGACGGCGGACGTCTGGAAAATATCTACGTCAGCGGCACTATCAAGGGAGATGGCGTGACGGATAATGACGAATTGAGAAATTTCGGTTCGAGCTTGCTCGTGGGACGCGTGTCCACAAACAACAATAAGATAAAAGGCGTAATAGTCAACGTTAAGTTCGAGGAGGGCGCACCCGATAACCTTACATTGGGCTCTGCGTTCGGGGTTGTGAACACGGGTTATGAAAACGTCACGTTTGAAAACTGCGCGGTCATATGCGAGAACGATGCGTTTGCTTACAGAAAGCAAGGCAGCCCGGGTAAACGCACAGCTGTTTCCGATTGGACGTTGCAGGCTTTCATAGTTAAAAACGGCAACAACAACTTCACCACATTGGCTGACGCGTTGGCAGATCCGACGATAGGCGGGATCTTAACAGGTCTTAATGTAACGGCGGAATAAAGCCCGGACAAATCAAGCGTTCCCGAAGGCAGAATGCCCTTCGGGAACGTAGTCATATTTTGAAATTGCGGAGGAAATATAAAGATGTACGATGTATTATCGGAGCTGACGGCGGAGTTGAATTACAGAGCTCCCGCGCTGCTGAAAACGGAAAAATGCGAACGCGGGTTCCGTATAGAAAAGGAGGGCGCCCGCTGCGAACTTCGCTATTCGGACAACGTGATGCTGGCGCGCGCGCTGTTGGAGATGAAGAGCCGCGGAAACGCGGACTACGTATATGAATATATCCCCAAAATGGAGCGTCAGGGGATAATGTTCGACTGCTCGCGCAACGGCGTCTTGAATATGCCGACCATAAAGCGGCTGATAAGGATGTGCGCGCTGATGGGGTACAATATGTTTCTCCTCTATATGGAGGACGTCTACACCATAGACAAAAGACCCTATTTCGGCTATCTGCGCGGTCGGTATTCGGCGGAGGAACTCAAAGAAGTGGCGGAGTATGCAAGGGCATACGACATAGAAGCCGTTCCCTGCATACAGACTCTCGCCCATCTCGAAACGGTGAAAAAGTGGGCGGACTTGGGCGACAAATTCGACTTGAACGACATACTCCTTTGCGACTATGAGCCTACGTATGAGCTGATAGACGATATGTTCGCCGCCATGCGGAAGTCATTTTCCACCGATAAGATAAATATCGGAATGGATGAGGCTGAAATGGTGGGGCTCGGCAAATACCTCAAAAAATACGGCTATCACGACAGGTTTTCGATAATTCTCAAACATTTGAACCGCGTGTGCGCCATCGCCGAAAAGTACGGGTTCAAGCCAATAATGTGGTCGGATATGTTTTTCCGCATAGTCAACGACGGCAACTATTACGGCGAAAACAGCGTTCCGCGCGAGGTCATTGAAAAGGTCCCCCAAAACGTTTCGCTCGCATATTGGGATTATCGGGATCTGACAACGGAGCACTACGACCGCATGATAAGGGAGCACATGAAGTTCAGCCGCGATATATGGATGGTCAACACGTCGTGGAAGTGCATAGGCATAGTGCCGCACAACTACTATACTTTCCGCACTTTCGACGCGCTGCTGCCCGCGGTCAAAAAATACGGGCTCAAAAATTTTTACACCACTTGCTGGGGCGATAACGGCGCGGAATGCTCGGTATACGGCGTCATACCTTCGTGGCTCTATATCTCCCTCGGGCTCAACGACGTCGGCGGCGGGGCGTTCGAAAGGTTGTTTTCAGCGCTTACCGATATGCCGCTCAAGGACTTTCTGCTAATAGACGCACCGAATATGATGGGTAATTCGCGGCTCTTGTGCGAGTGCCCGACGAAGTACTTCCTATACAGCGATCTGTTCAGCGGGTTTCTCGACGCGAGATGTTACGACGAATATGAAACGAGCATGAAGGAGACGGTAAAAAAACTTGCGGCTTGCGACGGCGGAAAGTTTTCAAAGGCGTTTGACGTGGATAGGGCGTTGGCGGGCGTGCTTGAAATCAAACTTCTCCTCGGCAAAAAGACGCGCGCCGCATATAAGGGGAAGGATATCGCCGCTTTGAAAGAGCTGGCGGAGGAAATTTATCCCGAATTAGCCAAACGTATTGAAAAATTCCATAATGCGATGTATAATAGATGGAACGATGAGAACAAGCCGCAGGGCTTTGAGGTGCAGGATATAAGGATCGGCGGACTTTTGCAGAGGGTCAGAACATGCAAAAGGCGGCTTGATGAATTTCTGCTTTCGGGCAAGCCGATAGAAGAACTCGATGAAGAGATCCTGCCGTTCAAGCATAACGCAAAGGACGACGAGCACATGATCTACTACGGCTGGAACAACTATGTCACGGTAAACAATCTCTGAACCGAAAGGAACGCATATTGATAGAGTTCGACGATTTTACTTGCTATTATAAGCTGAAAAAGGGATACGGCGTTGCCCTTGACAAGATATCGCTGACCGTAGGCGACGGCGAAAAAGTGGCTGTGGTCGGGCCGAGCGGAAGCGGCAAGACCACCCTGCTTAAATGTATACTCGATTCCGTGCAATACACGGAGGGCAGCCTTACAATCGACGGGACGGAAGCGCGCAAATACGACAAACGGAAAAACGGGCTCGCCTATGTCAGTCAGGAGTATGTGCTGTATCCCAAGATGACGGTTTTCCAGAATATCGCATATCCGCTCATGGCTTCGGGTATGTCTTTCGGGCAGACGGAGGAACTCGTGACCGATATCGCCAAAAGGTTCGGGCTGTTCAGACTGCTTACCCGCAAGCCCAAACAGCTTTCGGGCGGACAGCAACAGGCGGTGGCTATCGCCCGCGCGCTCGTAAAAAAGCCGGCTATAGCGCTGTTCGACGAGCCGCTTTCCAATTTAGACCCTTTACGCAGGGAAAAATTCCGTAAAATTATCGTGGATATATGCGACAAAAACGGCAGTACCGTGATATATGTCACGCACGACCCCGAAGAGGCGTGTTATGTGGCTGACAAGATAGTGGTGTTGGAAGAGGGAGAGATAAAGGGCGTCATGTCCTCGAAAGAATACGCCCGCGCCCTTGAGGAATATAAGAGCACAAGCGCCGCGGCGTACGGCGGAGAGGAGCAGGGCGCAGACGGGGAGAGCGGCGATGGGGAAGATTAGTTTTTTCAGGCTGAAAAAAGCGGATAAAGATTTTACTCCCGATATGTTGCCGACGACGCGGCGGGGCGTTTTTAAAGACGTCGTAAGCCTGCACTTCTGGACGTTTGTAAAACTCGGGCTCCTTATCCTGCTGTTGTCCGCGCCGATACACCTTCTGGCGTGTACGGAGCAGATCTACGTCGCCTATCTGCACGAGACTATCGGCGTTCAGACGCAGGAAGCGGCGGAGCGGGTAACTTACTTATCGGTGCTCTTTTCAAATATAAGGGCGGCGGTAAATATCCCCCTTCTCATGCTGTTTTCCGTCGGGTTTTCGGGCATTATGCGGGTGATAAGACAGTACGCATGGGAAGAAAACGTCAGCTTTAAGCACGATTTTATTACGGGCGTGAAGCAGAATTTCCGGCAGACGTTGCTCCTTTCTTTTATTGTGGGGCTCTGCGCCTTTTTGTGCGTGCTCATCGCCAACACTTCATACACTGCGGAAAACGCAGCCGTGGCTTATGCGGTATATATCCCCATGGCGCTCTGCATTTTGTGTATTCCCGCGGCGGCGTATATGACGGTGTGCATATCTGTGTACGGCAATACGTTTCTGCAAAATCTGCGAGTGAGTTTTGCCCTGTACAGCAGGACCTTTTTCAAATCGCTGTTCGCCGTGATCTGTTCGGGCGCGCTGTTTATAACCTTTTTTATACCGAATTTTTACGTGTGTTTTTTCGGGCGGATCGTCGGAACGGTCGCCGTACCGTTCGGAATGCTCGGATATTATTTATACGCCTTGCAACAGCTCGATAAATACGTAAATGTCGGCAGGTTCCCGGAGCTTATCGGCAAGGGACTCTACGAGGCGGATAAGGACAGCGGCGAATACGATTGGTAAATATCTGATTACGGGGGAAATTATGATACTGTACAAAAACGACAAGGTCATATACGGCACGGGGTGCGGTATGAAGATCTATGAGATGAAAGGAGCCACTTACGCTTGGCCGACCACGCCCCATGCGCACGAATATGTGCAGATATGGTTTGTTTCAAAGGGCATGTGCGAGCATAAAATTTCGGGAAGAACGGCGCACCTCAAACCGGGGCAATTTTTTATAGTGCCTCCTCTTACCGAGCATGAGGTCACTATGATCGAGGACAGCGTAGTCTACGGCATAGATTTTCCTCTGGAACTCATATCCGAAGACAATCTGATAAGCGAAAACAGCGCTGCCGAAGAGAGGATAAAGGAATCGGGTTCGGTTTTTATGCGCTATCTGCTCAGCGTCCGCGAGAAATATAAGGTCAGCGAAAAGACGGGCGCGAGATTGGAAGTGATAATCAAAAAAATGCTCGAAATATATTTGAAGAGGCCGCAGTTCTGCGCTATCGAACTCAAATGTTACCTCATGCGGCTGCTTACCTATATGTTCAGGGCGGGCGCGGAGGACGTCCATTATTCCGATTACGACGATATCCACCGTTCCAGGATAGACGACGTGTTGCTGTATATAGTCGAGCACCTCGCGGAGAGACTGTATCTCGGCGACGTGGCGCAATATGCGCAGATGTGCGTGACCTCTTTCAACGCCTATTTCAAGAAATACGTAGGTAAGACGTTCGTGGAATACGTAAACGATCTGCGCATAGAAAAAGCGCAGGAAATACTGCTGAGGACAAGCCTCAACGTATCGGAAGTAAGCGCTCAGGTCGGCATAAACGACTTGTCTTATTTCAACCGCATTTTCAAAAAGGCAGTGGGGTCGTCCCCGAGCGTTTTCAGAAAACAGTATCGGGTGGTGACGTCTTTGCCCGATGGGGAATAAAGAGAAAAACCTGCCGCTGAAAGGCAGGTTTTTCTATGGGAGAAAAATAATTATGCACAAACGCCGCGGTTTATAAGCGCTGTTGCCAACGGGCAATTTCGTCCGCGCTTATCTTTACCTGTCCGAGGGGGTCGGGGTAATTTACCGCGTCGTCCTGTTCGACAAGGAAGTACTTCACGCCGCATTCCGCGGCGGTTTTTATTATCTTTTCAAAATTGAGATTGCCCTCGCCGATCGGGGCATATTGCGGCACGTATTTGTTGTTTTCGAAGATTATCCTGTAATCTTTGAGGTGAATGCAGTCCATTCTGCCCGCCATCTTCAGCATATAATCCACGATGTCGCCGCCGCCGTACTGTATCCAATATGTATCCGCCGTAAAGTTGATATACGGACAGCTGTCGATAAGATAGTCTATCATTCTTTTGCCGCGGTGTTTTGAAAATTCGAACTGGTGGAAGTGATAGAACAGTTTTGCGCCCGCCCTTGCCATTCTTTCGCCTGCGGCGTTGAGCGCTTTGGCATTTTCGTAAAACTTTTCTTCGTCTTTTAAAATATCGATGGGCATCATTCCGAGCCCGATATTCGTACAGCCGAAAGTTCTGTGCTCTTCCACAAGTTCTTCGGTGCGGTTCAAAATGTCGTCCATAGGAACATGCGTCAGCACGAAAGGCAGACCTGTCGCTTTGGTTATTGAGGCGAGGTCCGCGGCATTCAGTTTCATTCCCGAAAACTGAAGATATCTGTAACCTATCTCTTTGGCTTTAAGGCACACTTCAAGAAGGCTTTCCCTGTCCTTAAAAAGACTTCTCACGCTGTAAAGGTTGAGTCCGCATTGCATTTCGCTATCCTCCGATTTTTATCGTTTTGCCGTCCGAGCCGTATGCGGCGAGCACGCATTTCAAAGATTTCGAAGCTTCTTCCAGCCCTATACCGAATTTTCTGTTTTCCCTGAGGCAACCGTAAAAATCTCCTATGAGTTTTGCATGGCCGTTGCCCCAGACTTCTTTGCCCGGGCATCCGCCCCGGCTCTCGGGGAATACTTTGCCGTTCACGATGAGCTGTTTGTCGTCGAAAGTACATCTGAGCCCGTCGGCGGCTATGGATATCGACGCGGGAAAATCCGCGCCCGCCGTGGTCGTCCCGAAAAGCTGGAAAGATCGTCCCTGACCCTGAAAAACAGCGTAAAACATGTCCTCCGTGTCCGTTTCGGCGCGGTGCAGGAGGTTGTGCGTGACCGCCATGACGGTTTCGGGCATTCCGATAAGATATATGAGGAGATCGAGAGTGTGTATGGACTGGTTTATGAGCGCGCTGCCGCCCTCTTTTTTTATCTTGCCGCGCCAATCGGAGGCGGTGTAGTATTCTCCGTAACGGCGCCACGCCACGGCGCCCCACGCAGCCGAGATATTATGTCCGGCAAGCAGTTCCTTGACCTTTTGCACGCTTTCGTTATATCTGTTTTGCAGGCAGAATCCGAGTTGCGCGGTGGAATTTTTCGCCGCCTTTTCCAGCGCGCGGAGTTCTTCCGCGGAAATGCACGCCGGCTTTTCACACAGCATGTTTACGTTGCGTTCAAGCGCGTAGCAAGCCATTTCGGCGTGCAGGTAGTGAGGGGTGCAGATGTGTACAACGTCCACTTTATTTTCGTCCAGCATACGCCTGTAATCGGCATATACAGCGCAATCGTGACCGTATTCCGTTTTAGCCCGTTCGGCTTTGGAGATATCGCTGTCGCACAGCGCCGCTATCTTTCCGCCCGCTGCATATATCCCCTGTATGTGCAAGCGGCTTATCGCGCCGCAACCGATAACGGCGCAGTTCATTTTACGCCGCCCTCGTAAGAGCCCTCCGTATCGAATACTGCGCCCGAGACCGCCTCTTTGCGGCGCGACGAAGCTATCCTCTTTCTGAGCTCTGCCAGATACAGGTCGTCGTCAAGGGGCAGATCTATCGTCTTGTCCAGCCACGAGGAGAGTTCCATGGCGTCCATCAAAACAACGCTGTCCAAGCCGTCTGCGCCGTCGACGAAGAGGGGTTCTTTGCCGAGTATGGCGTTTGTGAAATTTCTGCATATTCCCGTGTGCTGTAAATTGAGTCCGTCGGTCTCCACCTCGCTAACGGTGTATCCGGGTTCGCCGAAGCCGCCTTTATATGTCTTGCAGAACTCCCGCTCGTCCATATCGTTTTTGTAGTATGTCAATACCCTGTTGTTATCGCACACGAGTTTTCCGCCCGTGCCCAGAACTTCGAAGCGGTTGGTGCCGGGTGCGTCCCCCGTGGAAGTTATAAACACGCCCGTCGCCCCGTTGGGATATTCGAGATATGCCGAAACGTCGTCCTCGACTTCTATGTCGTGCCATTTGCCCTTGTGGCAAAAAGCCCTTATCCTGTTGGGCTTTAAGCCTGTGACCCAAAGGAGGAGATCGAGCTGGTGGGGGCATTGGTTAAAGAGTACGCCGCCTCCTTCGCCCGCCCACGTGGCGCGCCAATCGCCCGAATCGTAATAGCACTGCGCGCGGTACCAATCGGTTATTATCCAGTTAATGCGCTTTATCGCGCCTATGGCGCCAGCTGCTATCATTTCACGCATCTTTCTGAAAATGCAGTTTGTCCGCTGGTTGAACATCATCGTGAACAGCGCTTTCGAGCGCTTAGCCACGGCGATCATCTCTTTGACCTGCTTAGTATAGACGCCCGCAGGTTTTTCACAGATGACGTTCAGACCTTTATTCAGGGCTTTTATGCACAGGTCGGGATGCGAGTAGTGGGGGGTCGCCACAATAACGGCGTCTACGTCTGCGCCCTTTATCAGTTCGTCCCCGCTGTTGAAGCATTGAAAATTTTTGCCGGGAAATTTTGTGAGTATGCGGTCGATCTTCTCTTTTTTTATGTCCGCGATAGCCGTGACTTCGGCTCCGGGGATATTGTTTTCCTTTGCGAAATTGTTGATATGGGTAGTTCCCATATTCCCGAGCCCTATTATTCCGTATCTGACCGTTTTCATTGCTTATGACCTCGCTTATGATAATTGTTAGATTTGTCAGGGATATAGCCGCACCCGGCGAGGGTTGCCTTCACCGCTGAAATTCCCGCGTTGAACGCATCCTTGCCGGAATTGAACCTGTATTTGTTTTTCATTTCCGTTTTGTCTATGGAAGCATAGCCTTCGAACACCGCGAGGTGGGGTTCCACGGTTATCACCGCGTCCCTGTCTATGGCGTTGAAAAGTTCCGCTATGCCGCCGTCGCCCTCGCCCGCGGGCACTATTTCGCCCGTTGCCGAAATTACGTCTTTACAGTGAAAATATTCGGTTATGCCGTATAGCTTTTCAAGTGCGTAGCCGATATTCTGATAGCATTGCACAAAATTCGCGGGGTCGTATACGAAATGCAACCCTTTTACCGAGCGGTATAGGTCCAGCACCCTTTCGACCGTGTCGCCGTATATTTCTTTTTCGTTTTCATGGCAAAGTTTAACATTGTAACTTTCCGCGAGCCCGACCATCTGCCTGAGCATGTCGATTACTCTGTCGCGCTTGTCATAGGCGTTGAAAAAGCTGAATATCCTGATATTTTCCGCGCCCAGAATGTTTGCAATCTTTAAGACGCGCTTCACCGTTTTGAGATATTGTTCGAAATCGCAGCCGGCGTCCGTCTTGCCGAGGGCGGAGCCAACCGACCACACCGATATCCCCGCCTTTTTCAGGCGGCTGCCTATCTCTTCGGCTTGCTCTTCCGTCATATCGGTGACGTTGACGCCGTCGGCGTTTCTGAGTTCTATCAGCCCTATGCCGTTTTCCCGTAAAGCATAAATTTGCTCGCCGAGATCGTTACTGTATTCGTCTGCGAATGCGCACAAACGTATCATTTTGCCCCTCCACGCAGTATATTGCGCGGGTCATACTCCGCTGTAAGAGGAAAAGCCGCCGTCTACGGGGATACATATCCCCGTAACGAACGCCGCCGCCTCGTCGCTTAAAAGGAACAGGGTGGCTCCCGTCAGGTCGTCTACCGTCCCGAATCTGCCCATCGGAGTTGCCGCGAGTATCTTGCCCGTTCTCGCCGTAGGAGTGCCGTCGGCGTTCCATAAAAGATTTTGGTTTTGCTTTGTCGAAAAAAAGCCGGGCGCGATCGCGTTGACCCTGATGCCTATGCGCGAAAAATGCACGGCGAGCCACTGCGTAAAGTTGGAAACAGCCGCTTTCGCGCCGGAATAAGCGGGGATCTTGGTGAGGGGCGTATAGGCGTTCATGCTTGAAATATTCAGTATACAGCAGCCGCTCTTTCCCACCATGTCTTTGGCGAATGTCTGCGAGGGCAGAAGGGTGCCCAAAAAGTTCAGGTTGAACACAAATTCCACACCGCTTGCGTCCAGATCGAAAAACGTCTTGATATCTTTTTCTGCGTCGTCGTAAGAGGCGTATTCGTTGTCCGTAGTCGCCTTAGGGTTGTTCCCGCCTGCGCCGTTTATCAGGATATCGCACGTGCCGAAGTCATTCAGTATCCTTTTGCGTGCGTTTTCAAGCGATTCTCTGTTTAAGACGTCTGCGCAGTATGGCTTTGCGGTCCCCCCGTTCTTTACTATCTCCTCTGCACAGATGCGCACCGCGTCCTCATTCAGATCCAGAAGGGCGACTTTTGCGCCGCATTCCGCCACTGTCTTCGCAAGATGCGAGCAGATTACCCCGCCCGCGCCCGTTATAACGGCGGTCTTGTTTGTCAAATTTATTTTAAAGGGCAATTTCGTCATTTATTTCTCCTTTTCCACAGCTTCGAACAGTCCGTTGAGATAAGCCGCGCCGAGCGCTCTGTCATATAAACCGTAACCGGGCTTGCCGTCCTCTCCCCAGATATTTCTTCCATGGTCGGGACGGACATAGCCGTTGAATCCGGCTTTTACAAGCGCTTTGACTATCCCGTATATGTCGAGGTCGCCCGCTTTTGTCAGATGCCCCGCCTCCGTAAAGTCCCTCTCGCCGCTGAATTTCAACTGCCGGATATGCGCGAAATAGATGCGCTTGGCGTATTTGTGCGCCATTTCAACGAGGTCGTTATCTCTGCCTGCGCCGAGGCTCCCGGTGCAAAATGTAAAACCGTTATGCTTATTCGGAACGGCGCGCAGCAGATCGTCATAGCTCTTTGCGCACGTTATTATCCTCGGCAGCCCGAACATGTCCCACGGCGGGTCGTCGGGATGGATCGCCATGTATACGTCGGCGCTGTTGCAGGCGGGCATAATGCCGTTTAAAAAGTAGACGAGATTCTCAAACAACTTTGCATGGGTAAAGGAGGAGTAGGCTTTGATGAGCGAACTCAATTCTCCCGCCGTATAGCTTTCGTCCCAGCCGGGAAGGTGAAGGTTTTCGGGATCTCGCGCCGCCAATTCCCCATGTCTGTAAGAAAGCGAGGTGCTTCCGTCCGCCGCAACAGTCTTTAAGTCTGTGCGCAGCCAATCGAAGACGGGCATAAAATTATAGCATACGCACTTTACGCCTGCCGCCCCCAAATTGCGTATAGTTTGGGCATAGTTGGCTATCAATTTATCCCTTGTGGGTCTGCCGAGCTTTATATCTTCATGCACGGGAACGGATTCTATGACTTCCATTTCAAGTCCGGCGCTGTTGCAGAGATCTTTCAGCCTTTCGATTTTGTCGGGCGCCCATACTTCGCCCACGGGGGTGTCGTAGACCGCGGTCACCACTCCCGACATGTTGGGTATTTGTTTTATGTAACTCAAAGGTATGCTGTCTTGTTCGCCATACCACCTGAACGTCATTTTCATGATTTTGCCTGTCACACGAGCCGTATATCGGATCCGACGTCTATCACGGAGATTTGATCGGCGTCTATATTCAGCTTTACTTTTGCGCCCTCGTCCCAGCCGGATCCGGCGCCCTCTGCCGCAACGTTTACGGTCTGCCCGTCTACGTCGCACACGTAAAACTTTTCATTGCCGTAATCCTTTACGGCGACTATTTCGGCGGAAACGCCGTCGGTTTGTCCGTCTGCGGAGACAATATTTATCCCGTATGCGCCGAATTCCAGCCTGAGTTGCTTTTTGTATATCATGTTGCCGCATATTTCGGAAAGACGTTTTGCCTTTTGAGGCGGACATGTTATGGAGGAATTTCCGATAACGAAGAAATTGTCCGCGTCCGCGGCGCGCGCGGCTTTGGCGTACGCGCCGTTCACTGCGTTCACCGTTTTAAGCGGTCCGACGACGGTTTTGCCATCCTTTATTATGGAAATTTGTTTGAGGTCCAAACTGAAATTCGCTTTCCCACCGAAATCGTTCTGTGCGTCCGTCAGGGCGAATATGATCTTGCCGCCGAGGTCGAGATGGAAAAGGCGCGCACCCTTTATGTTTTCTGTTTTTGCGACGTCCGCTTCAAGTTCGCCGCCGATCATGACGGCGGAAGTGGGTATTATTGCGGTATATGCTCCGTTTTCGGGGGCGATGGCGGCGGGGAGGGGAATACGGCGGCCGTAAAGCGTCATTTCGCCGTCTTTTACCGCTATTTCCGCCTTGACCGCGGCGGGAATGCGGGGGGCTATGGAGACGCCCGTCTCGCCGTCGAAGAGATGGATGTTCGCAAGATCGATCGATATCTTTATTATTTGTCCCGGCTCGTATTGGCTGTCCGCCGGCGCCTTAAAGATTATCTTTGTAGCGCTCTCGGTAAAGTTGTCTTCGCTCCCGAGGTTCAGATCGCCGAATATCTGGCACTCTGTCCCCAATTCCTCAAAGTGCGAAATTCTGCACTCTGCTTTAAAGGGGTAGAGGTCGGCGTCCGGCGAAACATTTTCGGGGCGTACGCCTATCGTCACGGTTTTATCGCCGCCGAGGTAATTGTAGTCGGCTTTGATAAGGTAGGATGCGGGTACTTTCCATGCGACGGGCGTATTGCTGAGGGTCAGGGTTATGAAATCCCCGTCCTCCGAAAGCGTGCCGTCAAAGAAGTTCATCTGAGGGGTGCCTATAAAGCCTGCCACGAATTTGTTCCCGGGGTAGCGGTAGAGGTTTTTGGGCGTATCTATCTGCTGGATGCAGCCGTCTTTCATTACGACTATTTTTGTGCCCATTGTCATTGCCTCTACCTGGTCGTGGGTGACATAGATAAACGTCGTCTGCAAACTCTTGTGCAATTTGGAAATTTCGGCTCTCATGGCAGTCCTCAATTTTGCGTCGAGGTTGGAGAGAGGCTCGTCCAAAAGAAATACTTTGGGTTCGCGTACGAGCGCGCGACCGAGCGCGACTCTCTGTCGCTGCCCGCCGGACATTGCCTTGGGTTTTCTGTCGAGATACTCCGTTATTGCGAGTATTCTCGCCGCTCTGTAAATTTTGTTGCGTATCTCTTCCTTTGTGTATTTACGCATCTTATATACGGTTTTGCCGCCTTTCGTTTCCCTCTTTATGAGTACGGGATTGCCGTTTTCGTCGCGCACGACGGGACCGAGTCTCTCCTCGTCGTTATACGGGCGTTTCAGCACGATGGGCTCGCCGTTTTTATCCTTAACCGTGTTGCCGTTTTTATCGGTCTTGTATTCGTAAACGGGTTTTCCGTCTTTATAGACGGGGTTGCCGTTTTCGTCGAGTTTTTCCTTGGGTACGCGGGCAAATAAAAGCTGTATAAAGTTCATCGGCTTGCCGCTCCTTGTCAAAGCCTTTATTTGGCTTTTATCACGCACTTCTTTCGGCGTTTTAGCTATTTTCAGCCCGAAAGCCATATTGTTGTAGACCGTCATGTGGGGATAGAGTGCATAATTCTGGAACACCATGGCGATATCCCTGTCTTTCGGCTCGATGTCGTTTACCAATACGTCCCCTATATAGAGCTCGCCTGCGGATATCTCTTCAAGCCCCGCTATCATACGCAGAGTGGTGGATTTGCCGCAACCTGAAGGTCCTACGAATACGATAAATTCCTTGTCCTCGATATCCATGCAAAAGTCATTTACGGCTTTTACTCCGTTGGGATAAACCTTATAAAGGTGATTTAATTTCAAACCTGCCATACTTTTCCCCGTTATAACGATTTTGCGCTGAAAATTTTCGGTGCAAATATATAATGATATTTATTACATAGAAATTATATAATAGGATTTTGCGCCAAAACAAGGGACAAATAAACGAAAAAATTGGACTATTTTGCAAATAGCCGATAAACGCGATAATGCTCCGACCGCTTTTGCGCGCGGCGATCGCTTCATATGTGCGGTCCGGGCTGGACAAGCGGTTTAAAATGTAAAAATCGCACCGTAATCCGAACGGGATCTTGAACGGCGGTAGTTAAACCGCTTTTTCTTTATTGCATTCTTTTATATTGATTTTTGCGCGCAAAAATGTTATTCTATTTAAGGAGCATTTTTTTGAAATATGCTGCAATTTGTTACAGATTGAAGCAATTAAAATCGGCATTGGTGCGAGCGGTGCAGGTGAGCGTTATCTGTTCTCCGAACGCCTGCAAGCATGTTACCGTAGCGGTAAGTGCGCCGTCTTCTTGTTGCTGGACCGTTACGTAATCCGTAACGGTCTTGCCGGTCGCCCATTCGCTATTCGGGTTATTGAAGGCGACGGTGAAGTCGACCTTCGTGTCCGCGGTGTTGGCGGGTTCTATGGTTGCCGTCACTTCGTACGCGGTTTCCGCTGCGGGCGCAATGCCGTATTCGTCAAATTGCG
>CANRJR010000029.1 GCA_947631005.1 uncultured Clostridia bacterium | reverse complement strand
ATCAATATCTTTGAAATCATCCGCGGGGCGGTGCGCCGCCGCGCGAAACGTGGAGACGCATGAATACCAATGAACCGCACGTCGGATTGAGCGGCACGGCAAAATCGCCCGCGGGTTCGGGAAAATGGTGGCTGAAAACCGCTTTGATGCTCCTGATCATCGGGTTTTCCGTCTATATTCTCTTTTCCCTCGGCGACTATCTCTCGGGCGAGGGCGCGGAACAGATCTCGTTCCGCGAGCTGTTACATACCGTAAGCTATCCCCTGCTCGCCCTGCTCCTCGGGGTCATTCTCTCCTATGTCGTCGTAGAATGCGCGAAATATGCGTACCTGCTCAAAGTGTACACGGGCAAGTTCCGTTTGCGCACCGCGGTCAAGGTGATGTTTCTCGGGAAGTATTACGACGGCGTTACCCCGTTCGCGAGCGGCGGTCAGCCGTTCCAGATTTATTACCTCTGCAAAAAGAAGGATATCCCCAAGGGCGCGGCGGCGGCGATCCCCATGGCGCGCATGGTGGGAAGTCTGTCCGTGTGGTGTATCCTCGCGCTCGTCCTCATCACCTTTGCCCCCCGCTTCCTCGCCGTATCGTCCAATGTGGTCATCACCAAGACCATTCTCATCGTGGCATGGGTCTCCATCATCTTCAACCTCTCCATTCCCATCTTTTTTGCGGTCGCCTCTTTCTTCCCGAAGGCGTTCATGCGCGTGATGGCGTGGGGCGTGTTTGTCCTCAAAAAGATGCACATCGTGAAGAAGCATTACGCCGTCACCCTCAAATACGTCCGCCTCGCGCGCGACTATTGCGCCTCCATGCGCGAAGTGCTGAAAAAATGGAAGTTCCTCTTCCCCCTGCTCTTGCTCTGCGTCGTGGAATCGGCGATCACCGCGTCCATTCCGTTCTTCGTGGTCGTCGCCGTCGCGAACGTGCCGCTCTCGGGCGAACTGTATCTGCAAATCGTCTGCCTCAACGTCATTTCGCAGTTCTCCGCCTATCTCATTCCCACCCCCGGCAACGCGGGCGCGGTCGAAACGACGACATCGTTCATCTTTATCACCGTTTCTGGCATCTCCAACATCGTCGGCTGGGTCATTCTCGTGTGGCGGTTTTTGACGTTTTACATCTACATTCTCTCGGGCATCGGCATCAACATCTTCGAGATCGGGCGCAGTGCCTACCGCCGCCGCCACGCCGCCAAGTCCCATTGACCGCCTCCCGAAATTCGCCATAAAACAAACCCGTTCCCCTGCGGAACGGGCTTTTTTATCGGAAAAACGCTCCCCGCAGGGAGCGTTTTGAAATGTTTACTTTTTGGACTTCGGCTTGGATTTGGTCTTGCCTTTGAGCTTGCCGAGGTCGACCTCTTCCACTTTCGCGTCGGAGGGATTGACGACGAAGAGCACGACGATCGCGATGAGGAGCAATCCCGAGATGGAGAACAGAATGACGGCGAGCAAATTATCTTGCAGCCAACGGCTCTGTCCGGGGATGGTGTCGATGGGGTTGCGCACCTCGATGACCTGATAGGCTTCCTGCGTCGTGTTGGGCAGGTAGGAGTCGATGACCACCACTTTCACGATGTAGATACCCCTCTCCTGCGGACGGAACGAGAGCGAGGAATCGGGATCCCACTCATAGGCGTTGTCCGTTCTCTCCCACGCGTCGTCGTCCTCGGAGACCTCGTCGTTATATTGGTTGATTTCGACCAAGATCTTGGGGTCGCTCTCCTGCTTTTGGGAATCCCACTCGTTCATGCGGCTGACCCAATCCGCGGCGTCGGCGACGAGTTCCGAATAGGACGGAAGCTGTTCGCCCTCGGGCAACTCGCCCTCGTTGATGCGGTAGAGATAGTATTCGGTCTCGTACCCGTCGAGCGCGACGATGTCGAACGAAGATACGTTATAGGTGTTGTCGCGATAACCGAGCGACTGCTCTTTCGCGTCCTCAATCACGGGACCTTTGTAGCCGATGTCGAAGTCGAATTCGGGAATGCCGTCGATGTCCCAGATGTTGGAGGAGGTGACAGTGACGTATTCGCCGTCTTTGTTGTAATACTTCATCGCGTTGCCCGAGGCGTCCTGCGCGATCACGCGCATACGGTATTCGCCCACCTCGTCCACTTCGAGACGCAGGTTGTTGTAGCGGAGCGACGTCGCGCTCGTCGCCGTATCGGTCGCCGACTGCGACGGCTTGAAGTAGTACACGTTGAAGCGGAGATTTCTGTAATCGGCGTATTCGCTCCCGATGAGCCCGCGCAGGGAGGGAAGATACAAATACGCCCCGTCGCCCGCGCTCACGCCGTCCGCCGCCGTCATCACTTGCTTTTGATACTCCTCGACAGCCGCGTCGTACCCCGCGCTCCTTTGGTTGATCCGCTGTTCTTGGGGTAGCGACTTATCGGGATCTGCGGTCAAAACGGTATAGGACGGACCTTGCGCTTCGAGGTCGACTTTGATATAGTCGTATTCCTCGTCGCCCTCGCCGATTTTGGCAACCACGTTCTCCTCGTTCGCCGCGTACCAGGTGAGGTAGACGTAGTAGGGATCGTCGAGGTCTCTGCCGTCGTCCAGCTCAAAGCGGACGGAAACGTACGCGAGCTCTTCCTCGTTCTCGTCCGTCGGCATGAAGAACGTGGAGGAGGTGAGCGTGGCGTAGTCGGAAGAATCCGCCTTCGGCTTCAACCACTTGCCATCCGCGTCCTTTTTCGCCATGTAGTAGTTGCGAGTGACGGTGACCGAGTCGTCGCACACGTCGATGGGTTCGTAGGTGAGGTTGAATCTCTGTCCCAAACGGAACGAATACACCTTTTCGTTGAGCGCGAGCACGGGCGCGGCGTTGTCCGTCACGCGGCCGTCCTCGCCGATCTCGAACGTCTGTCCGTTAAGCGAGCGCATGTCGATGTTCTGCTTGCCGCCCTCTTGCACCTTGGCGGTGATCGTCATGGGCGTGCATGGGGTCGTGGAAGCCGAGGAACGGTATTCGAAATAGTTCCCGCCGATGTTGGTGAACGGTTCGAGCGCGATGGGCTCGCCGTCTGCGATCTGCAACGACACGGCGAACTCGCCCGCCGTTTGGGTCTCGGCAAGGGAGAGCGACAAAACCTGCCCCGCCGAATAAGTAAGGGCGTGCTTTTGCGCCGTCTCTTTCTCCGAATAGGAGGCGTTGCGCACCTCGACGGAGAGCGCGCTTTCGGCATAGGTGAATACGAGCGCGTTGGTCGCGAGCGCGTCTTTGGAGATGTTCTCCTCCGCGCCCTCGAACGCAATGGAGAGCTCGGTGAAGTTCAGTTCGGGGAAGGCGAACGCCATCGAAAAATACTTCGCAACGCCCGGCTCTTTGAGCAGGCTGTCCCCCGCGGGCTCGCTCTGCGCCTCGAACCACTTGATCGCAAGATCGCGGCGGTAGTAGATCGACCCGCCGTTGCTCACGGTGAGACGGAGATAATTTTGTTCGCCGCCCGACGTTCCGACCTCGCCGCCCGTACCCGCCGCGAAGATCGCGGAAGGCGAATAGGTCGCCGCGTCGGCATGAACGGCGCGGGGCGCAAGCGCGCCGAAGGCAAGTCCCGTAACGAACAGGAAAAGCGCGATGAGCGTTGCCAGCGTAATTTTGCGGATTTTGACTTTCATGGTTAGCTCCAAACGGACGTTGCCGTCGCGTATTCTTCTTGGAATATCCTATATATTGTACACGAATTTTCCCCGCCCGTCAAGCGGTATTGGGTGTATTTCGCAGAAAATATCGTCAAACGGACGTTTTCAAACGGGTTTTATCACGGGATCGAGATCGAACTTGTTCCACGGCGTCTCCCCCGCGGGCGGTTCGGAAAGAAAGCGCACCCTGTCTTTGCGGACGGGATGGGTGAATGAGAGCGAGTACGCCCACAGCGCGAGCTTGCCTTTCTGCGCATACTCGCCGCCGTAGCGCATGTCCCCGTACACAGGATGGGCGATGCCCGCCGTCTGCACGCGGATCTGGTGGCTTCTGCCCGTGTGCAGCTTGATCTCGGTGAGAGCCAGCCCGTCGCACTTCTGCAACACGCGATAGTCGAGCACGGCGAGCTTTGCGCCGTCCGTCCCCTGCGGGCACAGGTACACCGTGTTGTTGACGGCGTTCTTCTTGATCCAATTCGTGAGCCTGCCGCTCTCCTCGTGCGGCGCGCCGTTGAGGACGGCGAGATATTTCTTTTCGAAGTCGCCCGACTTCATCTGCGCCGTAAGCCGCGCCGCCGCCTTGCTCGTTTTGGCGAACACCATCACGCCGCCCGTGGGACGGTCGAGGCGGTGCACCAGCCCGAGATAGACGTTCCCCTGCTTATGATAGGTCTCTCGGAGATATTCTTTGAGCATATCGAGAAGATTTTCATCGCCGCTCTCGTCGGGACAGCACGCGACATTCTGCTTCTTCAAGACGACGAGGATATGGTTGTCCTCGAACAAAACGATCGGTTTTTCAGTCATGGATGTAAATACCTCCCGCGCCGCAAGGCAGGGCGATGCCCTCCTCCGTCGGCAGTCCGACCTCATATGCCTCCACCCGCCCGCCGCCGAGCGCGAGCGTGAGAAGATTGGCAAGGACGGTCGGTTGCAGTCCCGTCGTGTAACTGTTGATCAGAACAAAGAGCGGATCGTCGGACAAGAGACGGGTGCACAGCTGTAAAAACGGGTAGAGCTCGGTTTCGAGCTTCCACATTTCGCCGTTCGGGCCGCGCCCGTACGAGGGCGGATCCATCACGATCGCGTCGTAACGGTTCCCCCGACGGATCTCCCGCCCGACGAACTTCTTGCAGTCGTCTACGATATAGCGGATACCCGTCGTAATCCCCGAAAGCCGCGCGTTGACGCCCGCCCGTTCCACCATGCCTTTGGCGGCGTCGACATGGGTGACGCTTGCCCCCGCCTTCGCGAGCGCGACCGTCGCCCCGCCCGTGTAGCCGAACAGGTTGAGTGCCTTGACGGGACGGTTCGCCGCCCGCACCAACGATGTCATACGTTCCCAATTCACCGCCTGCTCGGGGAAGAGCCCCGTGTGCTTGAAGCCCATCGGCTTGACGGAAAAGGTGAGATCGCGATAGGAGACGTTCCAACTCTCGGGCAGAGGACGCCTGTATTCCCACGCGCCGCCGCCCTTTTCGTTGCGGCGGTACACCGCGTCGTACTTCATCGAAAAGAGGTCGCGACCCGACCAAATGACCTGCGGATCGGGGCGAAGCAATACGATCTCCCCCCACCGTTCGAGTTTATAGCCGTCGCCCGTGGCGATCACGGAATAATCTTTCCAGCCTTCCGCCAACCGAATCATGCAATTATGATACCAAAACAGCGCGGATTTGTAAAGTAAAAAGCGCGGAATGTGGAAAAATTATGACAATTCCGCCGCGAAATAAGCAGAAAAGGACGGCGGCACGTTTGCCGCTGTCCGTCGACCCCTCGGATAGGGTGGGTAATGTCTGCCCATTGGCACGAAAACGAAATCGCAGAGTTACTTTTTGATCGCGCCCGCCATCGCTTGCGCCATCTGTGCAGCCTGACGCTGTATCTTCTCTTCTTCGTATTTCTCGATCTGCGCCATAACTCCCCTCTTGAAGTCGTCGGGATTCTTAACGCCGTCAACGCTCGTCGTCCCCGCCGCCGTGTTGATGGTAATCGTCCCGTAATGGAACAACTTCCCGCCGAGCGTTTGGGTGACGGAACAATTTTGCAGCTTATTCAGCGGCGAATTGAGTGCCTTTGTGTTGAAAACACCTACCCGACCGATCACCCGCCTGTCGGTAAACGCAAGCTCGAGGCGCGAAAACTTGATAATACGAACGATAAGCGGTATGATAAAAATGTTTGTGATATGCAAGATCACGAAAAGGATCGTGATCTTTGCCTTTTTTACGACGGTTTCTCCGGGTTGAAGATTGGATTCCACGTATTTGCCCATTTTTTTCCTCTCTACTGTTTGATTTTTTTGTCATCTCGTGCCGGATGACATTTTTAATTTTAATCTGAAACAGGTTAAATGTCAAGCGAATGCGCGAACTTCTGTTATAATTTTTTTCGGAATTACGAACAATGAGAGTGGTGTATCAAAGAATTCGGGATCTTCGGGAAGATCGCGATCTCAACCAAACCGAGGTCGCGAAGATGCTCGGTATGTCCCAAACGGGATATTCCAAGTATGAAACGGGAGAAAACGACATTCCGACCGAGGTTTTAATCCGTCTTGCCCTCTTCTACGACACGAGTATCGACTATTTGTTGGGGCAGACAGACGACCCGAAACGCTATAAAACTCCCGAACATAAAAAGACGCCGCCGACATAATCGGCGGTTTTTTTTCGGCTGTCATTTCGCGAGGAAATGCGGAATAGCATATTGGAAGCGAACAGGCGTTTTAATTTGTCATTCAGAGCGAAAAGAGCAATTTGGGAACGAACAGGCATTCTAATTGTCATTTCGCCCCGCCCGAGGCTTCTATTTGTAGACCAAGGGCGGCACGAGGAGAGAAGCGACGAAGTACCAAGCCGCTTCCCAATTTGTCATTTCGACCCTTTTCCCAATTTGTCATTTCGCCCCGCCCGCGGCTTCTTATTTGTAGACCAAGGGCGGCACGAGGAGAGAAGCGACGAAGTAGCGGAGCGGGCGAAGCCCGCGGAATCGAGAAATCTCCCGCAGTCTTAAAATAAGGGAGATGTTTCGACTTCGGCTCGTTCCACTCGCCTCCGCTCAACATGACAAATTAGAAGCGAACGGACATTCTAATATGTCATTTCGAGCGTAGTCGAGAAATCTCCCTTATTCTTATTATTGCCTAATCAACGACCAAGGGGATTTCTCCACGCACTCACTGCGTTCGCTTGGTCGAAATGACAGAAAAAAGCGCGTCGAAATGACAAAGAGAAGGATGTCAAAATAACAGTGGAAAATAAGCAAATAAAACTGCGGGAGATGTTTCGACTACGGCTCGTTACACTCGCCTCCGCTCAACATGACAGAATAAAGAAACTGTACGCGGCTCAACATGACATATTAGAAGCGAAGAGGTGCTCTCATTGTCATTTCGCCCCGCCCGCGGCTTCTATTTGTAGACCAAGGGCGGCACGAGGAGAGAAGCGACGAAGTACCAAGCCGCTTCCCAATTTGTCATTTCGACCCATTTCCCAATTTGTCATTTCGCCCCACCCGCGGCTTCTATTTGTAGACCAAGGGCGGCACGAGGAGCGAAGCGACGAAGTAGCGGAGCGGGCGAAGCCCGCGGAATCGAGCAATCTCCCGCAGCCTTATGCAGTCTTATAAAGACCGTGCCCGCGTCGGGGAGACGCGGGCACGGGATCGATACAATAGGACAATGAAAAATTTGTGCGGCTTACATTATTTGCGGAAGATCAGCACGCTGAAACTGCGGGGCGGGAGCACGGCGCGGTCGGGCGCGGCGGGCGCGACCTCTTCGGGAGAGATCTTCGTCGGCTCTTCTATCGTATTGTAGTCGCCGGGCTCGCCCTCCAAACGGACGATGCGGGTGAGCTGTCCGAAATCGAAATCGGCTTCCACCTCCGCTTCCACCGTCTCGTCCGTCGCGTTGACGACTTTGAGATACATCGTGCCGTCCCGCTCGGTCGCCGAAGCGAACGTCATGGCGCGGTCGCAGTCCGCCCGCATCGCCACGTCGCCCGTGTACAGCGAATACAGCATTTGCACATAGTAGTTCGCCGAGCCGTACGCCGACTTGCCGTCGAACCAGATCATATCGGGACTCCATTCGGTGTAGCCGAGCCGCCCGAACAGGGGGGCGTACGACTTCATGACCACGACGTCGGAATTGCGTTCCATGCCCGTCATGAACGCCGCTTCGGCGAGCGCGCCCTCCCAGCAGTTCGCCTGCGGGGCGTTGAACAGCGCGCAACCCGACCCCGGCACATGCGCCGCGTACTCGCCCGCGTACACTTTCGGACCGCGCGGGTAGCCGTCGTAGACGTTCACGTTGTCGTACAGCCACTTGGGCGGGACGTAGAAATGCTCGTCCGAGCAATACACGAACTCGGGATTTTCGGAAAGCCGCTTGCGCGTCCACTCCCACGCGCTCTTGTGCGACGGCGTGTCGACGGTAGGACCGACCGTGCCGACGATCTTGATCTCGGGATATTCCGCGTGGATGCGCCGCTCGAACAATTCGAACCGTTTATAGAACTCGTTGGGCTCTTTCTCCCCCGTCTTTTTGCTGACGGGCGAATCTTCCCACTGCTCGTTGCCCACGCCGAGGTATTCGAGCCCGAACGGCTCGGGATGCCCGAGGTCGGCGCGAAGTTTTCCCCATACGGTGTTCGTGCCGCCGTTGGCAAATTCGATGAGGTCGAGCGCGTCGCGGATGTACGTTTCGAGCTCGGGATCGCCGAGCGGGACAAATTCCGTCGACATGTATTGACATGCGATGCCCACGCTTACGACGGGAAGCGGCTTGCAACCGAGATATTCGCAGAGCAAGAAGTATTCGTAGTAGCCGACGCCGAGCGTCTGCCCGTAGTGCGAAAAGTCGGTGCGGAAGTTGTTCTCGGGACAGGTCGCGTGCACCGCCCAGCGATTCCAATTATGGCGGCGGCATTCGGGCTGCCCCACCGACTCCTTCCAAAGATAGCGGTTGGCGAGGCTGTTGCCCTCCACGACGCACCCGCCGGGGAAGCGCAAAAAGCCGGGCTTCATGTCCTGCATGAGCTTGACGAGATCGCGGCGGAATACGCCGAGCACGGCGTCCGACGGCATGAGCGAAAAGGCGTCGGCGTGGACCGTGCCCGCCTTATGGAGGAGGAAGCGGAAATCCGCGCGTTCCGCGTCCGCTTTCGCCTTGACGCGGAAGGCGTAGCGATGCCACCTGCCGTCCGCCTTGGGCTTGAACTTCTTTTGCAGAACGGGCTTGCCGCCGCTGTACACGCCGACGGTCACGCCGCCGTCGTAGTCGAACGACCGCAGATAGAGCGAGAGCTTATATTCCTCGCCCTTGTTCAGATATACGCCGTCGTACGCCTTGTTCTGCATGCCGCCGCCCGTCTCCCCCGCCTCGACGCGCATATAGTGCGGATTTTGGATGAAGAGCGGACGGTCGTCTTTGATCTTTAAGGAGACCGCCTCCGACGAGGGATAGGGCGTCCACGCATACCCGCCGTCCTGTTCGACGATGTAGTGATCCCATTCCCCCCATACGTTTTTCGCTTCGAAATTGCGGTTTTCGAGCAGTTCCGCGAAGAGCCCGCCGTCGAGGTCGTAATTGAGATCCTCGAAAAAGAGCCCGACGCCCCCCGGCGTTACGTTGACTTTTCCCTGTTGGGTGATCTTGATTTTCATTGGATTCCTCCCTTGTTTCCGATTATATCACATTTCCCCGCGCAGGGAAAGCCCCTCGCCAAAAGTTTTTTTATTTTTTTCTCTTTCCGAAAACGCTTGCTTCGCAATCGTTCCCGTAACGGAATACGGAATGACGTATTAGGCGGAATGGCATATTAGAAGAGAAGAAGCGTTCCCAATTCTGTCATTTCGACCAATTCCTCAATGTGTCATTTCGCCCCGCCCGCGGCTTCTATTTGTAGACCAAGGGCAAAGAAAAAGACCGTGCGCCCGCTCGTTGCGACGAGCGGGCGCACGGTCAACATTCCTTGACACGCGCCCTGCCTTGATCGGAAACGCAAAACGCAAATTCGGGGCGGTCACAGAAAAAAACGCAACGTCACGCGCTGCGTTTGCCTTCGATGGAATGGGCGATGTAGGTGATGTGGTCGGCGGCGCGTTCGAGGTTGCCGACGAGGTTGATGAACACGCCCGAATTTTGCGGCTGGCACTTGCCCTCGTTGAGCCGCTTGATGTGGCGGTCGACGAGCGTATGGCGTTCGGCGTCGATCTCGTCCTCGAGCTTGTCCGCTTCGGCGAGGCTTTCGAAGTCCTTATTGAGGTACGCCGCGAGAGAGAGCTCATAGAGCCTCTTGATCTTGTCGTACATGTCGCCGATCATTTCGAGGAATTCGTCGGAGAATACGAGGTCGTCCTCGATGTAGTGGCGGGTATATTTGGTCACGTTGTCCGCGAGTTCGCCGATACGCATGATGTCGTTGAACACATAGTGGAGGGAGGAGACCGTCTGCTCGTCCTCCATGATGAGGGAAGCCGTGGAGAGCTTGACGAGATAGGAGATCCCTTTCCCGTTCGCCGCGGCGAGCGCGCCGTTGCGCGTCTGCACTTTGGACGCGGCGGCGACGTCCTTTTGGAGGAACGCGCCGAACGCCGTGTCGAGCGTATCCATGGCGTAGGAAAACATCTTGCCCGTCTGGCGGTAGATATATCCGAGCGCGACGGACGGGGAGCGCAGCAGACGTTCGTCGAGGTCGCCGAAGATCTCCTCTTCCTCCTGCGTCCGCTTCTCGCGCACCATATGATCGGCAAGCCAGACGAATACGCCGATGAACGGCAGAAAGAGCAGGGTATTGACGACGTTGAACAGCGTATGGAAGAGGGCGATCTGCAAGGCGTAGCCCGTGTTTCCGAATGCGGAGACGGGGAAGATCGTGCCGAGCACGGTGTCGGCGAACCCCCGCCACGCGACGAGCAGGATCATAAATAAAATCGCGCCGAAGAAGTTGAAGAGAAAGTGAACGACTGCGGCGCGTTTCGCGTTCGGGTTTGCGCCGAGCGAGGAGATGAGTGCCGTGACGCAAGTGCCGATATTCGACCCGATGATGATATAGAGCGGGGCGTTCCCCCCGTCGCCGATGACCATGCCGAGGCTTGCCATCGTGAGATTGATGGCGGTGACCGCCGTAGACGATTGGACGAGGGCAGTGATCGCCACGCCGATGAGCAGAAGCAGGAAGGGATTCTTGATCTTTCCGAGCACGCGGGACACCGCCGCGAACTCCTCCGAGCCCTGTTCGAATGTCAGCGCGCCCGACATGAATTTCAGTCCCACGAAGATGAGCCCGAACGCCGCGATGACGTTGCCGATGGAAACGGTGCGTTCGTTGCGGGCGAACATCGTAACGAACACGCCGACCGCGGCGAGACAGAGCGCGACGACGGTGATATCCGAGCCGCCGAGCGCGAGCACCCACGCGTTGAGCGTCGTGCCGATGTTTGCGCCCATGATGACGGCGGTCGCCTGAAACAGCGTCATGATCCCCGCATTGACGAGACCGACGACCATAACCGTGGTGAACGCCGAACTCTGTCCCATGATCGTGACCGCCGCGCCGATCCCCACGCCCGCAAAGCGGCTCTTCGCCGTTTTGTTGAGCATGGTTTTGAGCTTGCCGTGCGCGAGCCGCGTCATGTTTTCGGACAAGATCTTCATGCCCATCAAAAACGCGCCCATGCCGCCGAGGATCTGCATGACGATCCCGACAATATCCCATGCGCTCATACGATTTCTCCCGTAATGCGACCTATTGTCTCACGATATGATTATAGCAAGGATGTCCCGCGTTTGTCACGCGTTTTGCGGCAATTTACCCATAAAAGCGAAAAGTGTAAAAAAGTGTCGGATTTTCGCCGCGAAACCACCCCGTTTTGTTCATTTTGTTTGGTTTGGAGATAGGACGGGAGACGAAAAGGACGATTTGACATAAATCCCCCCGCTCTTTCAAAATATGCGGCGGTTTTCCCCGCCGCCGCGCATATGATAGGACAAGAGGTGAACCTATGCAACTTTCATCGTTTATCGGAAAGCCCGTCCTCTCCCCGTCGGGCGAAAACTACGGGTATGTGACGGGCGCGCGCCTCACCAAAGACCGCAACACGCTCGCCTGCCTTGTGTGCGCCGACGCCGAGGAGGAAGAATTTTACCTGCCCCGCCGCGCCGTACTCTCCTCGGGGGACGCCGTGATCGCAAACCGCGTCCGCCTCACCGCCCCGACGGGCGTGCCCTCCCCCATCGGCACGGAGGTCTACCTGCATACGGGCGAAGCGCGCGGAACGGTCGCCGACGTCCTCTTCGGAGAAAGCGCAGAGGCGTTCCTCGTCGTCGTGAAAGACGGCGTATCCGAAAGCGTCCCCGTCTCCTGCGCCGTGTTCGGCGCGCGCATCATTCTCTACCCCGACGCCGCGTCCAAGCCCGCCGCCCGCCATACAGCCCCGCGGGAAAAACGTCCCAAAAAATCGGGGACTGCCCCCAAACCCGCGCCCGAACGGGAAACCGCTATCGCACGGGAAGCCGCTATTGAACGGGAAGCCGCGCCTGCCGCGCGCAAAAATGCGTACGATCTCAACCGCACCAACCTCTTGGGCAGGACGGTACAGCGCAGCGTATTCGACCGATACGGGACGGTCATCGCCGCGGCGGGGGATCGGGTGACGCCCGCCGTTCTGGCGGCGGCGCGGCGGGCAAACTGCCTGTTGCAACTCGCCGTGAATACGTTGACAAGACGATGAGAGGTTCACAAATTTTGTTTTCACCGTGCGCATTGCGCTTTCGCGCCGCGCGTGGCGAAAACAAAATTTCGTGAGGGAAACCAGCTCTCCCTTTAATTCAGTTGGTCGTCTCGTTCGTTTTGTAAGACAATAAGCCGCAAGTGTGCGGCAAATTGTGTCGCGCTACTTCGCCCTACGGGCTCGTGCCGCCCTTGGTTTACAAATAGAAGCCGCGGGCGGGGCGGCAGAAGTAAATTCTGCCTAACGCCATAAGTTGGAAGCCTGAAAAGCGTTTCTAATTTGTCATGTTGAGCGGAGGCGTAGCCGAAGTCGAAACATCTCCCACAATTTTATTGTTTATATTCCACTGTCATTTCGCCCTACTTTTTTCTGTCATTTTGAGTGAAGTGAGCGAAGCGAGCCGAAGTCGAAAAATCCCCTTGGTCGTTGATGAGGCTTGGAATAAAAATAAGGGAGATTTCTCCACGCGCCGCTATCGCGGCTTGGTCGAAATGACAGAATTGGGAATGCCGCTCTTCTTCCAATATGCCTTGCGCCGAGCACCCTTTCCCCTCGTTTTGCGGTGCGGAAAAGCAGAAACGGGATTACAGTTTATATTTCGCGGTGAGTTTGAGGACGGAGGAGAGCGCGTCGTTGAGCGAGCGCACTTCGTCCTCGCCGAGCGGTTTTCCTTTGAGCCGCTCAAAGGAACGGGCGATCACGTCCGTTTCGAGACGGTCGGCGGGAGTGAGGCGGCATTTGGAGAGCTTTTTGAGCAGTTCGGCGGCGTGGTCGAGCCGCATATCGTTCTCGAAGGCGCGCGGCGCGTCGTCGTAGCAGAGCACCTTGGGCGGCGCGGGGGGCGCGAGCTCGGGGCGGTATTTTTCGTACAGCGCGTCCCGCTTCCCGCCCTTTTTCAGCTTTCCCCGAAAGAGCGCGCATACGCCCCAAAGGGAGGGGCAGAGCGCGGCGTACAGTCCGCCGAAGAGCAGGGCGGCTTGCGCGTTTTGCGCGGCGAGGAGGGCAAACGAAACGCCGCCCACGGCGAGGCAGGCGGGCGCGTACAGTCCCCTCTTTTTGAACGCGCGGCAGAGGACGGCGGCAGGCAAGACGAGCGCGGCGAGCGCGAACGCCAACCACCACGGCGCGCGGGCGAAACATTCCACAATCAAAGATAACGGTCGCATGTACCAAGGATATCCCGTCTTGCGGGGGGAACGTTCGCATATTTTGGGGAAAAAGGACGAATGCCGTCAGATCTCCGTCTCTTCGCAACGGGCGATGTTGACGATGCGGACGCGCACCGAATCGGGCGACACGCGGAAGATCTTCGCGAGCGTCTTGCGGTACAGCCGCATTTGCAGGGCATATTTTCGGGCGAGCGCGTCGCCGCCGAGCGCGGAATCCTTATAATCCACAATGGTATATCCGTTTTCGTCGAGGACGATGAGGTCCATCGCGCCCTGAAACACGATCTCCTCGTTTGAAGAGAAGAGTTCGGGGAAGTCGCTCGCGGGGAAAGAGACGAGGAATTTCCGCTCCCGCCAAACCCGCTTCCCCGCCAAATTGCGAAGGCAGGGGATATCGAGAATGGCGCAAAGGCGGGCGTCGTCGAGCAGGGCGAGCTGTTCGGGCGGGAGCGTCCCCTCCCGCGCCATGCGCTCCTTTTCCGCGCGGGCGTCCCTGCCGAACTCGACGTGTTCGAGGAAGGCGTGATAGGCACTCCCCTCCTCCGCGGTATGTCCGCTTCCCGTCCGCTCCCGGTCCGCCTGTTCCTGCGGATCCGCGCGCTCCGCGTCCGAACGCTCCTCTGCGTGCAGAAGGCGCATGAGTTCGGTCGCCGAGCTCTTGACGGGGACGTCTTGCGCGGGCGCGCCCGTGTGCATGGCGGCGACGATCTCCCGCGCCGCTCGATCGACCTCCTCCCCCTTTTGGTAGACGAGCTGTCTGCGCCCGAGGGGGGGAAGCTGCCCGTATTCCCCGACGAAATATCCCGCGCAGTCGTCCAAGTCGATGAAGTCGGAAAAGCGTTCGGGCCGCCACGGCGTGCGCGTCTCCCGCTCGCCGAACAGCACATGAAGACGGTATTGGGCGCGGGTCATGGCGACGTAGAGGAGATTGCACTCCTCCTCCCGCTCCTTGCGCTCGGCGAGCTCGGCGGTGAGGCGGCGCAGCAGCGTTTCGTGCGAGATCTTGCGCTCCGTATCGTAGCTCTTGGGCGCGAAGCCGTACTCGCGCGACCACATCGCCTCGTCGCGGTCTGCGCCGTGGAACGGGGTGTCCATGCTCGCGAGAATGACGACGGGATATTCGAGCCCCTTGGAGGCGTGCATGGTGAGCACCTTGACGGCGTTCTCCCCGCCCGTTTCGGCATATTCGATGCGATAGTCCGCCGCGCGCAGTTTGTCGAGGAAGTCGTGCAGGGAGAGATCTTCGGTCTCTGCGATGAGACGCCGCACCCGCGCAAGGCGCAAAGGTCCGTCGGGCAGGGCGGCGATCTGCGCCTCCAATCCCTCCGCGAGCAGTTCCCCCGCGATCTCCCCCGCGTTCCGCACGCAGGCGCGGCGGGCAAGCCCCTCCATGCGCGCATAGAACGACTGCAACCGCACGGCGACGGGGTCTGCCATATACGTCGCGTACTTGCGGCAGGCGTCGCGGAACTTGTCGCGCGGGAAGCGCGTCCGCACGGCGACGAGGTCGTTTTCGCACAGTCCCCCCACCGCGGAAAGGAGGGAAGCGGTGAGCGCGATGTCCTGCGCGGGGTCGTCGAGATAGGAGAGGAGGTTCAAGAGAAGATTGCTCTCGAAAAAGTCGAACACGTTGACTTTCGACGACGTGGTGACGGGGATATTGTAGCGGGAGAGCGTGCGCACGATCCGCTCCGCGTCCCCCGAATTTTTGCGGGCGAGCACGGCGATGTCGCCGCACCGCACGTGGCGCGTCTCCCCCGTTCCGATGTCGAAAAAGCTCTCCCCGAGCTCCCGCTCGACGATGGCGAGCACGCGCAAAGCGAGCGCGTCCTCTTCCTCCGAAGTCTCCGCCGCCGCCACCGAATACACGCCGCGCTCCTTTCTTTCGCGCGGCTCTTCCTTGTAGCGGTGAAAGCAGACCTCCCCCCTGTGCTCCCCGTACATGCCCCCGCCGTGCACGGGCAAATAGCCCGCGATAAGGGGCGAAAAGATGCGATTGACCGCTTCGAGCACGGCGTCCGCCGAACGGAAATTTCCCGTAAGCGGAAGCGCGCCGTCGCCGAATTCGCGCACCTTGTCGTTGAAAAACGCCGCATTGCTCCCGCGGAATCCGTAGATCGCCTGTTTGGCGTCCCCCACGAGGAAGAGCTCCTCCCCCGCGAGCAAATTCAAAAGTGCCTCCTGCACGGCGTTCACGTCCTGATATTCGTCTACGAGGACGAGCTCCTTGCTCCCCGCGATCGCCGCGCGTGCGGCGGGGTCGGAGAGGACGGCGAGCGCGCAATGTTCGAGGTCGTTGTAATCGAGTACGTTGTTCTCCCGTTTGAGCGCGGAAAAGGCGTCGTCGTAGCGGAGGACGAGTTTCCCGAGCGCGCGGGCGCGCGACGACGCGTCCGAAAACCGCGCCGCTTCCACCTCGCGCGGGGCGAGCGATTTGAGCTCTCCCAAGACGCCGCGGAACTCCCTGGAAATCTCCGAAAGACGGCGAAGCCGCACGCGCTCCTCCCCCTCCGCGCGGTTGGGCGGCATGGCGGGAACGGCGATCGCGCCCGCCGCCGCGGCGGCGTCGAACAGCCCGCCCGCGAGCAGGGCGCGGCAACCCTCCCCGATCGCCTGCGCCACCTTGACAGCGCGCGGCGTCTGTACGGCGGGCAGGTCTGCATACAGCCCCCCGATCCGCGCGCGGTAGACTTCGAAGAGGTCTTTCTCGACGCGTTCGAAGCTCTCCCCGCCCGCCTGTTCAAGCCGTGCGCGGTAGTCCTGTTCCCCGCGGACGGCGGCATGGAGCGAGCAGACGAGCTCGCGCAAGAACCTGTCTTTCTTGCGGCGGAAGTACACGGCGAGCAGGGCGCGCAGGTCGGCGGAATCCTCCTCGTAGAGCGAATCGAACGTCTCGGCGAGGGCGCGGGAGGAGAGTGCCTTGCCGCGCGCGTCGTCGGGCGAGATGATGGCGAACGAGGGATCGACCCCCGCGAGATAGAAATACGAGCGCACGATGCGGGCGCAGAAGGCGTGGAACGTTCCGATCTCCGCGAGCGGAAGTTTTTCGAGCTGACGCTTGGCGGCGCGCTTTTGTTCTGTATCCGTCCCCCGCGCCGCGTCGAGCAGGGCGCGGCGCAGTTTGTCGCGCATCTGCGCCGCCGCCTTGTTGGTGAACGTGAGCGCGAGGATCTTGTCTACCTCGACGCCCTCCCGCAAAATGCGCTGCATGAGCCGCTCGATCATGACGAACGTCTTTCCGCTCCCCGCGGAGGCGGTGACGATGACCTTGCCGCGGGTCTCCACCGCCCGCCGCTGTTCTTCCGTGAGCGTTTTCATAACTCCTCCCCCCGCGCCTTGCGCACGATCCGCACGATGTCTTTGCAGGAGATCCCGCTCTCCTTTCTCGGATGGGAAACAAACCCGCACACGCCCTTATAGCGGCAATACTCGCACGCCCCCTCGTAGGGCGAGGGACGGATGTTGCCCCGCTTCATCTCCTCCTCCGCGCCCTGCGCAACGAGCAGAGAATATTCCAAAAACGCGGAAAAGTCGTCCTGCGGCATGCCCTTTTCCGTCCTGCCGCCCCCCTCGAAATACGCGCTCTTGCCCTCGGTACGGGCGTTGTCCATGAGGGAAAGCACCTCGTCGGCATTGGAGAAAAAGCCTTTCATGCGGAACTTCTCTTCCCCCTCCGCGCCGAACGCGTCCTGCGCGGGGAAATAGAACGCCCCCGCGGGCTTGCCCTCGCCGAGCGCGCCCAACAAATAGAGCTGTAATTGCAGCCGCCGCCCCGTGTAATAGGAGAGCGGCTTGTCGTCGATCGTGCCCGTTTTATAGTCGATGACGCGCAGATATCCCGCCGCCTCGTCGATGCGGTCCGCCTTGCCCGTGAGCGAGAGGGCGGGGATATCCACCCTGTTCTCGGTCGCGCGGATGCGGAAGGACGAGCCGACGAGCTGACGGTACGCGGCGCACGCGACCGCCACGCTCTCCCCCACCAGCCGCTCGCCCGTGTACACCCCCTCGCGGGTGTCCGCAAGCGAGGAAAAACGCGGTTCGTTTAATAGCGTTTGGGCGATTTCGCGCGTCTTTGCGGCGCACGCCTCCTCTGAGCCGAGCGTTTCGAAGTCGGGCGCGACCCGTTCGAGCACGGCGTGGACGAACACGCCCGCGTCGGTATCTTGCACGCTCCGCTCCTCCCGCTCTTTGAGCCGAAGCCCGCGCGAGAGGAATCCCGCATACGGACATTCGAAATACGCTTCAAGCAGGGTGGGAGAGACGGGCGTTGCGAAAAAGAGCTTGTCCGCCCCCGCGACGGACTCCCTGCGGTCGCCCTCCAACAGCCTGTCGATCTCCCGTCCCTTTCCGACTTCCGAGAGCGCGGCGTAGATCGCCGAAAAGCGGAGCGGATCGTCCGTCTTTCCGCGTTCGAAGTCGGCGCGGGCGGCGAGCAGGTTGCGCGTTGCGGGCGCAATCTCGCAACACGAATAGGGAAACGGGTCGGGGAACGGCTTGGGCGTGAGCGCGGAAAACACATATTCGGTCACCTCGCCCGCGTGCGTCTCCTCCCCTCCCGCGCTCTTGGGACGGCTCAAATACAGTTCTTTCTCAAAGGAGAACAGATTGAGCGCGAGCGATTCGCGGGCGCGGGCGTTGACGACGGAGATCGCGGGCTCGATCTCCACCCGAAGATCGGAGAGCGCGCCGATCTCGCCGTCCGAGATGACGGCGGTGTCTTTGGCGACGCGGGGCAGGGAATCGTCTATTCCGAGCACGAACAAGATCTCGGGCGAACAGAGCGCGCTGTCCGTCGCGTCCCCCACGAACACGACGTCGGCGCGGCTTTGCAGAACGGAGATCTCCGCCGCCTGCGCGCCGCTCTCGACGAGCGAAGCAAACTCGCGCGCCGTAAACGTACGCTCCCCCGCCACAAGCTCGATCTCGGCGAGCGCGGAAAGGAGCGGTTCGAGCGAGAGAAAGTCGGCGTCCTCCCGCTCCAAATGATCTTTCAAAGATTGGGTGACCCGTTCGGCGTCCACCCGTTCCATGAGCGCGCGCACGCCGTCGCAGTACGCCTTGCCGCTCTGCGAGGGTTTGAAACACTGCAAAATCGCGCGCATCCGCTCGCGGCAGGACACGAGCATGTCCCTGTCGTAGTCCTTTACCGCCTGCCCCTCCTTGATCTCGCGGTAGACCGCGCCGCGGAACGCGCCGTATTTCATGAGATAGTTGCGGTATTCGCTCCCGTCGCCGAAATACACGCTCGCGGCGATCGCGTCGGCATACACGGGCAACACGCCGCAGGAGACCCCCCCGAGCACGGCGAGCAAAAACCGCACGAAAGGATGTCCCGAATAGGCGCGCCGCTCGTCCGAATAGCAGGGAATGCGGTACGCGCCGAACGCCCGCCGCACCGCGGGAAAGCGGTCGGCGTTCACGAGCACGGAGATCTGTCCGTACCGCGCGCCCTCGGCGACCTTTTTGCGGATGAGCCCGCACACGAGCATGAGCTCCTGCTCTTCGTCGTCGGGTTCGGCATAGTACACCTCCGCGGCGGGAGAGGGCGCGGGCGGGAGACGGTCGGGCGAAAAGAGCGTATGCTCCAAGACGGCGGCGTCGCCCGTCTTGCCGCTCTTGTATTGGGCGAGACGCGCCCCGCCGAACTCCTCTGCAATTTCGCGGAAGATGCGCGCCGCCTCCAAGGTATAATACCCCGCGTGCCCCGCGAAGAAGATCCCCGTGACGTTGTGCGCGCACCCGAGCGCGGCGCGCACGCCCTCCCGCGCCTGCCGCGTAAAGGAGGGAAAGGCGAAAAAGATCACGTCTTTTCCCCTGCATTCCCGCTCGATCGCCTGCGGCAGGAGGGCGAGATATTCGTTTTCGTCGAGCAGTCCGCGCTCTCCCAAAAACCGCTTGTATTCCGAAAGAAGCAACGAGAGGTCGAAGAGCTTTGCGCGCAGAACGCCCTCGGTCTGTTCCGCGCTCTCCGAGAGCATGTCCGCCGTCACGCGCGAAGCCGAGAGCTGGGCGATCGTCTCGTACACCGCCTGCGCCGCACCCTTGGAAAAACAGCGCAACTTTTCGGCGTTCTCCGCGATGAGGGAGGAGACGATCATGGTAGACCCCTGTTTGGAGACCGTCTTTCCCCCTTTCAGAAAGCGGGCGAACGTGGTCACCTCGGTGAGGAACGTCCCCCCCGAGCCTTCGAGCACGGCGCGCTCGGCGAGCAGGGTCACCCTGTCCTCGCAGAATACGAGCGTTTCTTCGCCGTTCGATTCGTTGCGCCGCACCGTTTTCGACAACGCCGCCAAAGCGGCGGCGAGCGTCGGCGCGCCGATGATATCCGTCATACTGCTCCTTTGCCGAGAAAAAGAGACGGCTTTGCCTTTTTTTGCAAAATTTTTCCGAAGTTTCGCGCGTTTTATTTTTACAAACGCGATTTTTTATGATATAATGATCGGGAATCGACAGTGATTGGGAGATCGCTTATGAAAAAACTGCGTATCGCGGCAATCGCCGCCGCCCTGCCCCTCGTCCTGTGTGCGGCTTGCGGCGCGGCGGACCAGAGCCTCGGGCTCTCCGCAAATTGGTACTCCAACACCAACAATACCAACCTCGCGGGGACGAGCGAAACGGCGGAATATACCGTCACGTTCGAGCCCGAAAAGGAGAACGCCGACTTCACCGCCGAATATACGGACGGCGTTTACAAGACCACTTTGCGCGACGAAAACATCTCGTCTGCCGAAGGCAATCCCCTCGGCTATCACTTCCACACCGAACTCACCGTAAAGGGCAGGTTCATCCTCAAAGGCGAGCGGGGCGAGGAATTTACGGATACGGTCGTTTCCGACGTTTGGTTTTTGAGCGTCGCCGAGGGTCTGCGCCCCGTGCGGAGCGAGAAACGGTCGGACTGCCACGTCCCCGTTGCGGGCGCGTCGTCCGTCGCTGCCTCCGTCCTGCACTATACCTATTCCTATACGACGATTTATACCGCCGATCTCTCGTCGGCGACCGTCCTCTTTACACAGACCGTACCCGAGGAGAAGAGCTCGGAGACCGTCCTCAAACTCAAAGGGCGCACCTCCTATCTCGACAACGAACAGATCCTCTTCGCGATCCGCGGGCTCAATCTGCAAACGGCGTTCACCTTCCGTTCCGTCAACCCCGTCCAGCTTCTCCCCGCGACCGTGCAGGGCGCGGCGGGCGAAGGCGAGGAGAGAAAGGAGACGTTCTCGGTAAACGGCGTGAGCGAGGAACGCACCGTTTCCGTCGCCAAGACCTCCATCTCCTACACGGGCACATACCGCGGCGGTTCGCAGGTTTTGTACTACGCCCAGCGCACGTCGCCCACGGCGAACGCCTACCGCAACATCCTCATCCGCGCCGAAGTCCCCGCGCTCGAATCGCTCGGGACGTATGTGTATTCCCTCAAAGCGGTCACATTCAACGAAAAATAAGCGAACCCGCTTCGCCCCCGCGCATTGCCGCGGGGGTTTTTGTTATTCGTACAGCGCGCGTTTGAGAATGCCGATGTAGGGCAGATTGCGGTATTTCTCGTCTTGGTCGAGCCCGTAACCGACGACGAACTCGTCCTCGATGTCGAAACAGTTGTAGTCGGGCGAGATGTCGTATTCACGCCGCGACGCCTTGTTGAGCAACGTGACGATGGCGACCGAATTTGCCCCCCGCTCCAAGAGAAGCTGGCGCAGGTTGGCGAGGGTAAAGCCGCTGTCGATGATGTCCTCTACGATGATGACGTCCCTGCCCGCCACGTCGCGGTCGAGGTCCTTTCTGATTTTGAGTTTGCCCGACGAGACCGTCCCCGACCCGTAAGACGAGACCGCCATGAAATCGAGCTCGACGGGGCAGGTGAGACAGCGGATGAAATCCGCATAAAAGATGATACTCCCTTTCAAAATGCCGATGACGAGCGGACGCCTCCCGTGATAGCGGACGTCCACCTCCCGTCCGACCGCGGCGACGCGGGCGCGCAATTCCTCCTCGGTCAAGAGAATGCGTTCAAGGTCTTGGTGCATAGTTCTTCCTCCGTATGTTCAGCGGATCCTCGCCCGCCGTTCGGTCTGATCTGTTACCCGCACGCTGTCGGCGATCTCCACGCCGACGACGGCATACACCTCGCTTCCCTTGGCGATGACGGGAAGTTTTCGGGAGAGCCGCGCGGAAATTTTTCTGTCCGTCAGAAACTTTTTGAGCGTCTTTCTCGGGGCATGGTACGGGGTGATGACGTCCCCCTCCCGCCGCGTGCGCACCACGCAGCCCGCAGGAAAGGCGTCTAAATCGACAATGAGCTCCCGCTTGTTCGAGCCCGCTTTCCCGACGGGCGAAAGCGTCGCGTCGGTCTCCTCCACCGCAAAGGGCGCAGGCGAGGCGTAAAATCCCGCCTCGGGCTTGAACGGACATTCGCTCGGCGCGGGGGGCGCGTCCTTGTATTCCCAATAAAAGGCGATGTGCTCCCGCTCGCGCACGGCGTAGCGCGTCGCAAGCCGCTTGATCCCGTCCGACACGGGCACGGCGACTTTCGTCCCGATCTGCAACGAGACGAGCTTTTCGATCTCCCCGACGTTCGCGCGCGAATAGTCCCCGTCCCGCGCATATTGCCGCATGCAGAAGAGACAGGCGCGGGCGAAGAGCACTTCGGGCAAACGGATGGGCACCCACTCCTCCCCCGCGATGCGCACGATCGCGTCCTCCGCCTGACGCTGTAAAAAGTCGTCCTCCTCGGCGGCGAGGGCGGCGAACTCCACGAGGTGCTTTGCCGCGTTCCCGTGGATCTTTTCGAAGGCGGGAAGCACCGTATGACGGATGTAGTTGCGGGTGTAGTTCTCGTCCCCGTTGGTCGAATCTTCCACATGGTCCAGCCCGTTTTCGGCGGCGTACGCCTCGATCTCGGCGCGGGTACGGGTGAGGATGGGGCGGACGATCCCCCCGTACTCGGCGATCGCCTTCATTCCCGAAACGCCCGTCCCGCGGGCGAGACGGAAGAGGACGGTCTCCGCCACGTCGTCGGCATGGTGGGCGGTCGCCACGAGGTCGGCTTCCCCCGCTTCGAGCAGGGAACGGAACGCGCCGTACCGCACGCCGCGGGCGGTCTGCTCCAAGTTTTCGCCGCTCGCTTTCGCAAGCGCGGGCACGTCCGTTCTCTGTACGGTGAGCGGAATGCCCCATTCGTTGCACAGCGTCTTGCAAAATTCCATGTCGCGGACGCTCTCCTCCCCCCGAATGCCGTGCTCGATATGATAGGCAGAGAGCGCGATATTGTATTTGTTTGCCTGCTCTTTGAACGCGTGCAGGAGACAGACCGAATCCACGCCGCCCGAAAGCGCGACGCACACCCGCATATCCCGATACTTTTTCGCGTCAAATAAGGTCATTTTTGCAGTGTTCTCAACTTTTCGGCGAGCGTCTCCCCGCCCTGCTCCGCAAGCGCGGTGAGGTCGTCCTCTTCGAGCCGCGCCGTCATCATCTCCTCGTGGGAGACCGTCTCCAAGATGCACGTCTCCCCGCGGTCGAGCGCGAGATCCTCGTACACAAGTTGCATGTTCCCGAACATGACGTTCCCCCAATCGTGCACCCGATCCCCCTCCCACTGCGGAAGTTGGGCGAGGGAGGAATGCAAAAACGCTTCGCGCGTCCCGTCGTCGAAATGAAACTCGCACGCCTCGTGCAACATCGACGAATCGCCGAACGTCACCCGCGGATTCAGAGAACGGTGAAACGCAAGCCACTTCTTGCCGATGGTCGCATAGTTCACCCAGACGGAATACGCGCGCTTCAAGTAACGCATCGCCTCCCGCTCCTGCTTGACGGTTTCGCGGCGATACCGCGCGAATTGCTCTTTCGAGGGCGTCCCCCCGAAATACGAGAGCATGGATCGGGGGAGTTTCGCCGTCGTAGGGTCGTACTCCTCCGCCTCCCGTTCATACGCTTCGATGCGCGCGAAATGCAACGCCCGTTGCTCCTGTGCGGCGATGCGCAGATCCTTTTGGCGAAGCGGACGCAACAATTCTTTCGTCGCACACCGTCCCCCCGTCGCCACGGACACGCAGTAGCGGATGAGCAGGTTTCTCTCTTCGGGCGTCAATACGTCCCCGTTCAAACAAAATTCCACTTCTTACGTCCCTCAACAAATATATTATACCATAGCCGCTCCGAAAACACAAGAAAACCGCTCTTCCAAAAAAAATAAATTTCGCAGGCAAAATCGGTTGACAAATGCCGCGCATTCCGCTACAATGAATACGCTGTTCGTAAGAACACACATCGCGGGGTAGAGCAGCCAGGTAGCTCGTCGGGCTCATAACCCGGAGGTCGCAGGTTCGAATCCTGCCCCCGCAACCATATGGCGATGTAGCTTAGTTGGTTAGAGCGATCGGTTCATACCCGATAGGTCAGCGGTTCGACTC
>CANRJR010000028.1 GCA_947631005.1 uncultured Clostridia bacterium | reverse complement strand
CGAGCCTTTGAAGTTCTTCGTGCATGACGTTCATATCGTGCCTGTATTCGCTGCCGAGAAGCACGGCGGCGGGATAATGCGCGGTAAGGCTTTGTATGTTATTGTACTTTTTGATTTCGTCTTTATTCAGATAGATGCTGCCCTTGACGTAATTCCCGACAAGGATCTTTGTTGCGAAAGAAAATTCCTCGTAATCGAGGGGCGCGTCGTCAAGAACGACCGCCTTTAATTGTTCGGGCTTAAATGCGGGGGTCATTCCAAGCAATGCGGCATATTCGGGATTTGTGATGATACTGCCGAGCTGACTTGTTATGATCGCGCCCGCCGACGAACCCATAAGAACCACATTGTTCATATTCAAGTGATACTCTGCGGCGCGAGCTTGCATATACGCAAACGCCCTGTTCGCCTGCAAAAGCGGCACGGGAAAACGGCAGTCGGGGACGAGCGCATAGTCCACATTGACGATATTATATCCTGCGGCGCAAATATCGTCGAGAAGAGCCGTTGCGTCGGTTTCCGCCATGGGATCGCCCATGTTCTTGCTGCCTGCGAAGAATCCGCCGCCGTGGAAATAGAACAGCGTGGGACGGTCAATGTCCCTGTTTTCGTCGGGATACGTGACGTCGAGGTAGCTGTTGGGATATTCCGTATCGTAGTTTATTTCGCTGATGAGATACTGTCCGTTGTCTTTCTTGCCGTCGATCGGCGCATAATACGGCTCGTATGAATTGAAGGGTGTATCGCCGTAGGTCGCTTTCTGAATGAACCCCACGATAATCTGCGGATTGCAAGTAACGACAAAATAAAGAATCAAGACCAAAATCGCCAAGCTGCCTAAAATAGAGCCTGCAACCATAAGCCCTTTGTGTTTTCCTTTCTTTTTGGGATTGTCGGACTTGTTGTGAATACCCGTTTGTTCTTCCATTTTATCCTCCCGAATTCAGATTTACGAAATTAGGGAACTGTCTGAAATTCCCTCGCGAAAATTCGGATCTGTCTTTTCATGATTCCGATTGACAAACCATGGAATGCATGATATACTCTTGGTGGAACTATCGTACCAATAATGTACCACTTTTTGCTGTCATTGCCAAGTAACTGTTCGCGTCAAAAGACGCAACGGTACTTTGCGAAAAAAGTTATCCATTGCGGTGCGAAACCGAAAAAACAATGCGAAACGGTACGAAACCGACGAAAAGTACCGTAAAGGAGAACATTATGGGCGGAAACGCAAAAACAACGGAATTCTTAAAAGAGTGTCTTGCGGACGCGCTTATTAAACTGCTTCGGAAAAAGCCGATAGAAAAAATATCCGTTCCCGAAATCTCGGAAACGGCGCAGGTCGGGAGAACGACCTATTTTCGTAACTTTTCAAGCAAACAAGAAGCGATTACTTTTAAGCTGGTCAGGGTATGGGAACGCTGGGCAGAGGAACACGAGATTGCGGAACGGAAAAACTTTACGCCCGAAAACGGCTTGACCTTTTTTGAGTATAATTACAGTATCAAAGATCTCCTTGCGCTTTGTTATGACAGGGGGCTGCAACCTGCCGTTTACGACGCTTTCTATTCGGTTATGGTTTCGCCTTACGGAGAAAATGTATTGGAATGTTACAGAGGACGCTTTTATTCGTATGGGCTGTTCGGGCTGCTCGACGAATGGGTTAGGCGCGGTTTCCGCGAAACGCCGCAGGAAATGCAAGCGTACATCAATCAGATTTGCGAGAACTGAATCAAGGTCAGACGATGAGGGAGATGTAAGATTGATGTTACTTCTCCCCGCATGACAGCAAAAAAACGCAACATGCAAAGTTGTACGCACGCCTATCGGAAAAGCAGGGATTATCCCTGCTTTTTGTCGATTCGCCCAAAGGCGTATTCCGATAAAAGATTGTATGATCCCCTACGGAATACACCCGCCCCGCTGTTTTGCATTGTTGATTGTTTCCAAACGCGCGTCTTTTACCGCCGCCCGAAACCGCCGAAACCGCCGCCGGGGGGCGTTCCGGGAGGCGTGCCCGGCGGCGTGCCGCCCTGCCCCATATTCCCTTGCGACCCGACCGAAGTGATGACCGAGCTTACCGTAAACGTACAAAGTTGCGTATCGCCGCCGTAGAGCTTGTAGCTCTTTCCCGTGACAAGTTCGGGACAGGAGACAATGACCGATTGGCAGTTTTTTTCTACGGTTACGGAGAAGATCGGCGTTTTGTCCCCGTCGGTCAAAGATAAAACGGTATTTGCGCCGATCGTTTGATTTTGCGCATAGGAGAGCACGTTCTGTTTGGAATTACTTGCGGGGGTCTCCACCATGCCGAGAGGTCCGACCGCAAAGAGATAGCCGCCGTCGATCAAGATCCCCCTGTCCGCGTCGAGCGAGCCGTTCCCGCCCGAAGTCGGACCGAACACGACAAGCGTGCCGCCCGTCATGTTGATCGAGCCGTTGGAATCTACGCCGTCGCCCTCGGCGTCGACATAAATTTCGCCGCCCGAAATGAGGATATGCTCTACGACGCGCGCGTCGTCGCTCGCGGCGTTGACGCCGTCGTCGCTCGCCGTGATCCGTATCTTGCCGCCCGAAATTTCCACATAGCCGCCCTCGACGCCCTCATAACTCGCCGTCACGGCGATCTCGCCGCCCGTGATCTTCGTGAGATTATCGCTCGTCAAAGCGTCGTCACAGGTAGAGATCGTGAAGTTGCCGCCGCGCACCGAAAGATTTCCGCTGTTGGCGTGCACGGCGTCGTCCGTGCTGTCGATGAGAAACGTGCCGCTTTCAATAATAATGGAATAATCGCCTTCCGTTACCGTGATCTCTTTGTCGGCATCGCTCGGGTCGGGATATTCGATTTCCCCGACTTTAATTCCCTTGCAACCCTGCGCAAGTCCGTAGAGCGAGCTTGCACCGTAACGGCCCGTTTCGTCGCTTGCGATCCGCTTATAGGTATTGCCCGATTTGATATACTTGAAATCGTCCGCCGCCATGCCGTATTCGGACATCTGCGTCTTGGGGACGAAACTGCCCGTTGTCTTGATGTTGTAGCTGCCGCCGTCGATCAAGACAACGGTATCGGCTTGGACGCCGTCGCCCGCCGTTTCGCAGGAATAGCCGACGTTTTTCAAATAGACATATCCCTCTTCGGTCGTAAACGACGTCGTTTCGTCGTCGCACTCGGCGTTGATCCCGTCCTTGCCCGCGGACAAGACGTTTATGTTACAGTCGGAAGCCGAAACGGAGAGCGCGGAGATCGCGTGGTTTGCCGCCGTGAGCGTGAGCGAACAATCGACGATCGAAAGTTCTTTGGACACCTTAACGGCGTTCTTGCCGCCGCTTTCCACCGCCAGCGAGCCGCTTCCGTTCAAAGAGAGCGACCCCTTGATGTGGACGGCGTTCTCCCCCTCGGCGGCAGACGTAATGGAATTTTCGCCGATGAGCGTGATGACGACCTCCGCCTTTTTGTGGACTGCGCCGTCGAGGGCGACGCCTGCGGCAGCCGAGATCTGCGCGCCGTGAAAGATGAGGTGCAGTTTGAGGCTGTCCGCGCCGAGCGCGATCCCGCCGTATTGTCCGCTGAAAAGATACGTTCCGCTCGCGGAGATCGGAATGACCCCGTCCGACGGCGCGACTGCGGTCGCTCCGTCCGTCGCGGTATTTCCCGACAACGCGGAAAAATCTTTGTCCGCAAAATCTTCTTTCACGCCGTCCGTAACGTCGTCGGCGCAGTCCGCGCTCTCGCCCGTTCCCCCGCCGCCGAGATAGTCGCCGGGGTTCGTAAAGTGACTGCCGCAGCCCGCCAATCCGCATGCGGACAGGGCAAGCGTCAAAATCAAAAGTGCAATGCGTTTCATAACCGTCCCCTTATCGGTAACAACATACCATAGTTTCTTGTGCGTTCCATGAAAACGACACGAAATTTTCCGAAATCTTTCCCCCACGGTGCGCAAAAAGCGGCTTGGCGAACTTCCAAACCGCTTTGCTCATCCAAAACCTGTCTCCCTCGCGGGCGGCATTATTTCATGAACGCCAAGAAGGCTTTGTAGGTGCTGTACAGATCGGCTTTGGAGATGAGTTCCCACGGCGCGTGCATGGAAATGACGGGCACGCCGAGGTCGACCGTATCGATATTGAGTTGGGCAACGAATTTTGCGACCGTCCCGCCGCCGCCGATATCCACCTTGCCGAGTTCGGCGGTCTGCCATACGACCCCCTCCCGCGCGAACGCGCCGCGGACTTCGCCGACAAATTCGGCGTTGGCGTCGTTGCTGCCGCTCTTGCCGCGCGCCCCCGTGAACTTGCTCATGCACGTCCCGCACGAGAGGATCGCCGCGTTCATCTTTTCGAACACGCCCGCGAAGTTGGGATCGTACGCCGCGGTGACGTCGGACGAAAGACACTTGCTCGCCGCGCGCACCTTGCGGAAGTTCGCGCCGAGCGCGACCGCGATCTCCTCCATGAGATCTTCGTACACCTTGCATTGGATGCCCGTCGTGCCCTCGCTGCCGATCTCCTCCTTGTCGACGAGCATGGCGAGCACGGTATGTTCGGACGCGTTCCCGACGACCGCCGTGAGCGCGGGATAGGCGCAGACCCTGTCGTCGTGCCCGTACGCGCCGATGAGGGCGCGGTCGAAACCGATGTCCCGCGCGCCGTAGGCGGGGACGGCGGAGAGTTCGGCAGACAGGAAGTCCTCCTCCGTCATGCCGTATTTCCGTTTGAGACAGTCGAGCACGGTGAGCTTGATCTTTTCGCTCACCTCCCCGTCCGCATAGGGAAGCCCGCCGACGACGACGTTGAGCTGTTCGCCCTCGATGACCTTGTTCGCATTCCCCGCCATCTGCTCCGCGCCGAGGTGGGGTAAAAGATCGTTGATGTAGAACACGGGATCGGCGGCGTCCTCGCCCACGCAGACGGAAACCGCCTCGCCGTTTTTGAGCACGACCACGCCGTGCAGGGCGAGCGGGATCGCCGTCCACTGATATTTTTTGATGCCGCCGTAATAGTGCGTTTTCAGAAACGCCATGCCCGAATCCTCATAGAGGGGATTCTGCTTGATGTCGATGCGGGGCGCGTCGATGTGGGAGGCGATGATGCGGAAGCCGTCCGTTTCGGGATCTTTCGTCCCCACGCGGAATACGACCACGGACTTGCCGCGGTTGACGAAATATTTCTTGTCGCCCGCTTTGAGCTTGTCGCCGAAACGGTATTCGGTGAAGCCGTTCTCTTTCGCGACGCCGACGGCGTACGCAGTCGCCTCGCGCTCGGTCTTGGCGGCGTCGAGGAAGGTCTTATACCCCTCCGCGTAGGCGAATATCTCCTTCCGCTCCTTCTCATCCGCGGTTTCGTAATAATTCTTCTTCTTGTAGGAGAGCTCTTCCATGAGCTCCTGTCCCTTACTCTTCTTCTCGGACATATGTCCCTCCGTTCTTTTTTTCTTATTATACCACCGCGCGGCGCAAAATGCAAGGAAAAGCTCCCCTGTTTTCGCGCTTTGCGCGCATTTGCTCTACGCGGGATCGCCCAAAAAGTCGGCGATCTGCGTGAGGCTCGCCTGCGGGAGAAGCCCGCACAAATACCGTTCGAGATCGCGCCGCGCCTCGGCGGGCTGTTTCAGGTACACCCGTCCGCTGAACGCCTCCCCGAAAAACGCCTCGGGCGTGGTGTAGCGCGCCAGACCCCAGCCGTACGGCTTTCCCGTCTTGTCCCGCGCATACTCGAAGTCTTCGATGTTGACGTACCCCGTCATTTGGAGATGGGTCATAACGGCGTCGAAGGCGGCGCGGCTCTCCTTGGAGACGCAGGCGCGCGCTTTGAGCTCCTTGGAAAGGAGGGAGGGCGTCTGAAAGAGCGTCCGCATGACGGGCACGTCCCGCCCGCGCGCGAGCCCCTCGTCGAGACGGGCGTCGAAGTCGTACCCGTCGCGGCGGTAGTTGGCGAAATCGGGGAAAAATTCCCGCGAGATGTACACCGCCTTGCCGCGGTAAAATTTGCCGTACGCGCAACGCGCCTTGCGGATCGCGGGACCTTTCCACTCCCAAGGTCCCTCCTCGTCGGTGAACCACAGCTGCCGCGGGGTGCATTCCTCCACCGAAAAACCGACGATAGGATTTTTGAAAAAGGGCAAAAACCCGATCTCCGAGACGAACGCGGCGAGATCGTCCGCGCTTTTCAAAACGGGAAACCGCATACTTCTCCTATTTCTCCTTATGAAAAGAACGCCTTGCGGCGTTCCGTTCCGATCGTTATACGAGCTCGATGATCGCAGTTTCGGCTGCGTCGCCGCGGCGTTGTCCGAGCAGGTAGATGCGGGTATAACCGCCGCCCTGTCCCAACTCTTCCTTGCGTTGCGCGTACTTGGGCGCGATCTCGTTGAAGAGTTTTTCCATGAGCGGATGCTGAACCTTGCCGACCCGCTTTTTGTAGTCGCTCTTCTTCTCGGAAAATTCCTTGATCTCTTGCAGATCGTAGGTCTTTGCCATGATCGCGCGGCGGGCGGCAAGTTTCTTCGGACCGTCTTTATACGACGTCGTCTTGATCTCTTTGCCCTTTTTGTCTTTGACGGTGACCTCGATCTCCACCACGTCGTCGTAAGTGTTGACCGCCTTCGTGATGAGTTTTTCGACGTAGGGGCGAAGCTCCTTTGCGCGCGCCTGCGTCGTTTCGATCTTCCCGTACCAGAGGAGCTGCGAAGCCTGATTTCTCAAAATTGCCAACCGCTGTTCGGTCGTTCTGCCCAATTTACCCGGCATGGTTTAATCCTCCTTTTTTTCAAGCGAAAGACCGTACGCTTCGAGCTTTTGGATCACTTCGTCGAGCGACTTTTTGCCGAGGTTTCTCACCTTCAACATGTCCTCTTCCGTCCTGCGAATGAGGTCTTCCACGGTGTGAATGTTGGCTCTCTTCAAGCAGTTGTAGGAACGGACGGAGAAGTCCATATCCTCGATCTTCATGGAGAGAATCTGCTGCTGTTTGTCGTCGTCCGTCTTGACGAGGATATCCATGTCTTTGATGGTATCCGAAAGGTTGACGAACAGGCTGATGTGATCCTGCATGATCTTCGCCGCGAGCGACACGATCTCCTTGCCCGAGAACGTACCGTTCGTCCAGACCTCGATCGTGAGACGGTCGTAGTCGATGTTCTGACCGACGCGCGCGGGATCGACGCTGTAATTGACCTTTTTGACGGGCGTGTAGATGGAATCGATGGGGATATAGTCGATCTGGGGCTGCTTGTTGTCTTTGGCGGGATGATATCCCCTGCCGCGCCCGATCGTGATCTCCATGTCGATCTTGCCGCCTGCGTCGACGGTGCAAATGTATTGGTCGGAATTGATGATCTCGACCTCGGCGTCCTGCGAAATGTCCGCCGCGGTGATGACCGCCGGTCCTTCCTTGGTGAGACGGAGCGTCTTGGTGTAGTCCTTGTCGGTCACGCGCGTCTTGATCGCGAGCAACTTCAAGTTCAGAATGATCTCCGTAACGTCCTCTTTGACGCCAGGAATGGCGCAGAACTCATGCTTTACCGTCCCGTCGACGAAGCGGATCCCCTGCGCCGCCGCACCGGGAAGCGCGGAGAGCAAGATCCGTCTGAGACAGTTTCCTATCGTAAGACCGAAACCCTTTTCGAGAGGTTCTACGACGACTTTCGCATACGACCTGTCCTCGTTTTCCGACACCTCGATCTTGGGCATATCCATTTCGATCATAAAGCTACCTCCTTATATCGTAGTTTACTTGGAGTACAATTCGACGATCATATGCTCTGCGATCTGACTGTCGACGTCCTCGCGGGTCGGAAGAGCCAAAACCTTTCCTTCGAGCTTCTCGGGGTCAAATTCCAGCCATTTTGGCATATTCGCCACCTTCATCGTTTTGATCTGCTCGAAATATTTGTTGTTTCTTCTGTTCTCCTTGACGGCGATCACGTCGCCCGCCTTTACGATATAGGAGGGAACGGTAACCGTTCTGCCGTTTACCATGAGGTGCGCGTGGTTCACGATCTGGCGCGCCTGCGTCCTCGATGCGCCCAATCCCATGCGGAATACCACGTTGTCGAGACGGCGTTCGAGCAGGGAGAGCATGTTCTCACCCGTGATGCCCTTCATGCGGTCGGCGACCTCGTAGTAATGACGGAACTGCCCTTCCTGTACGCCGTAGATGCGCTTGGTCTTTTGCTTCTCGCGAAGTTGCAGACCGTACTCGGAAACTTTCTTCCGCATTGCGGAAGGTGCTTTCCCGGGAGGCGTGGGACGCTTGTTATAGGGGCATTTTTCGGTATAGCACTTTTCGCCTTTCAAAAAGAGCTTGCCGCCCTCTCTCCTGCAAAGTTTGCATTTTGCTTCTCTATATACTGCCATCGTTCTGCTCTCCTATTAAACTCTTCTGCGCTTGGGCGGACGGCATCCGTTGTGCGCGATGGGCGACACGTCGGAGATGAGCGTAACTTCGAGCTCGCAATTCGCAAGTGCTCGGATCGCCGATTCTCTTCCCGCGCCCGGACCTTTCACATACACTTCGACATAGCGAAGCCCGTGCTCTTTTGCGGCGCGCGCCGCCGTCTCCGCCGCCATCTGCGCGGCAAACGGCGTGCCCTTTCTCGAACCGCGGTATTTGAGCGCGCCCGCGCTCGACCAGGAGATGACGTTTCCGCCCATATCCGTGATGGTGACGATGGTATTGTTGAACGTCGACTGGATGTGGACTTGTCCCCTGTCGACCTTTTTCAGTTCTTTCCGCTTGCGCGACACAACCGTTCTCTTCTTTTCAGCCATGACGAATTCTCCTTACTTCTTCTTGTTCGCGACGGTGCGGCGAGGACCTTTTCTCGTCCTCGCGTTGCGCTTGGTGCTCTGTCCGCGCACGGGCAGATTCTTTCTGTGGCGCACGCCGCGATAGCATCCGATCTCCATCAGACGCTTGATGTTGAGGCTCACCTGCCCCCGCAGCTCGCCCTCCACCGTATAGTGGTGGTCGATGTATTCTCTCAATTTGGAAACGTCGTTCTCGTCGAGGTCCTTCACTCTCGTGTCGGGATTGATCCCCGTCGCTTTGAGGATCTCCTTGGACGTCGCAAGACCGATTCCGTAGATGTAGGTAAGACCGATCTCCACCCGCTTTTCTCTGGGCAGATCTACACCGGCAATACGTGCCATGCTCTTTGTAACCTCCGTTTGTTTGGGTAAAAATATTTATGAAGTCCGCGCTTTGGGGAGGGCAGTGGAAAATGCCTGTCCCGTATTCGGCGGTTGTTTTCGGTGTCTCGGCGTTCAAAGCGCACAATAAGCCGACTTTCCGCAACCTTTTTTTGCGGAAATTCAGCTTAAATGTCCGTATTTTTCGCGTCTTTTTTCAAAAGCCGCGGGAAATATTATAGCACGCCGAAGTTTTGCTGTCAACTGTTTTTCAGCCCTGTCTTTGCTTATGGCTCTTGTTTTTGGAGCAAATGACCATCACTTTGCCGTTGCGCTTGATCACCTTGCACTTGTCGCACATGGGTTTTACGGAAGGACGTACCTTCATATCCTTTTCTCCTTGTCAATGGATTGCGGCTGCGCCGCGTTCAGTTTTTGCTTCTCCAGGTGATCCGTCCCTTGGTGAGGTCGTAAGGACTCATCTCCAACTTCACGGCGTCGCCCTCGATGATGCGGATATAGTTCATACGCAACTTTCCCGAAATGTACGCCGTAATGACGTGTCCGTTGGAAAGTTTTACTTTGAAAGTGGCGTTGGGAAGGGCTTCGATCACTCTGCCTTCCGCTTCGATTACATCGTCTTTCGACATAGCTCCTCCGATTACAGGGTGAGAATCTCAACACCGTCCTCACGGACGACGACGGTGTTCTCGTAGTGCGCCGCGCTCTTCCCGTCTTGCGTGACTGCCGTCCAGCCGTCGGGAAGAACTTTTACCCGCCATGTACCGCAGGCGATCATCGGCTCGACGCAGATGACGCAACCCGACGGAAGCCGCACGCCCGTCCCCCTGCGCCCGAAGTTGGGCACGGACGGATCTTCGTGCATCTCTCTCCCGATCCCGTGCCCCGTATAGGCGCGGATCACGGAAAATCCGTTTGCCTCCGCATGCCGCTGCACGCGGTAGCCGATGTCGTAGAGCGGCGCGCCCGCTTTCAGACCCTCGATCCCCTTGAAGAAGCATTCCTCAGTCACCCGCACGAGTTTGTCGCGCTCCGCGCTCACCTTTCCGATGCGGAAAGTGCGCGCGCCGTCGCCGTGAAACCCGTTCTTGTAGGCGCAGAGGTCGACGCTGACGATGTCGCCCTCCTCGATCACGCGGTCTCCGGGGATGCCGTGGACGACCGTGTCGTTGACCGAAATACACGCCGACGCGGGATATCCGCAATAGCCGAGGCAGCTCGGTTCTGCGCCGTTGTCTTTGATGAACGAATACACGAGGGCGTCGACGTCTCCCGTCGTCATGCCCGCGGCGATGTTCTTCTCTACGAATCCGAGACAGTCGCGCACGATGCGGTTGGGCTCGCGCATGAGGTCGATCTCTTCCTCGCTCTTGACGAAAATCATGCCTTCAACAATTTGTCGAGCGACGCCTTCACCTGTTCAAACAGCACTTCGGCGGGGGCTTCCGTCCCCGTGAAGTTCAGAATGACGCCCTTTTTGGTGTAGTAGTCGATGAGGGGCGCGGTCTGCTCGATGTAGACGTTGAGACGGGATTCCACCGTTTCGGGGTTGTCGTCTTTGCGCTGGTAGAGCTCGCCGCCGCAACGCGCGCACGTCGTTCTGCCGCCGAGCGTGGAGACGTGGTAGCTCTCGCCGCATTCCTTGCATACCCTGCGTCCGCAGAGGCGGTCCATCAACAGGTTGTGGTCGATGTTGATGTTGACAACGCCGTCGATGCGGGCGAACTTATCGAGCTCCTCCGCCTGAAAGAGGTTGCGGGGAAATCCGTCGAGCAGGTAGCCCTTTTTGCAGTCCTCCCACGTGAGGCGGTCTTTCACGATCGCGCAGGTCACCTCGTCGGGAACGAGCTCGCCCCTGTCCATATACGACTTGGCGAGAAGCCCGATCTCCGTGCCGTTTTTCATGTTGGCGCGGAAGATGTCGCCCGTGGAGATGTGTACGAGACCGTAACGGTCGGAGATCTTGGTTGCCTGCGTCCCCTTGCCTGCGCCGGGTGCGCCGAGTAAAATGAGATTCATACCGCTCTCCCTTTGCGATTATTTCAAGAACCCTTTGTAGTTCTTCATCATGATCTGCGATTGCAACTGCTTGTCGAATTCGAGCGCGACCGACACGACGATGAGGATACCCGTCGTGGAGAACACGTTGACGAGGTTTTGTCCCGCCCAGCTGAACGCCACCGACGGCACGAACGCGACGACCGTGAGGAAGATCGCGCCGAACAGCGTAATGCGCTTGTTGATCTTGTTCAGATAGAGCGCGGTGGGTTTGCCGGGACGGATGCCCTGGATAAAGCCGCCGTTCTGCTGGATGTTCTTGGCAACGTCGTCGGGGTTGAATTGGATCTGCGCGTAGAAGAACGCGAACCCGAAGATGAGCAGGCACAGCGCGAACGAGTAGATGATCTGTCCGTACCACGCGCCCGTGCCCGAGAACCAAATTTGGAGATTGGTGTTGGCGGGCGTGTTCGGCCAGAACAGGCTGATGATCATGGACGGGAACGAGATGATCGCAAACGCGAAGATGAGGGGCATAACGCCGCTTCCCGTGATCTTCATGGGAATGACGGAACTCTGTCCGCCGTACATCTTCGTCCCGCGCACCTGCTTGGCGTACTGCACGGGGATCTTGCGTTCCGCAAGGTCGACGTACACGATCGCGAAGAAGATGAGCACGGCGAGCACGAGGAAGAGACCGATGTTGAAGAGGTGGTCGGGCTGACCGCCGAACACGAGTTTGAACTCTTCGACGATGGAAGTCCCCGCCGTCGACAAAATACCGATGAAGATGATGAGCGAAATGCCGTTCCCGATGCCGTATTCGGTGATGCGCTCGCCCAGCCACATGACAAGGCACGCGCCCGCCGTATAGACGACCGTCATGTAAATGCCCGCGACCCAAACCGAACCGAACAGGTCGACGCGGATGGCGTCGCCGTTGTTGGCAAAGTTGACGATGATGCCGACCGATTGGATGATCGCAAGGATAATGGTGAAGATCCGCGTGATGGTGGTGAGCTTCTTTCTCCCCTCTTCGCCCTCTTTGGAGAGGCGTTCGAGCGCGGGAATCCCCACGGCGAGCAGCTCGACGATAATGGACGCGTTGATGTACGGTCCGATGCCGAGCGCGAACAGCGTACCGTTTTGAAGCGCGCTGCCCGTAATGCCGCTCATGAGCGTGAGGAAGTCGTTGTTGAGGATCGCGTCCTCGAACGTCCCTCTCTCCAACCCCGGAACGGGAATGTAGCACCCGATGCGGAAGATGAAGAGAATGAGGAGGGTGAGGAGGATCTTCCTGCGGATCTCCTTATTGCGAAAGGCGTTTTTCAGAGTTTCAATCATGGTTCACTCCTTTCTTTCAGAAGGGGAGCTCATTCGACGATCGCCGTGCCGCCCGCGCCTTCGATCGCGGCTTTCGCCGCCGCGGAAAACTTCGCCGCGCGCACGGTGAGGGCTACGCCGATCTCGCCGCCGCCCAGCACTTTGAGTCCCCCGTTGTTTTTCACTTCCTTGGCAAGCCCGTTTTCGAGCACATACCCGTAATCGACGACCGTCCCCGCGGGAAGATCGTTGAGCGCGGACAGGTTGACGATCACATAGTCCGTGCCGAACTTGTTGTGGAAACCGCGCTTGGGAATTCTGCGGGCGATGGGCATTTGACCGCCTTCGAAGCCCGGTCTTACGCCGCCGCCCGAACGCGCCCACTGTCCTTTATGACCCTTGCCGCTCGTTTTGCCGAGCCCCGAGCCGATGCCTCTGCCCAAGCGTTTTGCCGCTGTTCTTGCTCCCTCGGCGGGAGAAATTGTATCGATTCTCATGCTTTGTCTCCTCCGATCTCCTCGACCTTGACGAGGTGGGCAATCTTCTTGATCTGCCCGCGGAGCGCGGGCGTATCCTGAAAGACGGAATAGGAGCGGATCTTTTTCAGACCGAGCGAAGCGACCGTCGCCTTGACCGACGCGACCTCTCCGATCGTGCTCTTGATAAGCGTAATCTTTACCATATTCCCCTCCTTAACTGATCTCTTCGACGGTCTTGCCGCGAAGCGTCGCGATCTCCTCGGCGGTTTTGAGCTGCGCAAGCCCCGCTACGGTGGCTTTGATGCAGTTGCCGGGATTCTGCGTGCCGTGCGACTTCGTTCTTATGTTCTTGATGCCCGCGGCTTCCATCACCGCACGCACGGGACCGCCCGCGATCACGCCCGTACCTTCGGCGGCGGGGAGAAGCAACACCGCGCCCTTGCCGAACTTTCCGAGCGTTTCGTGGGGAATGGTCGTATCCACGATGGGCACGGAGATCATGTTCTTCTTGGCGGCTTGGGTCGCCTTCTCGATCGCCTCGGGAACTTCCTTGGACTTGCCCGAGCCGTATCCGACTTTGCCCGCGCCGTCGCCGACGACGACAAGCGCGGCAAAGCGCATATTCTTACCGCCCTTTACCGTCTTGGAAACGCGGTTGATCTCGATGAGCTTCTTGATAAGGCCGTCGCTTTCTTCTTGTCTTCTTTGAGGTCTGTTTTCTCTTGCCATGATATCTCTCTCCTCAGAATTTCAAGCCCGCTTCCCGCGCGCCGTCCGCAAGTGCCTGTACGCGTCCGGTGTAGTGGTAGCCGCCCCTGTCGAACACGACCGCCTCGATCCCCTTTTCCTTGGCGCGTTCGGCGGCGATCTTTCCGACGATCTTCGCCGCTTCCGTCTTGGTCTTGCCGGAGATCTCCGTCTTGACCGCCTGCTCGAGCGTGGAAGCCGAAGCAAGGGTCACGCCGTTGACGTCATCGATGAACTGAACGTAGATATTTTTCGAACTTCTGTAAACGGAAAGGCGGGGGCATTCGGGCGTTCCGGAAATGGTCTTCCGTACGCGCGCATGACGACGCTGTCTGTCCGCGTTTTTATCGATTCTCGTTATCATGTTTCACGCTCCTTTACTTCTTGCCCTTGCCCGAAGTCTTGCCTTCCTTGTGCTCGACATGCTCGCCCTTGTAGCGGATGCCGTAGCCGTGGTAGGGCTCGGGGGTGCGGATGGCGCGCAGGTCCGCCGCAACCTGTCCGACGAGGATCTTGTCGATCCCGCTGACGATGATGTCCGTCTGCGTGGGGCATTCGAGCTTGATCCCTTCCTTCTGCACGACCTCGACGGGGTGCGAAAAGCCGACGTTCAACACGAGCTTATTGCCGTTCATCGCCGCCTTCCAGCCTACGCCCTTGATTTCGAGCGCGCGGCTGAACCCCTCCGAGACGCCTTTCACCATATCCGCGACGAGCGCGCGGTACAGTCCGTGGCGCGCGTTGGTCTCCTTGGCGTCGTCGAGCGCGACGACGTGGAGCTCCGCGCCTTCCTGCCTGATATCGATCGCACCGAAGATCTCGCGCGTGAGCGAGCCTTTCGGTCCTTTTACCGTAACGATGTGATCTTTGTACTCCACGCTTACGCCCGCGGGGATCGCGATCACCTTTTTCCCGATTCTCGACATATCCTCCCTCCTTAATAGACGTAGCAGAGCACTTCGCCGCCGACGTTGGCTTTCTTCGCCTTCTTGTCGGTCATGATGCCCTTGTTCGTGGAGACGATGGCAATGCCGTATCCGCCGAGCACCTTGGGCATGGTCTTTGCACCGCTGTATGTGCGCAAGCCGGGTTTGGAGACCCTTTCGAGCCCGCCGATGACCGATTTGCCGTCCACATATTTGAGCGTGATGACGATCTTGCCCTCATAGTCGTCCTCGACGAGTTTCACGTCCGAGACGTAACCCTCTTCGAGCAGGATCGCGGCGATCGCCTTCTTCATGTTGGAAGCGGGGATCTCCACGGTCTCCTTTCTGACCGTAAGCGCGTTTCTGATTCTTGTGAGCATATCTGCGATCGGATCTGTCATTTTCGTGCCTCCTTACCAGCTCGACTTCTTCACGCCGGGGATCTGTCCCTTGTACGCGAGCTCGCGGAAGCAAATACGGCAGATCCCGTATTTGCGGAGCACGGCGTGAGGTCTGCCGCAGATCGAGCAACGCGTGTATGCGCGGGTCGAAAACTTCGGCGTTTTCTGCTGTTTGTTGATCATTGATTTTTTAGCCATACGTCTCTCCTCACTTCTTGAAGGGCATTCCGAGCGCCCTCAACAGCTCTCTGGCTTCTTCGTCGGTGCGGGCGGTCGTGACGATCACGACGTCCATCCCCCTGATCTTCTCCACCTGATCGTAGGTGATCTCGGGGAAGATCAACTGCTCTTTGAGCCCGAGCGCGTAATTGCCTCTGCCGTCGAACGCCTTGTCCGACACGCCGCGGAAGTCGCGGACGCGGGGAAGCGCGATAGAGACGAGCTTGTCGTAGAAATCATACATCCGTCTGCCGCGCAAGGTCACTTTGAGCCCGATGTTCATGCCCTCGCGGAGCTTGAAGTTCGCAACCGATTTGGTCGCCTTGCGGTAGATGGGTTTCTGCCCCGTGATGAGCATGAGCTCCTTCTCCACGGTCTGCATCGACTTCTGGTTGTCCTTGATGTCGCCGAGCCCCGTGTTGATGACGATCTTGTCGATCTTGGGAACTTGCATCGTGGACTTGTAGCCGAATTTCTTCATGAGATAGGGCGCGACTTCCGTTTCGTAGAGCGTCTTTACCCTGCTCGGCCCGACGGGAGCCGCGGTTTTCTTTTCCGCTTTTTTCTCTGCCATGATCTATATCCTCCCGTCAATCCTTATTTTCGGCTTCCGCCTTCTGCGTGCGCTTTCTCGTGCGCTTCTTGGGCGCGGCTTCGGGCGTCGCTTCGGCTTTCTTCGCCTTCTTCACGTACGCCTTGTCGAGCGGCGCGCCGCACTTTTTGCAGACGCGGATCTTCTTGCCGTCGACGATCGCGTGACCCACGCGGGTCGCCTGCTGGCACTTGTCGCATACCACTTCGACGTTGCTCACGTCGATGGGGGCTTCCTCGGTGACGATGCGCGAAGGCTCGTTCGCCTTTCTCGCTTTCTCGTGCTTGTGCACGATGTTGACGCCTTCGACGATGACTCTGCGCCCCGTCGGGTCGGTCTTTAACACCTTCCCCTGCTTGCCCTTGTATTTGCCCGTGATGACGAGCACGTTGTCGTTGACTTTAACTTTCACGTCGAAGCCTCCTTACAGTACTTCGGGAGCGAGGGAGATGATACGCATGTAATCTTTCTCTCTCAATTCTCTCGCGATGGGGCCGAAGATACGCGTCCCCTTGGGTTGCTTCTGGCTGTCGATGATGACGGCGGCGTTGTCGTCGAAGCGGATGTAAGATCCGTCTGCGCGGCGGATGCCCTTGGACGTTCTCACGATGACCGCCTTTACGACGTCGCCCTTTTTCACCGCCCCGCCGGGATTTGCCGTCTTGACGGATGCGACGATGACGTCGCCGATATTCCCGCTTCTGCGGAAGCTACCGCCGAGCACGCGGATGCACATGATCTCTTTCGCGCCCGAATTATCGGCTACTTTCAGTCTCGTTTGAGGTTGTATCATTTTCTTCGCCCTCCGTTATTTCGCCTTTGCGATGATCTCGGCGACCCGCCAATTCTTATCTTTCGAGAGCTTGCGCGTCTCTACGATGAGAACGGTGTCGCCCACGCCGCATTCGTTGGCTTCGTCGTGCGCCTTGAACCGCTTGGTGCGGGTGATCGTCTTTTTGTAGACGGGGTGCTTTTCCTTGTCCGTCACGGCGACCACGACTGTTTTATCCATCTTGTCGGAGACCACGATCCCGACTCTCTCTTTTCTCAAATTCCTTTCCATAATGTCCTCCTCACTTTGCGCGGCGGGCGCGGATCTCGGTGTTCACCCGCGCGATGTCCCGCTTGCACGTCCTGATGGATACGGGATTTTCGAGCTGTCCGCTCGCATGACGGAAACGGAGGTTGAAAAGCTCGCTCTTTAAGTCTTGGAGTTTCTTGTCGAGTTCGACGTCGGTCATGTTGTGAAATTCGTTTCCTTTCATCAGACTTCACCGCCTTCTGCCGTATTTTGGACGGGTTCTTCCGTCTCTTTCTTGACAAACTTGCACTTGATGGGCAACTTGTGCGCCGCAAGACGCATCGCCTCGCGCGCCACCTCTTCGGGGACGTCTGCCATTTCGAACAGCACTCTGCCCGGCTTTACGACCGCCACCCAGAATTCGACCGCGCCCTTACCAGAACCCATACGGGCTTCGGCGGGGTGACGCGTGATGGGCTTGTGCGGGAAGATGTCGATCCATACCTTGCCGCCGCGCTTGATGAAACGGGTCATTGCGATACGCGCCGCCTCGATCTGGTTAGACTTGATCCACGCCGCTTCCTCGGCGACGAGACCGTACTGCCCGTAGGCGATCACGTTTCCCTTGTGCGCCGCCCCTTTCAGGTTGCCGCGGTGCTGCTTTCTTCTCTTTACTCTCTTCGGAATTAACATTATTTCGCCTCCGTTTTCTTCGCGGATTTGAGGACGTCGCCCTTATAGATCCAGCACTTGACGCCGATCATGCCGAACGTCGTGTGCGCTTCCGCAAAACCGTAGTCGATATCCGCGCGCAACGTTTGAAGCGGGATAGAGCCCTCGCTGTAATGTTCCGTGCCCGCGATCTCGCGCCCGTCGAGACGGCCGCTCACCTGCATTTTTACGCCCTTGACGCCCGCGCGCATGGTCTTGCCGATCGCCTGCTTCATCGCACGGCGGAACGAGGTGCGCTTTTCGAGCTGCGCCGCCACGCTCTCCGCAACGAGCTGCGCGTCCGCGTCGATCTTGCGGACTTCGGTCACGTTGATACTGACCTGCTTGCCCTTGGTGAGCTTGAAGAGGTCTTTCTTGATGACCTCGATCTCCGCGCCCGCCTTGCCGATGAGCACGCCCGGTCTGCCCGTGTAGATGGTCACGACGATTTTGCCCGCCGCGCGCTCGATGAGGATGCGGGAGATCGCCGCCGCATAATACTTCTTCTTGATGAATGTGCGGATGGTGTGGTCCTCTTTGAGATATGCCGCAAATTCTTTCTTGTCCGCATACCACTGCGTATCCCACTTCTTATTGATACCGACTCTCAATCCATGAGGATTTACTTTCTGTCCCATTAGATTTTTCCCTCCGCTTGCTTCACGTCAAGAATGACGGTGATGTGGCTCGTTCTTTTGAGGATCGCATGCCCTCTGCCCTTGGATACGGGCTGCATTCTTTTGAGCATCGTGCCGCCGTCGGCATAGCACGCCGCGACGTAGAGGTCGCCCCTGTCCATGCCGCGGTTGTGTTCGGCGTTCGCCACCGCGCTGTTGAGCGTTTTAAGGGTGGGAGCCGCGCCGCCGTTGGGGCAATGCGCCAAAATCGCCTGCGCCTCCGCCACCGACTTCCCGCGGATGAGGTCGAGCACCGTCCTCACTTTATAGGGAGAAATTCTGATATACTTCGCGACCGCGTAAGGACGCTTCTCTCTGCGTTCCTCCACTCTCTCGGCCTTCTTCTTCATATTGCCAGCCATTTCAAGTCCTCCTTATTTCCCGGGCGCAGTCGTCTTTGCCGTATGACCGCGGAACGTTCTCGTGGGGGCGAACTCGCCGAGCTTGCAACCCACCATGTCCTCGGTGATGTAGACGGGAACGTGCTTGCGCCCGTCGTACACGGCGATCGTGTGACCGACCATTTGAGGGAATATCGTCGACGCTCTCGACCAGGTCTTGATGACCTTTTTCTCGTTCGCCGCGTTCATAGCCTCGATCCGTTGAAGCAACTTCGCCTCGACGTAAGGCCCTTTCTTGACACTTCTCGACATCTTTCTGCCCTCCTTAATTGATCCTCTTCAAGATGAACTTGCTCGTCGGATTCTTCTTCTTTCTCGTCTTGTAACCGAGCGCGGGCTTGCCCCAAGGGGTCTCGGGACCCGCGTGTCCGACGGGAGATTTGCCTTCGCCGCCGCCGTGCGGGTGATCGTTCGGGTTCATGACCGAGCCGCGCACCGTGGGACGGATGCCGAGGTGTCTCGTTTTGCCTGCCTTGCCGACGCGGATGATCTCATGCTCGACGTTGCCGACCTGACCGATGGTCGCACGGCAGCCGACGGGAATGAGACGCATCTCGCCCGAGGGCATCTTCACGGTCGCGTACTGACCCTCGCGCGCCATGATCTGCGCCGCGATGCCCGCGCTCCGCGCGATCTGCCCGCCCCTGCCCGGTTTGAGCTCGATGTTGTGGATCATCGTGCCGACGGGGATCTCGGAGAGCGGAAGGGCGTTGCCGACCTTGATGTCCGCGCCCGCGCCGCTCGTGATCACGTCTCCGACGTTGAGCCCGACGGGCGCGAGAATGTATCTCTTCTCGCCGTCCGCATAGTGCAGCAGGGCGATGTTCGCGCTGCGGTTGGGGTCGTATTGGATGCTCGCGACCTTCGCGGGAATGTTGTCTTTGTTGCGCTTGTAGTCGATGACGCGGTATTGCCGCTTGTTGCCGCCGCCGATGTGACGGACGGTGATCCTGCCCGCGTTGTTTCTGCCGCCCGACTTTCTCTGATCTTCGGTCAAAGAACGCTCGGGCTTTTGCTTGGAGATCTCCCCGTAGGCGGGGACCGTCATGAGACGGCGCGCGGGAGAAGTCGGTTTATATCTCTTGACTGCCATGTTTCATTCCTCCGTTTACTGCAACGCGGCGAAGAATTCGATGGGCTTGCTGTCTTCGCGCAAGGTGACGATCGCCTTCTTCGTGGCGGGCGTGTAGCCCTCGTTCCTGCCCATTCTTTTGAGCTTGCCGGGAAGGCGCACGGTGTTGACGCTCTTCACTTTCACGCCGAACATCTTCTCCACGGCGATCTTGATCTGCGTCTTGTTCGCCGTTTTCAGAACGGAGAACGTGTATCTCTTGCTCGCAAACCCGTCCGTCGCCTTTTCGGTGAGCACGGGTCTTAAAATGATGTCCTCGGGCGTCATCAGCAGTAAGCCTCCTCAAGTTTTTTCACAGAACCTTTCGTGAGAACGACCACCGCGTTCGACACGATCTCATAGGTGTTGATCTCGTCGACGGAGATCGTCGAGAGCGTGGGCAGGTTGCGCGCCGCCAGAATGACGTCTGCATTGGGCTCGTCCATGACGACGACCGCCCGCTTTTCGAGTTTGAGTGCCTTGCGGAACGCCTCCATCTCCTTGGTCTTGGGCGCGCTCACGTTCAGCGCGTCGACGACGAGCAATTCCCCGTCGGCGACCTTCTTGGAAAGCGCGGAAAGCAACGCACCGCGTTTTGCCGCCGTATTCATCTTCTTGGAAAAGTCGCGGGGCTTGGGTGCGAACACCACGCCGCCCTTCTTCCATTGGGGCGCGCGGATCGAGCCCTGGCGCGCTCTGCCCGTCCCCTTCTGACGCCACGGCTTAATGCCGCCGCCGCGCACTTCGGTGCGGGTGAGCGTCGACTTCGTCCCCTGACGTTGGTTCGCAAGATAGGTGACGACCGCCTGATGGATGAGCGGCTCGTTGTAGTCGACGCCGAATACCTTGTCGTTGAGTTCGAGGGTCTCGACTTCGACGCCTTTCATATTATAAACTTTCACGTTTGCCATCTTCTTTGCTCCTCCGTTTACTTGACGCTCGTCCGCAACGTGACGATGCTCCCTTTCGGTCCGGGGATCGCCCCTTTGAGCAGGATCGCGTTCCTTGCGGCGTCGACGCGGACGACTTCGAGATTGAGGATCGTCACGTTCTCCACACCGTACTGTCCCGCGAGGTGCTTCTGCTTGAACACGCGCGAGGGAGAGCTGTTCGCGCCCATCGAGCCCGGCTCTCTGTGCACAGGCCCGACGCCGTGCGTCTCTTTGAGGCGGTGCTGGTTCCATCTCTTGATGACGCCCGTGTAGCCGTGACCCTTGGTCACGCCCGAAACGTCGACATGCTCGCCTGCCGCGAATACGTCGGCTTTCACTTCGTCGCCGACCTTATAGCCCTCGGCGTCGACGCGCACTTCTTTGAGCACCTTGCAGGGCTTTACGCCCGCCTTTTTGAACTGACCGAGTTCGGGCTTGGTGAGTGCCTTTTCCTTGGCTTCGAGGAAGCCGAGCTTCAAGGCGACGTAGCCGTCCTTTTCCTGCGTCTTGATCTGCACGACGGGGCAGGGACCCGCTTCGACGACGGTGACCGGGATCACCTTGCCGTCCTCCGCGAAGATCTGCGTCATACCGATCTTGCGGCCGATGATTGCTTTACTCATAGATAAAGTTCACTCCTTGTTTTATTTCTTTCGGATACCTCGTTGAAGTATCGGTCAAAGTTTCACTTTGATGTCCACGCCCGCGGGCAGGTGGATGCTGTCGAGCAGCTTGGCGTTGGGCGAATAGATGTCGATGATCCGCTTGTAGGTGCGAAGTTCGAACTGTTCGCGCGAATCCTTGTCTTTGTGCGGGCTGCGCAGAATGGTGACGACCTCCCTCTCCGTGGGAAGCGGGATCGGACCGGAAATCTTCGCCCCTCCCTTTTGCATCGTTTCGACGATGCGGCTTGCCGCCTGGTCGACGAGTTCGTGGTCGTACGCGGACAATTTGATCCTGATCTTTTGACTTGCCATTTCCTTTCTCCTTTTTTCCGAACTTTTTCTCCGCTTATGTCAACGTGTCCGTGCGTGTCGAGGATCTCCTATCAAAAAAACACTCGTTTTGCGGTGTTTTTCGCAAAAGCCTCGGTCCGTCGCAGAAGTCGTGCTTCCACATTTGTCAGCGGAAATTATCTGCCGAGGGGCTTTCTCGCCTCGATTTTTCAGTAACTTCCCGCCTCAACCCTACACATATCGGCGCATGGCAAAAGGATTGCCATTGACACAGCTTTTTCATCTTAACACACTTTTCTTTTAATGTCAACGATTTTATGCAACTTTTTCCATGCTTTTTTTGTCGGATCGCGGCAAAACGGCGCGCCGCGGCAAATTCGGCGCAACCGATCCCGATCCGCGCGGCAAATTCAACGGCTAATATATAATAGTGTCGCGCGCGCAATCATCAAAATAGAAAAAGACCTCCCGCGCGGGGAGGTCTCTTCTTTCGGTTGGTTACTTGCTCATGCCCTCTTGGACGGCGACGGCAACGGCGACGGTCGCGCCGACCATCGGGTTGTTGCCCATGCCGATGAGCCCCATCATCTCGACGTGCGCGGGGACGGACGACGAACCCGCGAACTGCGCGTCGGAGTGCATTCTGCCCATCGTATCGGTCATGCCGTACGAGGAAGGACCTGCCGCCATGTTGTCGGGGTGGAGCGTTCTGCCCGTGCCGCCGCCCGACGCCACGGAGAAGTACTTCACGCCGTTCTCGTTGCACCATTTCTTATATGTGCCCGCGACGGGGTGCTGGAATCTCGTGGGATTGGTGGAATTGCCCGTGATGGACACGCCGACCTTTTCGAGTTTCATGATCGCAACGCCTTCGGGAACGTTGTCCGCGCCGTAGCAGTTGACTTTGGCGCGCGGTCCGTCGGAATAGGAGACCCGCTTGGTCACCTTTACCGTTTCGGTGTAGGGATCGAATTCGGTCTCGCAATAGGTGAACCCGTTGATGCGGGAGATGATCATGGCGGCGTCTTTGCCGAGCCCGTTCAAAATGACGCGCAGGGGCTTTTTCCGCACCTTGTTGGCGTTCATGGCGATGGAGATCGCGCCCTCCGCCGCGGCAAACGATTCGTGCCCCGCGAGGAAGCAGAAGCATTCGGTCTCTTCGGAGAGAAGCATCATGCCGAGATTGCCGTGCCCGCGCCCGACCTGACGGTTTTCGGCGACCGAGCCGGGGATGCAGAAGGATTGCAGACCGATGCCGATGGCTTCGGCGGCGTCTGCGGCGCGCTTGCAGCCTTTCTTGATGGCGATCGCCGCGCCGACGGTGTACGCCCAAACGGCGTTTTCGAAGCAAATGGGTTGCGTGCCGCGGACGAGCTTGTCGCAGTCGACGCCCTTTGCGAGGGTGATCTCGCGGCATTCCTCGACCGAGCTTATGCCGTACTCTTTGAGCGTCGCATTGATCTTATCGATTCTTCTTTCATAACCTTCAAACAAAGCCATACCGCGCCTCCTTATTCCTTACGAGGGTCGATGTATTTCACCGCACCCTGTTCTTCGGCGAATCTGCCGTAATGCCCGAGCGACTTCTCCCACGCTTCGTTGGGCGTAAGCCCTTTCTTGATGAAGTCGGTCATTTTGCCGAGCGAGACAAATTCGTAACCGATGACCTGCGAATCCTTGTCGAGCGCGAGACGGGTGACATAGCCCTCCGCCATTTCGAGATACCGCACGCCCTTTGCCGCCGTGCCGTACATCGTGCCGACCTGCGAACGCAGCCCCTTGCCGAGATCTTCGAGCCCCGCGCCGACGGTGAGCCCGTCGTCCGAGAACGCCGACTGCGTTCTTCCGTACACGATCTGCAAGAACAGCTCGCGCATGGCGGTGTTAATCGCGTCGCAAACGAGGTCGGTGTTGAGTGCTTCGAGAATGGTCTTATGGGGCAGGATCTCCGCCGCCATCGCCGCCGAATGGGTCATGCCCGAGCAGCCGATCGTCTCGACGAGTGCCTCTTGGATGACGCCCTCTTTCACATTCAGGGTGAGTTTGCACGCGCCCTGCTGCGGAGCGCACCAGCCCACGCCGTGCGTAAAACCGCTGATGTCCGTGATCTGCTTTGCGCATACCCACTTGCCCTCTTCGGGGATGGGAGCGGGGTCGTGCTTCGGACCTTTCGCAACGCAAATCATCTCTTCCACTTCGCGTGAATATTGCATGTTATCTCCTCCATACTGTTTTTCCCTCGCGGGAATACTTGACCTTTTTCATTCTACCATAATCTTCCGCAAATTTCAAGAGGTTGATGAAAATTTTTCTCCCCTTTTCTCGTCGCGTCGCGACGCGCAAGGAATGACGCATTGACAACGAACAG
>CANRJR010000027.1 GCA_947631005.1 uncultured Clostridia bacterium | reverse complement strand
TTTCCCGTTATCGCGAGCAAAACGACGAACACGACCGAAAAGGCGAGCAGGGTGCAAATGAGGGGCAGGATCATTTTTTTGACCACGGTGAAATAGGTGCGCGCTTTTTCCCGCGCGGTGGATTTCTGCCGCGGGGCTTTCCCCTTGTGCGTGCCGCTCATATCGGCGATGGTCGAGCCGTCGTCGATATAGATGATCTTTTCTTCCTTTTTGCGGGGTTCTTTGCTCATTCGTCCCCCTGCGGGTAGCAGTGGCACGCCACGAAGTGTCCCGCTTCGTATTCGCGGTACGCGGGGGCGACGTGTTTGCAGATCTCCTTTGCCTTGGGGCAGCGGGTATTGAATTTGCAGCCGCGGGGCGGGTTGGCGGGCGAGGGAATGTCGCCGCTCAACACGATGCGCTCCATTTTGACGTCGGGGTTGGGATTCGGGATCGCCGAAAACAGTGCCTGCGTATAGGGGTGCATGGGGTTACGGAAGATGCTCTTCTTGTCGCCGAACTCCACCATCGAGCCGAGGTACATGACGCCGATCCTGTCCGAAATGTGTTTGACGACCGAAAGATCGTGCGAGATGAACACATAGGTGAGCCCCATCTCCTGTTGCAACCGACGCAAGAGGTTGATGATCTGCGCCTGAATGGAGACGTCGAGCGCGGACACGGGTTCGTCGCACACGACGAGGCGGGGCTTTACGGAGAGGGCGCGGGCGATACAAATTCTCTGCCGCTGTCCTCCCGAGAACTCATGGGGATACCGTTCGAAATAGTAGTCGCGCAAGCCGCACTGTTCCATGACGGAGAGGACGTAATCTTTGGTCTCCGCCTTGGGGACGATGTTGTGCACGCGCACGGGCTCGGCGAGGATGCCCCCCACCGTACTGCGCGGCGGCAGGGAGGAATAGGGATCTTGGAAGATGATCTGCATCTTGGTGCGCAGGGGGCGCATCTGCGAAGATTTGTACCTCGCGATATCCGCGCCCTCGAAAAAGATCTGCCCGCCCGTCGGCTGGTACAGTTTGAGAATGGCTCTGCCCATCGTCGTCTTGCCGCACCCGCTCTCACCGACGATGCCGAGCGTTTCGCCCGCTTTGAGCTTGAACGACACGTCGTCGACGGCGCGCAACGCCTGCAAGACCTTTCCCGACATCGACTTTTTGAGCGGGAAATACATTTTGAGGTGACGGACTTCCAACAGCGCGTCGGGATCGGCGGGCGACGTTTCGTCGGCAAAGGCGGCGAGTTCGTGCTCGCGGTTCTCCTTTCTGCGCTCGGTTTCGTCGTCGAACGAGGTAAAGTCGCCGCTCTTCACGCATGCCGCGTTTTCGGCGAGCTTCTGCTGTTCGAACACCGAGAGCGTGGTGAGGTCGATGACGCGCTTCTCTTTCGCCGCGTCCCGTTTCGCCGCGGCGATCTCCTCTTTCATTTTCCCGAGGACGCGCTTTTTCTCCGCTTTTGCGTCGTCGCCCACCGCGTCGATCGCGCTCTGCGCCGCCGCCTTTGCGGCTTCCGTCTTTTGGGCGAGCGCGGCGTCTACCTCCGCCTTTTTGGCGTCGGCTTCGCGCTTTCTCGCGGCTTCGGCGATTGCTTTCTTCTCTTTTTCGGTCGCCTTCCGCGCGGCGGCGATGGCGGCTTCGAGCTTTTCGGCGATTGCACGCGCGGCTTCTTCGGGCGCGTTCTTTTGCTCTTCTTCCGCCTGTGCGCGCAAAGACGCGATGCGTTCTTGAAGCGCGTCGTCCGCTCTTTGGAAGCTCTCCTCAACCGAGAGTTGCTCTTGCTCGTTTGCGACGGGGACGGGCTGTTTGTTTTCGCTCATTTGACGTCCTCCTTCTTCTCGTCGTAAAGATGGCAAGCCACCCAATGCGTGGGGCTGACCTGCACCATGGGCGGGTAGTCGCCGAAGCAAGCGCGGACGCAACCCGAACAGCGTTCACGGAAATAGCAGTAGTCGGGCATGTCGATGGGGTTGGGCACGTTCCCGGGGATGTTGAACAGCGCGTCCGACTCGGTGTCCATCGTGGGTTTGGATTTCTGCAACCCGATGGTGTAGGGGTGCATGGGATGATGGAAGATCTCCGAGACCGTCCCCCTTTCGATGATGCGCCCCGCATACATGACGACGACATAATCCGCCATTTCGGCGATGATGCCAAGGTCGTGCGTGATGAGCAGGATCGACCCGTTGATGCGCTGTTTCAAATCGCGCAAAAGGTCGAGGATCTGCGCCTGAATGGTGACGTCGAGCGCGGTCGTCGGCTCGTCGGCGATGATGAGGCGGGGATTACCCGCGAGTGCCATGGAGATCATGACGCGCTGGCGCATACCGCCCGACAGCTCGTGCGGGTAGGAACGGTACACCCGCTCGGGCATGGCGATCCCGACGAGGTTGAGCATTTCGATGGAACGCCGCTTGGCGTCCTGTTTGGAAGAGCCGGGGAAGTGCAAAAACGTGACTTCGTCGAGCTGGTTTCCGATGGTGATGACGGGGTTGAGCGACGTCATCGGCTCTTGGAAGATCATGGCGATCTGCCGCCCGCGGAGGCGGTACATCTCCTTGACGGGCATCTGCGCGATGTCGTACGTCTTTTCCTCCATTTCGAACTGCCGCGTGCCGTATTCGTCGCGCTTTTGCTTGGGCACGAGCACGGGCTTGCCGTCTTTGCCGAGCACGGGCAACAGCCCCTTTTTGCGTACCGTTCTGCCCTTTTCGTCGACGGTCGTCTCATAGACGGGCTTGCCGTTTTCGTCTACCTTGCAGCGGCGGCGGTACACCTTTTCTTCCTCGGTGACAAAGAGTTTGACGCCGTTTTCGTCCGTCTTTTGACGGCGGACGATCGCCTTCTTTTGCACGTCGGCGTACATCTTCTTTCCGTTCTCGTCCGTCTTTTGACGGCAGACGGTCGTTGTTTTCTTGGTGATACCGTAGACGATATCGCCGTTTTCGTCTTTGACGGGATCGCCCTTTTTGTCGAGCACGGGCTCTTTGACCTCGATCTCCTCCTCGACGTCCTCATAGACGGGCTCTTTGACCGTACGGGTCGTTTCGATCTCCTCATACACGGCGCGTTTTACGAGACGGGTCTTTACCACGTCGTAGATGGGCGCGCCGTTTTCGTCGTTCTCCCAAACGGGGATGGCGTGCTCGCGCTTGCCGAGCTTCTCCTCGTAGAGCAGGTTGCCCGCCTCGTCGTACTCGTAGATGGGAATGGGCTCGCCGTTCCCGTCGCGCTTGAAGTCGTACGACTTAAAGCGGATGCTCCCCTCGCAGATCTGCCCGTAGGGTCCCTGCAACAGTTGCATGACGGACATGCTGGTGACCGACTTGCCGCAGCCGCTCTCGCCGACGACGCCCACCGTTGCGCCCTGCGGGATCTCGAACGAGACGCCGTTGACCGCCTTCACCACGCCTTGGTCGGTGAAGAAGTAGGAATGGAGGTTTTCGATTTCGAGGATATTGCCGTCGTCCTTCATCTCGGAGAGGAACTCCGATTCCGCCGCCTTGCGGCGTTTTTTCTTTTCGAGGACGCGGATGACCTTGTTGTTTTCCTTGGCGATCTGCCTGATCTCTCTGCCCGACAGGTAGTGTTTCTTTTCCTTGGTCGGGGTTTTCGTTGTTTCATCCATACAGCGTTACCTCTTCATCTTGGGGTCGAGCGCGTCGCGGAGACCGTCGCCTACGAAGTTGAAGCCGAGCACCGCAATGATGATACAAATTCCGGGAGGCCCCCACACGTTGAAGTAATTTTTGAGGACGTTGCTGTTCTCCGTAACGATGTTGATCATCGTCCCCCATGCGGCGTAGGGCGGTTTGACGCCGAAGCCAAGATAGGACAGCGTTGCCTCATACAAGATCATACTGCCGAGCGAAAGCGTCATAGACACGATGAGCTGGGGCAATACGTTCGGGACGAGATGCTTGAAGATCTTCCGCGTCGCCGAGAATCCCATCGCCTCGGCGGCGACCATGTATTCCTGTTCGCGCAGATACAAGATCTGCCCGCGGACGAGCCGCGCCGTCCCCGGCCATGAAATGAATGTGAGGAACAGCATCAACAGATAGATCCTGTACTTCGGGTCGACATTCCACGAATCGAGCAGCGTGCCCACGATGAGCATGAGCGGCAGCCCCGGAAGGCACATCAGAATATCGCACAGACGCATGATCACGTTGTCGGTCTTGCCGCCGAAATATCCCGCAATGCCGCCGAAGATGATGCCGAGCAAGGTGACGGCGAACACGGCGATAAAGCTGATGGAGAGCGAGATCCTCCCGCCGTACATGAGGCGGGTGAATACGTCGTACCCCGAGACGTCTGTGCCGAGAATGTGCTTGGCGTCGGGCGGGGCGAGCGAATTGATGGAACGGGTCGTTTCGGTCACCTGATAAAAGGTGAACGAATCGTCGCCGTCGGCGATTTGGATCTCCGCCGCATAGTATTCGATCTTGGGATTGACGATGTCCTCCTCGATCTCCCCCCACGCGTGGTAGAAAATCGGACCGAACCACGAGAAGAGGATGAGCGACACGATCATCACGAGCCCGATGACGCTCAATTTGGAGCGGAAAAACCGCCGCAAGACCATGCGCATCGGCGAAAGCAGACGCACATTCTTTTCAAAGGTATCGTCCTCGGCGACCTCCACGGCGTCCGTTTGAGGCGCGGGCGATACGAGTTCTTGTTCTTCGCGTTCGTTACGTTCTTCGTCCATAGTTCACCTCAATACAGTTTGACCCGAGGGTCGACGACGGCGTACATCAAGTCGGACAGCAGAACGCCGATCACGCTCAACATCGCGAGGAACATGTTGTAACCCATGATGAACGGGATATCCCCGCTCGTCGTGGCGCGAAGCGCGATATTGCCGATCCCGGGGAGGTCGAACACCTGCTCGGTGATCATCGCGCCCGAGAACAGCGAGGGAAGAACGCCCGCGAGCATGGTGACGATGGGGATCATCGTATTGCGGAAGGCGTGCTTGTAGATGACTTTTGTCTCATTCAATCCCTTTGCGCGCGCCGTTCGGATGTAGTCTGCGCTCAAAACTTCGAGCATGTTGGTACGGGTGTACCGCATCGTGCCGCCGACGCCGAGGAACACCATGACGAAGAGCGGCAGGGCGATGTGCCAGAGGTAGTCGCCGAGCAGTCCGAAGCCCGAGAAATCCTGCGAAGCGTCGGAAAGACCCGCGGGCGGGAACCAGCCGAGCTGCATGGAGAAGAAGTTTTGGAGCACCCGCCCGAAGAAGAACGAGGGCAGGGACAGACCGATCATGACGAGCACGGTGACCGTGTAGTCGCGAATGGAATACTGGTGGGTCGCCGCGGTGACGCCGAGCGGGATGGCGATGAGATATTCGAAGATGATCGCGATGAACGCGATGATGAAAGAGACGCCCATGTGGTCGACGATGACGTTGAGCACGCTGTCGCCATACAGGAAACTCCTGCCGAGGTCGAATTGGCACAATGCCAACAGCCACGAGCCGTATCCTTTGAGGATGCCCGCGAAACTGCTGTCTTCGAGCCCGTACATCTTGTACATCGCCTGCACCGTCTCTTCGGGGATCTGCGCGCCGCCTTGATTCATCGCGTTGATCTTGTTCTGAATGAAGTCGATGGGCATGAGCCGTATGAGGATGTAGATGATGAGCGAGACGCCGAGCAAGCACAGAATGGCAAGTCCGATTCGTTTGAGAATGTATTTCAGCATAGGATCTGCTCCGATGTTGTGGGTTTCCCGCGGCAAAACGCCGCGGGTAGCGTTGCGTTTTTTTGCCTTACAGGCGCGTTATTTGAGCTTGACTTCCCAAATGCGTCCGAGCGGCGACGTGTAGGAATTGATCGTCTCTGGCAGCGTCGAAGAGTCGATGACGTTGGAATTGTACGCGTACAGCGTCTTTCTCTGGTAGACGGGAAGTTCGACGGCGAGGTCGAGCACCAGCCCCATCGCCGATTTATACGTCGCGGCGCGCGCCGTTTGGTCGTTGGTCGTACGACCCTCGTCGATGAGCGTGGAGAGCCTGTTCAGGATGTCGGTCTCTTCGGGATAGCTCGACGGGCTCGCGAGGATCTCGCGGTAGCCCCACGCGTACACGCTCGTCGCCGTGGAATTCTTGTGATAGACCTGATACATATCGGGGTCGATCGTCGAGCCCCACGCCGCCGCCCAAACCGACAGCGAACCCGTGGACAGCTTGGTGAGCGCGTTGGTGTCGGGAAGGACTTCGATGTTCCAGCCGCAGCCGTTGAGGATCTCCGCCGCCTGTTTGAACACCTGGTAGCAAGGGTGCTCGGTGAGGTTCGAACCCGCGATGGTGAAGCGGATCTTCAACGCCGAATTGCCCGCCTCCACGTGCGCCTGCGCCATGAGCGACTTGATCCTGGTCTCCGCCGCCTCGCGCGTGGTGAACATGGTGTAGTCTTTCTCGTTGTTGTCCTCTTTATAGAGAAGCGGGTTCTGGGGATCGAACGAGTTGCCCGCCGTTCTGGGATATGCCCAGCTCACGAGGGACATGGGCCACGAAATGTTCGCGACTGTACCCGCCTGATAGTATTCGAGGGCGCGGCTCGTCTGCATTGCCGCCATAATGGCGCGGCGCAGGTGGATGTTGGGAACTTTGCCCGCGTTGATGCCGATGTAGCCGTAGCCGAGCTGCCACGTCTCCGCCTTTGCGATGCCCTTTTTGGCGAGGCTGTCGATGCGCTCGGAATTTTCCTGCGTGAACTGCGGTTCGACGAAGTGCACCTTGCCGCTTTCGAGCTGGTTGAGCGCGTTGGACGAGGAGACGACCTGATAGCGCATCTGCTTGATGTAGGGCGCGCCCATGAGGAAGCTCTCGTTCGCCTTGTAGTAGACGATGTTGTCGCTGTAAAACGAATTGCCGTCGGGGTTGTCGTTGCCCTTTCTGTCGGTGGCGACGTAAGGACCTGCGCCGAGAGGAACTTTGTTGCGGTTGAGCCCGTCTCTCGTCCCCTGTATCACGTCGGTCATGAACTTGAATGAAGCCCATTCCACGCCGAATTTGTTGTTCGCGATGTCGATCGCGTAAGCCGCATTCGAGGGATCGGAATAGTAGTGATAGGGCGCGACGGTGAACCCGAAGTTCCAAACCGCCTTGGGGTCGACCTTGTTGACCTGAATGCGGAGCACGTCGTACTCGTTTTCGTTGACGGGCGTGCCGTCGTCGTTGTGCGTCTTGGCAATCTTATACTCGTGCCCGTTCACCGTGATGCTCTCGGGAACGGCTTCCTCGGAGGCGGGAATGTGCCCGAGCGAGCGGATCCCCGTGATGTTGGGCACGACGAGCGAGCCCTCGGTCAGGTTTTCGTGTAGGATGATGTCCTTTGCCTGCGCAATGTAGTCGGTGCGCAGGGTCGAAGCGGTCGCCCAATAGGAGAGGATGCCGTCGAGGCTGCTGCTCACCTTGTCGTTGTAGACGTAGTTGATCGCGCTCTCGCGGCTCGTGACCGTGTTGGTGTTGTAATCTTTGGAAATCTTGACGATGTGGTTCTTGTCCTCGGCGTTGGTGACGGGATCTTTGAAGTACTCGATGGTGACGTACCCCTCCATCGTCATGAACGAGGTGACCTCGTCGAACACGACGTCGGTGTCGTTGGTCTTATCCTTGCCGGGCTGGTTGGTGTAGGGCTCGCCCGAATAGGAATCCTTCGCCGCGTTGAAATCGCTGTTGAGCTCGTTGCGGAAAGTTTCGAGAGCCTTGTCGTAGTCGGCGCGAAGCTGGGCGCGCGCTTCCGCGTCCGTAATTTCGCCGCCCTTTGCGATCGCCTTGCGGTAGCCGTCGCTGATGGACGCCGTTTCGATGGCGGCACGCATCGTCGCCTCGTCCGCGTCGTACGTCACCGAGCCCGAGCTGGACTGCGCCCCGACCGTTTTGAAGAGGTTGATGAGCTCGTTGAGGCGGTTCTGCGCACGGCCGTTCGCCGCGCTTGTGAGCGCGTCCTCCGCGTTCACCGTGCTGTCGCCGCTTCTCTTCTGGGTGCGGTAGTCGCGCAAGCCGACGATGTCGGTGGAATACATGGTCGTCGAGCCCGTGTAGGCGGGATCGAGATAGACGTACATGTTGAAGAGCACGTCGTTCATGGTGAGCGGTACGCCGTCCGAGAACTTGATCCCGTTTTTGAGAACGAAATAATAGGTGCTCAACGTCCCCTCGGGATTGGTGACGAGCTGGTAATCCTTGGTGACGACCGCCTCGCCGTCGCCGAATGCGGGCGTACCCTCGCTGCTCGTCGTGAGCATGGAGAGCTGCGTTTCGCCGACGACGCTCATGTCCGCGCCCGTCGTGGAGTAGAACGGGTTAAAGAGACCGTCGAGTTCCTCGCTCATGACGACGAGCGCACGGCTCTTCTTTCCGCAACCCGCAAATCCGGCAAGCGCGCCGACCGCAAGCGTCGCGGAGAGCGCGACCGCCAATGCACGCGTTACTTTTTTGCTGCTTTTCATTTCTATTTCCTCCGTTTTATTTTCAAAGATTGGGATCTTGGCTGGGATCGGGGTTCTTGGAGACGGCGACCGATCCGTTCGCCAAAACTTGCGCTTTCAGGGGATACCCGTTGACGGCAACGCCGTCCGAATCGTACCCGATCGCCACGCGCTTTACGGTGACCGTGATATTGTCGCGCGCGACGCCTTTCTCTTCGAGATTGCCGCTGATAAGCCCTATCGTGAAGTTGTCGAACGCGCCGTTATTTACGTCGATGAGGTTGCCGATGCGGATCTCCCCCGAAAGGGCGACCCCCTCGACCGCCGCCTGCGCATTGATCCTGCCCGCAAACAGCCCGTACATGCCGCCCGTGAGGCGCGTGCCCGATTGCAGATCGAATACGACCGTTTGGAACGAGACGTTCTTGACCGTTGCCTTTGCCGTGAGTTCGCCGAACAGCCCGCCCGCGTACAGACTTCCGCTGTCTTGCGTCGTCGAAACGTTCTTTACCGTATGCCCCTGTCCGTCGAACGTGCCGCTGAACGCGAGGCTTCCGAACGGCCAGCGCGACGTCGTCTCCGAAAAGTCGACGTCGGCGGTGAGGCGGTAGCACCCGTCCAGCTGAACGTTGGACACGAGCTGCGCGGGACGGGAGATCTGAAACCACGTCCCCATCTCCCACGTCGTATATACGGGGACGTCGAAGCCCGAAGCCGTACCGCTCTCGTAGTCGATCTTGCCCGTATGCGCGATAGTGCCCTCGAACGGCGCGGTCTGCGCCCCGTCGGCGTACGCGTTCAGCAGGGTGTGCCCCGTGTAGACGGCGAACGAGCCGTAGTCCATTCTGCCCGTCTCCTCATTCCACGCGGGAACGGGGATGGACGCCGTGTTGAGCGGGTTGATGGCAAACGAGCCGTACGCCTGCCAGCCCGTCTCCCCCTCCTCCGCGGGACGGTAGAACGTATAGGTGAAGTTGGGAATCCACCCCGCATAGAGCGTTACCGTGTACGTATTTTCTTTGCCTTCGACGGGCGTGACGTCGGCGAGGTGCAGATAGTCGTTTGCAAAGTCCCACTTCCCGCCGTAAATATATCCCTGCTCCCTGCCGCTCTCCGAGCAAAGGACGCCGTAGTCGTCGAGCGGGTTGCCCGAGGCGTCCGTCCGCGGCGTGCGCGTGCGATACCAGCCCGCGAGGAAATATCCGCTCCGCGTCGCCGAGCTCGTGCTCGCCTGCGCCCCACGAAGCGCGTCGCCCGGGGCGATCAGCTTGACGCCGTTTTGAAGCCCGTCCGCGCCGTACACGTCGATGAGGTCGATCCCCTCCGTGCTCGCAAACACGCCCCCGTTCCTGTCGTAGCGGACGTTCACGCCGAAGCCGTCTTTGGCGAGATCGCCGTACGGCGCGTGGGGATAGGAGCACCCCGCCGCCGTCAGCGTCAAGCCGAAGAGCAGTGAAAGTCCGAGAATCCATTTAGTCCTTTTCTTCATCGTTCGCTCCGAAGATCAATCGTTTTTATCGGCGGGATCGCCCGTTGGATCGGGCTCTTCCGCAGTCTCTTCCGTCTCCGCGGTCTCCGCTTCTGCGGTCTCCGTCTCTACGGCTTCCGCTTCGGTCTCCGCGGTCTCCGTCTCAACGGTTTCCGTCTCCGCGGTCTCCGTCTCAACGGTCTCCGTTCCTGCCGCCGTCTTTTTTTTGCGAAGATAGACGACGGTCGAAGTCACCGCGAACGCGACGATCGCCGCGCCCAGCACACCGAACACGACGCCGAGGATGAGCGGCAAATCGTTCGTTTCGGCAGGCTGCTCTTCGGGCGGCTGGGTATTTTGCCCTTTGAGGAACTCGATGGTGTTTTCCGCACTGAGAAGTTTGTCGTAGTTATACACGAGCCCGCGCTGGGAGTCGGTTGCGATGAGCGAATACAGTCTGCGCGCCTCGATGACCTGCGCCTCGTGTTCGAGGGTGATGGAGTCGGGCAGAGCCGCGATCGCGGCGATTGCCGCAAGCGTGTTCTCGTCCGCCGCGGTCGCGCCGTCGACAGTCTTGTTGAAGTACATCCGATAGATATACGAATCGTAGCACACGCCGTTCTCGGGACGGACCATGATGAGCTTGCCCGACGCCTTCCCGATGTAGTCGTCGAAGTTCGCGCCGAAGAAGAACGTCGTGAAGTACGGACTCCACATGAAGTAGTCGGTGATGCCGAGATTCCCGCTGTCGACGTAGCCCGCAACGTTCCCGGGGAGGTTGGCGACGAGGAGATAGCTCTCGTCGTACTGCTCCTCCAAGATGGGCGCGTTCATGCTCTTGAAGATGACCATGGAGAGCGACTTGCATCCGTAGAACGCCTTGTCGCCGATGGAGCGCAGGGTGGACGGCAGGGTCGCGTTGACGAGCGGAACGTTGTAGAACGCCTCCGCGCCGATGCGCACCGTCCCCTCCGCGACCGAAATATCGACCTCGTCGCCGATCTCCTTGGGATAGCAGATGAGTTCGAGCCCGTAGGGCACGACGCGGTACAGCCCGCCGTCGATCACCTTGAACGTGTCGTTGATGTCGTAGGTATATTCCGTGCCGTGGTCGACGACTTCCCCGTTGAATTCGATGTCCGTCGTGATCCCGAAGCGCGGGATGGGGCAATCCACGAAAGGATTCTGCCCGAGACGGACCAAGCCCTCGCCGAGCTTCACGCCCGTGAGCTCCGTCCCGCCGAAGGCGAAATCGCCGATCTCGGTCGCCTTGGTAAGGTCGAGCGTGCCGCCGATCCCCGTGCTTGCGAACGCGTCGTCGCCGTACGAGGTGACCGCGTCGAGGTTGGCGACCGTCGTCAGGTCGACGTTGTTGGCGAACGCGCCGTTGCCCACGACCGTCCCCTCCGCGCGGAGGGTGAGCGAGGTGAGCGAGACCGCCTTCGAAGAGCTCGTAGCGGGCGTGCCGAGGAAGGCGTAATCGCCGATGCGTTCGGCGTTGGAGAGGTCGACAACTTTCAGCGCGCTGTATGCGAACGCGTGATCGCCGATCTCGGTCACCTTGGAAAGATCGATGGAGGCGAGTGCTTCGCAGTTGTAGAACGCGTCGTCGGGCACAACTTTTACGTCGAAGTTCAAAACCGTCGTGAGCGAGCCGTTGTTCTCGAACGCGCCCGCGCCGAGCGAATTTTCGCCCACGTTTTTCAGATCGATTGTCGCGATCGCCGCCGCCTGCGAACGGGTGGAGGGCGCGAGTTCGTCGCCGTCCTCGTCGTACAGCATGGCGAGCTCGCCCGAGAAGGCGCGCGCGCCGATCGCCGTCACGTTGGAGAGGTCGACCCGCGTCAAGCCCGTGGGCAAGGTGCTCGTAACATAGTCGGCGTTGTTGTAGAACGCCTCCGTCCCGACCGTGCCGCCGCCGATGGTGAGCGACGTGAGCGCGTTCGCATAGGCGAATGCCCTCCTGCCGATCGTCGCGCCCGTGCCGATGGTCACGCTCGTCAAATTGGAATCGCTCACATGGTAGCGGACGCTTCCGCTCATCAGACGATCATCGGAAATGCGGATCTGGATCTCATGATCTTCCGCATGCGGATCGCAGAGGAACGCGCTGTCGCCGACCGTGACGTCGTTTCCGAGCGACACCGTGCGCAGCGTGGTGCAGTTGCCGAACGCGTGCGCGCCGATCGTGTAGCCGTCGCCGAGCGACACCGTGCTCAATTTGGTTTGATAGAACGCATATTCGGGGATCTCTTTCACCTTGCCGAGGTTGGGGAGCACCCGAAGCCCCGTCTCGCTGAAACAGCGGACGCCGAGCGATTCGAGGTCGTTCCCGAACGTGACCGTGCGCAGGTTGGACGCGCCCGCAAAGGCGTAGTCGCCCACCGTAACGACGTTCGGAAGCGTGACCGAGGTCAGGTTCGTGTTGCCCGAGAAGGCGTTCGCGGCGATGTTCGTAATGCCGTCGAGCGTCAACGTTGCGCCGCAGTTGGGCGCGAGCAGTTTGAGCTCCGTGCCCGTGGGATCGGTGAGGTACGCGCCGCCATTTCCCAATTTGAACGAGGCGTTCCCCTCCTGCAAGCCGAAGCGCGCGATGTTTGTGCCGCCGAACGCGTTGCGTCCCACAGAGGCGACGTCTTTGCCGAGCGTCACTTCGGTGAGCGACGAACAGCCGTCGAACACGCCGTCGGGAATGACGTACGCGTTAATCAACTGTACGCGCGAGAGGTATTGGCAGTTCTGGAAGGCGTACGCGCCGAGTTTGACGCGCGACGCGCGGATGGTGAGCACGCCGAGTGCCGTATCCGCGAACGCGGTCGTGCCGATGGACTGCGCCGTTTCGGGCAGAACGAGGCGGACGATGTGCGCCCCGCGGAAGGCGTTGTTCCCGATCGCGACGATGGAATCGAGGCTGATGTTGTTGATGGGAATGCCGTTTTTCGCGTCGTCGGGCACGGCGAACGCGTCTTTATTGATGAATTTGACGTGCTCCATGCCCACGACCTCGCGCAGCGACACGCAGCCGTAGAACGCGCCGCGGTCGATCTTGGTGATGGTCGAGGGCAGGGTGACTTTCTCCAAAGCCGTGAGCCCCGCAAAGGCGTAAGGTCCGATCACTTCCACGCCCTCGGGAAGCACGACTTCGGTGATGGTGTCCTCGCCGATGTACCACGGCTTGGTGAGCGAGGGATCTTCTTCGCTTACTTCGTCGTTCTCGTCCTTGGGAATGTAGTCGTAACCCGAGAAAGCGTACTGATAGATCTGTTGGATGCCGAGGTCGGCGGGGATCTCCACCTTGCCGCCGTTGCCGCGGTACGCCATGAGATACATGCCGTTTTGCTCGATGGGATCTTTTACGGTGACCGAAATGGTATAGTCGTACAGCGTCGATTTTCCGTCGACGAGAACGCGGACGGAGACCGAGCCGAAGCCTTCGGCAACCGCCGTGATCTGCCCTGTTTCGGAGACGCGGACGATGCTCTCGTTGTTGCTCGCGAACACGACCTGCGTCTTTTCGGGATAGTATGCGTCGAGCAGATATTCCATCGTCACCTGTTCGGACGGGAACATCGAGAGCGCGTACGCGGTCGTCGTGGGCGAATAGGTGTTTCTGCCGCCCGTCGTGCCGATGTCGCGGTCGCTGCTGCTCAACATATAGAACGCCTTATCCGTCGTGTAACCCGTGATGCGGAAGGAGTTGAGGACGGGGGTATCGTACTGCACATAGCCGTCCTCTTCGGGGAAGAGCACCTTGACGTGGATGGTCGCCTCGATCACGACGTTTTCATCGCTCGCCGCGCTGCGCACGGTGAGATCGGTCTCGCCCGATTTGAGCGCGAGGATCTTGCCGCCCACGACGCTGATAATGCTCTCGTCTGCCACCGTGTATTCGAGGGTCTCTTTCCACTCCGTTTCGGGATAGACCTGCGGGTTGAGGACATACGTCTGGTTGGGGCTCAATACGATCTCGTTCTCTTCGAAGTAGAGCTTCTTCACTTCGTCGGGAATGTTGAGTTCGTAAAGTCCCTCGTTCATGGCATAGTCGTACACGCCGATGAGGAAGGAATTCTTGTGCGCCGCAAACCGAAGCTGATCCATGTAGTCGGTGAGCTCGAACGTGATCTGCGATTCCGAGTTGAACTCCGAATAGATGGGCGCGGGACGCGCGTTGAACAGCGTTGCGTCGTATTGGTATTCCGAATGGAGCGGATAGTCGGGATTCTCGGTCATGTAGCCCGTGAAGTAGCCCATCGAATAGTGGTTATCATAAATGGACACACGCGCGTAAAGACGGTTCTTCTGCGCCGTTCTGTCGTACTCCGTATAATATTCGCAACCCGTAACGATGGGCGACTGGAAGTCGGTGACGAACGGGAATTCGAACACGTTCTTGCGGTTGGTCGACGCGCCGCCGTCCTCGCCGTAGTCGAGGAACGTTTCGAGCTTCACGTTGTATTTGGTGTTGTTTTTGAGGTCGTAGTCGATCGCGCTGAAATCGACCTCCACGCTGCTGAAACGGATCGAGCCGCCCGAATTGTACGACTTGCGCTGGTTGAAGTCCTCCTTGGTGAAGATGACTTCGCCCGTCGACGCGTCGGTAATGGTGACGAGCGTCCGCTTCGCGCCGCGCAGCATGCCCGCCCAGATCGCGTAAATGGAATTGACGCCGTCCTCCTGATTGGTGAGCGATACGTACTTCCTGTCGGCGGAGATCTTCGCGCTCGACGGGTCTTGGATGAAGTAGTACGCGCCGAGATAGCTGATATAGTCGAGCGTGAGCCCGCCGATGGGACGGGTCGCATAGGCGTCGGGCAGGGTCTTGTCGAGCGTTTCGATGGAATCGTCGAGCTCGTCTTTCTGCGTCTCGAAATAGTCGAGGTCGAGAATGGGAGCCTGCGTCCAATCGCCGTAGAACGTGAGGTAGGGCACGTTGAGCGCGACGTCCGTTCCGCTCTTGGGCGTGAGCGTGACGTAGCCCTCCACATACATGCCGTTTTCAAAGGAGGCGTCGAGATACTGTCTGTCGGCGTCGCCGAGCTCGATGCGAAGCACGACCGTTGCCGACTGCTTCGCGCCGACGGTGACGTCCGTCCCGTTGTGCGTGCCGCCTTCCACGCTCTCGACGGTGATCTTCGCCCCGTCGAGGATATATCCCTTTTCGGTGACCGTGGTCGCGCCCTTGTGCGTCTTGGTCTCGCTGACCCCCTCCGTCATGACGATCGCGTCCACGTCGTAGGTGACGCCCGTTTCGCCGAGCGCGTTGTCGATGCGGAATTTGAGGTCGTACACGCCCGTCTTTTGCGGGTCGTCTTTGAGCTCGATCTTCGCCTTATCCATCTCTTCGCCCGTGTCGCGGTCGAACGTGGTGATGTAGGCGGGCGACGTGGTGGCTTTGGTGAGGTTGGCAAGCCCCGCGCCCTGCTTGCGGACGGAATAGGGAAGTCCGTTGGTGTTGCGCGCGATGTCCGTCGTCGACATCATGATGCGGTTGACGGTGGAGAGCACTTTCAAACGGGTCGCCGTGTCGTTGGCGGAAAGGTTGAATTTCTCTTTGACGTATTGACGGATGAGCGCGGTAACGCCCGCCTGGTTGGGCGAAGCCATCGACGTTCCCGAAAGACGCTCGTATTCCTGCCCGGGGACAGCCGAGAGGATGTCGCCGCCGTGCGCCGTGATCTCGGGCTTGATGCGAAGATCGGGCGTAGGTCCCCACGAGGAGAAGTCGGACATGAACGGACCCGCGACCTGATCGCGGCTGAATTTGAGCTTTCCGCCGCCCGCGTCGCGCAAGAGCTCGCCGTCGTCCATGGAGATGGAGCAGACCGCGATGGAGACGAATCCGACGTTCATGAGGATGTCGCCCGAGACGTTGTTGTAGATGATGACGCCCGCCGCGCCGTGTTGCTGGGCGATGCGCGCCTTGTCCTCGAACGTGTTCGACCCGCGCTTGACGAGGGCGATCTTGCCCTGAATGTCGACGCCGTTATAGTCTGCCGAACGCCCGATACCGGGAATGACGACGTACTCGATTTCGAGATCGTTCGTCCCCGCGGGATAATTCTTGAAGATATCGTCGACGAAATGCTTGTATTCCGCGGACGTATCCGACGATTCGTTGAAATAGAACAACTGCCCGTTGAACGTGAAGTAGGGCGTCTTTACGCCGCTGATGGACGCGACCGCAAGGGAAGACTCGTATGAACCGGGCGAACCGATGGTTGCGCTGTCGGGATTGGACGTGAGCCCGAGGTTGCCGTTTTTCTCCGAACCGTAGGTGGAGTTGTGGTCGTTGCTCGCCGCGGCGACGAGGCTGATGCCGTGCTCGGCGATGCTGCGGTAGACGCGCGCCTCGTCCTCCTTGCTCTCCTCGCTGAATCCCGCCGAAGAGCCGAGCGACATGTTGATGACGTCGACGTCGAGGGTGATGCAGTCCTCGAGGGCAGACAAGATCCACGACCAGCGCGCGGATTCCTGCAAGTCGGAGAACACTTTCATCGCGGCGAGTTGGGCGTTGGGCGCGACCCCCGTAATGGTGTCGTCCTTGCCCAAAATGATGCCCGAAACGTGCGTACCGTGCTCGCTTTCGAGCGGGTACACGTCGGTGTCTTTATCGGCGTAGTCGTAGCCGTAGGGCACTTTGCGGGAGATGTAGAGGGAATCCGCCGTGATCCCCGAAGAAAATTCGTAGGCGCGGAGGCTCGTGAGATCCTCGGCGATGTCGTTGAGATCCATCGCGAGCTTGTCGTCCTCCACCGTGAAATTGTCGGTGTTGAACGCGCTGTGCGTATAGTCGAGCCCCGTATCGAGCACGGCGACGACCGTCCCCGTCCCGTCGTAGGGGGAATCGGAGGAATCGAAGATACCCGTCCCGTACACGTTGACGTCGTTCTCGACGACTTTCGTCTCGCAGACCGCGTACTCCTCGCTGATATACGCCGTCGCGTCCGTGCCTTCGAGCGCGGAGACCACCTTGGCGTATTCGCCCGCCTGCAACACGATCTCGAAGCCGCCCGTGAGCGTATCGTACTCCGCGCCGCTCTTGTATTTTACGCCCGCAAGCGAAAGTTTACGGCGCGCGTCGGCATTGCGCTGCGCGATCTCGTTCTTCACGCGCGCGCCCTCCGCGGAGGTCGCGAACGAGGCGACGCTGTCGTACCGCGTCACCGATCTGTCGTTTTCGTATGCCGCAAGCAGACCCGTGTCGTTCGTCTTGACGACGACGGAGATCTCCCTGTCCTGCGCGAGCCCGTCGGGCAACGCCTGCACGACGGCGGGATCGAACATCTTGTCGATGTGGGTGTCTACCCCGTCGACCTCGCGGATGAGCGGCGTTTCCGCCGACGCCTGTTCCTGCACCTTCCCCGTACGGAATACGGAGAGGACGGGCGACGCGAGAAGCGTGCCCGCAAGAACGGCGCACGTCGCGCCGAATACGATATTCTTTACGCTTTTTTTGATGTTTGCCATAGTGCTCCCATGTCTGTGATGTATTTTGGCGCGCATGGCGCGCCGCGCTTCCCGCGTACGCAAAACGCACGCGCGGGGGCGCGCGTTAAAAAAATCGCACACAAACTGTGCCGACTTTCACGATGAAAATTATAACATGCCCCCCTGCCCGTTGTCAACTCAATTTCCCCCCCGAATGGATTTCCTGCATTTTGTCATTTTCTCACATAGTCACTCCCTTTTTGAACAAAGTGTGCAAATAAAAGGGTGTTTATACGCGATTTTATGTATAAAAATACTGTCACGGGTCGCCGCGCGGGAAGCGGGATTGGGCGGCGGAGCGGCGCGGGAATTGTGAATTTTTGATAAAATTTGCACGGAAAAATATTTTTTGCGCGGCGTATGAACGGGGGGCGTTTGGTCGAAAATTTACCCGCGGTGAGCAAAACGCGTCCCCGCTACATACGATGATAGCGGAACGGCTCACCAAGGAGAAAGGTATGACGGTCAAACGCGGAGAACTCTATTATGCCGATCTCTCCCCCGTCGTGGGGAGCGAACAGGGCGGCGTGCGCCCCGTGCTCGTCGTGCAAAACGACACGGGCAACAAGTATTCCCCCACCGTGATCGCGGCGGCGGTGACAAGCAAGATCCATAAGGCGCGCCTGCCGACGCACATCGAACTGCCGCAGGCGTTCGGTCTGCAAAAGGATTCCGTCATTTTGCTCGAACAGATCCGCACCATCGACAAACGGCGGTTGATGTCGCGCATCGGGGAATTGCCGCCTGCCACCATGTCCCGCGTGGACAAGGCAATCTTAATCAGCCTCGGCTTCGAATGAACGCGAGGGGACGCACCGCGTCCCCTCTTCTTTTGCGTTTTTTTGTTTGTCGTTTGTTGCGTTTGTTTTGTGTGCTGCTTATAGCGGACTTCTCCGCGGAATTGCTTCCCGTTTGAACTTCTTTTTGGGCTATGTCCGGCAGATTCTAAATGTCATTTCGTCATGCTCTTCTCTGTCATTTTGAGCGGAGGCGAGCGTAAGCGAGCCGAAGTCGAAAAATCCCCTTGGTCGTTGATGATGCTTGAAATAAAAATAAGGGAGATTTCTCCACGCGCCGCTATCGCGGCTTGGTCGAAATGACAATTGAGAAGTGTCGGGGCGAAATGACATTTTAAAAAGCGGTTTGCTTCCCCACGCGGTTTGCTTCCCCACGCAGTTTGCTTCCCCACGCGGTTTATTTCCCCTGTCATATTATGAGCCCCTGCGCCGAAAGACGCAGGGGCTCAACCTTTCTTTGGGTCAAACCGCTATTTTATTCTCACACGTTCTGGGTCAACGTCCATGCGAACATCGCGCCGTTGCCCTTGCGGAAGGTCGCCGTGTAGGTGTTCCCGCCCGCGACCGCGATCGTCCAGACGTTGGTCGCCGTTTCGGTGAACGCCGCTTCGACGAGACGGTCGGATTCGCTGAACGTGAGCAGGTATTTCACGGTGAACGCGCTCCCGTCGTACTCGTACAGGAAGCGGACGAGCTGTTTGTGCTGCGGCGTTTCGAGTTCGCCGTAGCGGTAGTTCGCTTCGAGTTCGACACCCGAAATGAAGCCGTCCGCGCCATAGGTCACGTCGAACACGAATCCCTCGTAGCGGTAATCGCCCGTGGTGGTGTTCATAGTCTGCCGCACGAGGAACGCCTTGCTGTTGTCCGCGACCGACTTGTGCACGACGGTCTCCACGTCGTTGCCGCTCACGGACGCCTGAATGAGGTCGTACTTTTCGTAATGCGCGCGGTAGGACGCGCCGTCGCCGTACTTGCCCGTTGCGCTGTACCAGAACTGCGAGAACTCCGTCTTGCCCGCGCCCGCTACCTCGAACGTGCTGTCGACGGTGATCGCGAACAGCTCGAAGCAGTCGTGCGTGAGGCGCGGATCGCTCGCATTTGCGCGCGCCTCGTAGAGCATGAAGTGCAAGGTGTACTTCACGTTGTCCGTACCCGTGTAGACGTATTCCGTGCCCGAGAGCTGTGCGCCGCCGTTGTAGTTGAAGAAATCTTCGTCCGCCCCGATCGCGCAGTCGGTGTACTTGCCGCCTTCCAGGCGGATGGGCGCGCCCGCCGAATCCGTCGCCCCGGCGGCGAGGGTGAACGAGAATCCGTCGCCCACATAGAGCCCGCCGACGCGGCGGTTGTCGACGGTGAACACGCCGCCGTTTTCATCTTGCCATTCGCCCGTTTGCGCGTTCCCCGTTGCGTAATTTTGATAGGTCGTATCCTTTCCGAGCGGCACGATCGTGAACGTATTCGTCTCGCCCGTGAAACGGAGGGTGACGGGATAGGTTTCGACGGAGAGCAGCAGCGACGAACGGCGGATGAGCCGCGCGGCGGGCGCGCCGTTCTCGAACCCGAGGGTGAACTGATAGGACACGTCGTCGCCCTGCAAGGTCGCGTCGACGGTGAAGTGAGCCCCCTGCGGCAGGAAAGAGAGGGTGAGCCGCTCGACCGCGCCGCCGTTTTGCGGCGAAAACTCGTCGTCGGTAAAGGTGATCGCGTTGCCGTCCCACAGGCGGTAGGTCTCGCCGCCGTATTCGAACTCTGTCCCGCTCGGGAGAGTGAGCTCTTCGGAGACGTACGTCCCTCCCTCGGCGCGGTAGACCGTCGCCTTGCCGCCTTCGGCAACGTAGAACGCCTCTTCGTCGTTGGTGATGAAGCGGGTCTCGGTGAAGATCGCCGAGGAGAAATCGGGCGCGTAATACGAGCGTACGAAGTCGGAATTGTCGACGAGGGTGAACGTGCTCTTTTGCACGTCGTAGCGGAAGAGGATCTCCCGTTGCGCCGAGGTGAAGCAGGCGAGCGTATCGGTGATGAAGACGCAGTCGCCCGAATATCTCACGCCGTAGCGGTCGACGAACACCGCGCCGCCGTAGCCGTTCGACGTGACGAGCGACCAGCCCGCGCCCGAGAATACGCCGTTCTCCTCGGCGTTGAACACCGAATAGAAGTGCACCGTAGAATCGCCCTCGGTGCGGGAGGAGAGACGGAAGGCGAACGTGAGCGGGCTGTTGTTGTTTCTGCCGTCGAACTGATACGCTTGCAGCGCGTCGAGATAGCGATAGCTGCCCTGCCCCGTCTGCGTGCTTCCGCTGCGGAGGACCGCGCCGCCCTTGCCGTCTAACTGCATGGTGACGGTTTCGTCGAGGATGCCGTGATTTTCGCGCGCATACACGCGGAACACGTTGTCGATCGGGGTGAGTTTTTCCCCTCTCTCAAAGACGAATTGGGTATTCGTGCGCACGCCGTTTTCGTACACGACGAACTGCACCTTGTCGCCATCCTCGGTGTGCGTATAGGTCACTTCGCCCGCCGCGTCGTTCGGGACGGTGACGTCGACGATGTACATGTTTCCCTCGTACACCGTGCCGTCCGCCGTCTCGTAGGTCGCGAGGTCGGCGGGATAGCCCGAGCTCACGATCGAGCCGCCGTCCGCCGTCTCGAAGTCGCCCACGCGCCACGGCATCTGTTCCTGATAGATGGGAGCTTCCAGGATCTGCAAGCCGTTTTGCAGAATGCGCACGCCGACGAGCACGGTGACCTTGCTCCCGTCCTGCTTCGTGACGACGTATTCGAGATTCTGCGGCGTATAATTTTTGGATTTGACGTACGTCGCTTTCTCCCGCTCGAAGTCGAGGATCTGCGTGTTGTACGTGTAGTAGGTGATCGTGCCCAACCCGTCGATGAGCGCGTAGTCGGTTTGGGAGAGCAAGCCGTTGTCGTTCATCAAGCCCCAAATGCCGACGCCCGCGTCCTCGACGAGGGTGACGGAATGCTCGCCTTCGCGCGCGGCGACCACGAACGCCGTGCCGCTCTTCGGCGAGAAGAAGTAGATCGTTTCGATCACGAGTGCGAACTCGCCCTCGATCTGCTTTCCGTCCTTGTCGGTGTACGTCGCCTTGCCGTAGCCGTCCGTCGTGAGATTGTCGTAGACGGGGAATCCGTCGTATTTTTGGATGAACGTGCCGAACGGCTCGCCCGCCGCCGCGGGATAGGTCTTAAAGGTAAATTCGGTGTACCCGTCGTAGTCGTCGGGACCGAGCGAGGAGAGCAGGGTGGCAAGATCGAGGGTAAAGATAGATTCCCCGCCCGACGTTTGCACCGTTCCCTCGCCCACGAAGCGGTACAGTCCGTTGTCGAGCATGAGCGCGAAACGGGCGTGCCCGTCCCTGTCCAAATACAGCATGCCCACGCGGTCGAACGCCTCCCTGTCGCGCGGGAAAGTCGCCGTGAACGCCTTGCCCGTGTCCATGGGCTCGAACGCGTTCCCGTTGCGCAGGTAGTACTGCGTCCCGACGGGGGTTTTGAAGATATACATGTCGGGCTGTCCGAGGGTGAAGCCGTAGGGAATGGCGACGCCGTCGTAGGTCGCCTGTCCCGCGGTGAGGTCGAGCGTGATACGGTCGGAGACCCGCAAAATCTCGCTCGTCCCCTCGGTGACCATCGTCGCCTTGTTCCCCGCGATCGTAAAATCGAAAGCTGTGCCGTACATTTCGCCCGTCGACTCGTTGAACGTCGCTTGGAAATGGTAGACGTCCCCCTCCTTGACGACCGAACTGATGAGCTCGTAATAGAGCACATAGCACACGTCGCCGTTGCTCATGTCGGCATAGGACGACCAGACCTCGGCGTCGCCGTTCTCGAAGATGTAGATGAAGCTGTCCGTCTGGTTGACCCCCATCACATACAGCCTGTCGATGAAAAACTGTCCGAAACTGTACCCCTGCTGCGTGAGCGAGAGGACGGTCGCTTTGTCGATGAAGCGGTCGACCTCGAACTCGCCGTACTCGGTGTCGAGACGGAAGTAGCGGATGCCCGATTCGCTCTCGAAGCGGATGAGATAGTAGTCGTCGTACACGTCCTCGCCGTCCTCGTCCTCATAGGAATACAGCCAATTCAGCACGGTATAACTTCCCTTTTCCGCGCCGTCCGTCTCGCCCGCGCCCTCGCCGAACTCGCCGTAGCCGAAACCGTCGAGGTAGAGCGAACCGTCCGTCGAACCCCATTTATCCGTATAAATGGCGCGGAAACCGTCGTCGCGCACCGCCGCCCCCGCGATCGTCATGCCCGCGAGGTCGAACGGAATGAGGTCGACGGTCGGCGTTGCCGTGCGGTCGATGCGGAAGGCGAGATTGAATAAAATTTGCGTCGCGTCGCGGGTATATGCAATGTACATGCCGTGCGAATTTTCGCCGTAACGCGCCGTATCGCTCCATTCGTAATACCCGTACGCGACGAGCACAGGCGTGTTGCCGACGACATAGGGGTAGTTGGACGTATTGTAGTGATATTCCAGCCCGCCGAGCCCGTCGAGATAGAGAATGATATCCTCCTCTTCGGCGTAGTAATACCCCGCCTCTTCGGTGTCTTGGCGGCGGAACACGACGTTCGAACTGCCGTCCGTCGGCTCATAGAGGCTGAACAGCCAGCCCGCGCTCCCGTCCTCGGGTTCGAACACGAAATAATGGGTCGCCGCGTCGATGGAATACGTCCCCTTTTTCTCGTTGCCCTCCCCGTCGACATAGGTCACGCCGCCGCGTTCGTCGACGGTGAGTTTGGCGGACGTGCCATCCATGTCGGGATATTGGCGCGCAAGCGTGTCGCGATAGTAGAAGAATACGCGGGAGACCGCGCCGTTCACGACGCGCGATTGCAGACGCCCTTCGAGCAGGTCGCCCTCCCCAGCCGTAAACGTGAACGCCCCCGTCGCGGGGTCGTATTTGCCCGCCTTCTCGGCGGGATCGTCCTGCCTGCGGAGATACACGGTGTTCTCCTCGGTGAGCGAGAGGAAGATGCGGTCCGACCCGCCCATCATGTCGTTGTAGGCGGTCTCCCAAACGGCGAACAGCGCGACGTCCTCCATGTCGGTATAGAGGTCGCCCGCAAGATAATCGACCCCGCCGTCCGCGCGCTTCGACCAGCCCGCGAAGCGGTAATTCGCGGGAAGCGCGTACTGCGCGCCGTCCGCAAGCGTCGTCTGCGTGCCGTAGTACGCCTCCTGCCTCGGCAGGCGCACGTCCGAGAGCGCGCCCGTCGGCTCGTTTGCATAATATACAACGTTATACATGTCGCGTTTGAGGTAGACGGTGAACGTTTCCCCCTTGCCGAGCGACGCGCTCGAAGCGTTGTTTTGCTTGGTTTCGTCGACCGAGAAATGCGGCTCGGCGGCATAGGCGAACGCCTCGCCGTAGATCGCCTTCCCCGCCGCGCGCTCCGCCGCCGCAGGGTAGTTCCCCTCGGTGTCCTGACGGTACACGTCGACGGTATAACCCGCGTAAAATTTGGCTTGCAGGGTGAGCCCGTCCGCCGGCATGGTGCGGTCGGCGGCAAGCGAAGTTCCGTTCTCGAACCAGCCCGCAAACTCCAACCCGTCCTCGGCGCGGAGGGTGACGCCTTCGAGGAAGTCGTGCAAATTGTCTCCGACGCGCACCTCGTATGTGCTTTCGTCGGGCGTGCCGCCCTCCGCAAGGAGGGTGAGCGTCGCCTTTTCGCCCTTTTGCCCGCAGGCGACAAGCAGGGCGGAACATGCCAAAAGAAGCGCGCCGAGTACCGTCCATAACAGCCGTTTCGCAGATCTTGCCATATCGTTTACCTCACTTTTTCCGTGCTAACAGCTTTGGAGAACGGAGGCAAAGCTATACATTCGCCCGTCTCCTCACGGTTAGCGTACCATATTCCGCGGGCTTTGTCAATCAAACTTGCCCGCTTGCATGTGATTTTGAATATTTTCATGCTTTTTTCATAAAAAACAAACGCCCCCTCCGCAAGCGGAAGGGGCGCGTTGCCTTGCGTTACGACAATTTTTCGAGCAATTTGAAGTCGATGCCCTTCTCGCCGATCTTGATGATGCGTACTTTAACGACGTCGCCGATCGAGAGCACGTCCTCCACCTTGTCGATGCGCTTTTCAGCCATCTTGGAGATGTGGATCATGCCGTCTTTGCCGGGGGCGAACTCGACGAACGCGCCCGTCTGCGAAAGGATCCTCACCACTCTGCCGATGAACATGTCGCCGACTTCGGGGTCGTGCACGATGCTCTCGATAATCGCCTTCGCCTTTTCGGCGGCTTCCGCGTCGCCGTACGACGCGATGCACACCGTGCCGTCGTCCTCGATGTCGATCTTCGTTCCCGTCTCCGCGATGATGGAATTGATGACTTTGCCCTGCTTGCCCACGACGTCGCCGATCTTCTCGGGGTCGATCGTGAAGAAGATGATGCGGGGCGCGTATTTGGAGAGGGTCGGCGCAACTTCGGGGACGCATTCGAGCATCTTGCCCAAGATGAACTGTCTGCCCTCGTTCGCCTGCTCGATCGCGGCGTGCATAATCTCCTCGGAGATGCCCTTGATCTTGATGTCCATTTGAATGGCGGTGATGCCTTTCATCGTCCCCGCGACCTTAAAGTCCATGTCGCCGAGGAAATCTTCGAGCCCCTGAATATCCGTGAGGACGCGGAATTCGCCCGTCTCCTGGTTCTTGATGAGCCCCATCGCCACGCCCGCGACAGGCGCGCTGATGGGCACGCCCGCGTCCATCAGTGCCATCGTCGAGCCGCAGACGGACGCCATCGAGGACGAACCGTTGGAGGAGAGGATGTCGTTGACCACGCGGATGGCGTAAGGGAAAGTTTCCTTGGGGGGAATGACGGGAAGCAGCGCGCGTTCCGCGAGCGCGCCGTGACCGATCTCGCGGCGGCCGGGGCTGCGCAACGCCTTCGCCTCGCCCGTGCAATAGCCGGGGAAGTTGTATTGGTGCATATATCGCTTTTCGGTCTCATCGTCCAGCCCCTCGAGCTTTTGCGCCGCGGCGAGCATGTCGAGCGTGCAGGTCGTGAGCGTCTGCGTCTGACCGCGGGTGAACACCGCAGAGCCGTGCGCGCGGGGCAAAACCGAACGTTCGCACCAGATGGGACGGATGTCTTTGAGCCCTCTGCCGTCGGGACGGACGCCCTTGTCGAAGATCTTGGCGCGGACTTTCTCTTTGGTGAGATAGTACAGGCTGTCCTTGATCTCGCGGGTGTTCTCGGGATAGATATCCTTGAAGTGTTCGAGCGTTTCGGCGTCTACGGCGTCCTGCCGCGTCTGCCGCTCCTGTCTGTCGAACGTGTCGAGTGCCCAGTCGAGTTTGGCGTCCGCAAAGGCGCGGACCTCCTTGTCGAGCTCCTCGGGAATGTGATAGAGTTCGATCTCGCGCTTGGGCTTGCCCACCGCGGGAACGACGGTATCTTCGATGAAGGCGCAGATCTTCTTGATCTCGGCATGTCCGAACATGATCGCACCGACCATCTCGTCGTTGGTGACCTCGTTCGCGCCCGCCTCGATCATGAGAATGGCGTCTTTCGTGCCCGCGAGGTTGAGGTGGATGGAACTCTTTTCGCGCTGCGCGCTGTCGGGATTGATGACGTATTCCCCGTCGACAAGACCCACGACGACCGAGCCCGTAGGACCTGCCCAAGGGATATCCGAAATGGCGAGCGCGACGGACGAGCCGATCATCGCGAGCGGCTCGGGGCTGACGTCGGGCTCGACGGAAAGAGCCGTCGCCACCACCACGACGTCGTTGAACAGCCCTTTCGGGAAGAGCGGGCGAAGCGGTCTGTCGATGAGGCGGGCGGTGAGGATGGCTTTGTCGGACGCCCTGCCCTCTCTGCGCTTAAATCCGCCGGGGATCTTGCCGACCGCGAACATTTTTTCTTCGTAATCCACTTGCAGGGGGAAGAAGTCGATGCCCTCCCGCGGCGTTTCGGACATACATACGTTGACCATGACCGTCGTCTCGCCGCAGCGGACGATACAGCTTCCGTTGGTCTGTTCGGCGTACTTCCCCGTCTCGATGACGACTTCTCTTCCGCCGATCTGTGTTTTGAATTCTCGATAGTTGGGTGTCATTGTTTCGTCTCCTTTCACTCCTTATTCTTTGCCCCGCAGCCCCGTGGCGGCGGAAGCGTCATAAAAAAGGGCGGACAAAAACCCCGCCCCTTTCCATTCGGTTACTTACGAAGATCCAGCGCCTGAATGACCGCACGGTAACGCTCGATATCCTTCGCTTTGAGATAGTCCAAAAGCCCGCGACGCTTACCGACCATTTTCAACAGACCGCGGCGGGAATGGTTGTCCTGCTTGTGGATCTGCAAATGCTCGTTGAGGTGGTTGATGCGCTCGGTGAGAAGCGCGATCTGCACTTCGGGCGAACCCGTGTCCCCCTCATGCGCGGCAAACTTTGCGATGATCTCTCTCTTTTCCATTTGCGTTTATCCTCCTATGGAAGTTGTCACGTCACGCCAAGAGATGCGTGGAGAGCGCAATTCCTCGCGTGCGTCGGAATATAGAATACCATAATCGTCGCGGATAGTCAAACGTTTTTGCGGACAATTTGCGATTTTCTTTTTGCCCGCTGCCGCA
>CANRJR010000026.1 GCA_947631005.1 uncultured Clostridia bacterium | reverse complement strand
TGACAAAGTTGAGGAGACCCAATCTGCCACGGGCATGAACATATCCGTGTTCATCGTAAAAGAAGGCGACGTCTATATTATTTACGCGCCCTATGGCGATGGCAGTCAATGGATGAAGACGACGGACACCTCCGGTAACAACAAAGGAGTTTTCGATGGGATGAAATCGCTTGTCACCGTGCTTGCGGATCATTTCGGCGACTTCACCCTGAAAGACGGGAAGTATGTCTGCGATAAAGAGCTTGAGCTTACGATCAACGGGAGTACCGTTCACATCACCGAGATCGAAGCGGACTTTGCGACCGGAAAGCTCTTTTCGCTGAAATACACCGTCTCTGTTGAGGCAGAGGGACAAATAGTCACCTTGACTTTTACGTTCTCGAACTTCGGCACGACGGAAGTAGAGATCCCCACGAAGAATATCGTGGAAAACTGATCCCGGGGTACGTTCAAGGAATTGCAAACATAAAAGTAAAAGGGCGTCCGCGCATGCGCGGACGCCCCTTTCTATCCCCTTTCAGTACCCCAAAAATTCCACGCCCTTCAAGAGGATATCGTTGACGATCTCGTTGTAGAGCGAATAGAAAATGATCTTCCCGTGCCTTTCCGTGCATACCATGCCCGCGTCCTTCAAGAATCGGAGCTGGTGCGAGACCGTCGTCTGATTGATGCCGAGCACGCGCGAAATATCGGTAACGCACATTTCCGAGATGGCGAGCGCGGAGAGGATGCGCAGCCGCGTCCCGTCCGCAAAGATGGAGAAGAACCGCACGAGCGAGAAGAGCAGTTCGCCGTCGGGAACGTACCCCTCGATGAGCCCCTGCGTGCGGCGGTCCAAGAGCAAAGTATCCATATGCTTCCCCCTGTCTGGTTTTTTCTTCATGATAGCATATGTATCCTTGCACATACGAGCGATGTTTGTCGCATCGGAAGGGTTTCCGTCGAAAATCTCACCCCTCCCCGCATTTTTCGCACGAAAAAGCCCCTCCGCACTGCGCAGAGGGGCTGCCTGATCTGTCTGTTTTATTCCCCCGTCTCGGGCCCGACGAAGCCGGGGACCTCGCCGCTGTATGCGGTAAACGAGAGTCCGCCGCCCACCTTCACGGAACTTTCGCACAAGAACAGGTTGCGCACTTCCAGCGAGGCGGTCAGGGAGACGTCGCTATACATGGAATATTCCTTGAAGAGCCCGCTCTCGTCGAAGGCAAGTTCGATATCAAAGACGGTCTTTTCGTAACGGAGATCGACGCGCGGGAGATATTGGAGCCACTCGGAAGGGATAAAACTTTCGATCAAGTCGTTGATGAGGTCGGTATAGAACCCCTCGTCCGCGACGATCGAAATTGCGATGCCGTTTGTATCGTCGATGCTCACCGTAAAGCCGAGGCCGATGAGCTTTTCCACGGCCAAACGGAGCGTGAGGCCCTTGCTTATCTCTTCGGGAATGGTGGAAAAGGCGTCCTCCATCCGCTTGAAAGTTTCCGTCATCGCCGCATTTTCGATCTTATCTTTGAGTTCGGAAAGGGAAGTCTTTGCCTCCTCTTCCCCCTCCCCCGTGTACCAGATGAGGTCGCCGTCGTGACGGAAACCCACGTCGAAGCTCTTGGAGACGGGTTCGGAGTCTGCCTTCGGACCCTGTGCCTTTAACGTGAGGCTCGCCTTCCCGCCGCCGAACAGGTCGATGCCGAGCGCATTCTGTTCGCTCGAACGGATCCCGATAATATCTTCCAGCCCGATGCCCGCGGTCAGTTCCGCATTCAGTTTTTCGTTGCCGCTCACTTCCGAGGTCAGGTGGAAGCCGTAGGACGCCGCCAAATCGCCCGCCGCGCAGAGCGCAAAGGACCAACCCTCCGCCTCGCTGTCGCCAAAGGCGGTCGAGACGTCGAAGTTATCGAGAAGGGCAAGGGGCGAAACGACGGGGCCCGTCTCTTCGGGATCGCCCGGACGGACGTCCTCTCCGGGATCCTCCTGTTGGGGGCCGCCCTGCACATTCCCCTCATCGGCGGAAGGATCCCCCGACTTCGAAGGTGCGAAGGGGCCGCAGCCTGCAAACGCAAAGAGACCGAATGTAAGCGCAAGTCCGATGGAAATGCCTAACTTTTTCATACTTCTCTCCTGTTGGAATTGGGATCGAGTTTATTATATCACTTTCCCCACTTTATTTGTCAACGCTTTTTTCCGATTTCAAACATTTTCCGCCCCCGCGGAGAGAAGCCTACGACCGCAGATCGGATTTGCCAACTTTCAAATTTCCATTGATTTATGCGTGCAGACGTGGTATAATGACGTCAAGTATGCCGCCCTATGCACGCGGCATGACCAAGGAGCCCACTTATGAAGATCGACGTGTTTATCAGCTATGAACACAAATCAAAATCCATTGCCGACTCCATCGTCTCCTCTTTCGAACAGGATAAGATCAGATGCTGGTATGCCCCGCGGGACGTGATCGGGGACTATGCCACGAGCATCGTGGAGGCGATCGAAAATGCTTCGGTTTTTATCCTCATTTTGAGCGGCGAATCCTCCAACTCCCCGCATGTGCTCAACGAAGTCGAGATGGCTTACAAGAAGAATATCGAACAATCCCAGACGATCACCATCGTTCCCTTCAAGGTGTCCAACGATGAACTTTCGCGCGCGATGGAGTACTACATCAAGCGTATCCATTGGATTGACGCAACGACCAGCGGCATGGAGGCGGCGATCACCGACTTGAAGAAGAAAGTAAAGCGTCTGCTCGGGATCCGCGAAGAGCCCGACGGGAGCGACGGACACGAGAGAACGCGGAATACTTACTTTACTTCCGAAGATTCCAAAGAGATCCGCAGGCTGCGTATCCAGGATCGGACCGTGCTCTCGTTCGACGGAACGATCTATTTGGACGGCGCGAAAAATTTCTCCAAGGTGACCGCCCTCGACCTCGGAAGCAACCGCGGGGATAACTTCTTCAACCGCTTTTCTCCCCTGCCGAATCTGGAAAAAGCGATCGGGATCGAATATGACAAGGGCGCCGTGGAATACGCCAATAAAAAATTCGGGGCGGATAAATTCTGCTTTTATTGCTACGACGTGGAAGCGGACGATCTTGCGGAGCGTTTGGAACAGATCTGCGATGAACAGGGCATCGATAAATTTAATATGGTCAATATTTCCATGCTCCTGCTCCACCTCAAAAAGCCCTTCGCCCTGTTGAAAACCATACGGCGTTTCATGGAGCCCGACGGTCTCCTCATCATTCGAGATATCGACGACGGCTTCAATGTGGCCTTCCCCGATAAGGAAAAGCTCTTCGAACAGACCATCCGTTACTGCGCGGAGAGCGAATTTTCGGGATATCGCACCAGCGGGCGAGAGATCTATACGATGCTCAAAGATACGGGCTTTAAGGATATCAAGCTCGAAAACCTCGGGCTTTCCACCGTGGGCATGGACTACGACGAGCGGGAGGCACTCTTCGATACCTATTTCAGTTTTATTGCAGGCGACCTGCAATCGATGGCGCAAAAGTATCCCGATTCGGAACACTACAAGACCGCCCATAAATGGATACAGGACCACTACGACCGTCTGGAAAGCGAATTTATGCGCGACGACTTCTTCTTTGTGCTCGGCTTCATGCTGTTCAGCGCGAGAAAATAACGGCTTTCGGGCCATGCACGATCGCTCCCAAAAGATCCGACGCTTCGTCGGGTCTTTTTTCTTTCCACCGCACAGACGGAAGTCGGCCTCCGCGACGCACGGCTCGAAGGCAATATGCTCGTGTTCTGAACTTACGGGGATACCGACTTCATCATCTTCGCCCAAAAGAAGATCGAACTTTCGTGGCTCATCGTGCTCCTCGGCTGTTTGTGTGGGCTCGAAACGGCGGCCCTGCTCTATGTGGCGGGATACCTCATGAAGAACCGCACGGCGGCATTTACGCCCTTCCTGCTCGGAAAAAAAACTTTATAAGACCCGAAGATCATGATACATAGGCGGGGATTTTTTTGCGGTCTCTTTTCTTCCTGCGTTTACGAGACCCTCTTTAATTCCTCATACACCTTCACCAAAGCGTAGGTATCGAGCTCGCAATATTTGAGCAAATTCCGCTCCGCCTCGGCGCGCTCCCCTTCGGACATCTCTTTGAGGCGCGGGAAGAGCTCCATCGCCTCGCTCCCGTTGTGCACCCCTTCCAGGTTGTGATAGTTGAGGGCGGGGTCGTCGGGATAAATCGCGGGGAGGACGCTCTTGATGGAAAACGAGCCACCCATGTCGCGATTGTAGTAGTATCCGCGCTGGAAGGGATCGAGGAGATCCTTGATGTTTTCCTTGATTTTGAGAAGGTGCGCTTGAAGGTCGGGGAAGGCCGCGGCAAGTTCCTTGATGCGCGTGCATTCGAATGTCTTATTGTAGGCGAGCACGCAGACGTCTTGGGGGATATCCGCGACGAGCCTTTCGGCGAGCGCCCTTCTCGGGTCCTCTTCCGGCCGCCCCAAAAACTCGCGGTGTTCGAGCTCGCCGCCCGGTTCCTTCAAGATATGCAAAGAATACTGCACGGGGATCTGCTGATAGGGCCGCGTGCCGATGTAGCGCGGAATGGCGGGCTGGACCGTCTCGAAATCGAGAAAGTAGAGCGGAAAGGTGAGCGTCTGCAAAAAGCCGTCGATCCCCTCTCTGTCGATGTGCGTCCCCCTGTCCTCGAGGGCAAACTCCACCTGCCGGCGGCGCATCTCGTTGAGGGGGCCGCCGCTCTCCAAAACGTCCTTATAGCTGCGGATCCCCTCGCGGTAGAGCGCGAGCTTCTTCTCATAGGCGAGACGGTACAGGCAGAACACGGAGGGCGAGGGCAAATTCCGCGTACAATAGCCGAAGAAGGCGCAGGGATAGGGATCGTTGCACGATGCCGAAAGGTCGATGGCGGGCTCTTCCTTGGAGGACATGACCTTCTCGGCCTCTTGCAGGCTCTCTTCCACCGTGCCGAGCTCCTCGTCCACGAGGGCGGTGATCTCCGTGATCTTAAAGAGCCTATGAAGGTCGAGAACGCCGTTAAAGACGTAGAGAGGGTCGAGTGTGACGACAAACACGCGGTTCACCTTCACCCCGCACTTTTGAAGGACGTATTTTTGATAGGACGTATCCACGACATAGACATGGTGTTCGGGCGAAGTGCTGCTCTTGACTTCGTAAATATCGTACCCCTGTTGCGTTTTCCGCAGGATATCCACGGCACAATAGAGCCCCTGATAGTCGAAGGCGGCCTCGCAGATATTCTCCCTTCCCTCGGCGAGATACATGCGGGTGAGCGCCTTCATCTTTTTGAGATCGAGAGTGCCGTCCGCCCGATACGAGGTGACCTCGACGAAGTCGCCGAAGAGCCCCATCGCAAGGTCGCCCACCTCGTTGCCCGCCGTATAGCGCGCCTGCGTCTCGGCATCGACGAGATATTCCTCGGGCTTGTATTTTTTGAGCCACGCGATCTTGGGACATTGCTTGAAATCACAGTACTTCGACTTGCTGAAATAAAACATCGCCTTCTCCTTTTGCCCCCTCGCACGCCGTCAGTTCTTTGTGGCGGTGAGGAAAAACATACCCAACATGATGAAATATTTGCCTTCCATATAGTCGGCTTTCATCTGTTCGTGCCGTTCTTTCACTTTGGGAAGAAGATTGAACGCCTCGAAGTTATCAAAGTAGGAGGCGCTGTCTGCAGACCAAAGATCGGGATTAAAGTAGAGGTCCCAGAGCTCTTCGCGGTATTTCCCCCCAAAGTCCACGGAGGTGATCGCCGAGGAGAGCACGTCGATCTTGTTAAATCCCGCATCCCGCAGCATCGCAGGGAGTTTGCGTGCCGTGCTTCTGTCTCCCGATTCCTTAGAATGCTCCCAAATGTAGAAACAGTCTTCAAAGAACTGCGAATGCGGATAGACAATGTTTGCGCCGTCGTCCTCATCCTGAATAAAGAGAGTGCCGTCGGGACTGAGCAACATATAGAGATTTTTAAGAAGTCCTTCTGCATTGCCAAGGTGCAACAGCACGGCAGAGATATGGATGATGTCGAATCCGAGAATGTTGTGCCGCTGCATACGCGAAAAGATTTGGCGGAAAAAGCCCTCGGAAGTGACGTCACAGCAGAAAAATTCGGTGTTCTCCGCAGCATTTGCTTTGGCGATTTCGATGGCTTCCGCATTGCTGTCCACGCCGATGAGAAAGCGGAAGTTGCTCTTTTCAAAGCGCACGAGAATGTTCTCCCCCGTGTCGCAACCTATATCGAGGACTGCGGGAGAAGAATACTTCGGGAAGATATGCTCAAGATGCCGGATTGCATACTCGTTGAGATACCTGTTCTGCTCTTTGAGACGGATCTTCTCGACTTCTTTTTCAGTCGAATAAGTGCTTTGCAGATGTTCATCCGTCTTGAACGTGATGCCCGCCTGTTCGAAAATGGCAAGCACGAGGCTTTCGGTATCCTGATATTTTTCGGCGTAAAGCCAATTCAAACTACCCAAAAAGAGATTGATGATTTCTTGATTTTCCTCTGTCAACGGTTCGAGTACGACGGGGACAATGTCGTAGGAAGGATTCTTCTTCTGCTGAAAGATCGCGCGGGCGATTTCGTTGCGCACCATGAGAGAAGAGACGCTCTCATTGGATAAAAAGACCACGAAATCGTTGGAATTATTGATAGCCTGGTTGATCTCTTCGATAAAATGCTGCTTACTGTCACGGAGCTGAAACCAACAGGATACACCGTAAAACTTGATCGTGTTGACGATCTTCTCCATTTTATCCCTGTTGGCATTGGAATAGGAAATAAAGATATCAAACTTTTCCGACATGATGGTTATACCTCGAAAGCATCATCTTCCGCTTCGTATTATATCACGCCCTGCCCCTCAATTCAAGCCTTTTTTGATCTTATCTTTTCGCATTTGGGAGAAAGGCTCCGCTCGGTCGCGCCCCGGAGTGAGAAAATCAAGCAATGCAAATAACAATATTTTTCCTTGCAACAAGGCAGACGCACACCCATTACAACGCCTTGAAAAAAAGAATTACATCGTCCCCTTTCTGATTTTTGTAAATATAATTATCCGTTTCAAACTCAACTTTATGATGAAGTTTTATGCTTGCGATATTGTCAGCGCGTATCTGCTGATAGACAATTTTATAGCCCTTTTCTCTGCAAATTTCAAGCGCCTTATTCATGGCGATCGTACCGTATCCTTTTCTGCAACAGCCCAAAAACAACTCTATCCCGACGGAAACTACGCTCTTTGAATGTTCATACAATGAAAGCGTACCGACAACTTTTTCATCCTGAACGATCGCAAACATTTCAAAGTACTTTCCGTGATAGTCGAGAGAGTTCCAATCGCCTATCATTTTATCAATTGCTCGTATGGACATATTCGGACAATAAAATTTTTGTAACGTTCCAATGTCCTCTGAATTGGGAATGAAGTTTCGCAGTAAACATTTTTCCATATATTCGCTTATCAATAACTTTTCGGCTTCTTTCATTTTTGCACCAACGGCTATGAGATTTTGCTCTGCCTTTTGATAATATCGTGTTTCATCGAGTCTCTCCCCGGATAACAGCTCATTTACGCTGATACCGAGCAGATTACAAAGCGGCAACATCAAACCGACTTCGGGCAAGCCGCTACCCGTCTCCCACTTGGAAACTGTCTTTTCGGAGATCCCCAAACTTTCCGCAACCCGCCGTTGTGTGAACTTTTTCTCTATTCGGATAGCTTTCAAAAATTGTCCGATTTTGATTTGTTCCATAAAGCAATGCTCCTTATGCTTCCATAGTAGCACATTAGTTTTTCTAAAACAACCCACGCTCCATAGAGTTGCGAAAAACATTCAAATCCGCTTAAATAATCATATCATACGCAAAAAACAAAATCAAGTCAGAACAGGACAAATAAACCAATGGCACTTGGGCAGGTGTCTGACTAAAACGAGTACCCAAGAAGGGCAAAAAAAGACCCCAACAGGACCTTTTTACGGGTTCTATTGGGGCTATCTTGGTGACCTCGTGATGATCCAAACCCTCATTGCATAATGGCGAGGAGATCGGCAAAGGTGCCGAGGGGATAAGCCGTCTTTTCGCACCCTGCCGCCTCACCGAGACCCGCAACGGAAAACCCGCCCGCAGCGCCCGCTTCCACCCCGACGGCTGCGTCCTCCACGACGAGGCAGTCTTCGGGAGGAAGGCCCAAGCGTTCTGCGGCCTTCAAAAAGACCTCGGGGTCGGGCTTGCCGCGAGAGATCATGTTCCCGTCGACGACGGCGTCGAAAAAACTGCCGAAGCCCAGCCGCTCCAAAATATACATCGTGTTTTTGCTCGAAGAGCCGATGGCAAGTTTTTTGCCACTCTTTCTCAACGCTACAAGGGTGGTTCGAACGTTTTCCGAGAGGTCTGCCTCGGACATGGTGCCAAGCATTTGCCTGTAAATGCAATTTTTCTGTTCCGCAAGTGCAAGCTTTTCCTCATCCGAGAACTGCCTGTCGCTCTTCCTTAAAAGGATCTCGAGGCTCTCCATGCGGGAGACGCCGCGCTGGAAGTCGCCGTCCGCCCGCGTGAAATTTGTGATGCCGATGCTATCCGCGAGTTGTTTCCATGCCAAAAAATGAAACTCGTCGGTGGAACAGATGACTCCGTCTAAATCAAAGATGATCGCCTTAAATTTCATCGCTTCTCTTCCCTTGACCCTTTTCTATCTCAAATTCCCTCGTACCCGCAAGGAGGACCTCCTCCCCGCAGACGACGGCTTCGATCTCCCCGCCCGTTACGGCGATCGTTGCCTCTCCCTTTTTGACCGTGACCTCTATCACGCTTCCCCGATATTTCAATTTGAAAGTATAGCTCTTCCAAATCGCGGGGATCGTGGGATTTAGGATGAGTTTTTTTCCGTCGCTTCTCAGCCCCCCAAATCCGTAGACGATGTTCATCCATGCGGCGGCGATGCTCGTCGTATGCAGACCCTCCGCGGTGTTGCGGTTATAATCGTCGAGGTCGAGGCGGGAGGCGAAGCCGAAGAACTTTAAGGCCTCGTCTTCCTTCCCAATCTCCGCAGCCAGAATGGAGTGTACGGAGGGCGAGAGAGACGATTCGTGGATGCAGCGAGGTTCATAATATTCATAGTTCGCCCGCTTCTCCTCGAGCGTGAAATCACCCGAATAGAGGAACATGAACATGAGCACGTCGGGCTGTTTGATCATGTCATTGCGATAAATTCTATCATAGCTCCAATAGCGGTAGAGCGGGAACTCCTCGGCGGGGATGTCCTTGACCTCCACATGCGGCAGGCGGAAGAAGCCGTCGTGCTGTTCGAAGAGCTTCGTCTTCTCGTCGTATAAGATCAGCATGTGCTCCGCACAGCGTTTCCAATCCCAAAGCTCCTCCTGCGTCAAATGCAATCTTGCCAAGAGTTTTTCCTTGTTTTGTGAGGCTTCTATCACGGACATGGTATAGGCAAACGTCTTCTTCGCCATGTAATTTGTGTAACAGTTGTGGTTCACCATCATCTGGAACTCATCCGGTCCCATCACGCAATAATAGCCGAAATAGCTTCCGTCGGGGCTCCATTGTCCGCGCGAGGCGAGATAGCGGCAGATCTCTGCGAGCATCTCCACCCCCTCTTGGTACAAAAAGGCGGTATCGCCCGTCACATTGACGTAGTGGAAGATGGCGAATGCGACCGCCGTCGAGGGTTGCATCTGCAAACTTGCATGCTGCCAAAGGCCGCATGATTCGTATCCGTTCACTGTCGCAATGGGAAAACAAGCTCCTTCGCAATCCAATTCCCGCGCACGCAGTTTCGCCTGGGGAAGGGTGCGATAGCGGTACATCAGGAGATTTTTTGCCGCCGCGGGGTCGTTGAACAGATAGTAGGGCAAGCAGAAAGACTCGGTGTCCCAAAAGGCCTGTCCGCCATACGCCTCGCCCGTGAGCCCCTTTGCGCCGATGTTATCCATTGGATCCGCGCCATGGTAGGTCTGTCTGAGCTGAAAAATGCAGAATCGGATGCCCTGCTGGTTTTCCCCGTCGCCTTCAATTCGGATATCCGACTTATCCCAAAACTCCGCCCAGTTTGCCTCGTTGCGCACTGCCGCCGCCTCATATCCTTCTTCGATCTGAAGTTGTAGCTCGCGCTTTGCATACCCGGCGGGATCCCCTCCCGTCTTATCCGCCTTGACTGAAACAAGCCGCGTGAAGATGAGTTTTTTATGTGCCTGCGCCTTTATCCGGAAGATATGTTTAAGGCATCTATCCGACTTTACGATCTCTTGCGCGTGCATGCCGTCTACGGTCGCATCCATAAATACCGCCGCAGACTGTCCGCTCGTCTCTGTATCGCATACGATGCCGCCATCCGTTATTTCCCGCTGTCTCCAGCGGGAAGGCTTCGTAAGATAAGTGCCGCAAAAATCCATCTCGGCCGAAAGGGTGAGCTCGCAATCCTTATCGGGGATCATTTCCACCCGCTGATACGCTCTGTTGTGCTTCTCCATGTCGAGGAAGCGGCAGAATTGCATCTTGATATGCAGGTCATCGAGAACCCATGTGACGCATCTGTTCAGCCTCCCGTTTTTCAGCGACAAACTGCGCTCGTAATCGAGCGTCTTTGAGCGCGCCATATCGAAGGTCTGCCCCATTGCCGAGATCTTCAATCTCCAATAATTTGCCGCATTCACCATGAAATGCGTCTTATCCGAAATGCCCCTGTAGGCGGACGGGGACTTGTCGGGAAAGTACTCGTAGATCCCATTTAGGTAGTTTCCGCAAAGCGTGGGCGCGGCCGTCTCCTCTTCGAGGTTCCCGCGGCCGCCCATGTATTCGTTCCCGAGAGAAAATACAGATTCCGCCACTTTGGAAAATTCGGGCGAGAACTCCCTCTCGACGACCGTCCATTCGTCTCCGCAAAAATATTTACGCGCTGTCTTTGCCATGATCTCCTCCTAAAAAATGCCCTGCCGTTCGGGGCAGGGCCGATCGCTTTGCTGTGTATTCCGATAAATCAAATGATCTCGCTCGCGAACTCTTTTTTGAGCTCCTCCATGAGACGGATGAGCTTCTTCTTGGTGCGGCGATGTTTGAGAGAATAGACCGCCAGCCCGATCCGCGTTCCCGAACTCGGAAGCGCGATAAAGGATGCTGTGACTTCCCACTCCCCGTCCGAGGCAAAGATCTCTTTGAACTCTTTATTCTCCAACATGGAGCCGTATCCGAGCCTTTCAAGGAGCGAGCGTACACGCATGGCGGAAGTCTCGGTGCCGCAGGTCACATCTATTGGCCTGAGGGCGGCATTTTTGCTCTCATTGGAAGTGATGGAATATGTTTCGAAAAAGACGGATAAACCCTTAAACATCGTTACCTCACCCGATCGCCATCGTCGTTTCCGGATCGAAGAAGTGCATGTTTTCGTTAACGAACGCGGCCTTGAGGGTATCGTGGGCGCCGATATCCTGCTTCGCCGAAGTCCTGAGCACGACGCGCTGCACCCCGAGATTTCCATATAAGACGATCTCATGGCCGAGAAGTTCCTTCACATCGCACACGATCTCGACGTTATTCTCCCCGTCTACGGCAGGGATCACATCTTCGGGCCGCACGCCGAGCACTACCTTCCTCCCCTCATATTCTTTGAGACGTTCGACTTGCCCCTCATCGAGGGAGATCGAGATATCGTTTTCGGGATCGGCGAAGACAAACCTTCCTCCTTCGACCGTTCCCTCAAAGAAGTTCATGGCGGGCGAGCCGATAAACCCGCCCACAAAGATATTTGCGGGGCGGTCATAGACTTCGCGCGGCGTGCCGATCTGCTGGATGCGGCCGTCCTTCATGACAACGATGCGGGTCGCCATCGTCATTGCCTCCGTTTGGTCGTGCGTAACATAGACGGTGGTCGCACCTACTTTTTCGTGGATCTTGGCGATCTCGGAGCGCATTTGAACGCGCAACTTTGCATCGAGATTGGAGAGCGGCTCATCCATCAAAAAAACCTTTGGGCTGCGCACGATGGCTCTGCCGAGCGCCACTCTTTGCCGCTGGCCGCCCGAGAGAGCCTTGGGCTTGCGCTTTAAGTAGGGCTCCAAACCCAAAATGGCCGCCGCCTCGTTGATGCGGGCGTCGATCTCGGCTCGCGGAAGTTTTTTGAGTTTGAGTGCAAACGCCATATTGTCGTAGACGGTCATGTGCGGATACAGCGCGTAGCTTTGGAATACCATTGCGATATTCCGATCCTTGGGCGGAACATCGTTGATGAGGACATCGTCGATATAGATCTCGCCGCTCGAAATCTCTTCAAGCCCCGCGAGCATTCTGAGTGTGGTGGACTTGCCGCATCCCGACGGGCCGACAAAGACGATGAACTCTTTGTCCTTGACATCCAAATTGAAGTCAAAGACCGCTTGCACCTTGTTATCATAGATCTTATTGACGTGTGAAAATTTTAATGTAGCCATAAATTCCCCCGATCAATTTTTCAGTTCGATCACGATCGCATCTCTGCCGGCGAGAAGCCGCCCGCCCGTCACGCGCACGCTTCCGTGCGTGATGAGATTTTCATAGGTCCCGTCGGGAAGATCGACGCGCACTTCTCTTTCCGCATCGGAAAAGTTGAACACGCCTTGGGAGCGTTCCTCTGCGCTCTCATAGCCAAGCACCGCCGTCTCGCCCTGCACTTTGGCATCGAAGAAGCCGCGGCTGTAGATCTTATGTTTTTTGATCGCGGCAAGATCGGATATGTAGGCCGAGAGATCCTTCCCCTCTTCGCCGAAGTGCCAATCCACCTCATCTACCTCGAACAAACTATTCTGTTTTGCGGAGGAAGTTTCGTCGCCCGCGTATAAAAACGCCGTGCCTTTGAGGTAAAAGTTGAGCGCCCACAGCATTTTCAGAGTTTCTCCATGCCAGAAGGAGGCAATGCGCGCGCGGTCGTGATTATCGAGATATCTCGCCTTGACAAAGTCGATGGGATACCGTCCCTCCTGATCCAAGATGTCTTTGAGCCATGCGGCGAGCGTGCCGCCCTTTTTTTCGCAGAATGCGCTCTGGGTATCGAAGGTATCGTAGCTATACAGAATATCAAAGTAGTTGTATGCCTCGCCGTCGCTCATCGCATCGCAGCCCATCCTTCTCAGCTCGCGCACAAAACCGATCTCCACCGACTCGCCGAGCATGATGAGTCCGGGGTTGAGCGCGTGCAGAGTTTTTACGGCCTTCTCCCAAAGGCGGGCGGGGACGAGAGAGCACACGTCCATACGGAAACCGTCCACCCCGAGCTGCACCCAGTAAGAGAGGATGCCGATGATCGCATCGCACAGCGCATCATGGCTGTAATCGAGATCGTACACATCCGCCCAGTCGCCGACCTTATTTGCGATCTGCCCGTTCGCATGGTAAAACCATTCGGGGTGTTCGTTTAAGAGAACGGAATCGCGGGAGGTGTGGTTGAGCACCATATCGATGATGACCTTCATCCCCCTTTTGTGCGCCTCCCGAAGAAGCGTGCAAAACTGCTCGAGCGTGCCGTTCATGGGGTCGATCGCAGTGTAATCGGAGATCGCATAGGGGCTTCCCACGCTGCCCTTACGGCCCACCTTCCCGATGGGATAAAAGGGCATGAGGTACAAAATATCCGTGCCGAGCGCCTTGATCGCGTCGAGCCGTGCGGTGACGCCCGCAAAATCGTGCGTCTTGGAAAACTGGCGCACGAACACTTGATAGATGGTTTGATTATTTAAGTCGCGTTTTTCCATGATCATCTTTTTTTCTCCGTATGAGGATGGCTGTTCCGAGAGCCACACACCCCGCAAAAGCGACAGCGGCGACTGCGATCGGCGCAGTGAGCGAGGGGTTCCTTTCGACACGGTCCGTCTTGGGCACGGTGCCCACATTCTCGAAATCGAGATAGAAATCCTCGGGATCGAGGACCTCCTCCTCGACGATCTCTTCAAGCGGCGTCACCGCCTCGCAGTCCTCATAATTTGTAAACGTAACGCCCGAGAAATTCAAATAGACATTTTCGTGATCATCGATGAGCGTGTCCTTGCTTTGATTGTTCCCGCCGCTGCTTTGGTTGTTGAAGATGATGTTGAAGGCGACCTTTTCGCAGTCCTGCTTGATGTCGATATAATACCAATTCTCGCGTTCCTCGTCCCGCGAAGTGATATTCCCGGGCCAGCTGCGGGTGTATTCCGTTTCCGAGGCATCCGTCCCGTACACATAGGCATAGACGTTCTTCCAGCGGCGGGAGTTGTAGAAATACACGCGCGTCGTGCCCGTCTCTTCGATGACCTGTTCAGAGTTGTTTGCGAGTGCTTCCGCTACCGTCGTAAAGCCCTCCCGCCTGTATGCGTTAAAGTAGATATGCTCGCCGTCCGCAATTTTTACGTCGTTCTTATTGGCGTCCGTACCGTCGTTGAACTGCACCCGAAGATTGGGGATGATGGATACAGGCAATTTGTAGCCGTACCACCCTTCGCCCTTATCGGGCGTTGCTTCGAGCGCGTCGCCCGGCCAGTTGGTATATTCCGTGCCCCCCTGCACATAGCAATGTGCATAAACGCTCTCCCATTCATGGCTGTTGTAGAAGTAGACCACGACGTCTTCGGCCGCATGGGCACGAAGAAGGGGACCCGACGGAAGGAACGCGGCAAAGAGTATCGCGTAAAGCAGCGCCAAACCTATAAATCGATGGGATAGTTTGATTTTTTTCATACGTTATGCCCTCCTGCTCTTTTTGATGATGGAGACGGTCAACACGATCGCAAGGCTCACGGCGGTAAGAAGCAACACGCCTCCCACGCACCAAAGTGCAATGTATGTGCCGCTCGAAGAGGCGATCTCCACCACGTCGTCTGCGATCACGACCTCGGCGTTCCGCTCGCTGTGACCCGCAAAGATATCTTCCAGCGTCGAGCCGCTGATGACGTTGTTTTTGAGCAGCATCTTCCCGTTGAATTCGGAGGAGATGTCGATGCCGTACGACCCGCTGCCCGAGATGATGTTTTCCTCCAAAATGAGCGAGCAGATAATGGAAGTCCCGTTGAAGGAAATGCCCTGATGCGTGCTGTTCAATATGACGTTCCCGCGTACTTCCATCGCCGCAAAGGCGTCGTAGCCGATGACCATGTTGAACCAGATCGCACCCACATCCTTTCCGCTCGCATCGTTATCGCTGCCGCAGCGGACGAGAAGGTTGTTTATAACTTTGAGTTCGCCCTTAAAGTTGGTGGGCATGAAGTTGGTGGAGATATTGACGCCCGCGCCCACATATGCGGTATCCCTGCAAATGTTGTTGTAGACATAGAGATCTGTTCCGCCGTAGAGGGCGATGCAGTTTGCGAGCCACGGGTTTTCGATGGTATTGTAGCGCAATCTGAGGTTGGTATTCTCGTTGCCGTCGCTCCACTCCGCAAGGCCGTCGTCCCCCGTCGAGCGGATGGAGTTGTTCTCCACCACGGAATCGGTAACGCCCGCGTGCAGGTTGATCCCGTCGGCATAGGTATAACGGATGCGGTTGCCCGTTATGAATACGCGGTCGACATAATCCAGCCATGCGCCGCACTTATAGTGTTCGATCCAAAGGTTGGCAAGGGTGAGGTCGGAGGGCGAGGCGCCGCTTAAAATCTCGACAAAGCCGCGGTCCTCCGTGTCCCTTCTCGTGTTATGGTTGCCCATGACGCGCATGGAATACAGGCTCACATTATCTCCGGCGACCTTAAATTCGATCCCTTTAAGCGTTGTGTACCAATAGCCCGCTCCGCGGATCACGGTGCCCGATGCGGTGAGGTTGACGCTTCTGTTCATGGCTCCCGAGGAGGGAAGGAAATCAAAGGTGCCTGCGGGAATGAATACCTCCTTCCTGCTCTTTGCCGCCGCGTCGAGGCATGCAAGCAGCGCAGCGGTATCGTCCTTCCCATCGTCTGCCACCGCGCCGTAATCGGTGACGGAGAGCGCGTTTTGCGGCTGTTCGATCGCCTCGGGGATGATCTCGGTTTCCAGAAGGTCGAGGGCATAATAGTCCGCCTCGTCGTCGAAATCTCTGCGGAACCTTATGACGGTGCCTGCGGGCTGCACTTCGTCGAACACATAGGTCACTTCATCGAAATAGACGTGATGGAACCCGTCTTCGGGATCGTTGGTATAGTCCCACTCCTTGTAGAGGTGCGCCTTCTCGTTGGTGAGCGAAAGGTTTGCGATCTCCGTTCCGTCCACATACATGGAGAGGGTGTATCGGGCTGCCTTGCCGTCCTTCGTGTCGGGGACGGAGTAGCGCAGCGTGAAGGCATTCATGTCAGAAAGAAGGGTGACCTCGACATACTGGGTGATGCTTCTGATATCCACGAAGCTGCGTCCCGAGGCCTCGCTCGCCATGGAGTAGTGTTCGCGCGAATCCATCTCGACGTCCGCATTCGTCTTGCCCTCTTCAAGCTCATAGGCGGTGATGCCCTGCGTCGCCCCCTGATAGCCGTTCGAGAGGATATCCTCGATCACAAAGCGGTCGACGGCATCCATGCGGGAGAACCTCACAAGATTATTTCCCTTGTGGAGAGCAAGTTCAAACTCGCCCGTCTCGCCCGTGCGGAAGGTGGCGCCCACGATCCCGTCCACGGAGACGGAGACGCTGATCCCGTCCTCTATGGCATGCGGCCGCACTTTATATACTCCCGCCTCGGAGGCATAGACGGAGACCGTCGCGCGGTTGCCTTCGATAAATCCGTCCTTCAAATGGAAGGTACGGTCTGTTTTGACCTGTTTTAAGAGAAGAACTGCATCCCCACGGCCGATCTGCAAATCATCGCCCACCGCCTTGTATTCAAAGAGAAGCGAGGTATCGTAGTCATCCGTGAATGCCTTCCACGAGGTCTTGCCCTTCGCATTGGCGGCAAGATACTTCCCGTCCGCACGCTTCACGCGCACATAATTGGCATAGTGCTCCACCGAGACCGCCGTCTTTTCCAGCGTGTATCTCCCCTCTTCTTCGTAAGCGGGAAGCACAGTATTGTTCACTTCAAGCTCGTTTGTCTGGATCTCCTCGGGGGCCTCTTCGATGAGCCAGCGCGTCTCGGGGATATCCACGGAGACGAGGGAGAGATGCATGAGCGAGTCCCTGTTTTTGATGTTGAGGTAGTTCGCGAGATAGTCCTTTTCGTTTTGCTCATAAATGAGCATGGCGCCGTCGGAGACATACTTTGCGACCTTGAAGCGGGTCGCCTCTTCGGGGGCCTCCGTCTTGGAGAGGAAGCCGTTCCCGAACGATCCGACATACAGGGAAAAGCTGCGGTTGATAAGAAGGTAGGCATCCCCCTCCCGCACAAACTTCCAGTGTCCGCGTGCGTCGTTTACAGAGAGCGAACCGTAGGCATATCCCCCGTTTGTCTGATAGAAATACAAATTATCCGAATAGGCGCTCTTGAGACGGAACCATGTGTCCGTCTGCACGGTGGCGGGCTCCATGCTTGCGGTCGCGCCCGCGTCGAAGCGGACGGGTTCCCAGTGGGGCGAGCCCCATGTGGGCTGGACCGAGGAGGAGCATTCCAGCCTTCCGTTGGTGTTCTCCATGTGGAGGAACAAGGCGGGGTCGTTCCGGTCTTGAAAGCGCACGGCGTTGGGATAAAGATCGTTGGAATTGCGAAGCATCTTCCACGCATAGACGATCTCCTTCGAAAAACCCAGCGTGCCGTCCGTGCGGCAGAGATATTCCCCGCCGCCCACGTTTTTGAGCGCGGAGTATCCGCTCTCTTCTTCGTAGAGGACCTCCCACTGGATCTGCGTATTGTTGGGGTTGCTGTTCCCGTATGTCGGAACGGAGTTATCATCCAACATATACATATTGAACCATGAGTTGGAGAAGGTATAGACGCCGTCGAGTTTGAGATCGCCGAGGACGGTCCCGACGGCGGATGCGAGCACGAGAGAGAGCTCGCTCGCGCTTGCCCTGTCTCCCGCCTGCAAGCCATTCGCGCGGACGACGAGGGAAAGCTCCCCCGTCTTTACTGTTGCGGCATTGCTCGCAAAGAGGGTAAACACGGATGCGCCCGCTTCGTCGGTGAGCGATACTTCATCGCTGCGCAGAAGAAGATATTTATCCTGCCCCACGCTGTAGATCTTCTTCCCGCCTTCCGCGAGAGAGAACCTCCAGATGAAGTTGTCGTCGGGGCCCGTGGGCTTTTCAAAGGTAAGGCCGTCCGCCGTGAGATAGTATCCGTCGCCGTAACCGATGCAGAATCCGTCGCGGATGACGCCCTCGAAGTTCATCTCGCTCTCATCGAAGAGCGACCACTTCGCCTCACCGTAGGAGAGCATTGCGCCGATCTCCTCGCTGGCGACATAGCCGTCGGCGATCTCGATGATGTGGAGCGCCACGCCCTTGTATTCGCTGCTCGCGGAGGCGATGTTCTGCGATCCATCGCTCGGAAGCGTGGCGTCGAATTTCCAAAGATCGACGGGCTCGGGGGAAGAAACGGCCCTTACGGAGGTTTTCAGGCCCGTTCCGCCCCGAAGCGTGATACTGTTTCCCGTCGCGACATTCTTGATCTCAAAATTGCCTTCATGCTCGATGATTTCCCATTGGTATTCCTTTTCGGAAGCGCTGAGCGGAATGCCATAGCGGAGCACGCCGTTCTCTTCGAAAAGATAGGCGCCCGACGTGTAGGAATTCTTGATATATTTGACCGTAGAAGTGCCCTGCGCTTCCCCCTCCTCCGCATGTACCGTCAAAACGGCTCCGCCGAGCAGTGCGGAAAACATGAGCACGATGAGTGCGACGATCGTAAAATGTTTCCAAGTGACTTTTTGCATGGCTTACCCCTTTACCGAACCGCTCAACCCTTCGACATAGTACTTGTTGAGCGCGATGAATAGAATGGAGATGGGCAGCGCCACGAGAACGGCTCCCGCGGCAAAGCTCGTGTACCAACTGTTGATATAACTGTTTTGCAGCATCATGTAGAGCCCGAGCGCTACGGTGTATGAACCGTAATTATCGCCCAAAATGACGCTCGCAAAGATGTAATCCCCCCACGGCGACATGAAGGACGTGAGGACCGTGTAAATGATGATGGGTTTGGAGAGCGGCAGGATCATGCGGAAGAATATCTGCAATTTGCTCGCGCCGTCGAGCATCGCCGCCTCGTCGATATCTCTCGGGATGGTATCCATGAACCCGCGCACGACATAGTAACCCATCGCAGAGCCGCCCGAATAACACAGAATGAGTGCGACGAGCGATTCGCTCAGCCCCAAGCTCTTCACGATATAGTAGATCGCGATCATGGACATGAACCCGGGGAACATGCCGAGTACCAGCATGACCGATGTGAGCAGACGCTTCGTCTTGAATTGAAAGCGGGAGAGCACATAGGAGATGGATACGATGATAAACGTCGAGAGCACACATGTGGAGACAGCGACGATCAGCGTATTCAGGAACCATCTTCCGAACATAAAGATCTGATTATCCTTGAAGAGCCTCACATAGGCCTCGAACGACCATTCGTCGGGAACGAAACTATCGGTATAGAAGCCGCCGCCCGCCCTGAACGATGTGAACACGATAAACAGGAGCGGCAAGATCCATATGATGCTCATCGTAATGAGGACGATATAGCTCGCGGCGAGCTTGCCGCGGCGGAAAAATTTGAAAGTGAGAAAGATCGCACAGATGAAGAGCGCGATGTAGGCAAAGCCGAGCTGCTTCATCATAAATCCCTCATCAAGCCCCGCCTCTTCGATCCCCATCTTGTAGCAGAGAAGGGTCCCGATAAGGGCGAAGGAAAGAATGAACAGGCAGATCCCCACCACCTTGCTCACCCAATAGATATGCTTCTTGTTTTTGCGGAGAAACTCCTCGGCCGCATAGAAAACAAGGCCGAACAGCGAGATCGCCACGATGAGGATATTAACGGCGGCGATAAAGGAGAGCCGCCAATTTCCGTGCGCGGCCGCAACCCCTGCGAACGCAAAGAGCGTATAGCGGCTGCCGCTATTCAGCCGCACAAGGGGGAGCGAAACGGACAAAACAAGCATCACGAAGGCAATAAAGGCGGTCGCATACCGAAGGATGAGCTTACAGGCACGGCTCCCCGTGACTTTCCCGAGAGCTCCCTCCGCCCGATACTTCACATCCTCCGCCTTATCTTTTGCGGCAATGAGTTTTTCTTTGAATTTCTTAAAAACTTCCTTCATTTTTGTACGACGACGACCTCCTATATACGATCAGAGATAGGACCGCCGAAATCAGGAAGATGATGATCCCGATCGCGGACGCGTAGGAATAGTCCCTGTTATCCACGGTGAGCTTGTAGAGCCATGTCACGAGGAGGTCGGTATTGCCCGCGCCTTTGAAATTGTCGAGCGAACTCGGTTCCCCTCCCGTCAAGAAATAGATGACGTTGAAGTTATTGATGTTGCTGATGAACGCGTTGATGAGATAGGGCGTGCACACAAAGAAGATGTACGGAAGAATGATCTTGCGGAAGATCACCCATGCGCTTGCCCCGTCTATTTTGGCGCTTTCAAAGAGATCCTGCGGGATATTCATCAAAATGCCCGTCGTGATGAGCATGGAGATGGGGATCCCGATCCACATATTGACGATGATGACCGTCGTGCGCGCCCATGTCGTATTTGTGAAGAAAGGCAGCGGCTCGGAAATAAATCCGTACTTCATCAGCATCGCGTTCACAACGCCGTCGCGTTGCAGCATGGTACTGATGACGAGCAGGGAGATGAAGGAAGGGATGGCGATCGTGAGGACGAAGATCGTGCGGAAGATGACCTTCCCCTTCACCTTCTTATTGTTGATGAGAAGTGCGAGCCCCATGCCGCCGAAGAAACACGTAAAGGTGGAGAAAAACGCCCATATCATCGTCCATAAGAAGAGCTTCCAGAAAGTCGCGCTGAAATTGGCGTCCTGTCCGAGAAGATAGAAGAAATTCTTGAAGCCCACCCAGTCAAACAGCTGCCCCGGAGGTTGATGCAGCTGGTCGTAGTTCGTAAAAGCGATGAGGATCATATAGATGAGCGGGATCACGGTGAAGACGAGGATCCCGACAAGCGGCACCACCAACATGACCGCATAGAGCTTCTTATCCATAAAGCTCCTCATCGTGGCGCGGAAACTGTATTTTTCTCCCTTCTTTACCGCTTGCTCGAGCCGCATGCTCGCTCGTACGGAATAGATATAGAGGGCGATAAACAGCGCTACGATCACGAGCGTGATGACGCCGTATAGGAGCATCTGCATGGAGTTATCGCCCTTCACGCGGTGCGTATATCCCTCTTCGTCGACGTATTCGCCCTGCTGCACCGTCCCCAAAGTGACGAGATTTATCAGATTTTTCACGCCGCCCAAGGCAAGATAGAGGATGAAGCCCACCTCCACGAGGAGCATCAGCATGCCCTCTACGATGCGCTTGTGTTTGAGATGGGAAAGCCCCATAACAAAGAGCGAGGCGCGCGTCTCGGGGGTGCGGCTCTTCCAATCGAAGAGCCTATCCTCGTACTTTTCCGTAGCGGCGGCATTCTTTTTCATCCTGCCGTTCTTCGCGACAAAGCGTTCCTTGCACGAGGAGAGTTTCTTTACGATGCGGTGCTTGTGTCTGTCCCCCTGTTCTTCGGCGTCAAAGAGCTCGACTTGGAGCCTGCTCTTCTTCCCGACGCTTCCCTTGGGCAGGGTGAGGGTAAAGGAATACCAATCATCACCGCTCATCTCCCCCTCTTTCTCTTCCGAGAAGGGCACTGTAGCCGTCTCCCCGTTTTCAAGGGTAAACTTTGCCCTGACGGAGCCGCTCCACGTCGGATGCTTATGATAGTGGATCGTGAGCTCCTCCGTCTCCGGCTCCCCGATGGGCTCCGTAGGGAGGCATGTGGTTTCGTTCATTATAAACTCCTTGTGGATGCCCGGATGATGAGTTCGGGCTCCAACACCGTCCTTTGGCTCGTGTGCGCTTCGGGATAATTGATCTTATCGAGCAAAATGCGGGCGCAGAGGCACCCCTTTTCGAAGATATTCTGCCGCACCGTGGTGAGCCGAGGCGTTATGTATTGCAGGATCTTGATATCGTCGAATCCCACAACGGAGTAATCCTCGGGAACATGCTTGCCGCGGTCCTCGATGCCGTGCGCGATCCCGATCGCCGTGATATCCGCCGTGCAGAAGACGGCTGTGACGGGCAGATTTTCATCCACGAGCCTATGCCCGAATTGGACGCCCTTGGGATAGTTGAGCGTCGTGCGGAAGACCAAGTTCTCCTCCACGCCGTACTCTTCGAGCGCCTTGCAGTATCCTTTATACCGCTCGCTATCCACCCCTGCGCTCTTGATATTGGTACACACGAAGGCGATCCTTCTGTGCCCGAGCTCCAAAAGATGCCTCGTCGCGACATATGCGCCGCGCAGATCGTCGCTGATCACGACGTCACTCGCCCCTTTCGCAGGGTGCTCGTTGTAATTATCCACGAGGACAACGGGGATATCCAGCTCACTGAGCTGACTGTACAGACTCTCCGAAAGATGCCCGAGGTCGATAAGCCCGTCTAAACTGCGGTTTTTGATCCAATCCAAATACTTGAAATTATCATCAAGGCCGCGCACGATGCACTCATAGCCCTGTTCCGCGAGGACCATCTGCACCCCGTCGATAAATTCATGGAAAAAAGGGTTGTTTTCGAGGAGATCGGTCTGCGTCGCGCCCGGCTCCAATACGGGGAGACATACTCCGATGAGCATAGATCTGCCCGTGACGAGATTGCGCGCCATCAAGTTTGCGCGGAAACCCGTCTGCTCCATACACTCCTGCACTCTCTTCTTCGTCTTTTCGGAGACCCTTGCCGTTCTGCCGTTGATGACGTTGGAGACTGTCGCGGGCGAGACCCCCGCCATTTTTGCGATATCGTAGATGCTTATGCTGTGATTCATCGTCGTTATTTCACTTTTTCTTGAAGAATATATGCCTGTATCAACGGAGGACGCCCGAAGGCGTCCTCCGCACGGTACCGTTATGCAAGGGCATACACGCCCTTGGGCGGAAGCGCATACAACGCGGAAGCGGCTGCAGCCCCGTATGCCGCCTCGGCATCCGCAAAACTCGTCCACTTTTGATCTGCTATACCCGCCACAAAGTAGACCCATGCTGCGTCTGTCGTGTAGCCCGGTGTCGACACGCTGTCTGCATAGAGGTTGAGATTGATACCAAAGTTTTCCGCAAGCTCCTTATCCGTCTTGAAGGTGTAGCTGTACCAACCCTCGTGATCCGCGACTTCCGTCATGGGCGTGTTGTCGGCAAAAGCGTTTGCAAAGTTGCCCCATACGCTCACCGTGACCGTGGCCGCCTCGGGTGCATAGAAGTAAAATGTATATTCGTTCTTGCCAACAGGGGGCTCTTCCTCCGCGAGCGCAGCGTCCTTCGATGTAAATTTGTTGTCATTCCCCTTCGACGCATTGAAATACACATAGTCCTTATCATTCGTGTAGGTCGTGAGCCTTATCTGCTTTTCTTCCGTATCGTTGTCCTTATCGAAGAAAATGACGTTGACTCCCGGATCTGCAAGCTTTTGCTCGGCGATCTCGAAGGTGTAGGTCCACCAGCCTTCTTCCGTATCCGCCGTCATGGTGACAGAGCCCCAGTCGCCCGTCACATAGCCGTTATAGGTGTGAATGCCGACGGTCTTCCAATCGGGCGCATAGAGATAGAAGGTGACTTGGATCTTCGGAGCGGATTCCGTCTGCTTGTTTTCCTCGTAGGCCGCCTGGGCAGCTTCCATGTCCGCATAAGCGTTATTCAAACCATGGATGAAGTAGAAGCTCTTGCCCGTGAGATTTCCCACATAGAACTCGTGCTTGACGGCGCTTTCACTCCCTTCGGCCGTATGGAAGATCACGCTGAATCCCGTGACCTCGAGCGCCGTCTCGAAGGTGTGGCTGTACCAGCCCTCATGATCTGCCACCGCCGTCATCGTCGTGGCGTCGTAGCCGCCGATTTCGCCGAGCGTCCCGCCATAGGTGTAGAGATAGACCGCCTCTTCACCGGGCCAATCGGGTGCATAGTAATAGATCGTGTAGGAGGTCTTCTCCGCGCTTTCATATGTCTCGACGGCTTCCTTGCTTTCAAAGATCTGCCCGTCGGAAGCCACCCAGATCTCATCTGCGGAATTTACCACGATCTCTTTTCTGTTCTGAGTATCGTTGTCCGCATCATAGATGATGAGGTTGAAGGTATCTCCCCCTTCCAGCCTTCCCTTCTCGACAGAGACCTGGATGGTGTACCATCCTTCGCCCGCCGCGGTCGATGTATATTCGCCCCAGCCTCCGAGAAGCTCGCCGAGGCCGCTGTTGGAATAGACATACGCCTTCACGGTTTCTCCCCACGCCTCTGCCTTGTGATAGTGAATGGTGACGGTCTCCTTGATGACGGGCGTCTCGGAGTATGCCACTTCCGCTGCTTCGTAGTTCGCATATGCCGCATCTGCCTTGTCGATCAGGTAGACATTTGTCGCGTCGTCGACGACGATCGACCGCGTCTCTAAGGTGTCGTTGTTGTTGAAGATGATATTGAAGGCATCCGTCACGGGATTGGCATCCACTTTGATCTTGACCCAGCCCTCGCGGGTATCCGCCTCCGTCTTGGTTCCGGGCCATTCTCCGAGGAGTTTCTCCTCCGCATCGTTATAGGTATAGGCATAGACCTCTTCCCAGCCCTCGGCGTTGTAGAAGTAGAGCGTCACCTCTTCCGCGACGGGCGGAGTCGTGGAGAGCGAGTGGTTGCATGCGTCGCACTTTCCATCATTGTTGTCATCATAGTGCGCAGCGAGGTCGCCTTTTTCGTCGCATCCATTCAGACATTCATGCCAATGGTTCGTGGCATCGTCCGACCAATCCTTCGACCAGTTGTGGGTGTGCTTTTTGCCCCCGCATCCGGTAAGCGCAAAGAGTGCGCCCAGAAGGCAGACCGCAACCAGAATGAGTTTCTTTTTCATAATATCCTCCTTGGATTTTTTTACTGTTTTGTGGCTTTCGGCATTTGCACGCCGAGGTGCAATATGTCAACCGATGCGAACACCGGTTGACATATTGCGAAAATGGGGTCAATTTTCGATGCTGTTTACCATTTGGTCGAGCTTCTGCTGCAGGTTTGCCTCGGTAATGGAGCCTGCAAGAAGTTCGGAGCCGAATGCCTTCACAGCATCCCAATAACCCGTTAATTTGGAGGTCTGAGGTTGGATGGTGCAGACTTGCTCCTGCGCAAGGGCAGCAATGACAGCCTTATCTTCCTGCACCTTTGAAAGGCTGAGAAGCGCCTTGACTGTGGGCGCGTCGCCGCTCGTCTCATACCGCATGGTCTGGCAAGTGGCATTCCCGAGCCAACGCGCCACGAGCGTGGCGAGCTTGGGATCCTTTGTCGCGCTGTTCACGCCATAGGCCTTATAATCGCCGAAATTCGCCATATTGAACTCTTTACCGTCGATGGTAACTTTGGGAAGCGCAACCGCGCGGTAGTCATCTCCGAGGTAGCCCGCGATATCCTTTGCGCTCCATGTACCCGAGCAAAGTGCGGCGAGCGTCCCCTTCTGCAGGGCGTTGCCGTCTGAACCCGAACCGTCCGCTGCAAAGAATTTCGGATTTTTTACGAGGTCGATAAGGTACTTGCCCACTTTATAACCGTCCTCATTGTTGAAGTTGCAGTCTATCGTCGTGCGGCTGGGCGCGGTGAGCGCATTCTCCTGCGTTAAAAAGAAGGTGGAGAGATACCACGAGTCGTTGATCGTGATGGAGAAGTTTTTCACGCCGCCTTCCAAGTCTTTCTTCATCATGGTCTCAAGAGAAGTTACCTCTTCGTCGTTATAGAACTTTGCATTATAATACATGATGAAGGTGTTCAGCGTGACGGGAACGGCATAGATCTTACTATCGAGCATGACGGACTTCACAGCATTCTCCGTGTATAGCGCGTCGAGATCTGCCTTCTGAATATTCAAGGGAAGAATGAGTCCCGCGCTCGTAAGCTCCGTAATGCCGCCCGAGGGGAACAGGAAAACGTCTGCCGCAGCCTCATTGTCCTTTTGGAGCTCGGTGATGGAGTTATCTACACTCATGACTTTGTAAGAGAATTTCGTCTCCGCATATTCGGGATACTCCTCTTTGAAAGCGTCGATCATGGTGGGCAGATTGACCTGCTCCTCCTGAGGCGCCCAGATCGTGAACGCATCTTTCCCCCCGCCTCCGCAAGCGGAAAGCACTCCAACGCAGCCGGCGCCCAATGCGCACGCGAGCGCAAGCGTTCCTATTTTTGTTAAGACATGTCTTTTTTGAACTTTCATTTTATGCCCCCCATTTTATTGAAAATCGATTGGTAAACCGATTTACTAAACCCATTATAGCACGGATTTGCCCAAAGTCAACAGGTTTTTGTGATTTTCTAAAAAATTTTTTTAATTATTTTCATAAAAATCCACAGATTTTCTCGACCGACTTTCTCTCTTTCGAATCCTGAATGCGCCTCTCGCTATTATCATGTGAATCCTATCAAAAAAAATAGATGATCCCGACAGCGAAGAAAGCCGTCGGGAGTTTTCTTTTTATGAGGTAAAAATGTCATTAGAGGTAGACCGCCACACATTCGGCGGCGAAAAGGAGGAACAGACCTATGCGACCGTCCTCTGGAATAAAATGATTGCCAAGGGCAACAATGAGCAAAAAAAGACCCCAATAGAACCTTACGGGTTCTACTGGGACCGCGAGTGGTGAGCGGTATTCAGTCTTAATCGAATAGCCCGTTTCATTCCCAATGCGACTGCAAAAACAGCAACAGCCGCTTGTTCAAAATTTGAATATATTTCTCCGTGACTTCCCACTCCTGCGCGAGTGCCTTTTGCGTTTTCCCTTGAAGATACAGCCCCTCATACACCTGCGCCTGCCGCTTCGGAGCCGCCTTTGCAAGCGTATCATAACGCGCAATCAAACTTTTATAGTCGCCGTGGTCGGTGACTTCAAAGGGGCGTTTCATGGTGCGTTTGAGCTTGTAATATTCCCGAATGAAGCGCAGATC
>CANRJR010000025.1 GCA_947631005.1 uncultured Clostridia bacterium | reverse complement strand
CCCTTTGTCCACGAAATTGCAGTACACATAGCAATGCCTCCGAAGAAATTGTGCCCCCTGTCCGCAAATTTAGTCCCGCGGGGGTGGATTTTTAAGATAAAAGAAAAACATTTGCGGTATTACAGACATATTTTACCACACGGCTCATAAAAAATCAAGGCTGTGTCACGTCCTCATTCCGAGGGGCGAAGCCCCGAGCGAATCTGTAAGCCATGGATTTTGCATGAAAAGATTCACTCACCGCCTATGGCGGGGCGGAATGAGGGTGTGCGCGTTACCCTGCGCGAGGCAGAATGATGCGCTAAGCCATTTGAGATAAGGGCTGCGTTTTTCACCTGCTTGGGTGGGGGCATGTCGGGGGGAGGGGGAAGGAAGAGAAAAAAGGAAGGGGGCATGTCCGAGGGGCGGGCTTTCGGGCGAAAAAAAGGGCGAAAATAAGGGAAGGGGTGGGGAATATGCCGAATTATGGTAAAAAACGTCGTGAATTGTTAGGAATTGTTAGTTTTCTCGCAAAAATGGTACATGGGTCGCAAAAGACGCTATAATGGTCGAAGACACCCGCGCGGGAGTATTGCAAGACCCGCGAGGCCTTGACAAAGCACAACAAAAATTCATAAAAGCAGAGGGCGGCGAGCGCAAGAGAGGCGCAAACAAGAGCCGCCGAGGGGGAAGGATATGAAAACGAATTCCGCAACCTATCAAAGAATGAGAAAGTGGCTATTGGGGTGTACGATCCCTGCGGCCGCAGTTTGCCTTGCAGTGGGCATTGCCTTCATGGATGTTGCATCGCCGATGAAGTCGGCGTTTGCTGCCGATAACGGATTCAACAACATCGTGAACACCAACATTGGCCTTCATCCGCAGTGGTCGCAGAGCGATTGCCTTGCCGTTGCACAAGGCGGCGTAGGCGACAGCTTTACCGTTAAACACACCGTTTGGCACGTTGACGTTAAGGACAACGACCCTATTCTTGAAAAATCTCCCGCCTATACTTTTGCGGGGGACGAAGAAGTCACGGAAGCATTTGCCAAGAAGTATAGCTTGAAGAAAGGTAACGAAGTTGTATTCAACATCGAAGATGAAGATACCGCCGCTAAGGTATGGGCGGACGCCGTTGCCTTTGCCCAGTCTCTCGGTTCGGAATATAAAACTGCATTAGGTGCCCCCGATCTTGCCGGAAAAGACCCTTCGAGCGATTGTCCTGGCGGTGGAAGTGCGGGATTAGGATATGAGAACCACAGAGGCTTCCGTGTAGGTACCAATGCCGGCGAGCGCAATATGTATCAAGGGAATTTCTTTATCCCGAATGCAGGCGCAGGTCTCGGGCAGTATATCACTGTGCGTCTGCAAACGGATTGGACGGCGAAGAGTATCACAACGACCGCACCCAAGACTGTTACGAGAGACCCGAGCAGTGATTATGCAACTGTTTCCGGAACCGGAAGCACATTAACATCGACGACTTTCAATTTTATTAATAAAACCATACAAGAGGCGAACGACAATTATTTGGGCTCCGGAAAGACAGATGCCTATAATCTTATGCAGACAGTCGGCAACTATGTACTGTCCTATGATATTGCCAGCAACAGTTGCGATTATGATTCCGGCGACCATCCGGTTTTCAATGATAATTGCGCATTCTCCTTCGGCCGTATCAATGTGCCGACGGGAGTTTATATTGTTCTCGATCTCAACGGGCACACCATTGACCGAAATCTGATCGGAACCGTAGGCGACCGCTTCGGTTCGGTTTTTCATATCGATTCCAAAGCTCGCCTTGAAGTTTGCGATACCTCTGCTTACGAAAACGCCTCCTCGCTCCGCATTTCCCGTTATAAGAGAGTGACGAAGGATAGTCCCGGTGCGGTTGCGGTGGCGGGATATGGCGACGAAAAAATTTGGTCGCCCATTCCCGCGAATGATATGACAACTAAGCCGGATTTGGTGGTCACCAACCATAAGGGTACAATCAAAGGCGGTCATATTGCTACCGCTCAGGGTGGATATGTACTCCCTTCGGAATTGCAACCTGACATGCAATATCGCGGCGCAGGGTTTAATCTGTCCATGTGGGCGGATCTTGTCGTGCACAGCGGGACAATTCTCGGAAATGAAAACGACAACGAAAGCGGCGGCGCGTTCTACCAGCGTTCCAAAGCGGCAGTCACCGTATTCGACGGATATGTTCTCCATAACGTTGCCCACAAGGGCGGCGGCGTTTCCACGTTGGGCGGCGGTTCGGGCTGCCCCTTTACCATGTACGGCGGCGTGCTTGGATATAACAAAGCAGAGTCACTAAACGGGACTGTATGCAATGGGGGCGCCATTGCGCTCGGCGTTTGCAGCTATGCGAATTTCCACGGCGGCGAGATTATCTACAATCACGCATCGGGGACGGGCGGCGCCCTGAATGTCAGCGGCAATACGCTCGGCATTCTCGATAGCGTCACGATCATGGGCAACACGGCGGACGGTGGCGGCGGCGGAGTTTACGTCAGTCCGCAGGTCGCCGCCGTCGACGAGTTGCAACGTGTTCCGAACGGACAGGGTCGCGCGTTCAAGTTCCGTGGCTCCTTACAGATTTACGGTAATAGCTCAAACAACGTCGAACAAAATGTCTACCTTGCATATTGTAATAACTTAAATTTTGATATGAGCGGCGCAGGAGGCGGTGTGTATACCGGCGCCTACACGGGTCAGCCGACAATTGCGATCGGCGGGCCGTTATTTGCAAACGGCATTGTCGCGCACGTCGGCGTCACGCTTGGCTCTATTGCCAACAATGTCGGAGCCAAGAGGCAGGACTGCTCGATCTTCACCTCGGATTACGGCCAGTATAACGCGGGCGTGAACGCGTACAACTACTTCTTCTCGGATAAGGCAACTTATTCGGGAATGACAAGCGCCCGCGTCATCAACAGTACAAATGCAAGCAGTACCTCTAACGAGGGCAAGATCGGAAATAATACCGCCACGGAGCAGACGCTCACGTGGGTCATCAAAGGTACGGGTATCACCAAGGGAAGCGATAACCAAGCGATCACCATAGAAGCCGGAGAAGGGAATTACGGGGGTGAAAACGGCATCGTCTATACGTCCGAGGGGTTGACCTGCGAGTTCGGCATGTTGAACGTCACTTCGGTGGAGGCGCACGTCGGCAGCGCGAGCGGCACGCTCGTCGGGCAGTGGGTCGTTTCCGACAGTTCCCTTACGAACTCCTTCAAGTCGCAGTTCCGCTTTAAGTTGGGAAGCAATGATATCGAAGATACAGGAAGTTCCGGTTCTGCCAATGTGCTATATACAGGCAATGCAATGTATGATACCATTGCCGCGACAGACCACTGCATTTCCTATGCGGGCGAATATTCCTTCCTCGTCGTCAACGGCGATACACGCTATAAAAATCCCAACTTCAAAATTAAAATCAATCAGACGGGCGTCGAGGTCGACCGCCAACTCTACTATAACGGTACCAATGTCACCGACCTCAGTTGGACGCAGGATATCGACTGGGACGGCGACGGCGTCAGAAATGACTATGCGCGCCATATTTACGAGACAGATCAGCCCTACTTTATTTATACGGGTAGCTACTACTATCCCATTTTGAGCGCCGACTTCAACCATACGTCGATGCTCCACCTCTACAACCCCTTCGACGGGCAGACGAGCGTCGTTCCCAAGAACAAATTCACGGGCTATGTGCTCGACTTCACCTATGCCAACACCGACTATTTCGGCACTTCGGCAACGGAGAAATATCCCGACGAAAAAACGCCCAAGGGCAAGGAAGTACAATTTGGTACGCACACGGGCGGCGGCGTCGAATACCGCACCATGCATCGTCAGCCGGGGGCGACCATGGGCGTCGGCACCTATGTGCCCGGCGTCATGCACGCGGGGACTTATCAGGTCTCTTTCGTCTCCTCGCGTACGGCGGCATCGGCCGAAGAGGGCAATAAGGATTATAACGCGACAGGCGTCTACTTCGCCGCGAACAATTTCGCGTTCTCGTCCTCGGTAAATATCTATGTCGCCCCCGCGGGCGCGGAAGTGAAACTCACTGCCGATGCGCTCGACAACTTCACCTACCGCGGCACGGAGTATTCCGACCGTGACATCGTTGATTTCGATAATACCTCGGATACGGCAGTCAACCCGCACACCGATAATGCCGCAAGCATGGTGTATTATCTGTTCGACACCCTCCAATACAAGGCGGGCATCTACGATATCCGTACAGGAATCTATTATACGGTCGAACAGCTCGCAACACAGAAGTGGGATGATATTCGCCCTTACGGCAAGGACGAGGAAGAACAGGCAAAGGCCGATCCGAGCCGTCCGTATATTCCGACTTTGGATTCTTTGGAGTTCGAAGAGGCGCCGTATGTGCTTTTTGACGACGATTCCACCTTCAAAGCGAGCGACATGCAGGCGAAATACAGTGCCGTCATGAACGATACGACGCTCAAGGAATACGAGGAACTCTATAAGAAGGTTCGCGCCCCCGAATCCACGGGGCGGCTGTGCTATATCATCGACGCGAAGTCGTTCACGGACGATACATACGGTCAGCCCACAGACGCGCGCAGATACGTCGTGCTCGTCACGCTCGATCTCGACGTCGGCTACGACGACTATGACTATGAATTCGACCAGGATGCCGAGCACCTCGTCGGGATCGACGGCAAGAGCGACTACTTCTGGGCGTTCGAATTTACCGTTGACCCTGCCGAGATCGACCCCTATGAAACGGGCTCCGACGGCAACACCCAAGTCAGCCTCACCAAGGATGTTTGGTACAACGGCGGCAGCTATGGGTGGAAATACGACACCGATTCAAAGCAATTCGTCACGGGCGAAAAATCCGAACAGGCGAATATCCCGACCATCAACTTCATGGGCACCTCGACCCTTGCACTCGAAGAGGGCAAGGACTTCTCGGTGGACTATGCCTCCTTCGATGCCAATGCCGACGGGGAGAGCACCTTCAACTATCTCGATGCTTCCGTCACGCTCGACCCGGATGGCGAAACGTTCGGCGCCTACAAGTTCGGGGCGCACAACCTTGCCGTGAAGATCATCTTCGGCGGCGAAAATAAAAACTTTGTCAACCATGTCGAAACGGCGGGCACCCCCGACGAAAAGGGCACGGCGTACGAGGACGAAAGCGGCGCATTCTACATCTACTTCCGCATTGCGCCCATCGTCGTCACCGCGACGGGAAGCCTTTCCTATACATACGACGGCAGCGGCCACGACAGGGCGCGCTATCTCCCGCCGCGTGCGGGTAGGGGCGATGAGGACGCATGGTACGAATCCATCTTCTTCCTCGTGCAGGACAGCATCACCACGCCGGCAGACCTCATTCAACATCAGCACGAGAAAGAGTACAGTACTTCTTACGAAGGCGCGCCCGAAGGCACGCGCTCGCTCGACGATCTGTGGGGCGGGACAGAGGACAGGACGGAGAATGATGTAGTCGTACACTACGGCGATACCTCATTCTATAAGGGCCGCTATACGCTCGGCAATATGGCCGTCTCCTATTCGGACGAGAGCTTCAAGAGCCACCCGAACGTCCAGTTCGGTCTCGGTCTCTATTCGTTCAAGACGGAAAAGGCAGATGCGAGTGTAACGCCTTATCACCTTACCACCGTTGACTACGACGGACAGGGGAATGGAAGCAACGGCGGCGTCGATACCGCACCCAAAGAGAAGGGCGTTACGTGGCTTCTCACAACCCTCGTCAACGGCTCGGCGCAGAAGCAGAGCTTCAACGTCGCTCCCAACTTCGTCGTTGATGAGAACAGCAGTTGGCTCGACGTGACGATCAATAAGAAGGATATCTCGTCCGACTTCGGCAGCGTTACCAAGTTCGGCGACCAAACTTTCGACCACGTCTCCGCGGGCGCGGGCTCGCCCATCACCGGCGAGGCAACGGGCGTAGAGTACCCCTACGCGGGCAGCGATTGGGGCTACTTCCCGCTCGTCGGGTTCGATTATGTGCCTTCGTTCACGGACGGTGCAGATAAGACCCAATATTATAGCTTCGGCAAGCGCTTCACAAACGGCAATACGTCGTTTGACAAGGCAGAGCTCAAAGCCACCCTCGCAGGCAAGTCGGAGGAAGGCTTCGACCTCACGTTGAGTTACAACGGCAATTCGGCCGTTTCGTCGGCGAACGGCGCGATCGTCCGCGTGACGGGCGTGGGCAACTATACGGGTTCCTTCCGCCTCACCTTCACCATCCGCGCCGCGAAGATCGACGTGAAATTCAACGAGGCCACAAAGGGCGATGTCATCTACGACATGTCGCCCCATGCCGCCGACCTCATCTATACCAATCAAGAGAATTACGACGGCTATTTGAACGATGAAAACGGCATCAAGTACGACGAAACGCACACTACCTACAACGGCCACCTGCTGCAAAATATCGTTGAAAGGCCTGATGAAGCGTTCGTCAAGCCTGCTCCCGCTGCGGAGGGCAATCCTACGCCCGTCATCAGCTACCGCAGCTCCCATGACAAATACGGTGAACTTGTGGATGGGCTCGACACCTGGACGGAAAAGCAGCCCATCGACGCCAAAGTTTACAGGATCAGGGTCTCTACGACGAGCAAGAACTTCACCTTTGTGGATAACGATGAGTTCAAACATGACCCGCCGCACGACGAGACAAGATCGGATACGATCGTCTACGGCACCTACACCATTCTCCCCGCGACGGTGAGCGTGAAAGTAACGCCCGCGCGCGTCACCTACAACGGCGACCCGCAGAGCGCGACGGTGCAATTCACCAACGCGCGCGATAGATACGTCGTTCCCAGAACGGAAGGCGAGGATTATTCTATCAAGAATTACTCCCTCACGGGTACATACACCTACAATGCCGCCGAAGCGCCCACGGATGCGGGCAGCTATACCGTGACGGTCGCGCTCACGCAGACCCCGCTCGGCAACAGTTATTACTGCAACTTTGCCTTTAAGTTCGAAGGGGATGAGGCCGTCTACGAGACGAGCGATGGGCTCGTGTTCGAGATCGCGCAGGCGACCGTTTCCGTCGAGCACACGGATAGCGTGCAGTTCAACCGCTCGGCGCAGTCCTCGAGTGTCACCTTCGCCAACCATATGGCCGGCAACGACGCCGTACCCGTCAATGAGGGCGAAAATTACCAATACGGCGTCATGTACGCCGCAACGGACGGCGCACAGCTTGCAAGCGGCGTGGGCGGCGGCGCGATCCCTTACTATGCGGGCAATTATACCGTCACCGTCGTGCTTTTGAATAGCGGCGCGCGCAACTTCAAATTCAACTCGTCCGCGAAAGAAGATCTTGTACTCACAGCGGACGACAGACTCATCACGGCCCTCGCGGAATATAGAAAGGGTTCGGACGGAAAGACCGAACTGTACATTCCCACCTATGCTCCCGGCGCGATGACCGTGCCCAAAGCGGAAGTTTACGTCGGCGAGTTCGAGATCGAGCGGCTCAACGTGAGCATCACGCAGGAGAATACCGGCAACGTCTACGATAAGACGGGGCACTTTGAAGATGCCGCGAAGTTTACCTTTGCGCCCGCTTCCACCGTCTCGATGGAGAAAGTCGCCTATACCCTCACCGTCGCGAAGGCAGGGGAGACCCTTCTCGAAGCGCAATACGGCGGCTATACAATCTTCGACTCCACCGGCACGGCAACGGGCGACCCGACCGCCGCGGCCAACCGAATTTTGAAGTATCGCGACGAGGCGGGCACGCTCCAAGAGACCCCGCAAACGGTAGACGACATCGTAGCTTGGGTGAAAGAACATCTTGCTCACCTTCTCGAAAACGCAGGAGCGTACACCCTGACGATCGCCTTCGCCGATGCAAACTTCAACATCGAAAACAGTACGGCGACTGACAACGATACAAAGATCAACTTCACCTATACCATCACCCCCGCGACCCTAACCGTTCACTTGATCGATACGGGCAAGGGTGGAACTGATTTAACGGAATTTGGCGGGCAGATCGACTATAACGGGGAGAAGCATAAGGCCACGATCTCGTTCGAATCGGAGAACGACATCATGCCTGGCGACTCCGTCACAACCAAGGACGGAATCGAATTTTTGGGAGCCAGCGTCCCCGAAGGCTACCAATACGATTATAGCTATGACTATTCGGGCTGGAACATGGACGCCGCCGACATCACTTATATAGATGTCGGGACGTACACTGTAACCGTTTACCTGAAAAAAGATGGGAACTACAGCTTCGGCCCGAGCGGCTCGAGCTACATTTACAGAAGCGTCCAATCCTACAACATCGTCGCCTACCAGTTGGAGAAGGAAAAGAACATCGTATTCTATGACTTCGACGGCGTGGGCGATAACGATCATCTTTCCTCCATGGACGGCGGCTTCGCAAAGCAATACGGCTTTGAGGGGGATACCAACAACATCGTCGGGCTCGATAAAGAAGGCAACAAGGTCGATATCGTCTATACCGGCGCGATGATCGAACCTATCCAAGGGCTCTATATTCCAGAGGGGACCGGTCGCTATCTCAAAGCGGACGAGGAATACACGATCGCCTATTCCGACCGTACCAACGCAAACGAGAAGAAACCTGTCTCCGTCACCGTTGCGGGCCTCCACAACTTCGCAGGGAACCTGCAATTTACCTTCACCATCAAACCCAAGTCCCTCGGGACATCGACCACAGACAATTATAAAAAGGAAAACAACGATAGCGAGATCACGCTCACAACCGCGGCGAGCTTTGAAAATCTCTTCTATCGCGGTACCCCGCACTATCCTTCATTCATGCTGAACTACGACGCCGTCACCGACCGCGTGGGTGGAAACACTACGCCTTACACCGTCACGGCAAGGTATGACTACACGCTCGCAGCCTACCGCTATGTAAACGGGAAATATGAGAAGTTTGACGACTTCGAGACCAGGGGCGTCATCAATGCCGGCACCTACTATCTGGTCGCGACGGGCCAAAACAACTTCACGGGCGTATTCGTCCATTCGTTCGAGGTAAAGCAGGCCGAGGTCACGGCGGCGGCGCAGACCGCATCGTTCACCTACGACGACACGGCGCATTTGAGCGGCGTCGTCTTTACGGGGACTGATGCCTCCTCCGCGATTCCGAGCGAAGCGCGCTATAACTTCGTCTTTGCCTATACGGACGGGGATACCTATACCTATGAATATAAGGAAGGCGGAGCCACCCTTTACACCCTCACCTTCGACAGCAGCGCTGCGGGCTATATGGCGCTCAACGGCGGCACGTTCGAAGACGGCGATGGGTTCAAGAATGCGGGTCAATATACCGTTACCGTAAAATTTACGGCCGCAGAAGGGGAGATCAGCAACTACACCTTTGCGGACGGCAAAGATAGCGCGACTTACACCTATGTCGTCGATCCCGCGCTTATCTCCGTCGTCTCTTTCGGCTCTGCCGTGTACGACGGCGAGCAGCACGGTATCGTCTTGGGCGAAAATACCTTCCAGGCCACCACGGGCTTCTCGAAGAGCGGCCCCGAGCTCTTCGCGCTTATCCAAGAGAATTATAACGATTCGGCCACGGAATATAAGCTCGAAAGCGCGACCTTTAAGGGCGGCGAAAAGCCCGTGAATGCGGGGACGTATTCGGTCACCTTCAAGCTCAACGAGGGCGGCAACTTCGCGTTCGGTCTCTCGGATGGTGACTATCAATACACCGAAACGAGCCAGACCTTCACCATCACCCAGCGCGACTTGGCTACGGTTGAGCATATCGAAGTCACGGCGGATAATGTGACATTCACGGGTAGCCAGCTTACCCCCACCGTTAAGGTCAAGGTCAGGATCTTGGCGAGCGGGTCGGATCTTGAATTGGCGGAAGATTCCGATTATACTTGCACCTATTCGAATAATGTCAACGCCGGGGAAGCGACCGTCACCATTCTCGGTATGGGCAACTATATGGGGACCAACGAAGGGCACTTTACGATCTCGCCCAAGTCGCTCGGCACTTCTTCGGCAGAAGGCAGCTATGCCACCGCGAACAACGACAGCGAGGTGGAAAGTACCGCGACCATACGATTCACCTATAACGAGAAGCCTCACATGCCCACGCCTTCCTTGCGGTACACTGCTGCTTCGGATGGTACCGTGAACTACCTCACGGTGAGCGACTACGATGCGCTCAAAGCGTTTGCCTTTAAGGACGGCAGTTACGATACCGCGAACGACGTTATAGACAGCATCATCGAAGCGGGGAAATATCTCCTCGTTGTTCCCGGCACGGGCAACTACACGGGCAACTATGTCATCGAGATCCAGGTGCTTCCTGCGGGTATTATCGCCGAAGCCGAGACCCTTTCGTTCTCCTTCAACAACGGAACGCAGCTCAGCGGCGTCAAGTTCGTCTCGGACGACGATTCGAGCTCGAAGATCCCGCCCACGCCCGATTTCAGCAAGGCATTCGCCGACTTTGCGACACAGTACAAGGACGGGACCTATATCTACAAGTATGAGGAAGGCGGCAAAGTCATCTTTATCTTGACCTTCAAGGACAACAAGATTGATATGGTAGACGGGACGACCCTCGGCTACTTCGGTTCCTTCGACAGCGGCGAAGGGTTCAAGAACGCGGGTATTTACACCGTGGATGTGACCTTCCCCGAAGACGGCGACTATAAGTTTGCGGGCGAGGTGCTGTCCATGCAGTACAGCTTCGTCATCACGCCCGCGATCATCTCGATCTCCGAGTTCGAGAACGCGACCTTCAACAACCAAGAGCAGGGCGTCACCATCGACGAGAATACCTTCCACCTTCTCGAAACGGGTTCGTTTACCGTCAGCCAGGCGGAACTTCTCGCACTCATCGAGGCCAACCATACCTCGACGACCTACTACGGTGCCGGCGATAAGCCGCTCGGCGATGGCGTTTTGCCGAAGAATGCTGGCAGGTACAGCGTTACCTATGCGCTCCAATGGGGCGGCAACTTCGCCTTCGGTACGCAGTCGGGCCGCGAGACCACCTATTCGTACAGTAGTTCTACCAACACCTTCACCATTGAGGCTTTCGACCTCTCGACGCTCGACGACGATGCGGTCAAAGTCGCAGCCTGCACCTATACGGGGTTGACGCTCACGCCCGACGTCACCGTCACCGCGCCCTTCGAGCCGGCTTACGAATTGATCGTCAACGACGACTTCATGTGCACCTTCCTCGATAACGTCAACGCGACCGAGAAGGCGCAGGCCGTCCTCGTCGGGAAGGGCAACTTCACGGGTTCCAAGACGGTCAACTTCGTCATTTCGCCCAAGAACATCGGCAGCGGCGAAGAATTGAGCGACGAAGAGATCAAGGCGACCTATTCCGATAGTTCCGTCTACAACGCCACGGAGTACATTCCCAACCTCGTCGTGACCTACAATCCCGCGGGGCTCGAGGGCCACACCAACACCCTCATCTTGAATGCAGAGAGCGGCGACTACACGGTGAGCTACTCCACCGAAGCGGGCGTCCCCGTCGAAGGCGTTCCTACAAATGCGGGCAAATACTACATTGTCGTCAAGGCAAACGAGGGCGGCAACTATGCGGGTTCGTTCAAGCTTCTGTTCACCATCGAACAGGCCGAACTCACCGTTCAGCTCAACGGCGCCTATACCTATATGTATAACGGTAGCGCCTACGAGCCCACCCTCGTCGTGTATTCAAGCACGAGCGCCGTGCCGAAATCGCCGGACGACTACACCATAAGCGATCTCGCCTATCTCTCCGATCTGGGCGAAGCGTCAGAGAGCAACGGACACCGCAACGCGGGCACCTACACCTATACGATAACGCTCGGCGAGAGCGGGAACTTCAAGTTCGCCTCGGCCGAAGGTATGACGCGCGGCGAAGATGGCAGCGTTACCATCTCCTACCGCATCCTGCCCGCAAGGCTCAACGTCTCGCTCTCCGCTTCTTCCGCTTCCTACAACGGCATGGGCCATGACCTCAAAGATCTGCTCACGTTCAGCAACCTCGACGGTGTCGTCACCCCCGTCAATTCCGACTATGAAGCGGATAAGGCATTCGAGATCGCTTATAAGATAAGCGGCAAGGGCGCGCTCGAAGAGGGCACCTCCTACCCGCTCACCGTCGGCAGCTACACCGTGACGGTCACCTTGCCCACGGGCGGGAACTTCATCTTCGCGACGGACGGGTTGGATGCGAGCAAGCCCGAGACCTACAACCCCGAGACTTATGTGCTCACGTCCGAGCTCGAATACACCATCGTGCCCATGAAGATCACCGCTTCGCTCGACGCATTGAGCTACATCTACAACGGCGTCGACCAGCGGCCGAACATCGTGTTCGACGCGACCGCGGGCGCCGAGATCAAGATCGAAGAGAATGAGGACTACACGCTCGTTTATACCTACTCCGCGACGAACACCGAATTTTCCTCGACCGAGGCTTCGTTGAACGCGGGCCATTACAGGGTGACGATCACCCTCAAGACCCGCGATGGCTACGATGCGCCTTTCTTCACCTTCGAGGGCGCAAGCCCTTCGGCATGGACGGGCAACTACGAGATCAATAAGGCGAAGGTCCATATCGAGCTCACCACCGCTTCGGAAGTCTATAACGGCGAAGCGCACAAGCCCGAAAATTACCTCACGTTCAGCAACCTCGACGGCAACGAGACCATCATTCCCGGCGGAGAGGCCAATCCCAACAAGGCGAACGATACCTATTCGGTCACGTACAGCGACCGCACAAGTTCCCTCGAAGAGATCGTCAATGCGGGCGAGTACACGGTCAGGGTCATCCTCGGCGGCAACTTTGTCTCCGACGGCGACGTCGACAGCTTCACCTTCACGGTGACGCCGCAGATCGTCAGCGTGAACCTCTACGAAGTGGGCAGCACGGAGACCCTCGCGAGCACTTCCCGCTCCTACGACGGTGCCCGTCACAACATGTACGAGCTCTTCTCCGTCCTCTTCAAGGAGAAGGTCGGCGACGATCCCAAGGACTTCACAAAGCTCGGCGACGAGGAAAATGACAAGATCCGTTCGCTCCGCGTCACCTACAACAGCAGGCCGATCTCGCTTGAGAACGGGTTCTATAACCCCGGCACCTACGTCATCACGGTCACCCTCGCAGATAGGGGAAACTTCGCGTTCGGCGCCACTTCGGGCTACATCTACGAGCTCACGCTCAACTTCATGATCGATCCGCTCGACATCTCGGGCACCGATTCCCACATCGACCTCGAAATCGGCGATGTCGTGTACTACTATACGGGTTCGCTCGTCACGCTCGAAGAAGGCCACTACACCGTCCGACTTGTGTATGGCGAAGAGGGGAAGGAGCCCCTCGTGCTCACACCCGACCAATACACGTTGAGCTATGCGAACAACATCGAGGCGGGCACCGTCACCGTCACCGTCCACGGACAGGGCGCGATCATGGGACAGGACAACGCCACATTCGAGATCGTCCCCAAGCCCATCGGCACAAAGGAGGGCGAAGGGGACAGCTGGACCATCGCCAAAGAATTTGCGATCGGCGGGATCGGCAATCCGCTCGCGGCGGCCGAGGCCTTCGTGTTCTATTACAGCGGCGACGCCGTCACGCTCAACCCGAGTATCACCTACGATCCTTCCTCCATCAAGGCGGGTCTTTCGAAGTTCGTCTTGCAGACCAGCACCTACACCCTCCTCTGGAAGGCTGTGGGCGATGAGGAATGGACGAAGGTCTCCGATAGCCTCCCGAAAGATGCGGGCGAATATATCCTCCGCGTCGATTCGCAGGATAAAGGCAACTATTCGGGCAAGTTCGATACGGCCTTCCGTATCCTTCCCGCGCACATCATGGCGCTCCTCGGGACGGACAGCGGCGTCTTTACGGGCAAGGGGCTCGAAGCGCCCATCGAACTCTTCTTCTCGCTGCAAGGCGGCGGCAGGGGAGCGGGCATCGCGCTCGAAAAGGGCGTCGATTACACCGTCTCCTATGTGACCGTTCCTGCGGAGAATACGATGCCTTCGCTCACCGATGAAGGTCTCCCGCTCACCGTCGGCACCTATGGCGTGACGGTCTCGCTCACTTCCGCCTGCAAGAACTATGTGTTCAAGTACGGGACGGACGGTCTGCCCGCTCCCGCGGAAGAACAGAAGTACAGCGAACTCTCGTACAAGGTGACTCCCGCGTTCGTCATGCCCAATCTGAGCCAGCCTTCGGCCGTCTACACGGGCAGCGGGATCGACTGCAACGACTTCATCACCCTCACCTCGGCCTATGCCGAAAATTCCGACTCCGAGGTCTGGAAAGAAGCGCTCAAACGCTTCACCGTCAGCTACACGGTCAGGAGCACGATCAGCGGTTCCCTCGATGCGAAGGGCCTCCCGCTCACCGTCGGCGAATATACCCTCGTCATCAAACTCGACGACGACAATAAGGATATCCGCTTCTTGAGCAACATCGACCCGACGGGCGCCGTCGATACCTCGCTCTCGTTCACGATCACGCGCGCACTTTTGACGCCTTCGGCGGATGGCAGTCTCGCTCAATGGGGCGCCGACGCCGCAAAGCCCGTCGACGGACAGGTGTTCGACATGGAGGGCGGGCCTATCGTCTACGACCCCGAGCACGATCTGGAACTTGCCATCGAGCAGGCGGCGTTCGCCCTTCTCCGCGCGGAGGATATCGTCTCGCTGAAATTCTCCGTGACCGTAACCGATCCCAAGAAGGGCGAAGATCCCTTCAACTACACCGACGACGGCGTTCGCTTCCTCAAATCGGGCGTCTACACCGTCAAGATCGAGGCAACGTCGGCCAACTACGAGACGGCGGTCTTTACCATCAACGTCACGCTCAACGCGCAGGATATCATCATCACAACGGAGGGCGCCTTCTCGACCGTCTACGGTACGGCCTATACCGACCGTTCCGACGAGCTCCTCGCTGCCTTCCTCGACATTGTCAAGTCGGTCAGCGGTATCCCGGGCGATGTGACCGAGCTCGAAGCGCAGAAGCAGTGGCTCACCAAGTGGGGCCTTGAAGTTATGGTCGACAGACGCGCATCGTCGACGGCGGGCAAGCTTAAAGTAGGCGATTACTGCCTTGGGATCACGCTTACGGGCGCCGACAACAAGGTGATCTTCGCGGAGCCTTCCGAAGGGGACGATGCCATCTCCGCTACAGCGCTCTACAACGTCACGCCCATGGATGTGGGCTTTGCGTGGGAGCTCGACAGCGAGACGCAGTACAACGCAAAGAACCGCTTCGAAGAATACAACTATCAGATCACGGACGGCGCATCGCGCAACGGCGTGTTCCATACCGAGGTCTTTGCGAAGGACGAAGTGTTCTTCGAAGGCTACGCCATCTACCACTATACGGGTCTCGAAAAGGATTATACCGACGAGACCACCGCTTGGGAGAGCGTCGACGGGACCTTGCGCAACGCGGGCAGATACAAGATCGAGCTCGTCGGGCCGCTCGGCGGCGCCGACAGCAAGAACTACTCCTTCGGCGGCAACGAGAAGTTCTTCTTCCGCCTCACCCGCATGGAAGTCACGATCAACGTGAACGACGTCCATATCCGTTACGGCATGGATTTCAAGGCTGCGCTCGGATTCTTCTTTGTCGAACAGCGTGCCTTCGAAGCGGCCCTCCGTTCGGAGACGGGCACGGGATACAACATCGAAAGCGTCGAGAACTTCCTCAGAGAACTTCTCGTCGTGCAGAATAAGGATCCCGAGAAGGCCGATATCTACGGCGCGGGAATGTACCCGCCCGTCGGCGAGTACGATATCAAGTTTGGCTACCACGATGAGAGCGGCTGGCACACGATCGAGAGTACCGTTTGGGAGGACGAAGAGACTTACATCAACTACAAGTTCGTCCTCGAAGGCCAGTACGGCTACGAGAAGTACGGTTCGCTTTTCGTGTCCAGCCTCACCGCGACTATCTCCCTCAAATTCCCCGACGAGGCGCTCGCCGTCACCTACGGTGAATATAAGTACATGATGGCGGAAACGGACGGGCGGCGCGATCTTACCGAAGTCATCTTCAATTACATCTTCGGCAACATCGGCGATGCCGACCCGAACAAGCGCAGGGTCAGCGCGATCTCCGGCCTCGACGAAGCCTATCCGGACTATTCGTGGGAACAGCTTACCGAGCTCCTCATGATGAACTGCAGCTTCGAAGTCGTGGAGCCGACCTTCTCGACGGGCGGACTTTTGAATGCGGGCACCTACGGCATCAAGGTCGTCACCAAGGAGGGCAGTCCCTTCACCGTCTCCTTCGCAAAGGACTACGAAGGCATGATGGGCCCGGGCGGCGCGTACCGCCTCGTGGTGAAACCCTTCGGCCTCGACGTCGTCTTTGGCACTACGACCGACGAGATCGAAGTCGACGAGGAAGGCAGCCTCATCACAGCCGTCTATACGACCCACGCATACGATAATGCGCCTTACTTCGATAACGTTTTTGCGGGCGATAAGGTCGGCGCTCCCACCTTCCACTTCACGGACGTCGAAGGAAACCGCATCGACGCACCCAAGAACGTCGGCAAGTACAAACTCGTGGTCGACGACCTCGCCGTGGGCGCAGACAACAAGAACTATGCGCTTCCTGCGACGCTCACCATCGGATTGGAGATCACCCCCCGCAAGCTCACCGTCTCGGTGCACGACATGACGGGCGCGAACGGAAGCATCTACGGCGATGCGATCAAATCGCTCGGCTACGATGTCGATTGGGATTGGGAGAACCGCGCAGATACCAGCGACGATCTCAACATCCGCCTCACGAGGGAGGGCGGCCTCGCAGCAGGGCGCTACTCCATCAAGGGGACATGGGATAACGGCAATTACAGCCTCGATTTCACGGAGGCCTTCTACGATATCGCACAGCGCAAGATCACGGTGCAGATCGACGATCAGACCTCCTACTACGGCGACGAGTTCAAGGCGCTCACCTACCGGCTCGTCGGCGGCTCCTTCGCCCAAGGCGAGAACGAGCAAACGCTCAACATTCCGACACTCTTCACGGGTGGACCCGACGTCGGCATCTACCCGATCACGGGAACGGATGAAGATCCGAACTACGAGATCACCGTTCTTCCCGGGAAGTACACGATCTTGCAGGCGACCAATCAATGGCTCACCGAATTTGCATTCGGCGGCTGGGCGGAAGGGCAGAAGCCCAAGTCGCCCGAGCTTCCCGACGTGAAGTTCGGCGCTGTCGAGACGAGTTACTTCTACGACGAGGAGTGCACGGAGGCGATCGAGGATCTCTCGGCGCTGATGGAGGGCGAATACTTCATCAAGCTCAAAGTCGCCGAAACGGCAAACTACACGGGCCTCGAGATGACATACAAGTTCGGGATCGAACACACCATCGACGCGACGCTATATGTCATCCTGTTCAGCTCGCAGTTCCTTATCCTTACACTGGCGCTCATCTTCATTCGCGAGAGGCGCAAGAAAAATAAAGAACGACCAGAAGAGCAAGACGCGCCACCGCAAGACCAACAGGTCCAACAGGACCAGCAGGACCAACCGGGACCGCAGGGACAGCAACTGCAAACCGAACAAGGCCAAGTGCCCAACCAAGAATAATCAAAGGAAAGAAAGCGAGGTATAAATTATGTTGAATGGACTGAATATGATCAAGATCGGAACCCTGGAGATCCCGTGGAACATGGAGACAGCGCTCTTCTGGCTCCTCGTGGCGCAGATCGTGCTTATCGTTTTCATGGTGATCGTCTTTGCGATCATCATGCGCCGCATCAAGCGCGCCAAAGAGAAAGTCGCGAAGCGCGAACTCGTGAGCATCACGCTCGATACTCAGAGCGTCAAACAGGAATTCCGCGTCGGGGAACCCATCACGACGGAAGGGCTCGTCGTCATCGCGCACTATTCCGATGCGCCCTACGACGCGGTCGTTACCGATTACGGCCTCTTTACCCCCGAGACCAACGAAGAGGGCAACGTCTTTGTGAACGTTTCCTACGGCGGCAAGACGGCCTTCTATAAGGTTTCGGTCATTGCGGACGAGGCCGAAGTTGAGCCCGAGGCCGAAGTTGAACCCGAGGGAGAGCCCGAGGCCGAATCCGAGACGGAGACCGCTCCCGCTTCCGCGCCCGTGGAGATCCTCATCGTGAACAACGGTAACGAGCCTGAGCCTGAGCCTGAGCCCGAACCCGAACCCGAGCCCGAACCCGAGCCCGAACCCGAGCCTGAACCTGAGCCCGAGCCCGAGCCCGAACCCGAGCCTGAGCCCGAACCCGCTGTGGAAGAGCCCGAGCCCGTGATCATGCCCATCGTCCTCTTGAACGACGACGAGGTCGATGAGGGAGCAGTGGGCGAACCCGAGCCCGTGGAGGCCATCTATCTTCCCGACGGCACCCTGTTCGACGAGAGCCTCGCCGACGACGAGCAGTATGTTTCCCGCTACGACAGGAGCTACACGGCCAAACTCATTCAGGCGTCCGACGACACCAAGGAATGGTACACGCTCATCAAGAACGAGCTCCTTTCCTACGAGAGGGTGAAGTCGCGCATCAGCTGGAAGAGGGAGACCTTCAAGCACCGCAAACTCGTGGCCGCCAAGCTCACGATGCGCGGCAAGACGCTCTGCCTCTACCTGCCGCTCGATCCCGAGACCTATACCGACACCAAATACAAGGTCGAACCCGCGGGAGATGCGAGTTCCGTGCTCGACGTGCCCTGCCTTTACAGGATCAAGAACGGGCGCCGCGCCCGCTATGCCCTCCAACTCATTGCCGACAGCATGGCGATCCTCGGCGTCGAGAAGGTCGAGCACGAGCCCGAAGAATTCCCGATGCCCTATGAGTCCACGGCGCGCTTGCTTGCCCGCGGCCTCATCAAGATGAAGGACGGCACCGAGGTCCCGCCCGAACTCGTCGCAGGACTCCTTACGGAACTTAAAAATCTGACCGATGCCAAGCCCGCCGAAGAGCCCGTAAAGCCTGCTGCGCCCGCCGAAGAGGCCGAGCCCGTAGTGGCGGAGAGCGCCGAGGAGACGGAGGACGAAGAGGAGAACGAGGAAGAGCTCGCGGAAGATGCCGCCGATGCCGAAGAGGGCGAAGTGCAGGAGGGCGAAGTGGCCGTTGCGGCCGTTCCCGTTCCCGCTCCCGAAGAGGCGGAGAGAGCCGCGCGGCTCAACCGCAGTTACAGGGCGAAGCTCATACAGGCCGACGACGAGACCAAGCGCCTTTACAGCCTCGTCAAGAACGAACTCCTCTCCTACGAGAAGGTGAATGCAAGGACGAGTTGGAAGCGCGAGACCTTCAAACAGCACAAGAACGTCGTCGCGAAGCTCACCGTCCGCGGCAGAACGCTCTGCCTCTATTTGCCGCTCGATCCCGCCGATTACGCCGAGACGAAGTATAAGGTGGAAGAGGCGAAGGGCGAATCCTTCAAGGATGTCCCCTGCATGTACCGCGTGAAGAACGCCCGCCGCGCGAACTACGCGTGCGACCTCATCGCCGTAGTCATGGAGCGGCTGGGCTACACCAAACTGAACCGCAGGAACGTCGATTATACGATGCCTTACCAGTCCACGGCGGCCCTGTTCTACGGCGGCCTCATCCGCGCCAAGAACGGCCAGACCGTTGAGTTCTCCGAAGAGGAGATTGCGGCGGCGCGCGCAGAAGTTGAGGAGCGCGTCATCGCCGACGGTGATTTGGAAGCGCAGGCGAAGGCGGAAGCGGAAGCCAAGGCACAGGCTGAGGCCGAAGAAAAGGCAAGAGCAGAATCGGAAGCCAAGGCCCAAGCCGAGGCCGAAGAGCAGGCAAGAGCAGAAGCGGAAGCCAAGGCCCAAGCTGAGGCCGAAGAGCAAGCAAGGTTAGAAGCCGAAGCCAAGGCTCAAGCCGAGGCCGAAGAGCAAGCGAGGTTAGAAGCGGAAGCCGAGGCCGAAGAGAAGGCAAGGTTAGAAGCGGAAGCCAAGGCCCAAGCTGAGGCCGAAGAAAAGGCAAGGGCAGAAGCGGAAGCCAAGGCACAGGCCGAGGCCGAAGAAAAGGCAAGGGCAGAAGCGGAAGCCAAGGCGCAAGCCGAGGCCGAAGAGCAAGCAAGAGCGGAAGCCAAGGCTCAGGTCGAAGCCGAAGAGCAAGCAAGGGCAGAAGCCGAAGCCAAGGCACAAGCCGAGGCCGAAGAACGGGCAAGAGCAGAAGCGGAAGCCAAGGCCCAGGCCGAGGCCGAAGAGAAGGCAAGAGCGGAAGCGGAGGCCAAGGCACAAGCCGAGGCCGAAGAACAGGCAAGGGCAGAAGCCGAAGCCAAGGCACAGGCCGAGGCCGAAGAGAAGGCAAGGGCGGAAGCCGAAGCCAAGGCGCAAGCCGAGGCCGAAGAGAAGGCAAGGGCGGAAGCCGAAGCCAAGGCGCAAGCCGAGGCCGAAGAGCAGGTTCAAGCCGAAACGGTGCAGCCCGAGGAGGAGCCCGAGATCGAGGAGCTCTCCAAGAAGGAGATCAACGACGTCGAGCGCTATAAGGAAGTCGAAAGAGACGAGAACGGTATCGATGTGGTGGGCGTCATGTTCCGCCGCCGCGGCAGAAAGGTGTATTGGTTCGACCCTGACGGCAAGCAGTGGCAGAAAGGGGAGATCGCCCTCTATAAGTCGCCCGACAATCCTCCGCAGGAGGTCATCGTAGTCGACAACGCGAAGCTCTCGCCCGATAAGTTGCATCTGCCGTTGAAGCCGCTCTGCAAGGCATCGCGCGCTCCCAAGTCCAAGAAATAAAACAATCATCAAAGAAGGGCCATACACATGGCCCTTCTTTTTTACTGTAAAATTTCTCGTCGAAATGAGAAGATAGGGGAAGCGATAAAAAGCGCATTTGAGCAAATCGAGCCCACCCATGTCCGCGATAGGGGGCTCAAATTATAATATTTATAAGATTGGCGAAGGGGATATTTTGGAGCGGAGGTCTTTCATGGAGCATACCCCGCAAGAAAAACTTTGGGGAGAATTTTGAAAAAGGACTTAAAAACGCTTGATAATTCGTGCGAGGTTTGATAAAATGATAGTCGACATTGGGGTGTCGCCAAGCGGTAAGGCAACGGACTCTGACTCCGTCATTCGTTGGTTCGAATCCAGCTACCCCAGCCAATAAAAGCCTGATCCAAATCTCTATGGGTCAGGTTTTTTCTTATTCTCGAAGAATTTTGTGCGGGAAGGAAGGGGCGGCGCGAGGGCTTTTTTATATCAATTTCAAAAAGCCCATGTCGAAGCAACTCGGCATGACAAACGCCTTTTCGCCGACGGAGAAGGCGATGGTTAGGTATTTCTTCGCTTTGTCCAACTTCACGACTTTCCCATCGCCGAATTTCCCGTGGGAGACGGCAGTCCCGACTTCCACCAAGGAGCAATCGAACGCTTCTTTCGGCGGCTCGGGCGGTTGCGATGCGGCTGCCGAGGTGGGCGCGGTATGTATGGCGGGCGAAGGGGAGGGCGCGCTTTCCTCGCGTTCCTCGGGCGGTTCCGAAACGGCGACCGCGATCTCTTCCGCCATGCGTTCCATCGTCGCCTGTTGATTGTAGAACAGTCTCTCGTACTCCTCGCGGCGGATGACGGTATCCCAGCCGCCCACATCTTCGCCCAAATGCTTCTCGATGCCCGTGTAGGAGAGGGAGCTATCCTCGTAGCGTTTGAAGCCGAAGATGGCTTCGTTCATGAGGCTCGCGTTGAACACGCCGATCGAGCAGAGCAAATTGAAGTCGTTTACGCCCAGCCCTGTGACCTTCTTGAAGAGCCCCGGTTCGAGCTGGGTGATGACGTCTTTGAGCGACTGCTCGCGGTAGTCGGTGAGATACATAAAAATCGGCACGCGCGTTGCAAATTTGATCAGCTTTTCCTGAATTTGCTTGCGCATGGACTTGTATTCTTTCTCTTCGTCGGTGAGCTCTTTCTTCTCCTTGGGGGAAAGTTTCTCGCCGTCTTTTTTCGCCTTCTTGACCGCTTCCGACTTGTTGATAATCGTCTCGATGTCCTGATTGAGGGAGCGGAAGCCCTCGATGCGCATGAGCGCGTCCAACGCCTCTTTGTTATTGAGGAGGCGGGAGAGCGTCTCGTTATCCACATTGACGAGAAGCGCCGATTCCCACCGCCGCGCGAGGAGGGTCGCGCTCGTACCCGCCATGGCGATGTCGAGAACGTCCTGCGCGCTCACCTGTTTCATTGTCGAGCCGTCGTAGGCGAGGACGGGCAAAAACGAGATGAATTCGGCGACCTTCTTTTCGGGATTGCTCTCTTCGACGTTGAGACGGCAGGAATAGTCGGAGATCTGCCGCAAAGCTCTGTCGAGCGCGAAGTCGAAGATATAGCACTCCTCTTTCATGATGCGCCTATCGCCGTTGTCGTCGGTGATCTCCCACGGGGACTGCACGCGGAACGCCGCCTGAAAGTAGGTCTCTGGCGATTTCAAATTGCGAAGCATGAAGATTCCCGTCCACGGGCGAATGGTGACCCCCGTCGTGAGCTTCCCGCAGGAGAGGGTAATGGTCTTCGTTTCGAGGGGGTTTCCCATCGAGGAGAGCACGGGGCGGAGCGCGTCCAACCCGATGCCCGCCGAGGCGCCCGCGCAGACGTTGATCTTATAATCGTGATAGAAAGAATTTTGCTTCTGACGAAGCAGGTTTGCCATCGCCTGACAGCTTGCCACATTGGGCAAAAACCACAGCGTGTGCGAGAGAACGCCAAGAAGCCGCGTATCCGAATAGGGCATGGGCGGGCGCTTGTCCTGCCCCAATTTTAAGTCGTCCACGCTCGCGGGGAGATAGGAGCCGCGAATGAGGTCGAGCCACTTCTGCACCTCGTTTTCATAGACGAAGCGCGCCTCCGCGCCCTTCCCCTTGGCGGAGAAAAAGACGTTGAGGTCGAACTCGTTGTATTCTCCTTGCAAAGCAATTTGGCGAATGCTCTCGGGAATGCGATAGGTGAGCATCACCATGCGCGGCAGAGCGCGGTAGGGGTTATTGGAGCCGATCCATTCCGCCTTGGCACGCTGTTCGTCCGAATACGTCCAATTATAGATTTGATCCTCAATAAACTCGCCGCTGTTGAGGGCGCGGAAGGGGGTCCCGCTCAAATAGAGATAGTAGCGCGCGGAGATGGGCAGAAAACTTTCATTGTAGGCGTTGTCCGCCTCGGTGCGCTTGTAGGCTTCGAAGTCGAAGTCGGCGCTCTCCTCGTCGTCGGGGTCCTCGAAGAGCTTCTTCGCACTCTCCCGCCATGCGCCGAAGTGGTATTCGTCGAAGATGACGAGGTCCCAAACCTCGGTATGGATGAACTCGTTTTTCGCCTTGATGCCGCCGTTTTCGTTGGTGCCGAGAAGGTCCTGGAAGGAACCAAATACCACAATGGGGTCGGATTTTTTGCAATTTGCGAAGGCGACATCGATATTCACCGCCTGCGCCTGCGCATCCTTGTTGGAGACGAATTGCCAGCCTTCAAAATCGACGTGGGAGAGAAGATCCTCCCGCCAAGCCGACTCCACCGCGGGCTTGAAGGTGAGGACGAGCACGCGCTTGAAGCCCATTTTCTTGGCGAGCTCATAGGCGGCGAACGTCTTGCCGAAGCGCATCTTGGCATTCCACAAAAACTTGGGCGACTTGTTGGGCTCGTCCTTGATGGCTTTGTCGAAATACGCCATCGTGCGTTGCACGGCCACCACCTGCTCGGGGCGCATTTTGAAGGCAAGATGACGGCTTTCCCCCATACCATGTCCGAGGGTGAGGCTCACGATCGCCGCCTTCACATCCTCTACGCCGCAACGAAACCACTCGTTCCGATCCGCCCCTTCATTGAGCTGCAAAAAGCCCCTGCGGCGCAAAATGGCGTGGACGTCGCTATCGCGGAAGCAGGTCCCGTCGGGGCGCATCGCGGGCTCTTTGAGGACGATCTGCGCTTTGAGCCCGCTCGTGTGCGTCTGCTCCTTGACGCGCGTCTCCACATCTCGGTCGGTGTAGCCGACTTTGAGATACCCCTCGTGCGACGGTACCCCGACGAGCCGGTAGGCGTAGATCGTCGGCTCTACTTTCGGCCGTTGTTGAAAAAAGTCCGGCATGGCGTATTCCTTTCTCTATTTGAAGAGCGAATAATTTTTAAACGCTAACGGTGCTCTTGAGGGCTTTAATAGCGGTAAATCAAATGAAAATTCAACTTCTTCGTTATAACTATTTCGATTCATGAGCTTTATGCTCGGTAACGGTAATTTGTTTCGTGATTTGAATTTATCTGATTTAAACAATAACAAAAATCCCATGGGCGGTGCAGATATTTCTGCCCCAGCAAAGAAGTCGTTTACTGCGGTATTGTAAACCCCCATGGGGGGTGTGAATTTAAAGAGTCCATTTTCTGTTGTACTAACATACATATACAAGTCGAATTTGTCATCAGGAAATGTTTGCATTTCCTTGTTCAAAACAAAGTCGGCAAATTTGTACTTTTGGACAGTATAATAAGGTAAAATGGAGCAAAACAATGCCAGCACTTCTTTCAAAAAGTTTAACGGCATAATTTTCCGATTAAAATGCAGGGATTTATTTAGATTTTCGGCTTGGCGTATATTGCGTAAATCATTTTGTAATTGAACGGCAAAATCACTATATGCTGTTACATAATTAGCACCGGTGAAATTATTACAATCTGAACATAGTGTTCGGAATTTTAAGCCGCCCTGGGATACATGAAATGCTTTTTTATGCGACTGTGCTGCTTCGGATAGACTGTCGCCAAAAGAAGGAACGTCAAAAGTGTAATAATACTTTACAGATCTGTTATTCCCGGAAGACTTTGGCGGAATATGTTCCCAAGTAAGCTCTCTGTTTTGTCCGCAAATATGACATTTGTCAATCACAATCTTGCTCATAGTTTTTCTCCATTGGCATAATTACAGACATTATCAACTGCGTTGCCTTGCCTGCAAGTATATTATATCATACCTTTCAAACGCTCGCTTGGGGTTTCCGCCAAAAGTCGCCTTATTTTGAAAATTTTTTTGGGCTCTATTCCATAGGGCGGATCATGCTCTCGATGAAGGCGATCTCCTCGTCGGCAAGGCCGTATTTTGCATACAATTCTTTGTCTGTCCACGGTTTGGAAAAATCTTGCATGGGGACAAACTGATACACACGAGAGGTAGCGTCTTGCGTATTTTTAACAAGCAACACGAGAAATCGGAAGAATTCCGTTGATATATAAGAAATTACGTTTTCCGCGGTTGTTTTATCGTCAAAAGGTCCGATAAGTAAATACGTTTCAGTACATATTGAGCCGATTTCTCCTATTAACGGTTTGTTTAGTATTTGATGAGGATAATCTTCTCCTGCCCCATATGCACGTGAAATTAAAACTTTCCACTTGTTTTTCCAATCCGCATTTTTAGGAATAATAAAATCATTTCCCAAATAGCCGATTTGCTTGTTGGCATAAACTTTAATTGGACCCGATTTTTCAAATGCTTCAAAATTGGTTGGAAGGCCAAAGGGTTTTCGTGCGCTCACTAAAACGCTAAAAGAAGGTTCATGAAAAGCAGTAACTTTTTGTAAGATTCCGATGGCTTCGTTATAACGCACGAACACTTCGCTTTTCGCCTCTAAAAGTGGACGTTCGCTTATGGAAAATTCGGTATTGCTCTTATGGGTTGTTATATGGCATAAACCGTGGTTGTCTCTATCCCATAGGAAATAGCAAATGCCGCCCTTAATTTCAACGCCGGGGAAACAATCGCTTGCATTAAGATAGTCATGAAGGACGCGCAGACGATCATCATGCAACATTGAATTGCGAAAATCGTCCAATCCTTTTCCGCCCGTAAACCACCGGGAAGGAATAATCATGGTCAAATACCGAGGTTTTAACTTCTTTGCTGTCTCTACAAAATATTGATATATCGGGCTTGCACTTGCTTGTGCGCCGCCGTCGGAGAGTTGATACGGCGGGTTGCTGATGATGACGTCGAATTTCATATTGAACAGCTTCTCCAAATCATTGATGTGGATAAATTCGTAGGCATGGGTCTCTAAATCGTCGCCGCGGGAATACTCGCTTTCGCTCGCCCCGCAATAGATGCACTTGCCATTTTTCCATGTGTGCGGAATGCGCTTATAGCGGATATTGCCCTCGGCGGTCTTGAACTTCGTCACCGAAAATTCCCCGTTCGGATATTTACTGCAATACACGCCGCGGCGGGAAAGAAGGCTTGTAAGCTCCGTGATGGCGATGCCGAAGAGCTGTTTATGAAAGATGTGGTCGACGCGCTCTTGAAGATCGGGAAACTGCCGCTCCAAACCCTTGATGAGCCGCTTTGCGATCTCCCGAAGGAACACGCCCGTCTTGCAAGCGGGATCCAAAAACGTCGTGTCGGGATTTTGGAACAGCTCTTGGGGAAGAAGGTCGAGCATCTCGTTCACGATCTCGGGCGGCGTGAACACCTCGTCGCTCGAGAGATTGGCAAGGCACGAGAGCACATCGGGATTGTAGACTTTATCGAATAAGGTATTCATAGCGAATATTAGGGTTGAGCTGCGGGCATGGTGCCCTGTCACCGAACCCACGAAGTGGGTGAGTGTATCCCCTTGGTCGATGACGCAGGGGATTCTCTCCTCCCTCGCGAGCTCGGTCGTCGGAATGACAGGAAGAGCAGAGGGCAAAATCACACATCCCCAACCCTCCTGTAATGCGTGACGCATTGCTTCAAAAAGGTTCCTTCACCGTTTGCACCGGGCAAAATGGAGAGCTGCGTGTGTTGTTTTCCCTCCAAAAGCTCGGCGAAGGTGTAGTCGCTTCGCTGCAAATTGCTCCCCGTCACGAACGCCCATTCCGAAAAGACGATGGGCCGATCGGTATCTTGGGCGTTTTCGTCCACGCATTTGAGGGTGAGCGCGTTTCCGCACACGATGTTGCGCCCGAGGATAAACTTGACAGCTTCCCGCGTCTCGTCGTTTGCCTCCTTCTTACAGACTGCGGTGTACTCCCTGTCCCACAGCGCGAACATCCGCGCGCGGCAGGCGAGCACATTGTCGAGAAGAATATCCACGCCATAGATCGAGGACGCGGCAAGCACGGCGTTTTTCTCATAGTCGAGGGGGCTTTTGCCGTATTTGCGACGGACGGCGGCGAGCTTGCGGGTGAGAATTTCGGCAAGGAAATTTCCGTCCCCGCAGGCAGGCTCCAAAAAGCGGCTGTCGATGCGGTCGCACTCATCGCCGACTAGGTCGCACATGGCTTTCACTTCGCGCTCATTGGTGAAAACCTCTCCATGCTCCCGCACGCGCTCTTTCGATTTTGTTTGTCTTGTGACGCTTGGCATACAATCACGATCCTTCCTCATAATTATATGTGTGTTGCACATATTTGTCAATGTGCAGTGCACATTTTTCTTAAAATATATCTATGCGGTTTGGGGAATTTTTTCGTAAAGCCCGCAAACAGAGCGGGCTTTCGCAAAAGCAAGTGGCGGAAAAACTCGGGATCCATCAATCGAATGTCAGCGACTGGGAAAATGATATTTCGCGTCCCGACTATGAAAAGTTGATTGCGCTTGCAGAGCTTTATCAGGTCTCGCTCTACGAAATTTTGGGCGTCGAACCTCCCGCTTTTTTTTGAAGGAGTTACTTATATCTGTTCTTTGAACGAACGGGAAAAACACTTGATCGAACACTTTCGCAAACTTTCCGACAAAAAGAAAAAAGCAGTGCTCATTTCTGTTTTTAAGGAATAACAACAGAGCGACTACATTATTATGTGTAGCCGCTCTGTTGTTTTTCAAAGCTGATGATATTTGGGTCAGCTTGTATTTCTTTTATAATTTTGTCCATAAAACACTTGATTTTTATGCACAATTAAGATAAAATATTGTACAAACTATTAAGCTTGTTTTAAGTCGTGCATTTGCCGTGGTATTTGGGTCAAATCATTCTTTTTGAAAAACAAGAAATAATAAAGAAAATTTAATTGATAATGCGTTATAACCTATGAGGGTAAAGTAAGGAGAAACAGATGAAATTAAATGAATATTCCCCCGATGAATTACTTTTGCATACTGCAAACATAAAAAATGTTTCCGCAAATTATAGTAAGGGAAAGGAGTTAAAACTTAAACTAAGGAAAGATTTAGAGATTTTAATAACTTTATGTGTAGATTTGGGATTAAATTTGTTGGCGTTAATTCCAAGTTTTTCGCAATTGGATCTTTGGGTGAAAATTGTGGCAGGTGTGGTCTTAGCAGCATTAGGAATCTATATAATTATATATGTAGGCAAATGTATAACGGCGCGAGTTAAATCAAGGGGAAAGAAAAATAAAATGTCATTAGATTCAATGCTAATAGAAAGTGCAAAAGAAGATTTACGATATACCGCTATCATCAGAATAGTATATCAAGAGAAAAATAAACTACTCTACTTAACTGGAGCAGATTTCTTTTTGCCGCATAGCGATATGGATGCTGACAAAGAAATAAATGAGCAATTCGACGGAATAAAACAAAGCCTACAGGAAGAATTCAATATACTTGAACGTGATATTCTTGAGATTGTCCCCATAGATAATAAAGTACATTTTAGCATAAAGCCAATTCATAATACTCTTCAAATGAATGCTTTCGTTTTTTATGATGTTAAGCTGAAATTACAGTCAAAAGCAAAACTAATTCAGCAAAAACAAGGTAGACTTTGGCTTACAATTGATGAAATGAAACGAAACCCAGAAGCACTTTCAAAAAACAAAGATGTTATTGAACTATTGACAAGGATAAATGTATTTATAATCTGCTTGTTCGCTATTGATGATCGATTCTTTTAGGTATTGCTCAATTTGAGAATAGCAATATTCGTCAAGATTGTTTTCTTGTAGGCAACTTTTGAATATGCTATATTCTTTCTTTAGATAATCGCATATATTTTTAGGTTTTTCGATTGAACTGTTGCGTTCAATATATTCCACTACGGAGGGAGTAATACTTAGTAAATCATTGTTCAACCCGGTCCGTCTCGCTATGCAGAAGGAAAGGAGATCATGATAAAATGCTTCATAATCTTCATCGAGCTTGTTAACTTCAAGAACCTCGGCAATGGGAATATTAGAATAGTTAGCTAAAAAAGCCAAATACGAAAGGAACTTTTCTTTTTTCTTAGAATCGTATTTGAGAAGTGCCAAATATTTATCTATGATTTTAATTGTACTATCTGACAAAAAGTCTTTTATCTCATAAGAAGCTCTCTTGACTTCTTCCAAGCTCTCCCGTTTTATTTTTTCTATACAGAAAATTATTTGTAACGGGTGTCCTGTTACAATGTCCTTAAAAAATCTTATGTCTTCTCTCTCAAGAGTTAAATCGTTTGCTTTAGATAGCTTATCGAGTAGTTTTAATTTTCCGGATTCATCCAATTCTTCTATTCTTTGGATATAACAGTCGTTAGAATTATTTGACTTGCGGACATTAAAATTGGATACGATCCCTATCGTCAACTCACTACGAATGGTGCTTAATGCCTTTGATAGCCACCAAACCACTTCGCCTTGTTGTATTAGAGTATGATTGTCTCTAAAAATGACAAATTCCTTGCTGTCTTGAACTTGTGCAAGAATAGACGACAGCAAGGAAATTTTTTGTTCCATGCTCATGGCGCCGTAAAGTTTGACATCATTTTTACCTTTTGATATAATTTATTGGCAAGTGGAGGGGCTATGTTTCTAAATTCATTCGGCGATAGTATTGCCGAAAACCGCGTACGATTTGAATGTGCCAAAAGCGTCTATGAAACAATGATCGATCTCGAGTTAGACAAGGTGCGCTCTGTCGACGAAGCAGATGCGATATTCTATCTTGAGGACATTTTTCCGCGCGCATTTGTTCAAAGAGATCCTGCCCGCGCACGACAAATTTTAGACGACCTTGAAGATATTATAAAAAGCAATGTCGTACGCGATGAGCTTCCACCGCTTTATTTATATGCCGCCTATCGGTTGATCTTGGATTTTGAGGAGGATCTTGCAGAGTTGGGCAAGGCTTTTTTCTTCCGAAAAGAACACGTGCGGCTCACGCAGGAGGTATCCAAGGCCGCAGCAAAAGAATTTTATGTCTGGCTGGATAATCTTTCCGATGATTTTTTGGAAGAATACGACGATGAATTCGTGTGGCTCGATTATTGGGAATACACCTTTGCAGATATTCTTGCTCACCCCGAAGAATATGAGCCTGCGCCCGAAGTCGAAGATATGGCGGAGTTAATGCCCAACGATTTCTATCTTCGCTGGAAAAGATGTAAGGCGAAGAATCAATTTGCCTCCGGGATCTTGGCCAATCTTCTGAATTTTAAAAACTATATAGAAAATACGGCTTATGAGGTTTTTCAAAAGCAGCCGTTTAATGAGGAACTTTGCCGCACGCTGGTCCAAACATATTTGTCCTCCCGCGGGTTTCGAGAGGCGCACATGGGTGGAGGCCGGTGCGATCTTGTTTATCCGTCGGAAAATACCGTTATCGAAACAAAACTTTGGCGCGGGAAGCAATATTTTGAAGATGGTTTGAAGCAACTGCGGGCGTATTTGCGTGCGCAAGAGTATACGATCGGGTACTATCTTACCTTTTACCGCGGCGCAAACCATGAGGTAAGGAAGGCGTATCCGGAAGAGGTTTTCCCCATACATAGAGATGGTGGTCCGACGATATATTGTTTCATGATCTGCGTCGATCCCGTTGCACCGTCGCGCAAAGGCGAAATAGAAAGAGAGGAGATGTCCGAGGAGTAATAAAATTTTGGGCGGCTTCGAGGCACTTCCTCGTGAGATCAATCTGATAATGTATTGAAACTCGATATCGACGGATTTATTTTATAATCTCTTCGGCAGACTCGCTGCCGATTTTTAAATTATTTCCAAGCCGTGCCGTTGATTTTTATTGATAAAATCACTTTTTCGCAATAAAATCATAAAAATGCGCTTATTTCGATATTCATCGAAATAAGCGCGGGGCGTTACAGATAGAAGGCACAGAGGGTGGTATAGAGCTCGTCGAGAGAGGTGCAGAGCGTCCGCATGGGGGTAAAGTCGACGACGATCTCGTAGTCGCCGGGCGCGGAGGGGAAGGCCCCCGCACTCCCGTTTACGGTAACGGTCAACCCATTCTGCACGCGCTCGCCCACGCCCACATAGCGCGGGTCGGTGGAGGCATAATATGCCTCCGTATCCCTTCTTCCCGTCAGGCGAAGATAGACGGGGGCGGCGTCCGTCTTGTGCAGACGGATGGTGACGGAGTGCTCCGTTTTCGCAAGATATGTGAGGGTGGAACCCGAGGCGAGGGTGCGGGTCTCGCCGACGCTCATGGGTGCGGTCGCCGAGGGCGGATCCGGCTCTCCGATCGCAGGCGGATCGCCCGGTGTATCGGGTTCCACGGGTGTATCGAAGGCGGGGGGATCGGCGGGCAAAGAGTTGCGTTCCGAGACGAAGATGGCCGTCGGGACGATGGCGACGGCGAGCGCGGCCGCCGCGACGGCGGAGACGATGGCCGGTCCGTGTCTCCTCTTCGCGATGGGGGAGAAGGCCGCGGCCTCCTCGATGAAGCGCGGGTCGATGTCCGCAAACGCGTCGAACAGGGTGTGGTTCATATCGTGATGCCCTCCTTTTGGAGAAATTGAGCGAGTTTTTCCCGCGTGCGCGAAAGGCGGACGGTGAGCGTGTGCGCCCGCATATGGAGCGCCGAGGCGATATCCTTCACGGGATCGCAGTAGTAATATCTTCGCACAAAGGCGATGCGCGTCTCCCTGTCGAGGCCGTCGAGGAAGGCATTCAGAAGGCGCACGAGCTCCTTTGCGGCGAACTCCGCTTCGGTGCCGCCCGCGGAGGACAGGCACTCTTCGAGTTCGGAGAGGGGGAGCGCATTCCCCTTCCGCTTGCCCGCATCTATGTATCGGATCTTTTTGCACGCAAGGTTGCGCACGATCTTGGTGACGTACGAGAGGAGGGGGTCGGGCCTGTTGGGCGGAATGCTCCTCCAAACGCCGAGATAGGCGTCGGAGAGGACCTCCTCCGCATCGGGAAGGGAACGGGTAATGTTGAGGGCGATCCGCCTGCATATCCCGCCGTATTTTTCTTTCAGTGCGGAGAGGGCGAGCTCGTCGCGCGCGAAGAAAAGTTGTATGATGCGTTCGTCATCCATGGGTAGCCTCTTTTATATTCTACCATTTCCGCGGAGGAATGTCACATGTTTTCGGAATTTGCTCCAACGGGGCAAGAAATCTTGCATTTTGCATAAAAACATGATATAATCGCGGTGATGGAGCTCTTTTCGGCGGAAAAATACAGAGGGAAGCGGGTGTGCGTGGCGCTCTCGGGCGGCATCGACTCGGTGTGCCTTTTGCACGCTTTTAAGGCCCGAACCTCGGACATGGGTATCACGCTTTCCGCCGTACACGTCGAACACGGCCTTCGCGGCGAAGAGAGTTTGCGCGATATGGACTTCTGCATAAAACTCTGCGACGAATGGGGGATCCCCCTCAAAATCGTGCGTGCGGATGTGCGTGCCTTCGCTATGGAAAACGGCATTGGGGTCGAAGAAGGGGCGCGCGCGGTGCGATATGGCGTCTTTCGGGGCATTCTCGAAGGGGGAGAGGCCGATCTGGTCGCGACGGCGCACCATGCGGACGACGTCGCCGAGACGTTGCTTTTCCGCCTTGCCCGCGGGACGGGGCTCTCCGGCATGCAGGCGATCACGGAGCGCGGCGGGATCCTCCGCCCCCTCCTCGCGTGCACCCGTGCCGCGATCGAGGCCTATGCCGACGAAAACGGGCTATACCATGTCGAGGATTCGACGAACAAAAACGAAAATTTTGCGCGCAATTATATCCGCCATACCGCCCTGCCCGCGTTCGAAAAGATTCACGAGGGGGCGAAGGAAAACCTCGTGCGGTTTGCCGCGCTCGCCGCGGAGGAGGACGCGTTTTTGCGATCGCTCGCCGAGGAAAAGATCGTGCGGGTGGGGGACGAGGAGCGGGTGCCCGTCGACCTTCCCGATGTACTCTTTCGCCGCGCCTGCCTCGCCTGCATGCGGCAAAATGAGGGCGAGGGGTACACGCGTGCGAATTTGGAGGAGATCGTCTCTTTGAGAGGGGCTCAGGGTGGGAAAAAGGTCGCTCTTCCCGCATTTGACGGCGCCAAGCGGTATGCCTTCCGCGAAGGGAAGGATATCGTCTTTGCCGCGGAGCAGGAGGCCCCGTCCTCCGAGACGCCCTTTTCACCCGTTGCGGGGCAATATCTTACGCCCGCGGCATTCTCCGTGCAGGAGGTCGCCGGTTTGGGCCTTCCCGATGCGCGCGGGGCGGGGGAACTCTACATCGATCTCGACGCCTTTCCCGAAGGCTGCGTCGTACGCACGAGGAGGGAGGGAGACGTCTTTACCCCATATCATGCCCAAAGGACGACCCTCAAAAAGTTTCTGACCAACAGAAAGATCCCGGCACGGCTCTCCCATCGTCTCCCCGTCATTGCAAGGGGGGAAGAGGTGCTCGTCGTGGTCGGCGTGGAGATCGCGGACAGCGTAAAGATCACGGAGCAA
>CANRJR010000024.1 GCA_947631005.1 uncultured Clostridia bacterium | reverse complement strand
TCGGCGGGCGGGAGTTTTTTGCGCGCGCGGTAGCCGATGCGCGCGAGCTTTACGATGTGGACGAGGATGAAGCAGGCGAGCAAGAGCCCGACGCAGAACGCCGCGCCCGTCCCCTGCACGGAAAGGAAGTATGCGGAGAGATGTTCCATACCGTGATCGTAGCAAAGTTGCAGTGTCATAAAATGCGAACGAATGGAATATTTGCGTTTTTTTTCGGGAATAAAGAGCGCATGGAAACAACGGTTTTGTCCGCGGCGGAAGCCGTGGAATACGGAGAATTTCGCAGAAACAGGCGGGAAGCGGAGATCGCCGTCTCCCTGCACAAGCTCGTCGTGGACGCGTCGCGGCGGGAGACCGACCGTTACAGCCTGAAAGCGGCGTGCGACAGCGCGAAAAAGTTTGCCTCCTACGGCGTGCTCGTGTCGCCCGTCAACGTCGCCTCGGCGCGGCGGGGGCTTACGGGCAGCGAGTGCTATGTGTGCTGTCTCGTGGGCGGCACGGGCGAGAGCCTCATGACGGTCAAAAAGACGGAGGCGAAGAAAGCGGCGGCGCAGGGGGCGAAAGAGATCCGCCTCGTCTTGTGCTATTCCGCGCTTCGGAGCGGCAACGCGCAGTACCTCAAACGGGAGGTGAAAAAGGTGAAGCGCGCGGTGAAGCGTCTGCCGCTCGTCGTCTCGTTGGAGGATCATTCCCTTTCGGAGGACGAGGTCGCCTTGGGCGTACGGGCGGCGACGGAGGGCGGCGCGGACGCGGTATGCGTGCGGGGAGAGGTCGAACTCGTTTTGCGCGCTCTGCGTGCAAGCGCGGGGCGGCTTCGCGTCGACGCGGCGGGGGCGGAGAACGCCGAGCAGTTGCGCGCCCTCTTGAAGGCGGGTGCGTCCCGCGTGTCGACGGGCTGTTCGGAGCGCGTGGCGGAGGAGATGTACCAAGCGGCGCAGCCGCCCGCGGAGGAATGAGCGAAAAGACCCGACCGAGGCGTCGGGTTTTTTTGTGCCGCGGGAGAGGGCGGGGGGATTTTCGCGCCCGCTCTCCCCGTTCGGACAAAATTTTCGGGAACTTTTTCCCGCCTGCGCGCGACAAATTGCAGAAAACATCATAAAAACGCTTTGCGTTTTTGAAAAATTATTGTAAAATAAACGGGTGACAACGGCGCGCCGCGGCGCGCAAGATTTTGAACGGAGCAAATTATGGGATTGATCTCTTTCATGAAAAACGGCGACGGCCGCAGAAGTTTGAAAAAGCTCGACCGCATGGCGCGAAAAGTCGAGGAACTCGAACCGAAATACGCCGCCATGACGGACGCGGAATTGCGCGGGCAGACCAAGATCTTCCGTGAACGGCTTGCGGCGGGGGAAACGCTCGACGATCTTTTGTACGACGCGTTTGCCGCGCTTCGCGAAGCGAGCGCGCGCGTGCTCGGCATGAAGCACTTCCACGTCCAGATCGTCGGCGGCATCTGCCTCTTCCAGGGGCGTATCGCCGAGATGAAGACGGGCGAAGGCAAGACGCTGGTGGCGACCCTGCCCGCCTACCTCGAAGCACTCGGCGGCAAGGGTGTGCACATCGTTACGGTCAACGACTATCTCGCCCGCCGCGACGCCGAATGGATGGGCAAGGTACACCGCTTTATGGGGCTCACCGTCGGAGTGATCGTCCCCGGGATGGACGACAACGCCAAGCGCGAAGCCTACTATTCGGACATCACCTACGGGACGAACAACGAGTTCGGCTTCGATTATCTGCGCGACAATCTGAAGTCCGACCTCGAAGCAATGGTCCAGCGCGAACTCAACTTTGCCATCGTCGACGAGGTAGACTCCATTCTCATTGACGAAGCGAGAACGCCGCTCATCATTTCGGGCAAGGGGGAACAGTCGTCCGAGCTGTACGCCAAGGTCGATCAGTTCGTCCGAAAGCTCACGGGCGGGTTCGACGACGACCTCAAAGACGCGGAGGACGAAGAACGCCGTAAAAAGAACAAGCTCACGGGCGAGCGCAAGCTCGAGCTCGCCGAACGGAAAGAGTGGGACTATGTGATCGAGCGCAAGGAAAAGCAGGTCCACCTCACGGAGTTCGGCGCGGCGAAAGCGGAGCAGTTCTTCGGAGTGGAGAACGTTGCGGATATCGCCAACGCCTCCCTCAACCACCACATCCAACAGGCTCTCAAAGCGCATTATTTGTTCAAAAACAACGAGGAGTACATCGTCAAAGACGGCGAGATCATCATCGTCGACGAATTTACGGGACGTCTCATGATCGGTCGCCGCTATTCGGACGGCTTACATCAGGCGATCGAGGCAAAGGAAGCCGACAAGGGCGTAACGATCCGCGAGGAGAACAAGACGTACGCCACCATCACTTTCCAGAATTATTTCCGTCTGTACCGCAAACTCTCGGGCATGACGGGTACGGCAAAGACCGAGGAGGGCGAATTCCGCACCATTTATTCGCTCGACGTCGTGGAGATCCCGACCAACCGCCCCGTGGCGCGCGTCGACCTGCACGACCGCATTTTCTCGACGGTCGAGGGCAAGGAAAAGGCGGTCGTCCGCGAGATCATGGAGCGGCACGAACACGGACAGCCCGTCCTCGTGGGTACGGTCTCCGTCGATAAATCCGAGCGCATTTCCCGTCTTTTGCGCCGAAACGGCATTCAGCACAACATATTGAACGCCAAAAACCACGAACGCGAGGCGGAGATCGTCGCGCAGGCGGGGCGGTACGGCGCGGTGACGATTGCGACCAACATGGCGGGGCGCGGCACGGATATTTTGCTCGGCGGCAACCCCGAATATCTCGCCAAAAAGCGTCTGCGCGAAGAGGGCGTGGAGCGCGAAGTCATCGAACAGGCGACGGGTTATGCCGAACTCGACGAGGAGACGCAAGCCGTCCGCGACCGCTATTTCAAGGTCTATGCCGACTATAAGGCAAAGACGGACGAGGAAAAGGTCAAGGTCATCGAAGCGGGCGGGCTGTGCATCATCGGCACGGAGCGGCACGAATCCCGCCGTATCGACAATCAGCTTCGCGGCCGTTCGGGACGGCAGGGCGACGTCGGCGCGTCGGTGTTCTTCCTCTCGCTCGAGGACGACCTCATGAAACGCTTCGGCGGCGAACGCATGAAGGCGATCTACGAACACAGCAAAATGGAGGAGGACGAGTGCCTCGAAAGCAAGCTGCTCACCCGCCTCATCGAATATGCGCAGAAGCAGATCGAGGGCAGAAACTTCGCCATCCGCAAGAACGTCTTGCAGTACGACGACGTGATGAACACCCAGCGCATGATCATGTACGCCGAGCGCATGAAAGTGTTGCGGGGGGAGGACGTGCACGCGCAAGTCCTCAAATATATCCCCGACTATGTGACGGAAGTAGTTCGCAGGGCGGTCAACGCCGACGATATGCCCGTCAAGTGGAGCGAGGAGGACCTCAACGTCGCCCTCGAACGCTATCTCATTCCCGTCGGGTCGAATTTCGTCACCCGCGAGAAGCTCGAAGCGTGGGACTACGAAACGGCGATCGCCGAGATCTCCAAAAAGACCGAAGAGTGCTACGAAGAAAAAATCGTGCGCTACTACCGCGCGTACGACGGTCAGTTCGACTTCGGACAGGTCGAACGCCGCATTCTTCTCCGCTTTGTCGACACCAATTGGATCGACCACATCGACGCGATGGATCAGCTCCGCAAGGGCATCGGTCTGCGTTCTTACGCACAGACAGACCCCATCATCGCCTACAAGCAGGAGGGATTCGCCATGTTCGACGAGATGGTCGAACGCATTCAGGAGCGCACGATCTCGTTCCTGCTGAAAGCGGAGTTCAACGTAGAGATCCGCACCCAACCGGTCCAGCGCGTCTATCCCGCCGCGCCCCAGCCCGCGCAGACGCCCGCGCAAGCCGCGCCCGCCCGTCCCGCGAGAGTGTTGAACGGCATGAACGTCCCCGCGGCGGTCAACGTGGACATGTTGCGGACGAGCGGCTCGGAGAAGTTCGATCCCGCGAGCATGAAGAAAGCCAAGAAGCCCGGTCCGAACGATCCTTGCCCCTGCGGGAGCGGACTGAAATACAAAAAATGCCACGGCAAGCCGTAATGTTCCATCCGCAAAGACCGCAAAAACGTCCGAACGGGAGAGATTTATGTTCAAAGCAGACGATTACAGATTGAAGATCAAAGCCCTCGAAGAGACGCTCGGCGAGGCAAAATACGCGCTCGACATCGACCGCCGCCGCGAGGAACTTATCAAACTTCGCGCCGAACAGGAAGATCCGTCGGTATGGCAAGACCTCGAACGCTCGGCGAAGATCGGGCGGGAGATCTCCTCCAACGAAGCCAAGATCGCCTCCTACGAGAGGGGGCGCAAGGCACTCGACGACGCAAACGAGATCATCGACCTCATCGAGGAGACCGAGGAAGAGGAGCTCATCCCCGAGCTCGACCGCATGATGGCGGCGGCGGAGGAGGACATCGAGGAGACGCGCGTGCGCGCCCTCTTGCGCGGGAAATACGACAATTCCAACGCGCTTCTTTCCATTCACGCGGGCGCGGGGGGGACGGAGGCGTGCGATTGGGTCTCCATGCTCTACCGCATGTATTGCCGCTATGCCGAGCGGAGCGGGTATAAGGTGACCGAGATCGACCGTCTCGCGGGCGACAGCGCGGGGCTCAAATCGGTGGATTTCCGCGTGGAGGGGGAGAACGCGTACGGCTATCTCAAAGCGGAGATCGGCGTACACCGCCTCGTCCGCATTTCGCCGTTCGACGCCAACAAACGCCGCCAAACCTCCTTTGCCTCCCTCGAAGTCATGCCCGAAGTGGAAGACGACGACGAGATCGAGATCAAAGACGAGGATATCCGCATCGACGTGTACCGTTCCTCGGGCGCGGGCGGACAGAAAGTCAACAAGACGGAGACGGCGATCCGCATCACGCACTTCCCGACGGGCATCGTCGTCACCTGCCAGAACGAGAGAAGCCAGCTTCAAAACAAGGAAATGGCGTTCAAGTATTTGCGCAGTAAGCTGCTCGAAAAGCAAATCGAGGAGCGCATGGCGGCGGAAGCCGCCCTCAAGGGCGAAACCAAAAAGATCGAGTGGGGCTCGCAGATCCGCTCGTATGTGTTCTGCCCCTACACCCTCGTCAAAGACCATAGAACGGGATACGAAGTGGGCGACGTACAGTCGGTCATGGACGGCAATATCCAAGGATTTATCATCGATTATTTGAAAAAAGCGTAACATGTCTTGCGGTTTTGAAGAAAACAACCTGCGCGATCCCCTCATCTTGGGGATCGAATCCTCTTGCGACGATACGGCGGCGGCGGTCATCCGCGGCCGCGAATTGCTTTCCGACGAAATCATTTCGTCCGCGCAGATACAGGCGAAATTCGGCGGCGTCGTCCCCGAGATCGCCTCGCGCGCCCATACCGACGCGGTGAGCGAGGTCGTCGCCCGCGCCCTCGCCGCGGCAAACGTCAAAAAAGAGGAGCTCAACGCCGTCGCCGTCACCTACGGCGCGGGACTTTTGGGCGCGCTGCTCGTCGGGCTGTCCTTTGCAAAGGGGCTCGCCTACGCGCTCAACATCCCGCTCATCGCCGTCAACCACATCCGCGGACATCTCGCGGCGGCATATCTCGAGGACAAGACCCTGCGCCCGCCTTTTGTCACCCTCTTGTGCAGCGGCGGGCATACCGCCGTTTTGTATGCGAAAACGGAGACGGAGTTCGAAGTGCTCGGCGGCACGCGCGACGACGCGGCGGGGGAGGCGTTCGACAAAGTCGCGCGCGTCCTCTCCCTGCCCTATCCGGGCGGTCCGCACGTCGAGGCTCTCGCACGGGAGGGAAGCCCGTCCGTCCCGCTTCCGCGCATGCTCAAAGGGGTCGGCGGGTACGATTTTTCGTACAGCGGGCTCAAAACGGCAGTCATCAACTATGTGCACAACGCCGAGCAGAGGGGGGAGAGCTGGTCGCGCGCCGACCTCGCCTGTTCGTTCCAGCACGCCGCCCTCGATATCCTCGTCGAAAAGACGGTGCAAGCCGCGCGGGAAAAGGCGGTGCAAACGGTCACGGCGGGCGGCGGCGTCGTCGCGAACGGCTATTTGCGCGAACGGTTGCAGGAGGAATGCGACCGCGCGGGACTTCGCCTCGTCCTCCCCGCCAAAAAGCGGTGTACCGACAACGGCGCGATGATCGCCGCCGAGGGGCTCATCCGCTACCGCGCGGGCGAGTTTTCCCCGCTCTCCGTCAACGCGTCGCCGAGCCTGCCCCTGCGCCGCTCTCCGATTTGAGCGCGCCCGCCGCAGACAGAATCGCCTATCATAATCGCCATATAGAATTGCCTTATATCATAATTGCCCTATATCGGAACGCTTGGAACGTATCAAGCGTTCTTTTTTATGCGATCGCGATACGCCGCGGCAGTACGCGCGCATGCGCGCCCGCATTACATGCGCGCCTGCATAAAAAAATATTGTCGGGCGCGCAAAAAAATAGATGTGAGACTTGACAAAATATTCTGAATACGATATACTTGTAACAAATATGTACAAAATTTGTGCCGACCGAACAAGAATGGACGGTGCGGACGGCGGGAGGAGCGATGAGCGGAGACAGAAAGCGCATTGATTGGCTGAAAACGGGCAAGAACTTACAGCTCCTGCGCATCGACAATCTTGCCTTGCGGCGGTATGTATGCAGAAGCCGCAACTACGGGAAAGGGGATTGCAGCGGCGCGTGCGAAAATTGCAGGTTCGATATGGACAACAGCATCAGCCGCGCCGAGCTTGCCGAAGTGTTCGCGGTCTCCGAGAGCGTCATCTTTAATTGGGAGAGCGGCAAGACGCCCGTTCCGCTCGAAGATATGTATTTTTATTGCGAGATCGCGGGGGTCGAACTGCGCGAGATCGTCGTATTCGCATGAGCGGGAACGCGTTTCGGCGAGGGCGTTCCGCGGACAGAAACGGGGAAAGACCGCAAGGGGTTTTTCATAGAAAACTTGATAAGGAGCGAAACAATGGCGGATGAGAAGCAATTGAAACAAGCCAAAGCGGCGTATAAATCGCTTTGCGACATGCTCGACGAGCGCGAGCTGATCTATACGAAGAACGAGGAGGAGTTCCGCATCGAATGCGGGATGCAGGGGGACGATCTTCCGATCGAGATCCGCATCGCCGTCGACCCGGAGCGTCAGCTCGTGATCCTGTTGTCGTCGATGCCGTTCACGGTTGCGGAGAACCGCCGCACGGCGATGGCGATCGCGGTGAGCTGTGCGAACAACGGTTTGGTCGACGGCAATTTCGATTACGACTATTTGAGCGGCGGGATCGCCTTCCGCATGACGTCGAGCTTTATGGAGAGTTTGGTCGGCAAGGAGATGTTCGAATATATGCTTGCGTGCGCCGCGTACACCGTCGACGCCTACAACGACAAATTTTTCGCCGTTTCCAAGCAAGAGATGACGCTCGAAGAGATCGTCGCGTATATCGGTTAAGGGGGTAGGATATGGCAAAGGATAAGCAGAAAAACGCGCTTTCCGTCTACAACACGCTGCTTGCGATGATGGACGAGAAGAAGCTCAAATACAACAGATTCGACGACGATCTCGTCATTACCTTTACGATGGGCGGCGAGGACATCCCGATGGATATCGTCGCGGGGATCGACGCGGAGCGCGAGCTGGTGCGGCTCTTTTCGCCGCTCCCGTTCAAGTTCTCGCGCGAGAAGCTGGTGGAGGGCGCGATTGCGACGTCGCAGATCAACTATAAGCTGGTCGACGGCTGTTTCGACTTCAACTGCAAGGACGGCGCGGTCTCTTTCCGTATGACGTCGAGCTTTGCGGCGAGCCTTATTTCGAAGTCGCTGTTCGAGTATATGGTCGCCTGCCTGTGCTACACGGTGGATAAGTACAACGACAAGCTCATGCTGCTCAACAAGGGGCTCATCCCGCTCGAAGACTTTTTCAAGTAACAAAGAAGAACATCTTGTAAAATTTACGAGAAAGCGGTGGATTTGCCGCGACCGTTGTAAAATGCGGAAAAAAGTCGTAAAAAAAAGCGAAAACCGCGCTTGCCGTTTGGCAAGGCGGGAAGTATAATCATATCAGACAACGGGGGAACGCAAAAGCTCCCGTAAAAAAGAAAATTTTTTTGGAGGTTTTACATATGCCTGTTATCGGACAAGGACTTGACTACAATGTCGATATCGTTATGTGTATCGACGCGACGGGGAGCATGGCTTCCATCATCAACGAAGTGAAGGCGAACGCGCTGTCGTTCTACCGTAAATTCGTCGACGAAATGGAGGCGCAAGAACCGCCCAAGAGCGTACAGCAGCTTCGCATCAAGGTCATCGCGTTCAGAGACTACGGCGTCGATTCCGAACCCATGGTGGAATCCAAATTCTTCGTCCTCGACGAGGAAGGCGACCAGTTCCATGAATTTGTCGACAGGATCGAGGCGACGGGCGGCGGCGACGAACCCGAAAATTCGCTCGAAGCTCTCGCCCTCGCGATGAAGTCGGATTGGGTGCGCACGGGCGCGGTGAGACGGCATGTCATCATGATGTTCACCGACGCTTCGGCTTTGCCCCTCGGCGCGAGAAAGGGCAAGGGCGGCTACAACGCCGATCTTCCCGCCGACATGGCGGAACTTCGCGAGATGTGGGAGGGGCAGGCGATGGAAAAGCGCGCAAAGCGTCTTTTGGTATTCGCCCCCGACTGCACGCCGTGGTCGGACATGGTGGATTGGTCGAACACATTCCATACCGCATCCAAGGCGGGGGCGGGCTGCGACGACACCGATATCGCGACCTGCATCCACTTGCTTGTTCAGTCGATTTAATGAAAACGACGGCAAAGGCGGATTGGAGACGATCCGCCTTATTGTCGCCGCCGCATTTGCGGACGCGAGGAGGAGATCATGCGAATGACGTTGCACCATCAGAAGAGTTGCACCGTTCCCGGGATCGGGAAGGTGTTCGCGGGGGAGGACGGGCGTCCGTATGCGGACGACGGGCTTCTCATCGTCGCCGACGGGCTCGGCGGGCGGGGCGGATACCCGCACAGCAAAATCGATCCCGCGATCCTCAATAGGGAAACCTTTTTCCAAACGGCTTTCCCGCAGGGATTCGAAAAGGCGGACCAAACGTTTATCGACTTTGTATTAGACAGCTTTTCCGAACTGTTCGCCTTGAAAGACCGCTATCTGACCGACCGCGCCGCCATGCGGACGAGCGGATATTACGCGTCCCGTCTCGTTACGGCGATCGCGCTCTATGAACTGAAATACAATTTCCCGCAAGACAGGCGGCAACTGTTTTCCGCCATCCGCGAAAACGGGGAGGTCTCGCAGAAGAAGATCGACCGTCTCGCGGAACACCTCGGGCGCACGATCGAGACCCGTCTCGCGCAAGCCGCCCGCAACATGGGTTTGGAACTCGAATCCCGCACCAAGGGGTCGTACTTGTTGCCTTCTACGCTCGTCATCGCCATGACCGACGAGTATGAAAACGAGGTGCAAACGCTCTGCTTCTGGGCGGGCGATTCCCGCACCTATTTTTGGGACGCCGACGGGCTCGGCGTCTTGACGGACGACCACGAAAAGAACGAGACGATGACCAACCTCGTCACGCTCACCCAGCCCTTCCGTATCGAATCGAGATACGTCGTTTTGAAAAAACCCGTCGCGCTGTTCAATGCGACGGACGGATGTTATAAATGCCCCTGTTTCGCCTCGCCGCTCGACCTCGAATACATCTTGTTGCAGGCGTGGGGGAACGCGGACGGGTTCGAAGCCGCCGCCCGCGCGCTCGACGGGCAGTTCCGCATGATCGGCACGCACGACGACAGCAACACCATGGCACTCGCGACCTACGGATTCGCCGATTATACGGCGTTCCGAAGCGCGGTGCTTGCCCGCTTGGGCGACGTGAACGATACGATCGTGAGCCGTCTGCCCGACATCTTCGAGCGGGACTACGTTTCCGAACTCGCCGCCGCGCAGGAGAACGTGAAAAACGCGCTCTTTACGATGAAAGACAAACTGTTTGCGTCCGAAAAGGTGCGCACCTATGTGCTCGGAGCGGTCGCAACGGCGCACTTCGCGCCCTACGAAGCCGAACTTGCCTCGCTCGAATCCGAGCGTCTCACCATCGAGGAGACCGAACGGGAGACGGTAGAGAAAGTTCGCAAGTGGGTGGAATATTATTGGTTGCGCGCGCCCTATTTGCGCAAGATCGCGGGGGTGAAAGACGTAATAACGCACCCCGTGGAAAAGAGCGAAGAGCTCGCCCAATCCCTCGCCCTCAATCGGGAGGAGCGCGTGCGTTGCGCGGAGCGGGAGGCGGAGGACTTGCGCGCCGCCGCCGATGACTTCTTCGCGATGCACGATCTGTTCTGCGACCCGGGGAGCTCTGCGGCGGACAGGGATCGGCTTCGCACCGCCCTGCGCGGCATACGGAGCGCGCTCGACGTCGTGCAAGACCGCGCGGAAGGGCGTACGCCGCAGGATAAACGGTACAACGGGGACGCCGAATCGCGGCGCGAGCTCATCGCGAAGTACGTCAAGGGAGACCGCGCGGACATCGACAGGTTTGCCGACGATCTCATCCGTCAGCGTCGCCGTCTCGGGTTCGAGATGTCCGACCAATGCCGTTCGGCGATCGAGTCCTATCTCGACGTTTACAACCGCAACGCCGAAAGGCGCGCCGAGAACGAAGCGCGGAGGCAAGATCTTCCCGCCAAGTATATGGAGGCGTTTTGGAACGACCGCGCGCGGGAACTCATCGGAAAATTGATGGAGGCGTACCCGCAGGAGATAACCGCCCTCACCGAGAGCGATCTTGCCGCCCTGCAAAGCGAGGTGCATGCGCTCGAAAGCAGCCTTGCCTTGCGCGAGGAGATCTACGAGGGCTACCGCCGCGCGTACGAGCGGCAATTCCGCGAGAGCACACTCATTGCGGAATGAGCATAGGAAGAAAGAGCACAGCAAGGAGAAAGCGAGATGAACGTAAAAGATTATGAGTTGGAGGGGGAATGGTCGGTCTCCAACATCGGGCACACCGCGCTGGCGAAGCGGGGGAGCAAGAAATACTTCCTCAAACAGTACGGGGAGTATAAAATGCCCCGCCGCGGCGCGTCGATGTCCGACAAGCTGTACGCCAAAATGGAGAAAGAATTTCAGGCGTTCTGCGAAAACCGCATTGCGATCAACAAGGCGTTGTCCGACCTCGCGCGTTCGGGGGGGAACATCATACTGCCCACCGATTGGTTTGTCGACGACATTTTCTACACCGAGGCGACCGAGTTCGTCGCGCACCTCATTCCCGACGAAGAGATCCTCAAACTTTCCAAAGACGAAAAGCTCTTCATCATGCTTACGGCGGTCGGCGCGTTGCTCAATATCCACAGGAAGAACATCGTGCACAGCGACCTCAAACGCACCAACATCCTCGCGGCGGTCAATTCGGAGGGGAGAAAGGTCGCCAAGATCATCGACTTCGACCGTAGTTATTTTGTAGACAACATCCGTCCCGACGAGCTCGGCGGCGACCAAAACTTCATGTCGCCCGAGCTGGCGCAGTGCTTCATCTATGAAATGGCGGACGAGGCACTCGCCAATCTCTCCACCAAGTCGGACATCTTCTCGCTGGGGCTCGTCTTTCACGACTATCTCGCGGACGGCGCGCATCCCAAGCTCGAGGGGCTCACGGGCGCGCTCAAACGCCGCGCCGACGAGGGGAAGACGGTGTATTGCAGCGAGGCACTTTTGGGCGGCGGACGGCTCGTCGTGAGCAAGAAGATCGGCGACAAGTATTTGACCCATCTCATCGCGGCGATGTTACAGCCCGAACCCGCCGACCGTCCCACCGCGCAGGAGGTGTTGAGTGCCCTCAAATTAAAGACGGTCCTCCCGCTCAAAGGGGATTCGGTCAGGATCGAGGGGGAAAAGCGGGAAAAGCCGCTCGCCGCGGAGATCCCCGCGCCCCCGTCCGAGCCTACGCCCCCGCCCGCGAAACCCAAGCCCGAGGGCTATTGCGCGCCGTGGGAGGAACACGGGATCGCGTTCGACGAAGAAAAACTCAAAACGAGCGGATACATCGCCGCAGAACAGACCGAAAAGAACGGCGTGAAGTGCTACGCGCTCTACAAGGCGGACGGCAACAGCCGCGTATTCACCGTGGAGAACCTGCTTTTGCTCAACATGGCAAAGCGCGCGGGCGCGGTGAGCTCCAAAAAGGAAGAGCCGAAGCCGTCGGCAAAAACGGAGGAGGGGAAGCGGTCCGCCGCGCCCGAAACCGAGGTGTTCGACGACGGGACGCTCTGGGAAAAAGACGCGGAATACCGCTTCGATCTCGATAAGATCAAGCGGGCGGGTTATACCAAGGCGGCGCGCGCCGTTCGGAACGGAGCGCAGGGATATGTGCTCGTAAAGCCTTCGGGCGAACAGAGATTTCTCATGTTCGAAATGCTGAAAATGCTTTCGTTTGCGGTCAAATAATATGGCAAAATGGCTATGCAAATCTTGCGGACAGGTCAACGAGGGCGATCGGTCGACGTGCGAGGTATGCGGAGCGGAGCGTCCCAAGCGGACGCGTAAGCCCGCGCCCGAGCCCGCACCCGAGCCCGACCGCGTCCTCGCCGCACCCGCGCCCGAACCCGTACCCGAACCCGCGCCCGCAAGGCGGGAGCGCGCGCCGAAGCCGCGCAAGGAGCGCGAGGAGCGCAGGGCGCGCGGAACGCCGCACATCGTATCGCGGACGGAGCGGACGGTCATGCTCGTCCTCGTCCTCGTCGGATTTTTGGCGGGGCAGGCGGCGGTGCACGGCATGTTCTGGACGGGCGAATCGGTGCCTTTTCTCGGCGTTCTCGGGACGGAACTCGTCCCGCCCGTCGTCTACGTCGTCATCACGACGGTCATCGCGGCGGGAGCGACGGTGTTTGCCTGCTTCAACGTCTACCGCGACAGACCGCAGCTCGATCTTTGGTTGGCGGCGGTCGGGTTCACCGTTGCGATCGGCGTGTTCCCGATGGCGAACGGGATATGGCTGTTCGTCGGGGAGGCAATCTTTTGGCGGGCGCGCAAGGGCTGGTTTGTGCGGTTGATCGCGATCCTGCTCCTCTTTTTTGCGGTGTTCGGGTCGATCGCTTCGCCCGTCGAGTGGTCCAAGCGGCAAGCCGAACGGTCCGAGGCGATCGTGCGGGGAGTGGAATGATGTTTGCGGAAGGACTTGTCAAAGACAAGATCAAAACCCAACTTCAACGCTTTTGCACGGAGTTTTCGGTATCGCAGTCGGGCGCGGAACGCCTGTTCCTTGCAACGCTCTCCGAAAATCCCGAACTGCTTTTGTACGTGCGGGAGACCGAGATGAGCCGAACGCTGTACGGCACGACCTTTCGCGTTACATACGGCAACACCGATATTCCCGTGTCCGAAGTGGCGCGGGTGCAGACGGAAGCGGAGTTCGAGGCGGTCATGCACAACGCCGTGCGCGGCATCGCGCTTGCGCGCTATATCGTGAGCCGCGGGGTGGATATCGGGAGCTGTCACGCCAATTTCATGGCGGTGTACGGCGCGTTCTATTCCAACCTCGTGCGGTCGGAATGCGAAATGCGCGGGGGCTTGCGGGACGGCTGGACGGTGACCTGCGTCCGCTTCGGATACAGGATCGGAAAAGTCAAGCTCGGCATGATGGAGCGGGCGGTGCAAGACGCCGTAAAAACGCTCGGCAAAACGCTGTTCGCACCCGCCATGCCGCCCGAGACCAAGGCTTACGTCGCGCATAATTATCTCGCGCGGACGGTAGAATATTTCAACAACGACAGCGCGAACGCGCTCGAAAAGAGCTATTTGCAGAGCGCGTACGGCGCGCTCATCAACAAACAATGCGTCTGTCAGGGGTATGCGGAGGCGTACAAGCGCATCCTCGACGCCCAGCGCATCCCCTGCGAAGTGATCTGCGGCAAGATCCGCGGTTCGGCGGAGTACCATGCGTGGAACGCCGTGCAGCTGGGGGAGGAATACTATCACGTCGACGTGACGTGGGATTCCCTCGGCGGCGGCAAAAAGCAGGACGTCTACTTCGGAAAGAGCGACGAAGGCTTGCGCGGCGAACGCATCTGGACGCGCCCGTCGGGGGTGGAATGCAACGGCAAGCGCAACCTCGCCCAAGAGGCGAAGGCGCAGATCTTCAAGAATAAAGCGATATATCTCGCGTACGGGGTCGACAAGACCTATCTCGACTGACGCCGCAAAGGAGGAAAAATGAAAAACACCAAAATGCTGAAAGCCGTCTGCAAGAAATCGGGCAAGCATTTCGCGCTCGAAATCAAGCAATACGGCGGGGAATGGAAGATCGTGAATTTCCTCGATATCGGCGCGGAAGAAGCGTCGTTGATGTCGTCGGAAATCAGGCAGCCGTCCTTTTCGACGGCGGACTTTTTGCAAGCGTGCGAAAGGTGCGGCGGGCGCAAGGCGGGCGGGTGCAAGTGCGCGCCTTCCTCCTATTCCTGCCGCGCGGACGGGAGATACAACTTCCAATGCGTGTATTGCAACAACCTCGAAATCGACTATTCCGCGCCCGAACTCGGGGGACGGCGCGAGGGCGAAGTCATCCGCCTCGAACAGGGGCAGGAGTTTACCATCAAGGCGGGGGACGCCGCGATCAAGCGGATTACCGTCGGCATGGGCTGGGATCCCGCGGGGAATTCGGCAGAGCCCATGGACCTCGATTCCTCGGTCATCGTCGCGGGGAGCGGCGGCTATGAAACGGTTTATTTCAGTGCGTTGCGGCATCCGTCGGGGTGCGTCGTCCACCACGGCGACAACCTTACGGGCATCGACGTCGGACCTAACCGCGACGACGAAAACATTTCGGTCGATCTCGGTCTCGTCCCGCCCGACAGGGATCGCCTCATCTTCGTCATCAACATCTATCATTGCGAGGAGCGAAGACAGACGCTCGGCACGGTCAAGAACATGTACATCCGTCTCTACGACCCCGATTCTCACAAGACGCTCGTGGAATACAAAGTCGACGGCAATCTTCGGAGCAGTACCGCGCTCGTCATCGGGATGGCGTCGCGGCGGGGCGGGGAATGGGTGTTCCGCGCGATCGGCAAGGGGAGCAACGCGAAATCCGTCCACGCGCTTGCGGACGAAGTGAGCGGTCTGCGATAACAACGTGCAAAAAAAGACAGGCGTGTCCGCACGCCGTGGGAGGCAAACATGATGGGTCAACAGCAACGTCCGTCTTGCGAAAGCGGACGGAGTTCGGGAAAAAACGTTCGGAAGGAGGAAAACATATGACGGACTATCTCACAGAAATGATGCTGTGCAGCTATTTTACCGCAGAAGTGACCGTCGGCCGCTTTTATCCCGACAAGAAGTCGCTCTTTTCGGTGTTTGCGCGGATCTTTCTCTTCGATGAAGAAAAGACGGCGCATTTCTACGCCCTCACGCAAAAGAGCGAGGTTGTCGGAATCACGAGCGAACACGAATATCATCTGCACAAACGTTGTCGGCAGTACTACGGCATGATCGGCAGGGAGCGTACGGACGACGCCGAACTCGAAGAGATCATCGACCTCAAAGGGACGTCGCTCTCCACGGCGCAGACGTACGGGCTCATCCACGGCGCGAACGAGGTGGAGTCGGTCGTCTGCGAAAATCTCACGCTGGCGGCGGAGAACGGCGCGGTGCTCGGGCTGTATTTGCTCGGCATCTTCCAAATGGAGGGCATCGTGTTCGAAAAGGACGGCATGCGCGGCATTTCGCGTCTGCGCCGCGCCGCCGATTGGGACAGCGAGGAGGGCTTGCTCGCCGCGCTCGTCTACGATATGTTCAACCGCGAGGAATACGTCTCCCGTCTGCACACCTGTTTCCTGCGCGCGGGGCACAACAGCGCGTTCGAGCGGGTCGCGGCGGCTTACGGTACATACGACGAAACGCGCGACCGCGAGTTCCGCGTCCTCGAAAAGGCGTTCAACCAGGGCATCGTAAAAAGGGACACCTACGCGAAGGCGTACGCCCGTCTCATTTACAGCGACGTCCTCGAAGAGAAAGACAAGGAATCCATCGTGCTCTCGGGGAACAAGGAACTGTTCGCCATCGCGAGCGCGCTTCCCCTGCAACTCTCCATCCAGACGCTCGTGCCCGACATGACGGCGATCGAGGAGCTTCGTCCCGCCCGCGCCGCCGAGAGCGAAAAGGTGATGCTCGCCATCAACAACATCGACCTGCGCAGAACGGCGCATTACCGCCCCCTGTGCATCGTTTCGGACAGCGGGTACATGCTCGAAGCGTACGCCGCGGCGATCGCAAAGTGTCTCTCCCGTGCACTCGTGGAGCGCATCGAAGTGGGGGATCTCACGGGGTACGACATCGAACCCTCGCAGAACCACATCTTTATCCGCAGTTGCGACGAAGATCTGTTCAACGTGTATTTCCTCTTCTTCCGCGGGAAGATCGACGACAGAGTGTTCGACACGGCGAAGAACTTCTTGCAGAGCACGAAGCGCGCGAAGTTCCGCCTCAACCAGCCGAGCATCTCCATCGACCTCTCCATGGTGCTGCCCGTCTGCTTCTGCGATAAGGAGCGCGCGGCGGAGCTCAAACCGTACTGCGACATCGTGCGGATCGCCGCGCCGAACAAGACCGAGCGCAAGGCGATCCTTGCGGAGATGATGCAAGCCAAGGCGGCTTTGTACGGCGTGGGGAAGATCGAAGCGCAAGCGGAAGTCGAGGAGCGTCTTGCGGGCTATCCCGTCGACGAGATCGAGGCGATCCTCGACAGGGCAATCCGCGAACACCGCATGCCCGCGCTCGTTCTCACCGAGGAGCTCATGAAGCCGTACTTCTTCGACAACGGCGAAAAACTTCACATTTACGGATTCGGAGGTGGCAGCCATGAAGATTGAAAAGGATTTGATGCAGGGCTACGAAAATACGCAGTATTACCATTACGGCGACCTGCCCGAGGATTTCCCCACCAGCGTCTATTACGACGACCTGCCCAATACCGAAGTGAAAGGCGTGTTGAAGGCGAACCGCTACGTCAACGGTCGGCTTCTGCAAACGTATTCGGAAAAGGAGAATCACGTCGGCGTCATCGCGGCGACCCGTCTCGGCAAAACCACGTCTTACGTCATTCCCACCGTGGAATCGTTCGCCAAGGCGAAGAACAAGAAGAGCATGATCATTTCCGACCCCAAGGGGGAGATCTACCGCCATACGGCTTCCACCCTCGAACAGGAAGGATACACCATACTCCTGCTCAACTTCCGCGACTATCGCCACAGCGAGTGCTGGAATCCGCTCACGCCCATCTACCGTAAATTCCAATCCATCTACGCCATTTACGACGAGGTGGAGCTCGTGGAAACGCCCGACGGCATGCGCAACAGCCTGCGCGGCCGTATCTACGAGAGCCAAAAGGCACTCGACGAGGAGATCGACCGTTGGATGAGTTTGATGCTCGAAGACGTCGGCAACGACATCGACAACATCGCCACGATGGTCGCGCCCACGGTGAACATGCGCGATCCCTATTGGGAGGACGCCGCCCGCGAACTGCTCAAAGCCTTCCTTTGGGCGATGTTGGAGGACAGCCGTCCCGAGGTCGAAAAAACCAAGCGCACGCGCATCACGGAGGACACGTTCTCGTTCGCGACCATCATCACGCTCATGAACCTGCTCAACAATTCCGACGGCGACTTCGACAGCGGGTATTTCCTCAAACGCCCGCAGTCCTCCCGCGCCTACCAGATCGTGAAGAGCACCATTCCCGAGCGCGCGCAGACGACGCGGCAGTGTATTACGAGTATGTTCAGTTCCCGCCTCGCGGTGTTCCGCGAAACGGCGATGCGCCTTGTCACCTCCTGCAATTCGTTCGATATGACCATTCTCACGGGGGATAAGCCCGTCGCGCTGTTCATCGACTACCGCGACGAACTCAAAGTCCACTTCACCGTCATCAGCCTGTTCGTGCAGGACGCGTACCGCATGCTCATCGAGCACGCCAACATGCAAGAGAACGGCAAGCGCGACATCCCGTTCTATTTTATCCTCGACGAATTCGGGAATTTCCCCGCGATGAAAGATTTCGAAACGACGATCTCCGCCTGCGCGGGCAGAAACATCTTTTTCATCCTCATCATCCAATCGTATGCCCAGCTCAACGGCGTCTACGGGGATGCGGTCGCCGCGATCATCCGCGACAACCTCAATATGCACATCTTTTTCGGGAGCAACAACACGCAAACGCTCAAAGAGTTTTCGCTCGAATGCGGACAGGTCACCCGTCTCTCGCCCATCTCCGCGCTCAACGGCAAGGCGGACGAGATCGAAATGTTCCAGATCGAAACCATTCCGCTCATTCCGCAGAGCATGCTGTCCCACTTCAAGGAGGGCGAGTGCATCGTCACCGAAGCCAACTGCGGCTACGTCCTGTTTTCCAAATTGGAGCGGTACTACCTCTGCAAGGAGTACACCTCCATGCCGCTCAAAAGCGAAAAGGAATATTACGGCAAAGCCGATCCCTTCCAGAAGAAGTACATCTATGTGTTGCCCGAAACGTCGGACGATTGGGATTGACGGAGGAGAACGATGCCAGACCGTGAAAAGGTAGTGCAATATATCCAAGAACACTTTCGCGTGAACATTCCCGAACTGCAACGGGAATTTTCCGCGAGCTATGCCGAAATTTATTCCGTCGTGCGCGACATGCTCAACGAGGGCACGCTTCGCCTCAAAGAGGGGATCACCTACGAATACGTCATGCCCGAAGCCAAAGAAGAAGAGGACGACTCTTGGTCGGCGACGAGCAAAGACCTCTTCGAACGGCTGAAACGCCTCCGCGAGGCGAGCGACCTCCTCTCCCAAGACGACAAGGACGAGGACGGCTCTTCGGAAGAGAGCGGAGAATCGTCCTCCGATGATTCCGACGACGATATTTTGAGCTTGCTCGACAGCCTCAACGACGATGAGGACGAGGACGACGACGAGGACGACGACGATGAGGACAACGAGGACAACGAGGATCTTTGGTCGGGACTTGTCGGAAGCCAATCCACGCCCGATCCCGATCCGTCGGAAAAGCCCGAGCCGGAAGAGCTCGCGATCAGGGCACTGACTGCGCGCAACGACGGCGACTTGTCTGGGGCGTTGGTCTACAAGACGGACGACGAGCTCTGGCAAGACATCTATCTCTTGGGCGAAAAGAGTGTCCGCTATGGCGAACCGACCGAATGCAAGACCCGTTCGGTCAACCGCGCGTTGCGCTTCGGACTGCGCACCGAACAGCAGGGCGGCATGCTTCGGCTGTACCCCTACGACGTCGAACTCGGCGGGAGGCGGGTGCGGTTCGCAAAGCGCAAGGCGGGCGGCAGGGAATTTCTCACCGACGAGGGAATGGCGATCCGGCTTTGCAAACCCAAGACGAAAGCGGCGAAGTCGGAATTCGAAATGCGCAAGCGGAGCATTCTCGGGCGGTACGGCGTGGAGTGCGTCGGCAAGGAACTCCGCATCGCCTTGGGCAGGTCGGAGAGTTTGCTCGGGAGCATGATGCGGCTGTATGCCGCCATGGACAGCCTCTATCGGGTCAGCCGCGGGTGGATTTACGCGGATGAACGCGCCGTCTACTTCCCCGAGCCCGTCTATCGGGACGCGCTTAAATACGTCACGGGCGTAGAGACGGTCACCATGGCGGATCTGCAACGGGAATTCGGCGTCGGCTATCCGCTCGCGGGCAAGATCCTCGGTTGGATGGAGATCTTGGGCTTCGTGTCGCCGCTCGACCCCGCCGCCATGTGCCGTAAAACGCTCATCACCGAAGAGAAGTTCCGCAAGATGTTCGGCGAGGAGGACGAGTGATGTTGCGCGACCTGCTGTCGAACGAGGACAACCGTGCGCCCGTTCCCGTCGCCGACGAGCACGGCGTTATCACGTTCTACCGTAAGATCGCCGTCGTCTGCGAGGGGAGAGAGTTGTACGGTCTGTTGCAACCCATCCTCGCCGCCATCGACGACGATGAGGATAAAAATGAGGACGTCGGCGTATTCAAATTGGTCGGCGAGGGCGTCGACGAGCGGCTCGTGCCCGTGTACGACAAAGAGGTGTGCGACCGCATCTTCGGCGAATATACCGCCAAGCACCGCGCGTGGGAGGGGGACGACGTCGTCGACTTGCTGTTAGACCCGCGGGAGTTCGTTCCCATCGCCCACGGGAACGGTCATTGGCTCGTCACCGTGTTGCACGAATCGCAGGAGCATATCGCACCGGGCGGGCTTGTCCGTCTGCATTGTGAAGAGATGCGCGAATATCTGTGCGCGCGGGTCAAACGGGCGTTCAAGGCAGATACGTACGAGGAGCTTTTCACTTCGAGTTTTTGGTTGCGCCGCCAATTGGGATTCATCCATGTCACGGCAGAGGACGCCGCGGCGGCGGCAAAGATCTTGCACCCGTTCGAAGAGGGGGTCGTCGGCGTCTGCGCCCTGCTGCTCACGCTCGAAGAGGAGTAATGCCGCAAAGAATAATTTCCGCCCGAATGCAGAACCTGTGTTTCGGGCGGTTTTTTATGGGGAATCAGACGATCTATTTCAAGCGTCAGCCGCGGATCGTGGCAACGAGTACGGTCGCGGGAACAAAGGAATGTCAGGGCGTCATCGGCAGATACGTCGAAACGGCACTCTCCGACGACATGTACGGCGAATCGACGTATGAAAAAGCCGAGTGCAAAATGCTCTCGAAAGTCATCGACGGCGCGATCGAGAACGCGGGGCTCAACCGCGACGAGGTGGATATGATCGTCTCGGGCGACCTGCTCAACCAAATTATTTCGGCGAGTTTCGCGGCGCGCGACTTCTCCGTTCCCTTTTTGGGCGTGTACGGCGCATGTTCGACGATGGCGGAATCGCTCGCGGTAGGTGCGGCGTTTGTCGACGGAGGATTCGCGAAACGGGTGGTCGCGGCGACGGGCAGCCATTTCGCCTCGGCGGAGCGGCAATACCGCTATCCGCTCGAATTGGGGTGTACGCGTCCGCCGCAGTCGCAGTGGACGGTCACGGCGGCGGGTGCGTCGCTCATCGCCGCCGAGGGCGACGGCGTGAAGATCACCTCGGCGACCCTCGGCAAAGTCGTGGATTTCGGCGTGACCGACGTCAACAACATGGGTGCCGCCATGGCCCCCGAAGATGCTATAATAACACCATAACATAGGGCGATCGGAACGCAACACACAAAAACCATAGGAGAATATCGCCGATGTTATCGAAAACGGCGGGCGACCGCCGTTTTGTCATGTTTTTATAATACCTGCGTCGCGAATTTTACGGTGAGAGGCTCATTTTTGAGGCGCGCAAAATTTGTCGAAAATTGTTTATATTTTACAGAATATGCGGTAAACCGAACAAAAACAAAAAATTCGCAGATTCTGTTGATTTTTGTTTTCCGATGATGTATAATGGTAATTGTAAAGCTTTGTCTACATGGCGGAGAAATACCATACCGGGTACAAGATAAAAGGATGCAAGTTTGACTGCTCTTTAAGAGAGCAATAGTAGACTTATTTTTATCCTTTTTTGGCATTCTTTTCTTGCGCTCCCCATGCTGATTATTGCCATAGCCATTAGGTGTGCGGCAAAGAACTCGTGTTGTTTAGGCAGGATCGAGTGGACAAAAAAGAAAAAATTTTTTAAGATCAAGATCTTGAGATTTAGGACACTGCGCACGGATACGCCGTATGACGCCCCTACGTATGAGCTTACCGATTCGACAAAATGGATCACAAAGGTAGGCGGACTTCTTTGGATGAGTTGCCGCGGGTCTTTAATATTTTTGTCGGTCAAATGACAATCATAGGACCGCGTCCGACACTATGGAATCAAGTCGACCTTATAGCCGAGCGGGACAAGTATAACACGAACGATATAAAGCCAGGACTTATGGGCTGGGCGCAGATTAATGGCAGGGACGAGTTGGAGATACCAGTAAAAGCGGTACTGGATGGCGAGTATGTTAAAAGAATGAGCTTTTTGTTTGACTGTAAATGCTTTTTTGGCACGATAGCCGCCGCATTCAAACATGAGGGCGTAGTAGAAGAGAAGAAATTATGAAAAACAGAACATTAAGGAGTATTAGGGTTCATCTTCGTATCAATAAAGGAGAGAATCGGTCCCTTTGTTATAATTGTCGTTAATTTATTTGCATTGATGAAAGTTACGGAGAATCAGATATGACTGAAGCTCAAAAAGTTGTTTGGATTATAGATCAATATGCTTCGTGGAGAAGCATTGCTACTAGACAGATAAAATTTTGCAATATCTTGAAAGAATATGGATATGATGCAACAATCATTTGCGGTAGTTTCGTTCATAAGATAGGCAATGACTTGCTGAATAATCACGAAAAGTTCAGGTTTATGGAAATCGAAGGAGCGAACTTTTTGGTTATCAAGTCAAAGAAGTATAAAGGCAACGGGATAGGCAGAATTTTAGCTACCTTAAAATTCCAAAAGGATGTTTTAAAAGTTACAAAAAAAATGCGGAAACCCGATATTGTTATTTCGGATTACGTCGGGCTGTTTGGTAATAGATTCTTAAAATACAAAACAAAATATGGAGCCCAATTCATTACGGATGTTTTGGATTTGTGGCCGGAAACGTTTATTGATATGGGAGTTTTGAAGCGCAATAGTATTATTGCCAAGATTCTATATCGGTTAGAACGTAAAGCTTATCGCATAGCCGATTATTGCATGTTTTCCTTTGAGGGTGGTGCTGATTATTTCATCGAAAAAAAGTGGGACACACAGAGCGGTGGTGATTTGGATGTCGCTAAAGTTTTGTATATCAATAATGGGGTTGACTTATGCGAGTACAACTATAATAAGCAAAATGTGGTTTTAGAAGACGAAGATTTGGATTCGGAGAAATTTAAGGCTGTGTATTTGGGCTCGATCAGCGATGCTAACAATGTTAAACTTATAGTAGACGCGGCGAAGATTCTTAAAGATCGGAATGATATAATCTTTTTGATTTACGGAGACGGGAGCCGGCGGGAGGAGCTCGAAAGGTGTTGTAAAGACATGGGGTTGGAGAATATTAAATTCAAGGGCAGGCTTGATATTAAATATGCACCCAATGTTTTGTCGCGTGGAAATTTGAATTTATTTAATTTCACCAATATGCCTTTGTTGAGATTCGGATGCAGTCCCAACAAGTTATTCATGTATTTGGCGTCTGGTAAACCTATATTGTCGTCGGTAAGTCCGAAATATGATATTGTATCTGACAGAGAGTGCGGAATAGTAGTTGAAAACGATGCAAAGGCTTATGCCGATGGGATAGTGAGATTTAGCATGATGTGCGAGGACGAATATAATCAATATTGCAAAAATTGTGAAACGACGGCAATGTGTTTCGATTACAAATATATGCTCGAAACGACATTACTGCCAGTTTTAAGGAGTTGACATGATAAACGTTGCGGTATTCGGATTTTACGGGTCCGGTTCTTCTGCTGTTATAGATTATTTGCGCGAGTTCGACAATGTCGGGGTCGCATTAGATAGAAATCGTAAAGGAATATTGAGACCTTATGAGCATTTCCCCTTTGTGTCTAGCGGGGGATTATTTGAATGTTGTGCGCTTTTAACAAGCGTAAACAGCATTCATAATTCTGACAAGATAATCAATAATTTCATTCAATGCAATAAACGCTTGTATGATTATGATTTCGGATCGTTTGGGTCATACAAAAAATTGCTCGGTGATGATTATATGCAGGCTACATTTGAGTTTGTAGATGCCATTGGAGCAAAGATTAGTAGTGGTTCGTCAGTTGAACACAAAAAGAAAGTCCGTTTCTCTTTGATTATGTGCGCTCTGCAGTTGGCTGCCAAGATCGTATATAAACGCCCTGTATATAAGTGGGGCAAAAAAAATGTTATGGATAAAGAGCCAACCTATTATGCGTTACCTTCCAGAGCAACGGTTCATGCGGCAGCGAGGAAGTTTGTTTCGCGTTACTTTGAAATGTGTGCCAAAGACAATAAAGATGTGATGATTTACGATCAGCTTTTATGTCCACAACATTCCGATTTAATAGAAGATTATTTCGACGATAATTTTCGAGCGATTGCTGTAGAACGTGATCCGCGCGATATATATTCAATGAATAAATACCTTTGGTCCAAACCGCCTTACAGTATATCTGGCGCGCCGTTGCCGACGGATATGGACAAGTTTTGTGCATATTGGAAAGATAATCTGAATTATAATCGTAGTGTGAAAAATCTTCTCGTCGTGAAATTTGAAGATCTTGTTTACCGATATGAAGAAACGACGGAAAAAATTCGTGACTTTATTGGCTTGGACAAGCAACATCATGTTTTGCCTCGTACATATTTCAATCCCGATTATTCTATTAAAAATACGCAGAGTTTTTTGATGAACGAAATTACAAAAGACGAAGCCACATCGGTCGAAGAAAGGCTTGGAGAGCATGTGTATGCGTTTCCTTATGAAATAAAGACCTCGTATAAAGATATGTTCGACGATACCAAAGAGGCAATCGATAAGTTCGGAGGGAAGAAGCAATGACAAAAGTATGTCATATGATTTCAGGACACGATACAAACGATATTCGCGTTTTTCAAAAAGAATGTACCGCGCTTTCGAAAAATGGGTACGATGTTATCTTGTTATGCTCGGATGCCAAAGGAGACAGGGAAGTCAATGGCGTTAAAATAACTTCAATCGCTAAATGTCCCCAAAGCCGCTTGAATCGATTTGTATTTTCCACAAGGCAGTTTTACAAAAAAGCAAAACAAATCGATGCTGAAATTTATCATATCCACGAACCGTTTTTGCTCGGAGTCGGAAAAAAACTTAAAAAGCGGGGCAAAAAAGTAATTTTTGACAGTCACGAAGATTACCCTTGTTTTTTATTGGAAAAAGAATATATCCCCAAATTTTTAAGAAAATTTATTTCGCGACATTACGAAAAGAAAGAGAAAAAAATTCTTTGCCGCTTTGATGCGGTTATTGGTGTTACGCCAAAATTGGTTGAGAGGTTAAGCAAGTTTCAAAGCAATACAATTTTGGTGACGAATTATCCCATTTTAATAAGCAATATACCCGATCCACAATTAGACAAGAAGCAAGCGGTGTTTGCCGGTCAAATAGAACGCTCATGGAGAGTTGATAATGTAATTAAAGCAATTGGCGATATCGACGGGGCAACTTTTGAAATAAGGACGCGCAGTTTTGATGCGTCATATTATGATAATCTTAAAAATCTTCCGGGATGGGAAAAGGTTAATTTTGCAGAAAACGCTACTCACGATGAGGTTATGCAACTCTTATCGAAATCTTATTGCGGAGTAGCTATTATTGATTATTGTCAAAATATGGGGGGCAAAGACGGAACATTAGGTTGCAATAAGTTGTTTGAGTATATGATGGCAGGGATTCCTGTGCTGTGTACAGATTTCAAATTGTGGAAAAATATCATTGATGAGTATCAATGTGGAATATGCGTGGATCCGAATGACATTGACGCCATAAGAAATGGATTGGTATTTTTGTTTAATAACAAAGAAGCGGCAAAACAAATGGGGTTAAACGGGAGAAAAGCAGTCTTTGAAAAATACAATTGGAATGTTGAAGAAAGAAAACTTTTAAGTTTATATAACAATTTAGTGTAAATTTTTGTGGCTTAAGGTACGATAAAACGAATAAGGAATAATAAATATGAAAATTACCGTAGCAGGGATTGGATACGTAGGGCTTTCAAACGCGATACTGCTCTCGCAGAATCATGAAGTCACAGCAATAGACATTTCCTCGGAAAGGGTAGCTCTCATCAACTCCGGGAAGTCTCCGATAATCGATCGGGAGATCGAAGAATATCTCTCGTCAAAACAACTTGATCTTCATGCGACGACGGATGAGAGTGCATATAGGGAAGCGGAGTATGTGGTGATCAGCACTCCGACCAATTACGATGAGGATAAAAATTATTTTGATACAAGTTCCGTGGAGCAGGTTATTGAGACAGTCCTCTCCACAAACAATAGAGCAACGATAGTAATCAAATCTACCGTTCCCATCGGCTTTACAAACCGTATGATAGAAAAATTCTGTTATAAGAACATTATCTTTTCTCCCGAATTTCTTCGCGAGGGGAAAGCCCTGTACGATAATTTATATCCGGCAAGGATTATAGTCGGATGCAATTTGGGCGATGCTGACTTAAAAGCCAAGGCATCGCGGTTTGCGGAATTGCTTGCCGAAGGTGCCATTAAGAAAGATATTCCACGTTTGGTGTTGAATACGAACGAAGCGGAGGCAGTCAAGTTATTTGCCAATACGTATCTTGCCGTCAGGGTAGCGTACTTTAACGAGCTTGATACTTATTGCCAGGCGAAAGGGTTGGATGCTTCGCAGATCATAAGCGGTGTTTGTCTCGATGCTCGAATAGGGAATTTTTACAACAATCCTTCGTTTGGCTACGGCGGATACTGCTTGCCGAAAGACACGAAGCAACTAAAAGCGGATTTTAACGATATACCGCAAAATATGATTTCCGCTGTTGTGCAGGCTAACGATACGCGCAAGAAGTTTATTGCCGAACAAATTATGGAAAGGAGCGGATTTAAGCAGAACATAAATGTGGTGGTGGGTGTTTATAGGCTCACAATGAAGTCGAAGTCTGATAATTTCAGACAGAGTGCCATACAGGGAGTGTTGCAAATCCTTAAATCCAACGGTGTGAATTTGCTCATCTACGAACCCATGTACAGCGATAAAAAATTCATGGGGATTGAGGTAACAAACAATTTGGATGAGTTCAAGGAGCGAGCGTCTTTAATTGTGGCAAACAGGTTTGAAAATGCATTAGACGACGTTATTGATAAAATTTATTGTCGTGATATCTATCACGAAAATTAATAAAGGAGAAGCACTATGGAATTTATTGATTTGGGCAGACAGTATCGGGCTCTGAAGAGAAAGATAGATGGGCGAATCGCCAAGGTTTTGGAGCGTGCTCAATTTATAAACGGTGACGAGGTACGCGAATTGGCAGAAAATCTTGCCGCTTACTGTTCTAGAAAGTATTGTTTGACATGCGCAAACGGCACGGACGCCTTGACACTTGCGCTAAGGTGCTTTGATGTCGGGAAAGGTGATGCCGTTTTTGTCCCGGATCTTACTTTCTTTGCAAGTGCGGAAACCGTTGCTCTTGCGGGCGGAACCTGCGTATTTGTGGACGTGGACGAGAGAACGTTCAACCTCGACGCCGAAAAACTCGAAAAACGGATACAGCAAGTGATTGCCGAAAAAAAATTAAAACCCAAGGCGATCGTAGCCGTGGACTTATTCGGACTTCCCGCAAATTTCCCCGTGATCAGAAAGGTCGCCGATAAATACGGCTTGCCCATAATCGAAGATGCGGCACAGGGATTTGGAGGAAGCATAGACGGTAAGCGGGCGTGTTCGTTTGGAGATATATCCACTACTTCCTTTTTCCCCGCAAAGCCTTTGGGGTGCTACGGAGACGGCGGCGCGGTGTTTACCGATTGTGAAGATTATTATAAACTCATGGTGTCTCTTGCATTCCATGGGAAAGGTTCGCACAAATACGATAATGTGCGTATAGGGTATAATTCCCGCTTGGATACCGTGCAGGCGGCGATTTTGTTGGAAAAATTAAAGGCATTTTCCGATTATGAGCTGACGGACAGAAACAAAATCGCCAAGAAGTACGATAGCTACCTTAAAGATAGGTTTACAACACCATTGATTCCGGAACATTTCGGAAGTAGCTGGGCGCAATATACGTTGATTCTCGAAGATGAAAAAGAGAGAGATGATTTGCAGAAACATCTCAATGAGAACGGTATCCCTACAATGATATATTATCCTATCCCGATGCATGCCTTGAAAGCATTTGAAGGCATTGATACTCCGCTGGGGGAAGTGGAGGTTGCTACGAGGCTTACCAAGACGGTTTTAAGCGTGCCAATGCATCCGTACCTCAAAGACGAAGAGATAGAGTTTATCTCTTCGAAAGTATTGGAAACGAGATAATGTCATATGAGCGAATATTTGTCAAACAAAATCAATTTATTGCTTACGTCGGCAGGTGGATCAACGGGGACATATTTGATTCGTGTGCTGAAAAAATGCCTGGGTGAGCAGGTCCATATTGTCGCGGTAGATGTAAATAAAAATGTCCCGGCAAAAATCATTGCCGACCGTTTTTATGTTGTTCCGCAGCTTTCCAATGAAAGCGAATATTTGTCCTCGTTGCAGAAAATCGTTGAGAAAGAAAAAGTCACTCACATGATTCCCGTTACGTCGTACGATATGAATTTTTATACCGTCCATTCCTGCTTAAAAGGAGTAAAGCGTCTGATTGTCGATGCGGAGACAAACAGAGTTTTAAGCAATAAATGGGAATGCTATCAGTTTTTGTCGAGCCTCGGCATCCGCGTTCCGAGGTGTTATGTGGATGAGACGCCGAGGGAAAGAGACTATCCTCTGTTTTTGAAACCGTATCAAGGGTCTGGGAGCAAGGGGACTCAAAAGATTGTCGACGGTGAGGATTATGCATATTGGAAAGCGCATTCGGCCGGTTCCATGTTTATGGAGTTTCTGCAAGGCGATGAGTTTACGGTAGATTGCCTTTTTGATGATAGTGGGAAATGCGAGGGTTTTTTTAATCGTAAGCGGGAAAAAACGATTTCGGGCGGTGCAGTCGTTACGACCGCGGTATGCGATAATGAAATTTTAACGCCTGTTATTCGCACTTTAGAAAAGACAGGAAAATTGCGCGGTCCCATCAATTTTCAATACAAGAAGAAGGCTTCAGGAGAACCTGTCTTGTTTGATTTTAATACTCGATTGGCTTCAGGCGGCTTGCCGTTGGCTGTGGAGTGCGGGTTTAATATTCCCATGCGACTTGTTAACCTTCTTGATGGGGGGGGTGGAAGCCCTTATTTGCAAACCTCGAAAACAGACGGCGTAACGATGATACGATATTATGAAGAGTTGTTTATACACAATGAATCATGACGATTTACTTTGATTTTGACGGCACTCTTGTTGACGTATGGGAAAGATATTACTATGTATTAGAGACGTACTTGTCTAATCGGGGATATCAATGCGACGGGACCATCAAAGATTATAAGCGAGAAAAGCTCCTTTTGAGAAAGGATCATTTGGTAGCCGAAAGACTTTGGAATGCTCCTATCGACATTGCCGACTATCTTATTTATAAGCGTAGTACGCTGGAAGCGGAAAAGTTTCTTCGGCTTGACAGACCGATTAAGGATTTCTCGGGCGTCGTAAACAACTTCATAAGAAAGGGATACAAAATAGTTCTTTTATCATTGAGAAGACATCCTGCGATGCTGTATAAGGAATTGGACTGGCTCGGATATAAAAATTGCTTTGACAATATAATCGTTCTTAATCCGGACAGGGAAAAAAAGCAAGATTGGCTTGCGCAAAGAGTTACGAATGGCGATGTCTTAGTTGGGGACAGTCTCGGTGATTTACAGGTAAATATAAAAGGTATAAAAGCCTTTTTTGTAAAGACCGGGCTGAACTTATATGATGAAACATTTCTTCATGAAAATGGAATAACGACAATAGGAGATTATACTGAAATTATAAAAGATTATGGGTGATATTTTTATACACGAATCTACTTATGTAGATGACAATTGTATAATAGGCAATGGTACAAAGATTTGGCATTTTTGCCATATTATGAGCCACTGCGAGATTGGAAAGAATTGTAACATTGGACAGAATGTTATGATAGGTGCCCAGGTAAAAATCGGCGATGGAGTAAGGATTCAAAATAATGTTTCGGTTTATACGGGAGTTGAGTGTGAGGACGACGTATTTCTCGGACCGAGTTGTGTATTTACAAATGTAATCAATCCGAGGAGCTATATTAGCAGAAAACATGAATTTCGTAAAACACTTTTAAAACAAGGATGTTCTATCGGAGCGAACAGTACGATTGTTTGCGGTCACACGATAGGTAAATATGCTCTTGTAGGAGCGGGAAGCGTCGTTACAAAAGATGTCCCCGATAATGCGCTCGTGATGGGCAATCCTGCGCGAGTGAAAGGGTGGGTATGTAATTGTGGACTGAAACTAATTTTTTCGGATGACATAGCAGAGTGCACTTGCGGCAGGAAATATGTCTTTAGGGATGGGATAGTATTTGAAATAGAAAAATAAAAGTGGAGAATGGAAATGAAATATGCTCTTATCGGTTGTGGCAGAATCTCGACAAATCATGTAAAAGCTGCTGTCAATAACAAATTGGAGATCGTTGCGGTATGCGACATCATCCCCGAACGCATGCAAGAGGTTCTGTCGAAACACGGTCTTGAAAATGACAGGTCGATTGCCCGCTATACCGATTATAAAAAGATGATAACCGAGCACCCCGAGCTTCAATTGATCAGTATCGCGACGGAAAGCGGTTTGCATGCGGAAATTGCTCTCTACTGCATTGATAAGGGTATCAATGTCATTATTGAAAAGCCCATGGCAATGAGCATCGCCGATGCGGAACGGATTATCGTTTTGTCAGAGCAAAAGGGCGTGAAAGTCTCGCCATGCCATCAAAACAGATTCAATATCGCAGTCCAACAGACCCGTCGCGCTTTGGAAGAGGGAAGATTCGGAAAAATATCCCATGGCTCCATCAATGTGCGTTGGAGCAGAAATAAGGATTACTATGACCAAGCCAAGTGGCGCGGAACATGGAAGAACGACGGCGGTGCGTTGATGAACCAGTGTATTCACGGCATAGATCTCCTGCGCTGGATGATGGGTGATGAAATAGAGGAAGTGTACGGCGTGACCAAACAGCAGTTCCACGAGTATTTGGAATGCGAAGATATCGGTATGGCTGTGTTGAAATTCAAGAACGGCGCGGTAGGTACGATAGAGGGCACCACGAACGTATATCCTAAGAACCTCGAAGAAACGCTCTATATTTTCGGTGAGAACGGTACAGTCAAGTTGGGAGGCAAGTCTACAAACGCCATAGACGTGTGGGATTTTGCAGACGAGCGTGATGGGGACGATAAGAATCGCGGGTTGTTTGAGCAGACTTCCAACGTTTATGGGAATGGGCATACGAGCCTGTTTGCCGACGTTATCGATGCGATCGAAAACGACAGAAAGCCTTATGTGGATGCCGTAGCGGGCAGAAATGCGCTCGAAACGGTGCTCGCCGTTTATAAATCTGCAGCGGATGGCAGTCCTGTGAAGTTGCCCTTAAAGGAATGCGCGTCAATCGATTTTATCGGCAGGTTTGGCAAATAAATCGAGAGGTTACAAAGTTGCGGGATAAAGATGCGCTTGTAAAAAAGTATAAATTTTTGCCTCATGGCGACTCTCGCGGGATGCTGGTAGCGATAGAAGAAAATAGGGAGATCCCTTTTGATATTAAAAGGGTCTACTATATTTATAATACAAATGACAACATCGCGCGCGGTTTTCATGCACATAGGCAATTACAGCAGATGCTTATCTGTGTACATGGCAGTTGTAAAGTTGTGCTTGATGACGGATATAATAGGGAAACGGTTCTCCTAAACGATCCGAGCGAAGGGTTATACATAGCAAACGACATTTGGCGTGAAATGTACGACTTTTCTACGGATGCTGTTTTATTGGTTCTTGCTTCTGAGTTGTACGATGAGGCTGATTATATTAGGAATTACGACGATTTTAGAAAAATGATTTCGGAGAAATATTATGGCGAATATTAAAGTTCCATTTGCGGATTTCTCACCCATGCACCGCGAGCTGTCGGATGAGCTATTGAAGGCTTATTCGCGTGTGCTTGAGAAAAACGTTTTTATTCACGGCGAAGAATGCGGAAAGTTCGAAAACGAATTTGCCGAATACTGCGGTGCCGCATATTGTGTCGGCGTCGCCAATGGTTTGGACGCCATCTACTTAATTTTGAAAGCACTCGGAATAGGGCGCGGCGACGAAGTGATCGTGCCGTCAAATACTTTTATTGCCACGGCTTTGGCAGTTTCGTATGTCGGTGCCGATCTGGTATTTGTCGAGCCCACGATTGAAACCTATAATATAGACGTTACGAAGGTCGAGGAAAAAATCAGTAGCAAGACAAAAGCAATCATTGCCGTCCATCTTCAAGGACGGGCGGCTGATATGGATGCGGTAAATTCTATTGCCAAGAAATACGGTCTCTATGTGATAGAAGATGCGGCTCAGGCTCATGGTGCCTTATATAAAGGGAAAAAGGTGGGCACTTTGTCTGACGCCGCCGCTTTCAGTTTTTATCCGGGCAAAAATCTCGGGGCACTCGGTGACGCAGGTTGCGTAGTTACCAATAATAAAGATATAGCCGATAAAGTACGCGCGCTCGGGAATTACGGTTCCGATTATAAATATCATCATATTTATAAGGGTACCAATAGCCGTTTGGATGAGTTGCAGAGTGCATTTTTGCGAGTAAAATTGCCCCATTTAGACGCTTGGAACGAAGCAAGAAGAAAAATCGCGGCACAATATTCTGACGGTATTGTAAATCCGATGATTAAATTGCCGCTGAAATCAGATACCACGTACACGCATATCTATCACGTTTTTGCTGTGCGATGTGCCAAGCGGGATGAGCTTGAAGCATATTTGAGTAAACGAGGGATAGGCACAGTGAAGCATTATCCTATTCCGATGCATTTGCAGTTGGCTTATGAAGATTTGAAGTTGGGGAAGGGGAGCTTGCCCGTGGCGGAAGAGATCAGCTCAACTATTTTAAGTCTTCCGATGTATTATGGGATGACGCAAGAACAAATAGCGCATGTAATAGAGTCATTGAATAAATTTAATTGACCAATCACAGTTTGCTAACATGGCGGGTATGGGTTGGTTGGTTAATGATGCAACGGGAGAGCACAATGAAAGGTATTATTTTAGCTGGAGGAAAGGGAACAAGGCTTTATCCCATGACGAAAGCCGTATCGAAACAGCTTTTGCCGATTTACGATAAGCCGTTGATTTATTATCCGTTGTCGGTTTTATTGCTCGCCGGAATAAGGGATATTTTAATTATTTCCACTCCGGAAGCGACGCCGTCGTATCGTGAACTTTTAGAGGATGGGAGCAAGATAGGAATCAATCTTTCTTATGCCGTACAGGACAAGCCGCGCGGTCTGGCAGATGCATTTATAATCGGAGAAAAATTTATTGGAAACGATCAGGTTTGCCTCATTTTAGGGGACAATATATTTTACGGACAAGCTTTAACGGAAATTCTAATCTCAGCAAAAGAAAGAAAATGCGGCGCGACGATCTTCGGATATCCCGTCAATAATCCAAAAGACTTTGGGGTTGTGGAATTTGATAAGGGCAATAAGGTTATTTCTATCGAAGAAAAACCAGAGATGCCCAAATCGCACTATGCTGTTCCGGGGTTATATTTTTATGACAATCGAGTGGTGGAAATCGCAAAAAAAGTCAAGCCATCTGACCGTGGTGAAATAGAGATAACTTCTGTGAACAATGAGTATTTGAAAATGGGCGAACTGCATGTCGAACTTTTGGGGCGCGGCATGGCGTGGTTGGATACTGGTACACCGAAAGGCATGTATAAAGCGGCAGGCTTTGTTCAGACCATTCAGGAAATGCAAGGCTTTTATGTTTCCTGCATAGAGGAAATTGCCTGGCGCAGAGGATTTATCAGTACAGCTCGGCTGTATAAATTAGGCGAAAATTTAAAAATGACAGAGTATGGGCAGTATTTAATGTCTTTAGCGAACGGAGAGAGTAAATGACTATCATTGTAACGGGCGGCGCGGGGTTTATCGGCAGTAACTTTATCTTCCATATGCTCAATAAATATCCCGATTATCGCATCATATGTCTGGACAAACTGACCTATGCGGGGAATCTTTCCACGCTTGCGCCTATCATGGAACATCCGAACTTTCGCTTTGTCAAGGCAGATATTTGCGACAGAGAGGCGGTGTACAAGCTGTTCGAGGAGGAAAAACCCGATATCGTTGTCAACTTTGCGGCAGAGAGCCATGTAGACAGAAGCATCGAAGATCCGGGCGTCTTTTTGCAGACCAACATCATCGGCACGGCGACCATGATGGACGCTTGCCGCAAATATGGGATCAAACG
>CANRJR010000023.1 GCA_947631005.1 uncultured Clostridia bacterium | reverse complement strand
CTTTTTTTCTGTCATTTCGAGTGAAGTGAGCGTAAGCGAACGGAATCGAGAAATCCCCTTGGTCGTTGATGATGCTTGAAATAAAAATAAGGGAGATTTCTCGACTGCGCGGGCTTCGCCCGCTCCGCTCGAAATGACAGAATTTGGAAGAGCCTTACGTAAAAAAGGCGACAAAAAATCCCGCTTGCAAGCGGGATTTTTTGTTTCGGCAAGAGCCGTATTATTCGCTGTAAGGGTCGTCCTCGTCGCGCGGCGCGGGCGTTGCAGGCTCTGCGGGAGCCTCGGGTTCGGTCTCCTCGGGCGCGGGCGCAGGCGCGCGCTTGGTCTTTGCCTTCTTCTTGGACTTCTTCGCGGGGCGTTGCTTCTTGACTTTCGCGAGCACCCTGCGGACAATCACGATGACGATGACCGCGACGAGCACGACGGCGAGGAGCGCGGAGGCGAGCACCAGCCAAATGTTTCCGCCGTTCGTCGGCGCGTCCGTGTCGGTCGACGGCGTATCGCTGTCGCCCGTGTCGAGCGCGTCGGGCGTCACCGTCTGTTCGACGGCGGCATAGGAGAGGAAGCAGGAATAGGTGGGCGCGTCCGTGCCGAGGAGCGCGCCGTCCGCGTCGTCGCAGATCAGCCAAACGAGTTCCTCTTCGTGTGCGGACTGTTGATAGGACGCCCAGTGGTTGCCGAGCTCTTTCTCGTCCTGCGACGCGTCGTAGCGCAGGTAGTCGGCGGAATCGTAGAACGTGAACGTGTAGTAGTAGGCGAGGGAGGCGGGAAGTTTTTCGTCGCTGCCGACGCCGTTGCTGTCGCGCAGACGTTCCTCCGCCTCTTCGGCGAGGTCGGTGAAGTTGGTGACCGTATCCGTCTTTACGCGGTCGAAGAACACATAGCTGTTCGCGGGCATGCCGTTCGCGTCGTTGTCGCGCGCGCCCGCCCAAAGTTCGAGACGGTATTTCTTTTCGGTATCCCCCGTCTGGATGTAGAAAGAGACGGTGACCCACTGTCCCGCGTTCTGCGCCGTACCCTCGACGGCGATCGCCGCTTCGGGCAGGGTCGAAGGCGCGGTGTAGCGGACGATGTCGCCCTCCGCGGGGAGGTTCTCCACGACCTGTTCATACTGCCGTCCCTCGGGCTTGGTCTCGTCGTAGTAGGCGTAGTATTTCCCGTCGTGGAAGAAGTACGCGACCGTGCCGTCGCCCGTCACGAGGTTGCCCTCGTCGTTCGCTTCGAAGTTGGAAAGGTTGGCGTACAGCGTTTCGTCGCCGCCCACCTTTTTATAGAGCCCGTTGCTTTCGAGGGTGTACGCGACGTTCTTTTCGGCGTCGAAATCCTTTGCGGCGGGGTCTTTGTCGACGATGTTGCCCTCGTCGTCGTACCAATAGGTCACCTTGGGGAAGGCGGGGGAGAGACGGTTGTTGAATCCCTTTGCAACGTCGGAGACGTCGGTGAGATAGACGTAAGCCTTCGCCCCCTGCGAGAGCTTGACGCGCACGGATACGCGGGTCGCGGAGGACGCCGAAACGGTCGCGTTGCTCTTTGCAAAGAAGCCGTAGGAGGGCTTCGCTTCATTCGACGTGTTCAGAATGACGAGCGGCTGATAGGCGGGGTTCGCGGGGGAAGGGGTCTGCCCGTTGCGGCTGCCGAAGAGGTTGAGCCAGAAGGCGTCTGCGTCGGCGGGCGTTCCCGCGGCGGTGTTGAGCGCGGTGTTCCACGCCGCCGTCCCCGTGCGGTAGGTCTCGGCATAGTCGGCGTTCAGAAGTCCCGCATACACGCCCGAAGCGTTGAGGTCGGCGCGCCCGGGGTTGGGGTTGGAGACCTCGCCGTCTGCGTCGAGCACGGTGTCGACGAGCACGTTGCTGCCCGCCTGCACGCCCGTGTACGACGTGGGGATCGCGAGCCCCTCTTCGACGGAAGGACCGCTGCCCGCGGCATTGTCGAACTTGGTCTCGTCTTTTACGGACGCGGTGAGCGACGCCTTTGCGGCGTACGAACCCGTGGCGGCATAGCTGTATTCGGTGCGGGTGAGCGTCTTGATCTCGAAGTTCGCGAACGCCGCATAGCCGTCGATGAAGTCGTTGGCGGAAGCGGAGGCGATCGACGTAGGCCCGTAGGTGAGTTCCAAACGGAATTCCTTGGGCGTGTCGGACTCGGTGTCGTTCTCCACGAAGAAGAAGCACTGCACCCAGCCGCCGTAGATGTCTTTGGTGTCGTCGTCGATGTCGACGGTCGCCACCGTGGTCGAATCGAACGAGGCGATGGAGGAACGGTTCTTGCCGTCGACGATCGCCGCGCCCGCGCCCGTCTTGCCCGAACGCACGCCCGTCTTTACGAAGAACGAGATGAGCAAACGCTCGTCCTTTCCGAGCGAGAAAGAGGGCAGGGTGAGCTTCGCCGTGTACGCCGCGCCGTTCGTGGACATCAGCATGACGATATTGTCCTTGGAGAACGAGGTCGGGTAGTTCGCGAAATCGTTTGCGAAGATGGTTTTGAGATAGCCGTTGGAGCTGTTTTTGATGTCGTCGTAGCTCATCAGCGCGGCGACGCTTCTGCGGCTCTCCTCCACGGACGCGTCCGAACGGTTGTCCCCGCGGGAGGCGTCGATGTCGGCGGAGGTGTAGGTGCGGCTGCCCGAAACTTCCTCGGTGAGCCCGATCTTTACGGTGTCGCCATTCAGCCCGAGCGCGCTGCCGTCGCCCGCATAGAGGTCGAGCGCGTAGTTGAACGCGGTGAGCGCGCCGCTGTCGTCGACGGCGAGGAAGATCTTATCCTCGGCGCGGTCGGACGCGGTGCAAATGTTCTGCGGCGCGACCGCGGCAGTCCCGCCCGAGGTCGCCTCCGCATACTCGTCCGCCGAAATGAGGTCGCAGGTCACGTCGTCGAAGAAAGCGTATCCGTCCACCGCCTCGTAGCGTTGGTCGGACGAGCCTTGCCCCAGCCCGAGCACGAGACGGAACGTCGAGGTCGCGAACGTGTTCGCGCGGACGTAGACCGTGTACTGCGCCCAGCCGTTGTTCTCGGTGACGTTGCGGGTGTTGATGTTCTTGATCTGCATTTGGTCGAGCGTGACGCCGCCCACCGTGTTGGTGACGCCGATGTACGCGCCCGCCCGCTTGGTGACCTGCACGTCCTGTGCGGGATCCGATCCCGCCGCATAGTGGTACAGGGCGGCGGTCTTGACCCATACCGAGACCTTTGCCGCCGCGCCCGCGGGGATGGTGACGGTCGTGCCCGAGGTGTAATATTGCGCCGTGCCGCGCACGTTGTCGACGGTGCGGCGGTTGTGGATCATGAGTACGCTCGTATCGCCCTTTTCGGTCTGCGCGTCGTGGTCGTGCAGTTTGAGCCCGCCCACTTCCTCGTCGAGATATTGCACGTCCTCATAGTCGACGGAATAGGTATAGTCCCCGTACTTTGCGAAGTCGTCTTTGGAGTCGATGGAGTTGTCTTGGTAGAATTTGAGGCGGTCGTACGCGGTAACGCCCTCCGCCGTCCAATTGGCGGCGGCGTCGTCGACCGAGGTGAACCCTCTGCCCGCCTTGGCGATGTAGTTCCAATCGGCGAGGTCGACGATCCCCGATTTGGTGTCCGAAGAGGGCGACCCGGGCGAGAACGACCAGCTGTCGGGCGTGTTGATGAGTTCGCGCTTTTCGTCGAGCTCGTCCTCGTCCATCTCGCCGTAAAATTCGAAGTTCCCGTTTTTGAGAAGTTGGGTGTCCGTCGCCGTGGCCGAGGGGGGAGTGTCGTCCTCGGGATCGCTCGGCTGCCCGCACGCCGCAAGCGCGCCCGCCGTGAGCGAAACGCAGAGCAGAGCGGCAAGCGCGGTCAATGCGCGCTTCTTCCGTTTTTCAGATGAGAAAAATTTTGCCATATCACACCTTTTCGCGGAACGGTTCCACGCCGTCCCGTAGTTTTTATCAAGCAATGCTTTATCCATTTTAATACAAAATCAATTTACATGCAAGCGGTTTCGCACGGATTCCGCAAAAATAAGCAAACTTTTTTTGAAACGGCACAAACTTTTTCGGAAAGGATGGTATGTCCGCCGCGCAAAACGCCGCGCGGCGCGAAGCAAGGAGGAACTTATGCGAAAGATCGACGTATTCGGAGGCGTCGCCGTCGGCGTCGCCAACGGCTTGTTCGGAGGGGGCGGGGGAATGGTCGCCGTCCCCGTGCTCAAAGCGGGCGGCAGGAGCGCGCGGGAGGCGCATGCGACCGCGATCGCCGTCATCCTCCCCGTCTCGGCGTGCAGCGCGGCAGTGTATCTGCTCTTCTCCCGCGTGCCGTTTGCGATATTTTTGCCCGTCGCCCTCGGCGTTACGGCGGGCGGGTTCGCGGGGGCGGAGCTTCTCTCCCGCGTCCGCTCCTCCCTCATCACCCTGCTCTTCGCCGTCCTCATGCTCGCGGCGGGCGTGAGAATGTTGTTTTAATGGCGTTTTTGCTGTTTTTCCTCGCGGGCGCGGCGGGAGGGGTGCTCGGCGGCATGGGCATGGGCGGCGGGACGGCACTCATCCCCCTGCTCACCGTGGTGTGCGGCGTCGAACAGGCGGCGGCGCAGGGGATCAATCTGCTCTCGTTCGTGCCGATGTCCGCCGTCGCGCTCACGGTGCACGCAAGGCGGGGGCTCGTCAAGCGGGAGGGGATCTTCGCGGTCATCCTTCCCGCGCTTTTGAGTTCGCTTCTCTCGTCGCTTTTGGCGGCGGTTCTGCCCTCGCGCGCCCTCCGCAAGATGTTCGGCGCGTTCCTCGTCGCGCTGTCCGCCGTGCAATTCCGCGCGGCGTATTTTGAAAAAAATCGGCAAAAGTCGGCGAGAATTTTTTCAAAGGGTATAGACAAACGCAAAAACCTATGGTAAAATAGTTGCGCAAAGCTCTAAAATAGGGAAATATCGGTTATTCCGAGAATGGCGGCGCGCACAAGAGCCCGCGCCGCAGACGCGGAAATGGTGCGTTTCCGATGCGTATCCCGCGCGGAGGATCTCCGCAATCTACACAAGGACGGGACTATCTTTCATGGAAAAAATAGGGATCATTGATTTGGGATCCAATTCGGCTCGGCTCGTCATCGTTCGTCTGTTTGACGAGGGATATTTTATCGTGGAGGACGAACTCAAAGAGAGCGTCCGCCTCGGGCAGGATATGGACAGAGACGGCTTCTTGAAGCCGCAACGCGTTGCGGAGACCATCCGCACGCTCAAAATGTTCCGGCGTCTGTGCGACGCTTCGGGCGTCACCCGCATCATCGCCGTCGCCACGGCGGCGGTCCGCCGCGCCAAAAACCAGCGTTCTTTCCTCGACGAGATCCAGGCGACCTGCGGCATCCGCGTCGACGTGCTCTCGGAGGACGAGGAGGCTGCGCTCGTCTATCGCGGCGTCATCAATTCGATGGACGTCCCCAAGGGGATCATCCTCGAGATCGGGGGCGGGAGCACCAAGATCGTCTATTACAACCGCCGTTGCGTGCTCAACCACGCCACGCTCGCCTTCGGCGCGGTCACGCTGACCGACCTGTTCGCCGACGACGGGCTCTCTCCCGAGGCGCAAACGGCGCGCATCGAGGAGTTCTTCACCGAACAGTTCAAAAAGATCGAATGGCTGTCCGAGGTCGAGCCCGACACGCAGATGATCGGCGTGGGCGGGTCGTTCCGCAACCTCTACAAGATCAACCGCATCATCCGCAAATATCCGCTCGACGTCGTGCACAACTACCAATTCTCGGTGGAAGATTTCAACGCCGTGTACGAGATGGTGCGCGTGCTCGACGTGGAAAAGCGCAAGCGCATCCGCGGGCTCTCGCCCGCCCGCGCCGACATCATGCCCGCCGCGCTCGCCATCATCAAGGCGTTTACCGACCATCTGCACATCGAGAACTTCGCCATCAGCGGATGCGGTCTGCGCGAGGGGATCATGATCAACCAGGCGTTGCCGCTCACCGTCGAACGTCCGCTTTCCGACGTGCTCGGCTATTCGCTCAATACCCTCGTCAAATATTACGGGTGCAACGAGGCGCGGGTCGCGCACGTCGTGCACCTCGCCATCCAGCTCTTCAAACAGCTGCGGGTGTTGCACAAGTTCCCCCGCATCTATCTCAAAGTGTTGAAGATCGCGGCTTGCCTGTACGATTGCGGGTTGCGCGTGCGCTACTACAATCATCAAAAGCACAGCCGCTACATGATCCTCAACAGCTGTATCTACGGCGCGACCCACCGCGAGATCGTGCTTGCCGCCTTCGTTGCGGGGTGTCACCGCAAGGAGGACCTCGCGCCCGCCGATTGGGCGCGGTACAAGGATATCGTCAACGACGAAGATCTCGACATCGTGCGCAAGCTCGGCGTCCTTTTGCGCATCGCCGCGAGCCTCGACAGGAGCGGGCTCGGCATGGTAAAGGGGGTCAACTGCGACGTCTTGGGGGATTCCGTCATCATGAAGACCGAGCTTGCGGGCGACGCCTCGCTCGAGATCCGTCAGGCAATGACGGCGAACGGGGAGTTCAAGCGCGCTTTCAAGAAGAATCTGGAAATCCTCTGATGCTGATCCTTGCGAGCAATTCGCCGCGGCGGCGGGAACTTCTCGCCCAAGTGGAACAAAACTTTACCGTTATCCCCTCTTTTTTCCGCGAGGAGGGAGAGGGGCTTTCCGCGCGCGACACCGTGCTCGCCTTTGCGGCGGGCAAGGCGCGCGAAGTGTTTTCCCGCTATCCCGCGGCATATGTGCTCGGCGCGGACACCGTCGTCTCCCTCGATGGGGAGATCTTCGGAAAACCCGCCTCCGCAGAACACGCCGCCGCCATGCTCCGCGCCCTCTCGGGGCGGACGCACGAGGTATATACGGGCGTCTGTCTCGTCGGACGGGGGTTCGAGCGGCTCACCGCCGTCTGCACGCGGGTGGAATTTTATCCCTTGGACGAAGAGCTCATCGCCCGCTATGTGCAAAGCGGACTGCCGTTCGGCAAGGCGGGAGCGTACGGGATACAGGACGGATACCCGCTTGTCAAACAATATGAGGGAAGCTACACCAACGTAGTGGGACTGCCCGTCGAAGAAGTGCGCGCCATGTGGAAGGCGTGCGGAGGAAGCAAATGTTGAAACTCGCCATTGATTTCGGGACTTCGGTCACCAAAATTTACAGGATCGGCAGCGGGATCGTGCTCGCCGAGGCGACCGCGGTCACCGTCACCAAGGAGACGGGCGAGATTCGCGCGTTCGGCAACGAGGCGAAACGCCTGCTCGGCAAGACCGCCGAGGCGACCGACGTCGTGTTCCCCGTCTACGAGGGGGAGATCGTCAACGAACGGTACGCGGGCGCGTTGCTCGAATATTTCATCGGAAAGGTCGCTTCGCGCAAGCTGTTCGGCGTGGAGGCTCTCTTCTGCATCCCCTGCGGTTGCCGCCTTCCCTCCCGCGAGAAGTATTACCGCGTCGCCAAGGCGGCGGGAATCTCCCGCGTCAACTTCGTCGAAACGCCCTATCTCGCCGCGCTCGGGCAGGACGTGCCCCTATCCGAATCCAACCCCGTGTTCGCCATCGACGTCGGGGCGGGCAAGACGAGCATCGCGGCGTTCTCGCTCGACGGCATCATCGCGGGGCTCTCCATGAACGTCGGCGGGAACAACATGGACATCCATATCATCGACCACGTCGCCGACGTGTTCAACCTCAAAGTCGGCGCGCTCACGAGCGAAAAACTCAAAAATACGGTGGGAAGCCTCATCCCCGGCGACAACCAGAGTGCCATCGTCAACGGACGGGACGTCACAACGGGCAAGCCGCGCTCGGAATCGGTCTGCTCGGCGGATATCCTCTTCCCCATCCGCATCTATGCGGACAAGATCATCGAATACGCCGAGATCGTCCTGAAAAAACTTCCCGCGGAAGTTTCGGCGGCGATGTGCAAAAACGGCGTCTACCTCGCGGGCGGGGTGTCCGCGCTTGCGGGTCTTACCGACTATTTCTCCGAAAAATTGCAGATGGAGGCGCACCTCGCAAGCGACCCGCAGACGGCGGTCGTTCTGGGCGGCGGCAGGGTCATCGGCAGCAGTACGCTGATGAAGAAGATAAGTATGGAGTAAGTTCACAAATTTTCTTTTCTGTGCCGTGCGCGTTGCGCGTGGCGCGAAAAGAAAATTTCGTGAGAGAAACCGACTTTCACTTAAATTAGAGCCCGTCCTCAAAGATGGTATGTAAGACAATAAGCGCGAGGTTTCGCGCAAATTGTGTCGCGCAGCGGAAAAGCGTGGTTTTCCTCGCGCCATTATTTTGGAAGCATAAGGGCGTTTCCAATATGTCATTTCGACCGTAGCGAGTGAAACGAGCGAAGTGGAGAAATCTCCCGCATTTTATGAGTTCCTCGCGCCATTATTTGGAAGCATAAGGGCGTTATAATATGTCATGTTGAGCCGAGCCCCTGCACCGAGTAGGTGCAGGGGCTCGTGTCGAAACATCTCCCTTATTCCTATTGTTTATGCTCCGATGTTATTTCGCCCCACCCGTTTTGTCATTTCAACATTCTTCTTTCTGTCATTTCGAGCAAGCGAACGCAGTGAGCGCGCCGAGAAATCCCCTTGGTCGTTGAATATGCTTATGATACAATGCGGGAGATTTCTCGATTCCGCGGGCGTTGCCCGCTCCACTCGAAATGACATTATAGAAGTGGCGACTTACAACTTCGCCCTACGGGCTCGTGCCGCGCTTGGTCCACAAATAGAAGCCGCGGGCGGGGCGAAATGACATAGAAAAAGCCGTGCACAACAAATAAGAAACCAAAAAGCATTCTTAATGTCCTTATTTGCCCAAACCGCACATAAACCGTTCCGCAAACGGGGAAAGACTTGCAAAACGCATAAAAACCGTTCGACAGACATAAAAACCGTTTGACAAACGGGGACGCGCGTGGTATGATAGAGCAAAGCGATGAAGCGGAAGAGACGCGCGCGGAAGTTCTCCGCAGAGAGGGGGCGGCAGCTGGGAAGTCCCCGGGAACGGCGTGCGGTATTCCCCCGCGAGCCGCTCCGCCGAACCGAACTTCAAGCGGAGACGTTTCCCGCGTTAAGGGATCAGAGGCGCAACTTGTTGCGCGAACGCAGGTGGTACAGCGATACGTCGCCCTGTCCGTGAGGACGGGGCTGTTTTTTATCGAAAGGAGACGCATATGGAAGTAGATGAAGTCATGCAGGAAGCCGCGCGGGAGGCGGAGCAAGCGCAAAATTCCCGCGAGCTGTACGAGGTAAAAATGCGCTACCTCGGCAGGACGGGCAAGGTGACCGCGCTGTTGAAGAGCATGCGCGAGATCTCGGCGGACAAACGTCCCGCCTTCGGCAAGACGGTGAACGCCCTGCGCGAGAAGCTCGAAACCCTCTTTTCCGCGCACGAGGAGCGGGCAAAGGAGCGCGAGCTCGCCCGCCGTCTCGCCGAGGAACGCATCGACGTGACGATGCCCGGAAGGCGCGCGCAAAAGGGGGCGTTGCATCCCGTCACCCGCGTCAAAAACGAGCTCATCGACATCTTCGCGGGCATGGGATTCGAGGTGTTCGAGGGTCCCGAGATCGAGACGGAGTACTACAATTTCACCGCGCTCAACACGCCCGCCGACCATCCCGCCCGCGACATGCAGGACACGTTCTATATTTCGGACGGGATTTTGCTCCGCACGCAGACGAGCGCGGGGCAGATCCGTCTCATGGAGAAGAAAAAGCCGCCCATCAAGATGCTCTCGCCGGGGCGGGTATTCCGTTCGGACGACGACGCGACCCATTCGCCCATGTTCCATCAGATGGAGGGGCTGGTCGTGGACAAGGGCATCACCCTCTGCGATCTGCAAGGCATGCTCGACGAGTTCGCCCGCACGATGTTCTCTTCGACGAGCAAGACCCGTCTGCGTCCCTCCTATTTCCCGTTCACCGAGCCGTCCGTCGAGGTAGACGTGAGCTGTGCTGCGTGCGGCGGCAAGGGCTGTCCGCTCTGCAAGGGAACGGGCTGGATCGAGGTGCTCGGCGCGGGCATGGTCAACCGCCGCGTCCTCGAAAACTGCGGCGTCGATCCCGAAGAATATGCGGGATTCGCCTTCGGCATGGGGATCGAACGCATCGCCATGCTCAAATACGGGATCGGGCACATCCGTCTGTTTACCGAAAACGACGTGCGCTTTCTCGAACAATTCAAAGATTGAGGTGACCCATGAAAATTCCGCTTTCCTGGCTCAAAGAATTTGTGGATATCGACGTGAGCGCGGAGGAGCTCGAACGGCTGCTCTTCGCCCGCGGCTTCGAGGTGGAGGAGACCGTCCGCCTCGGCAAAGACGTCGAAAAGATCGTCGTCGGCAACATCCTCTCGGTGGAAAAACACCCCGACGCCGACCGCCTCACCGTATGTAAAACGGACTGCGGCGGGTACGGCGTAAAGCAGATCTGCACGGCGGCGACCAACGTGTTCGCGGGCGCGCTCGTCCCCGTCGCCCTCGACGGCGCAACGGTGCTCTCCCAAGAGGGCGCGCGCAAGATCAAGACGGGCAAACTGCGCGGCGTGCTCTCCGAGGGCATGTTCTGCTCGGGCGAAGAGCTCGGCATCGACGACGACTTCTTCCCCGGCGCGTCCGTCAACGGCATTCTCATCCTGCCCCCCGCTTCCGCGGTTGGCGCGGACGTGAAAACGGTCGTCGGGCTCGACGACGTGATCTTCGACATCGCGGTCACAGCCAACCGTCCCGATTGCCAGAGCGTCGTAGGCATCGCGCGCGAGGTCGCCGCGATCCTCAAAAAACCTTTCAAGATGTGCGCGCTCGACTATCCCGAAGCGGAGACCGCGGAAAAGATCGGCGTGCGCGTGGAGGACGCCGCGCTCTGCCCCCGCTACATCGGGCAGTACGTCAAAGACGTTTCGATCGCGCCGTCGCCCGCGTGGATGCGCCACAGGCTCGCGCTCATGGACATCCGCTCCATCTCCAACGTCGTCGACATCACCAACTATGTCTTATGCGAGATGGGGCAGCCCATGCACGCCTTCGACCGCGCGACCTTGCGCGGGGACGAGATCGTCGTGCGGCGCGCCCGTACGGGGGAGAAGATCGTCACCCTCGACAAGAAAGAATTTACGCTCACCCCCGAAAATCTCCTCATCTGCGACGGCGAAGGACCTGTCGCGCTCGCGGGGATCATGGGCGGGCTGAACAGCGAGATCGGCGCGGATACCCGCGAAGTGTTCTTCGAGGCGGCGAGCTTCGCGCGCGACAACGTGCGCAAGACCTCCCGCGCGCTCGGACAGCGCAGCGATTCCTCCTCCCGCTTCGAAAAGGGGGTCGATTTCTTCACGCCCGAGGTCGCCATGCGGCGCGCACTTCACCTCGTTTGGGAGCTCGGCTGCGGCACGCCCACCGCCTACCGCGCCGACGTGTACGCCCGCGTACCCGCCCCCCGCACGGTGAGGCTCACCTGCGCCGACGTCGACGCCATTCTCGGCATTCGCGTTCCCGAGGAGGAGATAAGGGCGATCCTCACGCGGCTCGGCTTCGGCGTGGAGGGGGAAGAGACGATGACCGTCACCGCGCCCCCGTTCCGCGAGGACATCGACGGCAAGGCGGATATCGCCGAAGAGGTCATCCGCTCTTACGGCTACGAGCACATCGTTCCCACCTTCCTCAAAACGGCGCATGTGACGCACGGCGGCTTGACGCCCGAGCAGGAGCAAGAGAACAAATTCAAGCAAACGCTATTAAACGAAGGGTATTTTGAGGCACTCGGTTATTCGTTCTATTCGCCCAAAGACCTCGATCTGTTGCGGCTTCCTCCCGACGCGGAGGAGCGGCGCGCCGTCACCCTGCGCAACCCCATCGGCGAGGATCTCTCCATCATGCGGACCATCCTCGTTCCCACCATGATCGCCAACGTCGTCCGCAACGTGCGGCGGGGCAACGAGAGCGGGCGGCTGTTCGAGCTCGCCAACGTCTACCGCGCGGAAACCCTCCCGCCCGTCGAACTTCCCGCCGAAAACAAGCACGTCTGCATCGCGCTTTGGGGGGAGGGCGACTTCTTCGACCTCAAAGGGGCGGTCGAGGCGATCGCCGAGGCGTTCTCCCTCGACCTCGCATTCCGCGCGGGCGAGAAGCCGTTTCTGCACCCGGGGGCGACGGCGACCGTCCTTTTGAACGGGAAGGAAGTCGGCTTTCTCGGCGAACTGCACCCGAGCATCGCCGCGGGGCTCACCCTCGAAAAAAAGACCTTCCTGTGCGAACTCGACTACGGCGCGTTAAAGCGCAAGTTCCGAAAGGACGTCACCTATCTGCCCATTCCCAAGTTCCCCGCCGTCAAGCGCGACCTCGCCGTCGTCGTGGCGGAGGAGAGGACGTGCGACGAGGTGCGCGCGTGCATTCTGCGCGCCTGCAAGGCGGTAAAGCGTGCGGACCTTTTCGACGTGTACCGCGATTTCCGCATCGGCAAGGGCAAAAAGAGCATGGCGTTCCGCCTCACGTTCGCCGCGGGAGACAAGGGGCTGACCCCCGAGGCGGCGGACGTCCTCTTCCAAAAGATCGTCCTTTCGCTCAAAGCCGAGCTCGGCGCGGAACTGCGCTGAACGGCGTAAAAAAGAATATTGCAGCAGGGAAAGAGACGGCGTTCGCGCCGTCTCTTTTGCGCGGTTGTTTTGCGGGGAGCTTTGCGCTCGGGTCTTGACATTTCCCGCGCGATGAAGTATAATACTCTCATGAAGTTTATCGAACTTACCGTACATACCACGAGCGAGGCGAGCGAGCTCGTCTGCGACGTGCTCTGGGAATACACCGAGGGCGGCGTCGCCGTGTCCGACTACGCCGACGTGGTCGCCTTGCAGAGCGGCAAAAACGGCGTGTATTGGGACTATCTCGACGAAGCGTTGCAAACAGAGGGGGGCGACGTGCTCGTCAAGGCGTTTTTAGACCCCGCCCGCGCCGACGAGATCCCCGCGATCATGCAAAAACTGTACGACTGCCGCGACCGCGGCGGGCTCAACTTCGGCACGCTCGAAGAGACCAAGCGCGAGATCGAGGGGGACGATTGGATCGACGTATGGAAGAAACATTTTCGTCCCATTCATTTGGGTCGTATCGTCGTCGTGCCCGAGTGGATCGAATACCGTAAACAGGCGGACGAACAGGTGATCCTGCTCGATTCCAACATGGCGTTCGGCACGGGCGAACACGAGACGACCGCCATGTGCGCCGAGCTCATACAAGAGACGCTCAAAGAGGGCGACGTGGTTTTGGACGTCGGTTGCGGGAGCGGCATTCTGGGCATTGCGGCGGCGAAGCTCGGCGCGAAGCTCTGCTATCTCACGGACATCGACCCCGTTGCCGTCGCGAGCGCAAAACACAACGCCGCAAGAAACGGCGTGGAGGGGAAAACCGTCGTAACGGAAGCCGATCTTATCGGAGACGCGGCGGTAAAAGCAGATCTGCTCGTTGCCAACATCACGGGCGAAATTTTGGCGCGGCTCGCGCCCGCCGTCCCCGCCTGCCTCAACGAGGGGGGACGGGCGATCCTTTCGGGCGTCATCGAAAGCCGCTTGCCGCTCGTTATAGAGGCGTATAAGCGCGCGGGGCTCGCCGTGCAGCGGCAGATGCGGCGGGGCGAGTGGTACGCGCTTGTCCTCGGGAGGTAGCATGTCCGTACCCAAGCGTTTTTTTGTGCAAAATATCGCCGCCGAAACCGATCTTACGGGAGACGAATACCGCCACGCCAAGAACGTGCTGCGTCTGGACGCGGGGGACGAGATCACCCTGCTCGACGGGAGCGGCAGGGAGTATTCGGCGATTGTCGCCCGCGTCGAGCGGGGGAGGATGATCCTCAACGTGACGGGCGAACGCGAAAACGGCAGAGAGCCGCGCGGGGAGATCGTGTTGCTCATCGGCGCGCTCAAAGGGGATAAAACCGAGCTGGTCGTGCAAAAGGCGGTCGAGCTCGGCGTGTCCCGCGTCGTCGTATTTTCCTCGCGCTACTGCGCGGCGTATATGAACGAAAACAAGCTCGCGCGGCTCAACCGCGTGTCCCGCGAGGCGGCGAAGCAGTGTCTGCGTTCGCGCGCGCCCGAGGTCGTCTATCTCCCGTTCGAGGACGCGCTCTGTTCGGTGCGCGACTGCAAGAGCAAGTATTTCGCCTGCGAATTTCTCGAAAAGAGTGAGGGAGAACTGCTCGGCGCGACCCTGCCCTGCGCGATCGTCGTGGGGAGCGAGGGGGGATTTCACCGCGACGAGTTCGCGCTCGCGCAGTCGTACGGATTTGTCGGCGTGTCGCTCGGGAAGCGCGTTCTGCGCGCCGAGACCGCCGCGATCGCCGCGCTTTCCGTCGTCGCCTACGCCGCGGGGGAACTGAAATGAAGGCGTGCGTATTCACCCTCGGGTGCAAACTCAACGGCGCGGAGAGCGAGAGCATCATGCGCGGGCTCGCCGAGCTCGGCTACGAGACGACGGACGAGCTTTGTCCCGCCGATCTCTATCTCATCAATACCTGCGCCGTCACCGCCGAAGCCGAAAAGAAGAGCAGACAGGCGGTCGCCCGCGTGCGGAAGTTCAATCCCGCGGCGCGGATCGTCGTATTCGGATGCGCCGCCGCGCGCGATCCCGACGCTTTCTTCCGCCGAAGCGGCGTGGAACTCGTGACGGGCGCGATGAAAAAGGACAGGGTGTTGGAGCTCTTGTTTGAGCGCGGCGTGTACACCGAAACGGAGAACGCCTTTTGCGAACTTCCGCTCCCTTTGCGCACGGGGACGCGCGCCCACTTGCGGGTGCAGGACGGGTGCGACCGCTTCTGTTCGTATTGCATCATCCCCCATTTGCGGGGACGGTCGCGTTCGCGGAGCGCGGAGAGCGCGCTCAATGAGGCGCGGCGGCTCGGGGCGCGCGAGATCGTGCTCACGGGCGTAGACCTCTCGTCCTACCGCGACGGGGAGCGGGGGCTCGGCGAGCTGTTGCTTCTGTTGAAAGACGTGCCCGCGCGCATCCGTCTCGGGTCGCTTGAAGCGGGACTTCTGACCGAAGAATTTTTGACGCAGATGAAGGCGGCGGGGAACGTCGTGCCGCATTTTCATCTCTCCCTGCAAAGCGGGTCGACGCGGGTGCTTCGCGCCATGAACCGCCGCTACACGCGGGAGGAATTTCTCGCGGCTTGCCGCCGCGTCTATGCGGCGTTCCCCGACGCCGCCATCACGACGGACGTCATCGTCGGCTTCCCCGCCGAGCGCGAGGAGGATTTTTCGGAGACGCTCTCCATCGTCAAGGAGGCGGGATTCGCGCGCGTGCACGTCTTTCCGTTCTCCCCGCGGGAGGGGACGCCCGCCGCAAAGCTGCCCGATCTTCCCGCCGCGGTCAAAAAGGAGCGCGTAGCGCGCCTTCTCAAAGCCGCAAAGGAACAAGAACTTGCCTACCTCACCCGCTTTTTGGGGACGCGCCGCGTCGCCCTCTTCGAGACGGACGGGGGATATACCGACAACTATATCCGCGTGTACGCCGAGGGCGCGAAAGAGGGGGGAATGTACGAGGTCGAACTCAAAGAGATCGAAAAAGACGGCGTGCGATGCACTGTCGTCAGGGAAGTATAAACGAATCGAAAGACGCAAAGCACCGCAAACTGCAAAACGGTATGCGTCGAAGGAGAAAGTATGTGCATTTTCTGTAAGATCGCCGCGGGCGAAATTCCCGCGAACAGGATCTATGAGGACGACGAGCTCATCGTGTTCAAAGACATCGCGCCCATTGCGAAGATCCATTTGCTCTGCGTCCCCAAGGAGCATTACGCCCGTCTTTCCGAGCTCACGCCCGCCCGCGAGGCGGTGCTCGCCCGCGCCCTGCGGCTGATCGCGGAAAACGCCGTGGCGTGGGGGCTCGGCGAGGGATATCGCCTCGTCGTCAACCAGGGGGAGAACGCGGGGCAGAGCGTTCAGCACCTGCACATCCACATATTGGGCGGCGAGCGTTTGGGGTGGGGCGAGTAATGTTCCACGTCGTGCTCGTCGAACCCGAGATCCCGCAGAACGCGGGCAACATCGCGCGCACCTGCGCCGCAACGGGGTGCGTGCTTCACCTCGTCCGCCCGCTCGGGTTTTCGCTCGACGACCGCTATCTCAAACGCGCGGGGCTCGACTATTGGAAGTTCGCCGACGTGCGCGTCCACGACGACCTGAAAGAGATCTTCGCGCTCGGCGGTCCGTTCCGCTTCTTTACGACCAAGGCGCGCCGCACGCACGCCGACGCCGATTACCCCGCGGGGAGCGTGCTCGTATTCGGCAAGGAGACGGCGGGGCTCGATGAGGCTCTGCTCAAAGCGCATGAAGCCGAGTGCGTGCGCATTCCCATGCTCGGGGGCAGACGCTCGCTCAACCTCTCCAACAGCGTGGCGATCGCCGTCTACGAGGCATATCGCCAGAACGGGTTTCAAGGGCTCGTCCGCGAGGGCGCGCTACACACGCTGTCATGGTAAAAAAATTGCTCATACTGCTCTTCGCCTGCGCGGCGGCGGGCGTCGTTCTCTTCTCCTTTTACGCGCCGTCCCGCGCGCCGTCGCTCGAAATTTCCGTCGCTTGGGAGGACGGCTCTTTCGGCGCGGAGAGCTATGCGGACGCGCTCGCCTCTCTTGGCGGCGGGGACGAAGAGGGACTGCTCTTTTTTGAGGGAGACCGCCGCGGAAAAGCCGCGGGAAGCCAAAACTACCGCGCGGCGTATCGCGTGCTCGGACAGGGCTCGTTCGCCGAACTTGCCTCGCTCGATCTCTTATCGCTCGATCCCTTTTCCCGCCTCGCGCTCCTGCGTACGTTCGGGGAGACGGCGTATTTTGCAGACCGCGCCTATCGCTTCACGGGAGAAAGGATAGAGGCGCGGGAGGGGAAGGCGGAAACCGTAAAGCACTTCTTCGGAAACTTTCCCGCGGGCTACCTTGCAAGCTGTAACGCGACGCGGCTCGTCCTCGCGGGCGGGGAGCTGACCGCATCCGACCTTGCAGGGAGCAATGTGCAGACGGTCGTTGCACAACCGCCCTACCGTGTCCGAGGGGAGGCTTTGTATCTCGACACGGTGTCGGGATCGCGGCTGATCGCGGGCATGCCCCATGCACAAGACCTGCAAGCGGACATGGTATATGCGGACATGGGCGCGCTTGCGCCCTGTATGGAGGTCGTCTCGCTCACTCTGCCCTTTGTGGGGAGAGGGGAAGCGTTTCCCGAATCGCTTGCGTGGATGTTCGGCGGGAGCGTGCCGCCGTCGCTTACGCGGCTTCGGGTGACGGGCGGGAAGATCGCGGCGGGCGCGTTTTCGGGAACGAGTCTTCAAGAGATCAACCTGTGCGGCGTCGACCCTGCGTCCGTCGACGGGGAGGCGATGTACGGCGCGGACGAGCTTCGCGTGCTCGTCGCCCCGCGCGAGGGACTGCTCGAGGGCTATCAAACGCGGGTTTTGCCCTGCGGCTGTATCGAATACCGCCGCAACGGATAACTTCAAAAAAAGACGCCGCATTCGCGGCGCGAGAGAGAAAAAATTCGGTCGGTAAGGAGGAAGTATGTTAAAGAAAATTTTCAGCCGCTTTTCGTTCGTCGCACTCACCATCTTCATGCTCTTCTTGCTCTTTTTTGCATTGTTGGTGCTCGTCGTGCTGCTGTTCGAGCTCGTCCTTGCGGTGGAGTTCCCCAACGCGGTGCGGTACATCAACGTCGGATTGTCGGTGTTCGCATGGATCGTGGTATTCATCGCGGTGTTGCATGCCGCCAACCGCGATATGGTCCCCGAGACCAAGATCCCGTGGATCTTGTGCATCGTCGGTCTGAACGTGTTCGGCGTGTTCATCTATGCAATGTTCTCGGGTCACCGTCCCCTGCGCAAGGACAGACGGCTTTACCGCGCGCTCTACGGGCAGTCCGTTTCGCTCTCCGAACGGACGGTCGAAAAGGAAGAATTGCAGACAAAGATGGGACACTGGGCGGCGGTGAGCGAATCGCTCAACACCGTCAATCCCACGGCGGTCATCCATACGAATACGCGCACCGAATACTATCCGAGCGGGGAGCTCTTCTTCGAACAACTGCTTCTCGACATCGGCAAGGCGAAGAAGTTCATCTTCATGGAGTACTTCATCATCGGGCGGGGACAGCTCTGGACGAGACTGCTCGCCGCGCTCGAAGCCAAGGCGCAAGAGGGCGTGGAAGTGCGTTTGATGTACGACGACGTGGGCTCGATGAGCCGCGTCCACTTCCGCTACCATAAGTCGTTGCAGAAAAAGGGCATCAAATGCTTGAAGTTCAACCCGTTCGTCCCCGTCGTCACGAGCATCCACAACAACCGCGATCACCGCAAGATCACGGTCATCGACGGCGTGGTCGGATTCACGGGCGGGCTCAACCTCGCCGACGAGTATATCAACGTCACCCACCCGCTCGGCTATTGGAAAGACACCGCCGTCCGCCTCGAGGGAGAGGGCGTGCAAAACCTCACCCTCATGTTCCTCCAACTCTACGACATGCAACGCCGCAAGACCGAGGACTTCTCTCCCTACCTCTACGCCCCCAACGCCGAATGGCTCTCCCAAAACGCCGAATCCGCGGAAGCAGGCGAAAACGCCGAAACCGCGGAAGCGGTCGAAAACGCCGAAGCGGTCGAAACAGCGGAAGCGGCGGACGAGGGGTTTGTGCAGGCGTACGGCGACGGGCCGTATCCGCTCTACGACAGGCATCTCGGCGAGGACGTGTATATCAACATCCTCAACGCGGCGAACAAGTATGTGTACATCACAACGCCCTATCTCATTATCGATTACCGCATGCGCGAGGCACTCGTTTTGGCGGCGAAGCGGGGGGTGGACGTGCGTATCATCACGCCGTTCATTCCCGACAAGAAGATCGCCTTCTCGCTCACCCGTTCCAACTATCTCGCGCTCATCCGCGGCGGGGTGAAGATCTACGAGTACACCCCGGGCTTCATCCACGCCAAGAGCTTTCTCGCGGACGACGAAGTGGCGACGGTCGGCACGATCAACCTCGACTACCGTTCTTTCCTCTTCCACTTCGAGGACGGCGTGTTCATGTACGGGACGAAGGCGGTCGGACAGCTCAAAGAGGACTTCGAAGCGATGTTTGCCGCTTCCGCGTTGCAGTCGGAGGAGGACGCCAAGCACAACGTGGTGTCCCGCCTGATCGCCGAGATCGCCAAGATCTTCGCGCCCCTCTTCTGATATGATCCATTCGCTCTCGGGCGGCGTGATCGCCGACAATACCCCTTTCCTCTGCGCGAAAGCGGAGGCGGAGGGGGAACAGAGATGGTTTCTATCCCCCTTTCCCGTGCGGGAGGGGGATAGAGTCCTCGCCCTCTTCGGCGCACAGGAGAGGGAGGGCGTGGTGATCAAGACGGAATATTGCACCCGCCAGACGTCGCCCGTGCCCGTGCGCATGCTCGTCCCGCTTCTGAAAAAGTTGCCGTAAGCAGTTGACAGCGCGTACGGCGTATGGTATAATAAGAATGTCATAGGGGAGTAATCGGCCCGCATGCGGGCGGTATCGTCCACACAATGCGTTTTTACGCGGGCGATACATGAAACGGTGAGACTTATGCACGATTTTTCGTGCGTGGGTCTTTTTTTTCACCGCATGCAATACATTTGAGCAAAGAGCCTTGGGGGAAATGCAGAAGCACGTAACAACACTGACCATTTATGAACGCCTTTCAGGTTCTAATTATGTCATTCAGAGCGAAGCGGGCGAAGCGTTCCAAATGATCCTTTCGCTCCATGCGCTTCCAATATGTCATGTTGAGCGGAGGCGAGTGTAACGAGCCGAAGTCGAAACATCCCCCTTATTTTTAAGGGGAATAAGACTGCGGGAGATTTCTCGACTACGCTCGAAATGACATTATTGGAACGCCCGTATGCTTCCCTAATAATGGCGCGAGGAAAACCACGCTTTTCCGCTGCGCGACACAATTTGCGCGAAACCTCGCGCTTATTGTCTTACATAGCGAACGAGAGGACGAACTGAATTAAAGCGAGAGTTAATTTCTATCACGAAATTTTCTTTTCTACGCCACGCGCGGCGCGAAGCGCAACGCGCACGGCATAGAAAAGAAAATTTGTGAACTTCGGAGGGTTTATGTCAATCTGGGAGATCCTATTGATCGGCGTTGCGCTTGCGATGGACGCCGTGGCAGTCGGCATGACGGACGGGATGACCGAGCCGCGGATGCCGCTCCCCAAAATGTGTCTCGTTGCGGGGGCGTTCGCGCTCTTCCAATTTGCCATGCCGCTTCTCGGTTACTATGCAAGTTACGCCTTCTCCTCGCTCATTGCGAAGATCGCGCCCTACCTTTCGTTCGCCCTGCTTCTTTTGATCGGCGGGAAGATGATCTTCGATTCGGTGCGGGAGATGAAGAAAAAGGAGACCGACCGCCGTCCGCTCGGGGCGGGGAAGCTGTTGGTGCAGGCGGTGGCGACCAGCCTCGACGCGCTCGCCGTCGGGGTGACGTTGCTTGCCGTCGACGCGGCGGAGGGACTTCCCCTGCACGCCGCGCTGTGCGCGCTCCTCATCGGCGGCGTGACCTTTTTGCTCGCCCTGCCCGCGGTCGCGATCGGGAAGCGGGCGGGGGACGCCTTTTCGGACAAGGCGGGGATCGTGGGCGGGGTCGTGCTCATCGCGATCGGCGTAAAGATCCTCGTCGAGGGGCTGTTATAGTTGCGTTTGGTCGGGCGTTCCGCTTGACATTTTTTTACGGAAGTGGTACGCTCAATACGGTTGGGCGTATTGGGTACGCAAGGGGACAAGCATGCTCTATCTTTGGATCTTTCTCATGATCGCGGGATTCGTCCTCCTCGTAAAGGGGGCGGATTGGCTCGTGGAGGGCGCGTCGGGGATCGCGGGGAAACTGCGCGTTTCGCCGCTCGTCATCGGGCTCACCGTCGTGGCGTTCGGCACGAGCGCGCCCGAGCTCGCCGTTTCGGTGACGGCGGCGATCAAGCATTCCACAGACATCGCGGTCGGCAACGTCGTGGGGAGCAACCTCTCCAACATCCTGCTCATCCTCGGCGTCTCCGCGCTCATCCATGAACTTCCCGTCAAGAAAAATTCCCTCGTCCTCGACTTTCCCTGCCTGCTCCTTTCAAGCGCGCTGTTCGTCGCGCTCGGCGCGATGGGGAACGCCGTCGAGTGGTGGGACGGGCTCGTCCTTCTCCTCGTCTTTTCGGGCTATCTCGCCCTGCTCTTTCTTCTCACCCGCCGCGAATCGCGCCTATCTCCCGCGCCTGCTGCCGTAGAACCCGCGCCCGAACTGCGGGGACGCGCCGCAAAATGGGCGGCACTTCTGCAAAAATCGTGGTTTTTGATCGGGTTGACCCTGCTGGGACTTGCGATGGTCGTCGGCGGGGGGACGCTTCTCGTCGACGGCGCGCAGTATATCGCCGAGAGCTTCGGGGTGTCCGAGCGGGTCATCGGGCTCACGATCGTGGCGATCGGGACGTCGCTTCCCGAGCTTGTCACCTCGGTCGTCGCCGCCGCAAAAGGGGAGACGGACATCGCGGTAGGCAACGTGATCGGAAGCAATATCTTCAACATCTTCCTCGTTGCGGGGGTGTCCTCGCTCGTGTACCCGCTCGCGTTCACCGAACACAACCTCATCGACGCGCTCGTCGCCCTCGCCGCCGCGCTGCTGCTCTTTGTGCTCGTCCTTACGGGGGGGAACAAGGTGCGCCGCGCGGGCGGGGCGGTTTTACTCGCCTGCTTTGTCGGCTACTATGTGTATCTCTTTTTGGCGTGACCTATGAAATATTTGATGCGCTGTCTCAAACAATATCGCCCCGAAGCCGTCCTCGCGCCGCTGTTTAAGCTGTTCGAAGCCGCCATGGAGCTGCTCGTGCCCCTCGTCGTCGCGCAGATCGTCGACGTCGGCATCGCAAACGGCGATAAGCCGTACATTTTGCATGCCTGTCTTTTGCTCGTGGCGTTCGGCGCGCTCGGGCTGGGGTTCGCGCTCACCGCGCAGTATTTCGCGGCGCGGGCGGCGGTCGGCTGTTCGGCGGAACTGCGGGGCGCGCTCTTCGATAAAATGACCGCGTTCTCTTTCACCGAGATCGACGGCGTGGGCGTGCCCACCATGCTCACCCGCCTCACGAGCGATTGCCAGCAGGTGCAGTCGGGGGTGAACATGTTCCTCCGCATCGTGTTGCGCTCGCCCATCGTCGTGTTCGGCGCGACGGCGATGGCGTTCTTCGTGGACGCAAAGACGGCACTCGTATTTGTCGCCCTCATCCCCCTGCTCGCGCTCGCGGTCTTTGGGGTGATGGCGGCGTGCGTGCCGCGGTATCGCGCCGTCCAGAACAAGCTCGACGGCGTTTACGGCGCGACCCGTGAGAACCTGACGGGCGCGCGGGTGATCCGCGCCTTTCGCAAAGAGGAGGACGAGCGGGCGTCGTTCCGCGAAAAGAGCGCGTCGCTTGCGCGCGCGCAGGAGCGCGTGGGCATGGTCGCCTCGCTCACGGGCTCGTTCACCTTTATCCTCGTCAATCTCGCCGTCGTCGTCCTGCTCTATACGGGGGCGATCCGCGTGGACGCGGGCGCGCTCGGGCAGGGGGACGTGATGGCTCTCTACGGATATTTATCGCTCATTTTGGTCGAGCTCATCAAATTCGCCAATCTCATCATCACGGTCGCCAAGGCGGCGGGGTGCATGCGCCGCATCGCCGCCGTGCTCGACATGGAGAGCGAGCGGGAGACGGGCGAAGCCGTCCCGCAAGGGGGAACGGCGGTCTCTTTTCAAAACGTCTCCTTTACCTATGCGGACGGGGGCGCGCCCGCCCTGCAAGGCGTCGATTTTTCGGTCGGACGGGGGGAGACGGTCGGCATTCTCGGCGGCACGGGCGCGGGAAAATCCACCCTCGTGCGGCTCATTCCGCGCTTTTACGAGGCGACGGAGGGGACGGTCTGCGTGGGCGACGCCGACGTGGATTCGCTCTCCGCAAGCGCGCTCCGCAAGACCGTGGGGTATGTGCCCCAAAAAATTTCCCTCTTCCGCGGGACGATCGCCGAAAATCTGCGCTGGGGGAACGAAAACGCGACGGACGAAGAACTGCTCGCCGCGGCGGAAGCCGCGCAGGCACTCGACGTTTTGGAGTCCAAGGGCGGGCTGGACGGCGAGGTGGCGCAGGAGGGGAGAAACCTCTCGGGCGGGCAACGCCAGCGGCTCTCCATCGCGCGCGCCCTCGTGCGCAAGCCCGAGATCCTCATTCTCGACGACGCGTCGTCCGCGCTCGACTATGCGACCGAGGCGCGTCTGCGCGCCGCCCTGCGCGGGCTCGGATGCGCCGTCTTTCTCGTCTCCCAGCGGGTGGCTTCGGTGATGCACGCCGATAAGATCGTGGTGCTCGACGACGGAAAGGTCGCCGCGATCGGCACGCACGCCGAGCTGTTGGAACACAGCCCGCTCTACCGCGAGATCTACGCTTCGCAGACGGAGGAAAGCCTATGAGCCGCCGCGCCGTGTTTTCCCGCATTCTGAAATGTCTGCGCCCGTATTGGGGATATCTCCTTTTTACCGTGCTCTCCGCGCTCGTCGTCGTGGCGGGGCAACTGCTTTCGCCCTTTTTCGCGGGGCGGGCGGTCGACTACGCCGTCGGACGGGGCGAAGTCGACTTCGCGCGCTTGAAGTTGTGTCTTGTGGGCGTGCTCGTCTCCTCTGCCGCCGCCATGGTCTGCCAATGGACGATGAGCGTCTCCAACAACCGCGTCGCCTACCGCGTGCTGTCCGACCTCCGCGTGCAGACCTTTGAAAAGCTCGGAAAACTTCCCCTGCGCTACATCGACGACCGCGCCTACGGCGACATTTTGGGCGTCGTCGTGAGCGACGCCGAACAGTTCGCGGACGGGCTGTTGCTCGGCTTTACCCAGCTCTTTACGGGCGGGCTCACCATTGTTGGCGTGCTCGGCATCATGCTCGCCATCCGTTGGGAGATCGCGCTCGTCGTCTTTCTCATCACCCCGCTCTCGCTGTTCGTCGCGCGGTTCATCGCCTCGCGCACCTATCGCACGTTCCGCCGTCAGGCGGAGGCGCGGGCGGACGCCACGGCGTATGCCGACGAGATGATCGGCGGGCTCAAAACGGTAAAGGCGTTCGGGCGGGAGGAGATCTGCCGCGCGCAGTTCCGCGAAAAGAACGAAACGCTGCGCAAGACCTCGCTCACCGCGCTCTTCTTCTCCTCGACCACCAATCCCACGACGCGCTTTGTCAATTCGCTCGTGTACGCCGCCGTCGCGCTGTCGGGGGGATTCCTCGTCATCGCCACGGGCGGGGCGTTCTCGGTCGGCTACCTTTCCACCTTTCTCTCCTACGCCAACCAATACACCAAGCCGTTCAACGAGATCTCCGAGGTCATCGCCGAATTTCAGAACGCGCTCGCCTGCGCGGGGCGCATCTTCGCGCTGTTGTCCGAGGAGGAAGAGCCGCCCGACGGCACGAACGAGCTCGGCAGGGCGAAAGGGGACGTCAGCTTTGAGAACGTGAGCTTTTGCTACGACCCCGCCCGTCCGCTCATCGAGCATTTCTATCTTCGGGTCGGGGCGGGCATGCGCGTCGCCATCGTCGGACCGACGGGCTGCGGCAAGACCACCCTCGTCAACCTCATCATGCGCTTTTACGACGTGCAGGAGGGGAGCATTTGCGTGGACGGGGAGGATATCCGCACGCTGCGGCGCGCCTCCCTGCGCGAAAATATCGGCATGGTGTTGCAGGACACATGGCTGAAAAAGGCGACGGTGCGCGAAAATCTCTGCCTCGGCAGTCCCGGTTGCACGGAGGAGGAGATGATCGCGGCGGCGAAGGCGGCAAAGGCGCATTCCTTTATCATGCGTCTGCCCGACGGGTACGACACCGTGGTCGACGGCGAGGGGACGCTCTCGGCGGGGCAAAAACAGCTGCTCTGCATCGCGCGGGTCATGCTCTGCCGCCCGCCCATGCTCATTTTGGACGAGGCGACGAGCAACATCGACACCCGCACCGAACGCATCGTGCAACAGGCGTTCGCCGCGCTCATGCGTGGGAGGACGTGCTTCATCGTCGCCCACCGCCTCTCGACCGTCGAAAATGCCGACCTCATCCTCGTCATGCGGGAGGGGAAGATCGTGGAGCGGGGGAAACACGCCGACCTCCTCGCCCGCGGCGGGCTGTACGCCGCCCTCTACCGCGCGCAATTTTCCAAGTAAATTACGATGAAAGCCAAATTCAGATCCTTCTCCAAAAAAGCAAATTTCGAGTTCCAGATCCTCGCCGTCGGGGGGATCACGGGGGCGTTTGTCGGCGTGCTCGTCACCCTCTACAACGCGCTCGCCACGCTCGCCGAGGAATTTTCGCGCGGGTATTACGGATTTTTCCGCGACCACCCCGCCTTTATCCCCCTGCTCTTTCTCGGGCTCTTCCTCGGCGCGATCGTCGTGGGCGGCGTGGTGCGCTTTCTGCCCATCGTCCGCGAGAGCGGACTGCCGCAAACGGAGGGCGCGGCGCGCGGACTTCTGCGCTTTCGCTGGTACGAGGCACTCACGGGCATGTTCGCGTTGAGCCTCTTCATCATCTTTACGGGCGGCTCGGCGGGCGCGGAAGGACCGAGCATCTTCATCGGCGGGTCGTGCGGGTACGGCGTGAGCAACACCCTGCACCGCAATCCCGTCGTGCGGCGGTATCAGATCACGGGCGGAGCGAGCGCGGGGCTCGCCGTCGCCTGCAACGCCCCGCTCACGGGCATCGCGTTCGCCCTCGAAGAGGCGCACAAACGGTTCACCCCCGAGGTGTTCGTCTGTTCCTTTTCGTCCGTCATCGTCGCCGTCGTCATCCGAAATCTTTTGCGCCCCGCCATGGGACTTTCCGTCGAAGCGTCTTTGCCCGCCTTCTCCTTTGCGGGCGACCTCGGGCTCATGTTCTGCCTGTACGCTCTCTTTGCGGCGTTCTTCACCGCGCTCGCGGGCGTCGGGTTCTACTTCCTCCTCTTTTGGCTGCGCAAGCTGTTCGCCCGCGCCGTCTTTTGGAAAGGGATGGGAAAATTCATCGCGCCTTTTCTGCTTGCGGGCGCGGCGGGACTGTTGACCGTGAACGTGATGGGCGGCGGACATTTCTTTCTCGAATCGCTCGCGGGCGGCGAGGTGACGCCGCTCTTCTCCTCGCCCATTTGGGTCACCCTGCTCGTCGCCGCTCTCCTCAAATTTTTGCTCACCGCCGTGAACATGGGCGCGGGCATGCCCTGCGGCGCGTTCATCCCCATGCTTGCCACGGGCGCGGGCATGGGCGGCTTATTGAGTATTCTCTGCGTACATATGGGCATGGACCCCGCGCTTGCGGACATGGTTATCGTCGTGTGTATGGCAACGTTCTTTACCACCGTCGTAAAAGCCCCCATCACGGCGACCGTCATGACCCTCGAACTCACCTGGAATTTCGCCTTTTTGCTGCCCGTCGTCATCGGCGTGGCAACGGGATATGTGCTCGGCGACCTCTTCCGCACCGAACCCGTCTACGACAGAATCCTCGACGAAGTGCTCGAAGAGAAAAAGAACGCCGCAAAGCTCACCGCAAAGGTCCGCGTAACGGGGAGAGCGGCGGGACGCGCCGTCCGCGATATCCTCTGGCCGTTCTCCGCGCTCGTCGTAAAGGTGGAACGCGGCGCGGAGACCCTCGTTCCCAAGGGCTCGACCGAATTGCGCGAGGGCGACCTCCTCTATGTGGAGGGCACGCCCGACGAGCGGGAGGAATACCTCGCCGAACTGCGCGCCGTCGCGGGAGACGTGCTCTTTGCCGAAGAGGAGACAAAGGACGAACAAGAAATAGAGGACGGAAAGGACAAACAGGACACACAAGACAAACAGGACGGGCGGGACGATCCCCCCGCATAAGCGCGGACAAACCCAAAAGCGACAAAATGCGAGCCCCTGCGCCATTCGGCGCAGGGGCTCGCTTGATCATCGGGATTTCAAGTTGTTTGTCACCGCCGATACGGCGGGATCGGCGGAATCGCGCGTCAGGTGCGCGCCTTTCCCGCCGTTTTATCTTCCGTCTCTTTTTCGGCTTTGGGTTTGATCCCCAAAATTTGGCAACGCTTTGCTTCGTATTCCTCGCGTGAGATGATCCCGTCCTCCATGATCCGCTTCCACTCTTTCACACGGACGATACGGATATCGTCGTTCGGGCTCTCCGCTTCGGAGAAGCTCTTCTGCATGATCTTCACGATCAGCGCGCACAAATAGTAGAGGAGCAGCAGGATCGCCGCGACGAGCATCATGATCGCGGCGGAAGCGTTTTCGAGGTACGAAAACGCAACGCCGAGCCCGAGGACGTACGACGAGATCGTCAGACCGTGACCGATCCGCTTTGCGGCGTCCGCGGGGGCATTGAGCAGGAACGTTCCCACAGCCGCAAATACAAAGATCCCCGAAAGGCTTGCAAGCAAGAGGTTGATAAATGCGGCGTTATCCGCCGATTCGGTGTCGATTCCCCCGACCAAGAAACTTCCGAGGAAGAGCGTGATCGAGCAGATCTGCAAAATCAATTTTACAATTTTGAATGGCTTCATTTGCATTCTCCTTTTGTTTTTATGAGGATTGTATCACAACTATTGTTGTAAGTCAAGTATTTCACAAGAATAGTTGTAAACTTTTTGCATGGAGATTCGATTTTCCCGAAATTTGAAAGGATTGCGGAGAGAGGCGGGGCTTTCGCAGGGCAAACTTGCCGAGGCGATCGGGGTCACCCAGCAGTGCGTGAGCAAATGGGAGCGGGCGGACGGAGAGCCGACGCTCACCTATCTTTGGAAAATTGCCGATCTTTTCGGCATTTCCATCGACGTCTTATGCGGCAGAACGGATTGGTGAACCCGTTTCGCGTCCGTTTTCGCAACAAATTATCAAAAACGATCCCGCGCTGTCTTGCGCGGGATCTTACGTTTTCTTGTTATGGAATTTTCGGAAGAAAAATTTTTGCGTCGTTTCGGGCGGCAAAAGAAGAACGCCGCGAACATACCGTGACCCGCTCATTTACAGCGCGGAGAGGGGAACGGAGCGGAGGTCGGCGATGCGGGAACGCGTAAAGAAGCGGTATTTTTTGCTCATCGACTCGAAGAGGATCACGAGGTCGTTTCCGCTGATACAGATCTCCTCGCTCATGCAGGGAAGCCGCATGGTTTTCCCGCCCTGCAAGATGTAGAGCGGAACGCCGCCGACGTCCCCGTCCGCGTCCGACAGAGGGTCGTCGTACACGCGGAGCACGGAGTCGGGCAAGCCGTACGAGCACGAAAGATAGATCTTGTTTTCCGTCACGGCGATCCCCTGCACCTCGTCGCACACCGAGAGAATTGCGACAGGTTCGGGCGACGCGACCGCCCCGTTCTCGCCGAGGGCGTATTCATACACAAAGGCGCGGTGCGTCCCCTCGTCCGTTTCGATGTGATGGGAGACGTCCGTTTCGTAGTTTCCGCGGCGGTAAAATTCGCCCACGAAGAGCCGATCCCCGAAGAGGTAGCAATAGGCGTTGCCCATGCCCGTGGAGAAGCTGTCTTCGATCTCCACCGCCGCGCCGTTTTGGGCGGCGAGCACGTCGCCGAGCGAGGCGCGCACGATCTTGTTCCCGCTCGCGATATAGAGGTCGCTGTCCGAGGTGGTCACCCCGCCGAAGTGGGTCTCGATGGGTTTGCCGTTTTCGGTAAAGGTGACGTAACGTTCGGGGGCATCCGTCTCATCCCCGATGAGGTAGACGCGGGAGGGCTTCCCTTTGGCGTAGCCGCTCATGGCGAAGTCGTACCCGCTCTGCTCGGGCAAGACGCACAGCCCCTGCGGCGAGAGGACGCCGAGCCCGGGGATGCGCGCGCCCCGCGCGGCGATCTTGTCGAATTCGGGATAGGACGCACCGAACCACCATACGGACAAAAAGAGAAAGAGGATGCAGAGCACGACTTCGGCGATCGGCATCCAGAGCGGCACATCCCGTTTGTTGCGTGTTTTCCGTTTCATCATGTCCTCCCCGCTGTTTTCTTTCATTATAAAAGAAAAGGGGGCGTCTGTCAAGGTCGCGCCAGAAATTTCCTGTATGGAAGGGCGGTTTGCGGCGCAAACTGCGGATGTAGGGAGGAAGAACCATGGACTTTACAAAGACGCAGACCTTTCATAATCTCGCAAGAGGTTTTGCGGGGGAATGCCAGGCGGGCATGCGGTATCAGCTCACGGTGAAAATGGCGATGAAGCAGGGGTATGAGACCCTTGCCGACACCATCCGTACCATCGCGAAGAACGAAACCAACCATGCGAAAGTATTTTTCGAGGCGATCTTACAGAATGCGGGAAGCCGCGACGATATCCATATCGACGCAAGTTTTCCCTTTCATGCGGGAACGCTCGAGGACAATTTGCGTTTTGCGGCGATCGACGAACAGGACGAAGCGGAGAACCTGTATCCCGGGTTTGCGAAGATCGCGGAAGAAGAGGGGTTTGGGCAACTCGCGCTCAAATTCAGACAGGTGGCGAAGGTAGAGGAAAATCATCGGATCATCTTCGAATATCTCTATGAGGCGTTCAAGGACGGCTCTCTCTATCAAGCGGAACGCCCGATGTTGTGGATCTGCGGCGAGTGCGGCTATATGCACACCACCAAGGAAGCGTGGAATATTTGTCCGCTCTGCGGCGCGTCACAGGGCGAAGTGGAACTTCATCTTCCCTTCAAAAAGGAGAATCTATGAAAAAGACCACCAATAAGGCGACCGAAAACACCGCAAAGAACGTCAAGAACGTGAAAAACAGCGGCAAGTGCAGCTCGAAGAACGCCAAGGATTGCGGTTGAACCGCAAAAAACCGCCCCTGAAAGAGGGTGCGGATATGCGCTCGGAAGAGGACGCGCTCGGCAGCTATACGGGGATCGGCGATCACGGCGATCGTCCCGTACAGGACGCCGACGACCTTTGAAGAGGGGGGAACGCTCGCGTTCCCCTTATCTTTTTGCTCTTTTCTCTTTTAAGAGGCGCGTCTTTGGGGGAGGGGCAAAGCGGCGCGGTTCGGCTTGCGCGCCCGCGCCGCTTCCCGCGTTCCGAAAAAATTCTTGCGGGACGGGGGAGAATATGCTATAATACAAGGGCAGGCGCGCTTGCATAAAAAGGCGGGTTGCGCAAAAAGACGATTAAAACCCGCGCGATTGCGGTATAATACATATAAAGTATCACATACGCTTGGGAACGTCCCGCGCGGGACGGCAGGAGGTCCTATGAAAAAAACGGTATGGGCGGTGCTCGCCCTCTTGATGAGCGTCTTGCTTTTCGCGGCGTGCGACCCGTTCGCCCGCGCCTATCAATCGGACGGCAGTCTGCCCTCCGATGTCGCGACCACGCGGGGAGAGGACGGGGCGCAGGAGAGCTGGCTCGCCTCCCTCGACACGCCGTCGAGCGAACTTCGCCGCATGTACGACGAGGCGGTAAAGGACGGCAGTTTTACGGGCTCTTACTTCGAATTTCTCAAAGAGATTGGCATGCGGGACGACAGCGCGAACATCCAGCGCGCGCTTCGTTCGTGCGTCACCGTGGAATGCGGCTTCGGGACGGGTTCGTCCCGTTCGTATTCGCTCGGCTCGGGCGTGGTGTATTCGCTTGACACGGCGGCGGGCGACGCCTTTGTCGTCACCAACTATCACGTCGTATATAACAGCGAGAGCGGCGGACGGGAGACCGTTCCCCATATCAGCGACGAGATCAAACTCTATACTTACGGCGCGGAGGTCTCCTCCCGCGCGATCCCCGCAACCTACTACGGCGGCGCGATGGATTACGACATCGCGGTGCTTCGGGTGCAAAACTGCGCGCTTCTCCGCGAAAGCGCGCAAAATCCCGTCGCCTTAACGCCCGTCATCGCCGCAGATTCCGATTCGCTCACGGTGGGGCAGCCCGCCTATGCGATCGGCAACGCCAAGGGCGAGGGAATGACCGTGACGGAGGGCGTCGTCTCCATGGACGCGGAGTATATCGACGTCGAATCGGCGGACGGGAGCGAGACGCTCAACCTGCTCGCCATCCGCACGGACGCGGCGGTCAACCACGGCAATTCGGGCGGCGGACTCTTCAACGCGGCGGGCGAGTGCATCGGCATCGTCTGTGCACGGAGCGAGGAGGAGGGCGACGTCGGCTTCGGCTATGCCATCCACGGCAATCTCGCCTTTTCGCTCGTGCAGAACATCCTCGACACCTGCGCGAAGAATCCGTCCGTGCGCGGCGCGTCGGTGGCGCGGCTGGGCGTGGAAGTCACCGCCCAAGACAGCCGCGGCTTGTTCGACGAGGCGACGGGCAAATTCTATAAGGAAGAGAAGATTGTCATCACGAGCGTCACCTCGGGTTCGGCGGCACAGGGGGCGGGGATCGCCGTCGGGGACACCGTGCTCTCGGCAAAGCTCACCTCCACGCGCGGCGGGAAACCCTACGAGAGGACGGTGGACGTCACGCGGATGTTCAAACTCACCAATTTGATGTTCGAAGTCAGGCTCGGCGACACGCTCGTGCTCACCATTTCGCGGCTCGATACGGTGCAGACCATCGAAATTTCCTACCAAACGAGCGGATTTTTCCTTACGGTCGACTAAAAAATTCCGCAAAACGGGGATTTGCGCTTGACAGCGCGGTCCGATTTGAATATAATAAGAGACAGTGCGGGAATCGCCTAGCGGTATGGCGTCAGCTTCCCAAGCTGATTCTGGCGGGTTCGACTCCCGTTTCCCGCTCCATTTATGCGCATGTTTTCGTGGATTACACGAAAACATGCGCATATTTTTAAGTTCAAGAGGCAAATTCGGTACGCAAAAATCAAATTTTGGGGGCAAAATTGGGGGCAAGCCTTATCCGTTTCCCGTTTCTTCCCCTTTTGGCAGGGGATAGATAAACTTTTTCATTTCCTCTTTGAGAAAACTATCGGAAACGTCCGTATAGGTGTTGCCGAGTACGCCAAGCGAATGTCCCATCATCAATTTCCGCGCATTCTCGTCTATATGACATTCAACGCAACGCGTATGAAATGTTGTTCTCAAATCATACAGACGATGATCAAAGAGTTTATGCAGGTGGTTGAACAAAGTTTTTTCCGAGGGGAACGAAAACTCCGTCAGATCTTTGAGGTGAGGGGCTAACATCGGACAGATTGGAATGCGCTTATAGGCGATTTTGCCGTTCTTGCGTTTTTTGTTTTGTGCGATCAACATATCGCCTTCACGCCGCAAAGTGTTATATTCGCAGGGACGCAGACCCGTATAGAGCGCGATCAAAAAATACAACCGAAACGGAGAAGTGCAGGAAACAAGCTGTGCTTCTTCTTTTTTTGTGAGAGCCACTCCGTGTTCGCGCTCGTGTTGTAGATGTACTACGACTGCGAGCGGGTTGCGCTCGATCAGCCCGTGCGCGATCGCGCCCTTAAAAACTTGGTTCATGAGACTATAAACTTCGTCTGCCGATTTTCCCATGCCCCGCTCGGAAAGCATATCGAGAATGCTTTGACAGTCTGTCGGCGTAATTCTATCCAATCGTTTATCCCCGATCGCAGGGAAAATATATCGGTTGGAGCGACACAGGTCATTTTTGTAGGTCTTTTCTGTGACCTTACGCTTTCTGAACTTCTCAAAGTATTCGAGACAAAAGTCCTCATAGAGCCTTGCTTTTTGGCGTTCCTGCTCTTCCCGAAGATCAAACAGCTTTCGAATAAAGCGGTTTTTTGCTTCTTCGACGGTTTTACCTGATACACTAATATCTACGCCTTTCATACGGCAACGTGCTTCATAATCCACGCAACCGCCGCGAATGCGCTTGCGAATGTGCGTTCGCAAATCGTTAATGCTAAAAAGGTTTCCAAATTCTTGTGGCATTCTTAAAATCTCCTTTTTGGTGAATTTTAAGAACTTGACCCACACATCTTCTCGATCCTCTTTGACCGTCAGTTCATTCAAGAGCCGTTCCCGTTCTGCCGCATTAGCGGCTGTTGCAAGCGTTATGAGCTTTACAACGAGTTCATTGTCCAACATTTTCAATACCTCCTTGCACAAACTTTCCGTTTGTGCAAGGAGGTTTATTTTACGAGCTCGCGTGCAAGTTGGATCAGTGTTTGCCGTGCCGCATTGCGGTTTTTCTCGCCCATTTCGCGGAAAAGCATGAGAAGTTCGTCCTCTTCGGGCGTAATCCAAACGCGGATTCGATCTGTTACACCTGCTGCCCGCTCCTCGTCCGTAACCCGTAAGCCAAGAGCTCGCTCGATTGCTTCAAGCGTATCAGAACGAGGATTAGGGACATACCCGCAAAAAATATTTTGCACAGTTCCTTTTGGAAGATTCGCACGTTCGGCGATCTCTGCTATCGTAAGGTGGGCCTTCTTTTTTGCTTCTTTTAGTTTTTCCAAATCCATATTTACCTCCCAAAATAATTATAAAAAAAACTCACGAATATTTTGTATGTCGATAAAGAAAAAAGCCAAGCCTTGTCGGTGAACCCCGGGATCCAATTTCCCGACGTTATGGCAAGCCTTGACTGCGATATTATCATACGCAAAGCCGTCGCGTTTGTCAAGCGTCTCCGAAAAAATTTTTCGAAAAACGCTTGACAAGGACGCTTGGCAGTGATACAATCCTCATGACAAGTAAACTTGGCAAAATCGGAGGAAATATGCAAGACGAACCGAAAGAGGGGCTTCAAACAGACGAAGAGACGCTCTCGTCTGCGGAAATTTTGGAGCGGGCGAAGAAAGAGAACGAAAAATTCGGCGACGAGCGGCAGCGCGGTCGGATGCAACTCGGCAACTACGCGGGGTTCATGGCTGTGGAGTTTGCATGCGCCGTCATCATGATAGTTTCCCTCATCGTGTACAGAGACGTCCCGCCCGAGCTGTATTGTATCCTGTTTACAGGATGCGCGGCGCAGAATATCGTACAGGCGTGTGTCAACCAAAACAAGAAAACAAAGATGTTCTTTACCGTCTGCGCCGTCCTCATTGCGGTAGGTACGGCGATCATGTGGGTTCTCTGGATCCTCAAACTGTGCGGAGTGGCACTGTAATGGACGGGAAACTCGTATTACACAACCGCCTGAAAGAGATCCGCGCCGAAAAGGGATTCTCACAGGGCGAGCTCGCCGCGCGCGTCGGCGTTTCGCGCAACACCATCAGCTCGATCGAGACGGGACAATACTGCCCCACCGCCAAACTTGCGCTCGTGCTCTGCGTCGCCCTCGGGAAAACGTTTGAAGAAATATTTTACTTTTAAGAGAGTGTTCACAAATTTTCTTTTCGCCGTGCGCGTTGCGCTTCGCGCCGCGCGTGGCGAAAACAAAATTTCGTGAGGGAAATATGCTATTTCTTTAATTAAGTTGGTCGTCTCGTTCGCTTTGTAAGACAATAAGCCGCAAGTGTGCGGCAAATTGTGTCGCGCAGCGGAAAAGCGTGGTTTTCCTCGCGCAAGTGAATTTAGTTCACAAATTTTGTTTTGTGCTTCGCCAAAACAAAATTTCGTGAGGGAAA
>CANRJR010000022.1 GCA_947631005.1 uncultured Clostridia bacterium | reverse complement strand
GCTACTGTGGCTCAGTCGGTAGAGCGATTGATTCGTAATCAATAGGTCGCCGGTTCAAGTCCGGCCAGTAGCTCCAAGTGTCCTTGACTAAAAGTCTCGCGATTTTTAGCCAAGGACATTCCCTTTTTCGGGGAAAATTCGGCATTCCTACCCAAAAAAGATCGTAGAGAATACTCTGCGGTCTTTTTTTTGCTCTAAAAGGAGAGTGCATCGGCACACGAAACACTTCCTTAAACTTGGAGCAAATCTTCTATTGAGCAGGACTTGAAGATAGCACAAAAAAGCGAAAAGAATCTGTTGGCGTCTGCCTATTCGCTTGACAGTAGGCTAATCGTATGGTATAATTAAATTATCTTATGGGCAGATTCCAGAGTGGCCAAATGGATCAGACTGTAAATCTGACGTCCCCGACTTCGGTGGTTCGAATCCACCTCTGCCCACCAATGGAGAGTCTTATGATTACAGATATTAGTAGGATAAATTCAATATTGGATAGAGGGATAGTGAAACAGATTTTGCCTTCTCGGGAAGAATTTGTTCGTGCTCTAATTAGTGGTAAGCAACTGAAGTTTTATATTGGTGCGGATCCAACGGGAAATGCCCTTCATCTAAGCCATGCGAAAAATTTTATGTTATTGGAAGAATTTCGTCAGTTGGGACATAAGGTTTATGTTTTATTCGGCGATTTTACTGCATGCATTGGCGATCCCTCCGATAGGACTTCTGCGCGTACTACTTTGACTAGAGAACAGGCAAGGGTGAATGCTCAAAACTGGGTAAATCAGATCAAGCGAATTATTAATTTTGATGATCCAATAAATCCAGCGGAGGTAGTATTTAATAGCACATGGCATGATAAATTTTCCCCTGCCGATTTAATGGGGCTATTTTCAAATGCGTCAGTGCAACGCATGATAGAACGTGATATGTTTCAAAAGCGTCTTGCTGAAAACCGTCCCATTTTCCTTAATGAATTTTTGTATCCCATGTTTCAAGGATATGATAGTGTCGCGCTTGATGTCGACGTCGAATTGTGTGGGACGGATCAAATTTTTAATGCGTTGACAGGTCGAGATTTGGTAAGACGATATAGAGGGAAGGACAAGTACGTTGTAGCAGTAGGATTAATGGAAAACCCTATAACTGGGGAACTAATGTCAAAATCAAATAATACTGGTGTTTTCTTGGGAACGGATGCCAGCACAATGTTTGGACAGATAATGGCGCTTCCTGATGAAATGATAGAAGTGATATTGATAAATGATACTAGAGTCACATTAGAGGAAATAAAAACTTTAGATATTACAAATAAGCCCATGGAGGCGAAATTGTTTGCAGCCAGGGAAGTCACAAGAATTTTTTATGGGGAGGAGGCAGATTCGGCCTATGAAAAATTTGTGGAAACTTTTAGGAACAGATCGTTTCCAGCGGATGCTCCAGTGGTTTTGATGGATTGTGACGAATGTTCATTAATTGATTTGATATCTAAATGTTTAACATCAAAGTCAAAAAGTGAAATTCGTAGGCTCATTTCGCAAAGTGCCGTTACTATCAATGGCGAGAAATGCGGGGATGATAAGGTGTTGGTACTTATTCCATCTAAAGACTTTTTAGAAGTGAAAATAGGGAAAAAGAATTTCTTTAAGGTTAAGAGAGCAAGAGTCCTCTAAACAAAGAAATATTTAGGGGCAGGATATTTAGCTGAAGGTTATAGTGCGAGATATCCTGCTCTCTCCTTTATTATTAGGGCAATGGACGAATATGATATTTAAGTTTCCAACAACTATTTATTTTGGGAAAGAACATTATACGGAAGTCCTCGAATTTATAGTACACAAGCGAGTGTTGATTATAACAAGCAAAAGCGGTCGCCGATTGCACGATCCCATAATTGCTTCTTTATTGCGTGATGCGGCTTCTCAAAATACACTATTAACTATTTCTTCCGAAATTACTGAAAACCCGACATTATTAGAGGTTGAAGCTATCTGCGCTAGGGCAAAGGGAGAAAGATACGATTTATTGATCGCAATAGGGGGGAGTAGTGTAATTGACAGCGCTAAAGCGATTTCATATATGTTAGTTTCAGGGCGCGATTTATGGTCAACCATTCAGTTAAAGAAGGCTGATGAGCTGGAAGAAGCATGTATTCCACTTTTGGTCATCAACTCTACAGCGGGCACAGGATCTGAAATAAATAATTGCGCAGTCATTACTAATGAAAAGAAAAAAATGGCTTTGATTACTGATGGGATTTATCCAAAGTGCTTATGGATAGTCCCGGAGATTATGGTCGGCTTACCTAAGATAAAGGCAGCATATCAATATGTTGATTGTCTTTTCCATGCAATAGAAGGCTATCTCTCTCGTGGCGGCAATACAATAAGTGATATATTTGCATGTGAATGTATTAATCTTTGTTGCTCTCAGCTCATGGATTTCGAATATAATTATGATACAATCCACTATAAATCAAAGATGGCATTGGCAAGTATTTATTCTGGACTATCGGATATGTATGGTGGATGTCTTTCGATCCATTCCCTTGGACATGCGATAAGCGGATGGAACAATTGGGTGGAACATGGTTTAAGCATTGCATATTTGGCGAGAAGTTATTATGGCAAACTTCAAAAGATGGCGGAAGGTGAGGCTTTGCAAAAGATAGTTGCTTTATCTAGGATTTTATCTAAACAGATAGGATTAAATATTGATCTAAAGTTGGTAGAAATCCTCGAGGTGATTTTCAATAAGTTGGATATATCTTCTCGGTTAGAGGAGCAACTATATAAAATAGAGGAAATTGGAGCACTTGTTGTTAATGCGAGAGATTCAGCGGGAGAGCTTTTTTATAATGATCCAGTCCTCTTCACCGACAATGACTTAAAAGAAATTTTTTTAGAAAGTATCTTGAGGAAGTAGGATGCGCTCAAACGAGGCGAGGAGTGGTTAATCGAAAAAGAAATTGAAGATGCGCTGTACGGGCATGACGAAGAAATGGATTGGTGGATATAAGGAGTAAAGAAAAGCGGCTATGATTTTTGATCGACAATATATAGAAGATTTTTGTCAAAAGAATGGAATAAGGTCGGTCACGGGTGGCTTTAGCCCATTTTATCGGTATTGCTATAATTTGCCAATGCGATTTAATTCATGCAAAACTATATTTACAGCTGGGGTTGCTTTAAACAACACGCCACATCTACTCACGATTTTTGAACTCATAAATATGGTGAGATTACAAAAAATGGGGTATAATACGCAGGTGGTATTAGGAGATATTGATGCATTACTCGCGCGTCATGAGAATCGTATGTGCGCGAAGCTAGTAAAACAATATAGGAATTTTTTGTTAAACATCGGTTACGATGTAAAAAGGGGTATTATAAGAACCCAATCGGAAGATTTAACTGTTGCGAGAAATACGTTTTTTATTTCATCGTATATTAATGAAGACGATTTTTGCTATGTGAAAGAAGATATGTTGGATTATTATTCAGGAGCGAGCTTGGCTTTCTCTATGGATTATGCGGCAAAGCTTTCATACGCATTAATGCTGTCAGATTTCATTTCGCCCATTATGTTAGGTGATTATGAAAGAACAGTTGTATGTAGTGGACTTGATGAAAGTAAATATGCGATTTTAGCATCAAAAAAATCATTAGAGATGCATCTCCAAGGTGAAATTTGTGGACTTTTCACCGAGGTTGTAAAAGGGCTGAATGGTTATTCTAAAATGAGCAAAAGCATCCCCGATTCATGTATATTTCTTTCAGCCAATAAAGAAAGAATTTCGGAAGCCATTTTGGACGAGGGAGAACATGACGCTGATAGTATACAATGTCAACTGGCTATATTGTTTTTGGCTGATACGATAGAACGGGCGGAAGCAATTTATACAAGTTATTCAATAGAAAAGGAATATAAGTCAATCGAGTTGGAGCTGATTGATAAAATAAATGAGATTTGCAGTATATGGAGAGGAAGTGCAGAATGATTACTCTTGATTGTGAATTTAAGTGGAATGTGAGTACAATTTGTGTCGCGATGTATACATATTTGCTTCATACTCGCGTCGATATTGATCCTGCTGATATTACTTTTGTTTACTGCTCCCATGGCCAATATTTAAGATATAATATAAATATAAACTATGAAATGTCATTTTTCGAAATGGCAAGTATGGCAAAACCTTCATGCTTTCAGTTGACAGAATTAAATTCGAGCTCCATCTCTGTTTTATTCTTGGACGAGGATGCGGATGTTGATTTCAGCGGATTTTCAATCTTCATGTGTAGAGTATCAAGAGAAATAACAGTTCAGTTTGTAAAGGACTTTTCATACTATCAGGCTAGTAATTTTGAAAAATTTTTTAGTCGCGTATTAAAATATACAGTTGAGCATGGTGATTGCAAATTGTGCGATTATTCCATTTTAAAAAAAGCGGAAGTTATCTCGCTTAGGCATAACTATGATTTCACGCATTGTGACTATAATGAGAATAGACTTGTATTAGAGGACTTTTACTACTTTTTGGTATCAACTCCACTTAAAGAATGTATCATTTATCGAAATCATGGGTTTACCTATCGGGATATAGAAGAGCAGGCAAATCAAATTGCGAATCTCCTTTGCGCTCACGGGATGTGTCATGGAGCTGGTGTTGTTCTATATATGGATAGAAGTGAGAAGATAATGTCGAGCATTCTTGCAGTTATGAAATGCGGGGGATTTTACATTCCTGTTGACATCTCGACTCCAGTTGAACGGCTTAAAAAGATAATTCATGACGCACATCCCAGAATCATTTTAGTGGATGGTCATAGGGCGGAGAGTCTCCAAGAGTCATGTGGAGATGAAGTTATAAACATTGAACGCGCTCAGGACTATAATATCACACTAGACTTTAAAAGAATTCCGCTTAGGAAAGAAGATGCGTGTTATATGATTTATACTTCAGGTACTACGGGTAATCCCAAAGGAGTCCTTATTAAAAATTGCAATATTGCAAATTTTATTTCAAATAATATTCTTGTTAAACAAGCACAGGGGATTGATGACCCGTGTATTGTTGCTGCAAATAAAATTGGGTTCGATGCTTTCGTCGGGGATATGTTACTATCAATTTCTGCAGGATTCAAGATAGTAATGGCATCATCCGAGGAACTTGAAAATTCGAATCTTTTTGTCCAGGCAATCAAAAGTGCATCTGTGAATATTATTCAAACGACTCCCACACGGTTGAATCTTTCCGTTCTTAATTATTATCCAGAAGTAATAAAACGCTTTAGGATAATTGCATGCGGCGGAGAACCCTTTGGGACAGATATGATTACTAAAATTAGCCGTTATGCCCCCAAAGTGGTTTTGATAAATTTATATGGTCCAACGGAGACCACTGTTTGGTCTACTGCGGCTAACATTTCAGAGGGGCAAAAAGGAATAGGATGGCCTCAACAAAACACCCAGTGCTATATTTTAAACCGTTTCCAAAAGTTTATGCCAAGATATGAAACAGGGATTTTATATATTGGCGGAGATGGACTCGGTTGCTATTGTTTTGATAAACAGGCTCAGCGTGAAAAATTTGTTAAAGTTGAAGGCATAGAGGACGAAGTCTATAATAGTGGTGATACGGCTTATATCGATGAGTCAAACTATATTATTTATGGGGCAAGGGCGGATTCACAGGTAAAAATTAATGGCGTAAGAATTGAGCTGGCAGAAATTGAAGCTGTGGCTAAAAAATCAGGATTGATTAAAGATTGCGCGGTTGCGGTGAAAGAAATTCCTGAGATTGGGCATAGACTGGTACTTTATTTTACTTCCGACGTGACGGTCGATAGGAACGCATTACAAGCCGCAATGTCCGAACTCCCGGAAACCTACAAACCTAGTTATTATGTATATCTTAAGGAAATTCCCTTGACTTTATCGAGCAAAATTGATCGAAGATCTCTTCCCTTGCCCCAAATTGAGATGTCGGACGAGATTATTGCCCCGAGAACGAAATGTGAACGAGACTTGTTCCGTATTTGTACGAGAATTAAGCCGACTTTAGGTTTTGGAGTCACGCAGATTTTGCGGGATATGGGATTTGATTCGCTGGGGATGATGGAGCTTATTATGGAAATGGAGGATGAAGGATATCATTTTCCTGAAAGTATTTATAGAAGTTTTCAAAGTACGGAAACAATAGAATCCTTAGCTAGTAAAATTGAGTCTCATGGCGCAGAGGCAGGAGTAGATTACAGTCTTTTCCCGAAGAGATCCTTTGAGGGATGTGTGGATAATAATGAGTATAATACCGTACTCCTTACGGGGGCGTCTGGATTTTTAGGCGCGCATATCCTTGCGGAACTCTTACAGTCAACAAAGTGTAGAATTATTTGCCTTAGTCATCGAGCTTCTATTAAGGAGAAATTCGCTGCTTATAAGTTCAGTAGTCTATTTGATGAATCGCGCGTCTTGGTGCTACATGGGGATTTGTATCGTGAAAATTTTGGGTTATCCGATGATGACTACGAACGATTAGACTCAGTAGAAGCAATTATTAATTGTGCTGCATTGGTCAAGTATTTTGGGGATGCAGACGCATTTCGTAGGAGCAATATTCTTTCTGTACGGAATTTAGTCGATTTCTCAGAGCGTCGCAATATCGTTTTGAATCATATAAGTACATTAAGTGTACTTGGTTCAGAGTCCCTTGATGTGGTAGATGAACATGCCTTTTATGTTGGTCAAGATGAGGTATTTAACAATCAATATATCGAGTCAAAATTTCAAGGCGAGTATGAGATAATTAAACGTAATAGCGATTTTCTCAAGTATAGAATTTTGCGTATCGGAAGATTAGCGTGGAGAGAGGGGGATTCAGTTTTTCAACCAAACTGTGATGAAAATGAATTTTATTCAATACTTAAGCTTTTTTGGGTCATGAAAAAAATCCCAGAGGAAATCATAGATATGTGTATCGAAATTTCCCCAATTGAATATTGCGCAAAAGCGATCATTAAATTAACACGACAAAAATTTCGGAATGGAACTTTTCATATTATGAATGAAAATTCCGTAAGCATTAGAACAATAATTCATGCATTTGAAATGGTAGGTTGTTCGCTAAACATCGTTTCAATGACTGAATTCATGGAGGCATTTAAGAATCTAACTGGATATGATTCATTAAAACAACTTATTCAAATGTGCTGCATAAGGGAAGGAAAATTGTTAATTGAGCACAATAATATGATAACAAATGAATTGACATCAAAAATGCTTAAAGATAGCCAATTTAGTTGGCCTCGAATTGAAGAAGAGTATTTTACGCGATTTTTTAGGTCACAGGGATGGGATAAGTAGTTTATATATTTGATAAGAGAATGGAAGAATTTACAGGAGAAAGAGTAATTATCCTTGCGTGTTCAGATTGCAATGCACAATGCAAGCATTGCTATATTGGTTATTCGGGGAATTTTGGAGCAGATGAATTAAATACATTGTGCCAAGAATGGAGCAAACATTATATTGTGACGTTGAATGGGACAGAGCTGTTACTTCACCCAGAGTATTTTGATGTGATGCAAGGGATTCACCAAGACTTTATTATAACAAATGGTTTGGAGATTGTGAGAAATCCTGATGTCGCATTTTCGTTAACTCAAATAGGCATTCGTTACATTGGCATATCTTATCATTTTTATACTCATGAAAAAATTTCAACTACAAGTAAGGAAATTGTGAAGAAGGCTGTCTCTATTGCAAAAGCAGCGGGCCTAAAAACGGATATACGCACGACGGTTAGTCGCGAAAATTTCACACATGTTTTGGAAATGTGCCAAAGTGCACAATCATGGGGGGCCGATGGAATAAAATTCACAAACTTGTTGCAAGCAGGAAGAGCGCGAAAGGCCTTGTCTAATAGTATTTTGTCCGATTCGCAGATTGAATTATTTTTATCGGATGTTGATCATGCGCGTGAATTGTTCCCAAAAGATAAATTTTTGATTCGGCGATGCGGATCTTTCGGCCCTGGACACAGTAGGCGTTTTTTCTGTCCCGCTAAATCGAATCAAGTGGTAATCACGCCTGATTTGAAGGTATACCCGTGTATTTTTCTCGCACAAGCTGGTTTGGATATCGGGCATGTATGCGATAGTCGTATTTTAATCAACTCTGAGAAATTTGATGGCGAAATTTGTGAAGCAAAAGAACGATTGAATCATTAGAAGCGGCGACCTTGGAGTTGATTACAATCAGGTCGCCGCTCTTGGCAGGAATTATTTTAATCACAAACAAGCGTATGTAAATGTGCGGATTTGCATAAAGCCAAAGAATTGCCGATGGTGCATTTTATTTTTCGTATTTGTTAATTCGTTCGATTAGACGGTCGATTTGTCCTTGCAGATGCGTGCAAAGCGAATGCTTTGCACGAGCCGTTTTGCAATGCAGAAGCCACGACACCTTGATGGTATAAAGGTTTCGGATATCGGTGGTGAAAACCTCAATTTTATCCTTGTCGTGCAATTCTGTTGCAAAGTCAGCTGGCTCCCCATTAACGCGAGCCGCCGCAAGGAACAGACCGACTTCATCGCCAAGCGAAAAGGCAAAATCCGTAACCGTCGATCCGCGAGGAAGGTGTTTGGGTTCGCTATCAGGGAGATGATAAACAAGAATCTTGTCGGGGGTCAGTTCATCCTCAATGGTATAAGATTCAACGATGGGGAGCTGACTCTCCGTGCTGCCGAATTGCATAATATTATATTCTACGGGCGAAATGGCTTTCAACAGGTAATGATTTTGAATATCATCAACCAGCTCCACACCATCTCCAGTAATGCCCTCAACGGCAAGCAATTCCTGTTCGTTTGCTATCGCAAGAATCGCAGAACAGATGGATGCTATGCTCGGTTTTGCTACGCCCTCATCAACTAAAAGGTAAACATTGTAGCGGAAGCGGTTTTGTTTGAATTGTTGAGCGGAAAACCCTTGCTCTTTGAGCTGTTGGCTGATTTCATATATGGTAGGGTAGACGATTCTGCAACCATTGGCAATCCGCTGCGTGATGCAGAAATAGTGCCTAAGAGCCTCTACGGTTTTTGCGGTAGACTGAAAAGCATAGGAATACTCAACCGCTCGGCTAATGAACTCATAGTCGTTAACACCATCTCCCTCAAGAGCGGATTCGATTTTGAAGATAGCATTCTCAATATATGATTTGAACCTTCTTGCGCCAAGCATTTCCATTAAGGGCAAGAGGTATTTTTTTGTGTCGGAAACCTTTTTCAACTGCTTATCTCGTGGCATTGACGAGATAGTCATGAGGTTATCCAGTCTGTCCGCGAATTTGATGTAGAACGCGATTCTTCTTCCGCTACAACGTTTTATGATATTCGCATAGTCGATGTTATCTGCTTCCGCTTCGGTTAATTCCATCTTCCTCTGCGATTCTGTAACATTCGTGACGCAATTAATTAGGTCGGCGACAACCCCGCCAAACTCTCGTTCCGCCATCTCATAAGTGTAGGAGGTGTCTTCAAAGAGGTCGTGCATGATCGCTGCGAGAATAACATCGAAATCGGTAATTCTTTCTCGGATAAGAATGAGGGCAACCCGAAGGGTGTGATTGATGTATGGCTCCCCGGATTTGCGGGTAAAAATCCCATTACCGTTGGGCTGCCCATTTTTCTGCTGAGTATTTGTAAATTTTTCAGTTTGTTCAAAGCAACGTTCAAGACGCTGGCAACAACTGTCGAAGCCTGCGCCAATTTGAAGGCTTAACTCGGAACGGATTTTATCCTTCAGCGTCTGTGTGGAGGTGTTCACATAATCTTTGTATAAGACGTGGAGAGAAATCATATCGGCCTCCTTTACTCTTCGGTGGGATCGAAATTCTTATTGCGGATAGGGGCAATAACCTCTTTGTAGAACTGATCGAGTTCATCGGGGCGGTAGTAGTGAGAGTTGTACACGTGGCTGTCCAAGAATGTGGCAATAGCATGCTTAAGGTATTGCTCTACTGTGCTTGTCCGTATAGCCTTCAGCTCAGGAGTCACCCCCAAAGAATCCGAAAGAGCGATAACCTGTTCGGATATTCCGAGAAGACTATCCTCGTCAATCTTGGTGTAGGCAAAGTGAAGATATTTTTTCAACTCATCGTTGCTACATGCAAGTTCTTTTTTGGTTAAGACGATGGGGAAGGTGACAGTTTGTGTGCCTTGACCACTACTTTGAGAAAGCGCAATTCCACGCGCACCGTAAAATTTTTTATCGGGATTTTTGGTGAGAATTTGGGAGACCAAATCAAAAGACATGGACACACATTCGGACTTGGAACTGTTTGTCATATTTATCCAAAGCATAGTGAATGTGATGTGCGCCTCCCCGGCATAGTAGGCATATTTTTTGAGGTTGAGCATTTTCAGTTCAAGTAAATCCGATGCGTTTACTTGCTCAAAAACAGCCAGGGCCTCTTCATAGGTTTTTATGGAGAAAAGCCCCTCTACTTTGAAGTCGTAAATAGAAGGCGTTGCGGCCAATCTTATAACGCCATACTGCGTCTGTTTTTCGCCGTTCGTATTGGTAGAGGTATAATAGGTAATATAGTTACCCAGAAACTTGTAGGAATAGAATGCCGTTCCATTAGGATCATCGGGGGAGCCGTATTGGTTTTCGTAAAATTTCACGGTGATGATTTCTGTCGGCATGATTGGATGGGGGAAACGTGCGCTCAATGCTCCATCTCGACGAATGAGTTCGTTTAATGCATCGACAACCAAATCCAACTTCTTGAACTTGGAGGGGTTCACGGGGGTGCGAAGCTTGGCAAAGTTTTCATAATGAGATACGCTAATGCCTATCCCGTTGTCAGCATCGCAAAACTGAGCGATAGTCATCTTAAGATTTTCTCTGAAAAACTTAAGATTGAGGAAGAAGATTTCCCTTTGTGTCCTTTCTTCTGCGCTGATTTCTTCGGTGGCTTTTTTCATTGCGGTATCCTCCAACTCGTATTTTACCTATATTATAGCAAATACTGTCGAAAAATGCAAGGATACGAGAGGGAATCAACTTACAATCAATATGCAGACCGATTGTATTTTTTCATTGTAAAATTTTCCAACAGAATCACCATTGCATTGTAATCACATCCCTTGTTTACTGCAATTAGGAAGGCTCAATTGTTTTTGAACTTTAGGGGGAAGTGTGGTATCCTTAAATCAACAAAAACGAAAGCGGAGGTAAGAGATATGTTGTTTTCCATCGAGTTGTATCGGAAGTACCTGTACAACAGCACCACGGCATTGAGCAGGAGCAGCAAACTGAAGAAGCTGGACTTCGAGTCGACAAAAATGAAGGAGATACTGAAAGGGATACCTTCGCTGTTCGATGGCGATGAATCTCTCCTGGATAAGAAGGATCGCACGATCTACACCTTAATAAAAAGGGATATCGCCGCGAGCATTGGATCCACGGACGGAGCAAGCGCAAGGGACAGTCAAATCTGTATGAGCCAGTATTTCATCACGGGTGTCATCAATGAAATCGAGATGATGCGCGAGCAAGAGGTGGCATAATCCAAACCCCCAATGGGATTGCAATTCCATTGGGGGTTCTTCGTTTTTCATTGGAATTTGCGGCGCGGCAGTAATCTTGACACGGTTGTGTCGAACGATGTAAGATGATGCCACAAAAAAGAGGAGAGGCGCAAATGGCTCAAGAGACCTTAAAGGGAATATTTGAAGGGATGCCGGGCTTTACCGCGCTGGAATCCCAAGGTCGAGACATCGACCTCACCATTGATCGGTCGCTGTGGCAACAGGGAATTTCCGTTGAGGTCTATACCGCACACGAGGTTTTGATCAAAACGGATTCCAAAACCTCCATGGAGGAGATTATCGCATTCCTCGTCCAGCACAAGCGGTTCATCCTCAATCGGATCCGTTTGTATCAGGATAGGCGGAACACCGAGGATACGATCCCGTTACTTGCCAACGGCGACGTCGTCAAACTGTTCGGCAAGCCCTACACCGTCGAACGCAGAGAAGACGTGCGGTGGGCGAGGATGAGCGATAACAAAATTCTCGTCCCGCTCGGCGCAACGCGCTTTGGGGAACTGAACGGCGACATCAGACGCTTGTCGTATCGTGAACTCAAAGCCATGACGGACGCTTACGCCGACCTCTACGGGTTCAGCTATTCCAGCATCCACATCAATGAGAGGAGAACGGCATGGGGCGACTGTGACAGCCACAAGCGCATCGGGTTCAATGTAAGCCTGGCGTTTCTTCCCGAACCGCTTGTCGAGTATGTGGTGGTGCATGAACTTGCGCACACCCGCGAGATGAATCATGGAAGAAACTTTTGGCTGGAGGTCAGGCGTGTGCTTTCGGACTACGAAGAGCGCAGGGAAGAACTCAAGAGATACAACCTCGATTGGTATCTCGACCGCATCGCCTAAAATACGAAGTCGAGCCGCAAGGCAAAAATACGATAAAAGGAGAAAAACAATGGAACAACCCAAGGTCAGCGCAAGCGAAATGATGGCACTCGTTCGTGACACGAACGCAAAGGTCTCGGCCATTACCGAGGAGAGGGGAGAGGGAGAACCCGCGAAGACGGGCTGCTCCAAAATCGGGACGGTGTTTGTGATCCAAATCATCGTCTTGGGGCTCTTCCTCACGGCGAGCGTGATTTTCCGTTCGGTCTTGCTTTCCCTCGGCGTGGTGATCCCCGAAACGATCCTGCGGTTCGTCTATGTTGGTTATGCGCTTGCGGCGGTATTGGTCGCGTCACTCGTCAAGACGAAGATGCCTCTGAAGATCGTCGCATCGCTCGCAGCAATCGCACCCATGGCAATCAGTTTTATCATCCCGCTGTTTTAACCAGAGGAGGAACGCTTCATGATGAGTCAGGAACAGCTCGCAAAATACGAGCAAAACACCGCGTTCGTTCACGAACACATCCAAAAGACAAGGGCATTGCAACGGGCAACCGATTTTGTTCGGATCAGCACCCGTTCGATTCTCCTGCGCGGGTGGTCTGCGGCGAGCGTCTGCGAGATGCTTGCGGCGGGCAGCCGTAAGCCCTTTGAGGTGATCATTCCGCCCAGCGTTCAGAAGATCGTCAAGATGCAAGGCGACATCGTTGCGCCGAGCAGCGTCTTCATGAGCAGTAAGAACATCTCGTGGGACGGGGACACGATCTCTTTCTTCACCGATGACGGAATTCTCGTGAACATCGATGAGTTTGAATATGTCCAAACCCACGGGCTCAACGGGCATCAGTTCTTTGCCGTCGCCGAGAAGAAGGATGGTGACGTGGAAACGCTGTGGAAGGTTCTCAGCCGCCGCAGCGCAGAAGCCCGCAAAGATAAGGCAATCAACATCCTCTATCTCACGTTCGGCGCAATCAGCTGGGAGACGGAGGAGATCGACCAGCAGGGCAACCGCATTCGCGTCACGTCGCCTCTGTTCTTGCTTCCCATCAAAGAGGACTTGAACAGCAAGGCTTGCCCGAGGTTCAACGTGATCGGATCCAAGCTCATCTTCAACCCCATTCTTGCCCGCATGCTGAAGACGCAGAAGTACATTGACCTTTACGAAGGATGCGGCAGAACGGAAATCGAATTTTCGGAGTTCAAAGAGTGCCTGGAACGGATCCGCCAAAACATCGCCGAGCTTCCCGATGCGCGTATCTACGACAACGATATGCATGTCTGCATCCTCGACAGCTCGAATGAGATCATGTGCCAGGCAGCCGAGCGCAACATGGACAAGATCGTCCGAAACGAACTCACATCCGTGTTCGCGCAGACTGCGGACTATGTCTCGAAGCACAACTTGGGGACGGGATCCGCACTCTATCCTCTCCCGGCAGACGATAGCCAACGCGAGGTGGTCAGTCGCGTGGTGGCAGGGGAGAGCCTCAACGTCCATGCAGGCCCCGGCACGGGCAAGAGCCAGACGGTCGTCAATGTGGTTGCAAACCTCCTCATCCGCGGCAAGTGCGTTTGCGTGATGAGCGAGAAGGCGGCGGCGAACGAGGTATTCGTAAGCTACGGCGGCCGCTGTGGGCTTGACCTCTATTGCCTTGTTCTGAATGAGCGCACGAGCGTGAAGGAGATCGTCTCCCAGATCAAACGACTCCTCGCTCACACGAAGGTCTATGTGGATGCGGAGGAAGCAAGGGCGATTATTTCCAAGTACCACGAGGCGGTCGAGGAGTTTAATAAGCTCAACCGCGTTTACGACCTCATCCCCGAACTCGGGACGAACCTCTATCACATCATCGGCGAGGGGCTGGGAGCCGAAGACCTCGACTGCGGTCGTTTCTTCAACCTCAGCTTCAAGAACTACCGCCGCATCATGCAGAAACTCGGCGAATTCCAGAGCCAGTATGTGGATACCATGTCCGAGGACGATTGGCGCACCTATCTCGCGAGCGGGACTTCGGGGGATGAGGAACAGGACGAAATGCTTTCGGACATCGTTTCCGAACTCAATGCTTTGGGCATCTCCATCCTTGAACTCATCAGGGAAAAGGCGGTCGCAAAAGCCGACATCGGAGCGACCGTTAAGGCACAGATTTCCCGCTATGTCGCCGATGCTTACATCACCTCTTTGGAGCTGAAAGGCTACGGCAACAAGAAGCTCAAAATGCTCTACAAGAAACTCCTCGAGGCGGCTGCGGCGATGCAGAACGTGAGTGCTGCATACATCCAGCAGGAGCTTGGAAGGCGCATTTCCGAAGCGGCGAAAGGGAGCAAGTTTGTAGAACTTTTGGACCGTCTCTCCACCTCTCGCATCAGCTTGCAGGACTTCTTCAACACCTATGGGAGCGAGATCGTCAAGCTCTGTCCCATCATCGTCAGTACGCCAGGCGTCCTCGTGAACTACGACAAGCTCAATTGCTTCCAGGCACTCATCATCGATGAAAGCTCGCAGATGCCGTTTACGAACGTTCTGCCTTTCCTGATCGACAATCGGCAGCTCGTGGTCTTCGGCGATCCGCTTCAGCTCGACATCACCAGCCATTGGGCTAAGAGCGATATCTATGAGGTGGCAAGCGGTGAAGAGTTCGATCTTTCGCAGACGGATAAGTCGATCCTCCATGTCGTACAGGGGAAGCTCCCCGGATGCCAACTGCAGTACCACTACCGCTCCAAGACGGAGCATCTGCTCACCGTCTCGAACGCCCGTTGCTATGACGGACTTCTCAACATCGCCCCCGATATTTACTTGAGTAGGGCGGCACTCCCCGAAACGCTTGGATACGAGTTGATCCAAGTGACCGATCCCAAGCTTTCGACGCGGGGCGCAAACCTCTCCGAAGCGGAAGCTATTGTGGAGAAGGTGATCCAAATCAAATCGGCAGCACCCCAAAAGGTTGTCGGCATCGTCACATTCAACGATCAGCAACAGAACGCCATCTACGATGAGATCGAGAGGAGGGTGGAGGAGGATAGCGCTCTTGCCGATGTTCTCTCCCTGTCGGACGATACGCTGTGGGTGCGCACCCTCGAAAATGCTCAAGGGAAGGAAGCGGACGTGATCTGCATCTGCATCGGTCATGCCCGCCGCAACAAGGACGGATCCATTAACAAAGCAATCTCGGAGATCTGCAAGGACGGCGGTCTCAACCGTTTGAACGTTCTCTTCACGAGAGCCCGCGAGAAGGTTATCATCTCTATCTCTTTCAACTACAAGGAGCTTCGCGACAGCGACAACAAGGGTGTCTATCGCCTCTACGAGTACCTTCACTATGCGGCGACGGGCGAGTGTAGCGGCATCACGGATCGTGCGAAGCAGCCCGATAAGTACAACCAAACGCTCGTGGAGCGCATTGGCGGTCTCGTCCCCGATTACGATGCTTTCGGCAGAGTGGGGAATGACAACATGATGGTTGACATCGGATTGACGCATCACGGGCGCACGTCCTACGAGGTGGGGATGCTCCTTTCGAGCAAGGCTCTTTCCCCGAATACCATCGTCACGAAAACGACCGTACTCGAACGCGCAGGCTGGCGGCTCCTTCCGCTTTCGCCCATCAGTTGCTTTACCCGCCCCGATCTCTTTGCGGCACAGCTCGCAAAGGACATCGCCGAACCCGTCTCCTACACCAGCAGGCTCAGCGAGACATTCATTACGGATACGCTTCCCCCCGAACCGCTCACGCTTGCCGATTTTGAGCCGAATGTCAAGCTCGAAACCCAAATGACAGCAGAGGAGCTGAAGGCGGAGGATCTCGATGCGGAATACGCCCCCGTGTGGAGACCCGAAGTCGGTAGGGCGAACAGCAAGCAGCTCGACAAGATGGTCAAGAAGGGGGATACGCAGGCGCGGCTCAGACTCATCGTCTTGCGGCTTCCGCAGTTCATCGAAAACGGGCAGCTTGAGGCGGTGATGTCCGCCGCACAGCGCGGATATCAGACGGACCGCGCGTATTGCTACTTGTATGCACAGCTCCTGCGTGTCAGGGCAAACATCGCCGACGAGAGCCTTATCGACAGGCTGCTCACCGAGGCGAGAGGCTTGGGAATCAAGGTTGCATAAGGAGGAAAGGATATGATTCTCTATAAAGGGACGGAGTTCAAGGGCAAGGACGGCAACGACTATGTGGTCGATGAAGTCATAAGCGTCGGAACGGGGCAGGGCGACATCTATCGCGTTCACAATCAGCGCAAAGAGAAGTTCGCTTTGAAGCTCTTCCACACGGGCAACAAGAAGAAGCTTCTTGCCCAGATCGAAAAGCTCATCAAGCGCGGACAGGCATGCGAGGCGTTCGTGATGCCCATTGAGCTGGTCGAGGTGGACGGACGGATCGGGTATATCATGGAGTACATCGGCTCCGAGTTCATCAGCGCAGCGGCGCTGTTCAACGGAATCGAGATGGACGGGCGCATGGTCAATCTAACCTGGCATGAGAAGATCATGTTGCTTGCGCAGATCGTGGATGCGCTCATCGTCCTCAACGACGCCAGCCTCGGCATCTATGACGTGAAGTTCGATAACCTCAAGATCGATCTCGCGAACCTGCGGGTGAAGATCCTCGACACGGATACCATCGTATATACCAAAGACAAGTCCGTTGTCGTAGGGACGGTGGGGTTCATGCCTCCGCTCACCCATATCGGCAAGGAAAAGCCCAATGAGTACAACGATGTCTATGCGGTCGCCGTACTCATCTACATGACGCTTCTCGGGGCGCATCCGCTGGATGGCAAACGCAGAAACTTCCCCTGCAATGAGAACATCGACACCTACCTCTTCGGAACGCATCCCGTGTACATGTTCCACCCCACCGATGCTTCCAATCGCCCCATCCCGAAGGACGGGTTCGGACGCAACCAGCAACAGGTCATCGACAAGATGCGCCGCTACCCGGCATACTTCCGCAAAGCCATGAACGCGACATTCGTTGATGGTCTCTACGACGGCACGAAGCGGACGACGCTTCATGATTGGCTGGACATTCTCGAACAGCTGTATAACGACAGTTTCGTCTGCGAGAACTGCGGCGAGGAATACTTCCTCGACGGGACGGAGAAGGTCTGCGGCATTTGCGGGAAGGAGATCGTGAAGCCCATCTTCATGGAGTGCGAAAAGCGGATCCCGCTTTTCAACGGGCTGACGATCTACTGCGACGACCTTTGGGCGACAACAAGCCACTACGAGGTTTTCAGGGTCGTAGAGACGCGCTACGACGGCAGATACGGTCTCGAGAACCTCACCTATGAACAGGCACTCTTGCGGCTTGTGGACGGCAAGGAACGCAGAGTAGACCATGGCGCACAGATTCCCATCTTCATGGACAGTGAAGTTGAGATAGAAAACCACAAAATCAAATTTATTTAAGGAGGATGTAACTATGTTCAAGTTTGGCAACTCCCCTAGGGGAAACGTGAAGGGAAATCGCCCCGTGAAGGACGATACGCGCACACCGCTGTATCTCATGTTCTGCGGCGATCTTTCGGGAAGCATGGCCGAGGAGACCAGGGTCATCGATGAGAAGGGGAACGCGGTCTACATCCCCAAGATCGATCAGCTCAACCAGGGTTTCCGCATGACGCAGAAGAGCCTTCTGCGCTTCATGAAGGAGAACACAAGGTTTCTGCTCAAGTATCAGTTCATCGAGCTGAATACCTACTGCAAACCGCTTTTCCAGACGTTCGAACTCATCAACGATCCCAACTACAACCTCGGCGAAGTGACATTTACTCCGGGTGGGTCCACAAACATCGAGGCACTCTTCAAGACGATTATCTCTTTCCTCACCCACAAACACCTCGGCAACTACAACCGCGCCGTCAACATCATTCTGCTGTCCGACGGCGTTCCGACCGACGTGGACGGATGGGCGCTCTCCGAAGAGGCTTGGAAGGCACTTGTCGATGAGTTCAAGAACTATCTCGATGAACACGATCTGTCCCGCAGCGTGGAGCTGTACTTCATCGCGGTGGGGAACGAGGCAGAGGCATTCGGTCGCTACTTCGCGGGTGAGGATCACTTCTTCCGCGTGGAGGACAGCGAATCGATTGCCGATAAGCTCGACTTCGTGACGAGGCAGTCGCTCACGAACAGCACGACCGTATCCTCTCACCAGGACGATGAGGACGAAGACGAAGAGGACGAAGAAGCTCTTGACGGCGAAGACGACACCCTCGATGACGAGGAAGAAATGCGTCAGAAGCTTCGCAATCAGCTCGCAAACGCCCTCGAAGACGATGAGGAAGAGGAAGAGGGCGATGAAGAGTTCGAAGACGATGAGGACGAATTCGAGGACGAGGAGTCCGATGACGAGTTCGAGGAGGATGAACCCGATTCCGAACCCGTGTCCTCCGATGACGATTCTTCCGATGAAGACGATGCCGACCCCATCGCCGTGACGAGCGATGACGATACGGTGGGCATCACCGAAGACGATACGACCGACACCGCCGATGACGACTGGGATGACGGCGAAGGCGCAGGAGGCGCAGATGATGATGGCGAAGGTGAAGACGACGGAGATGGGGATGACGGGGACGACGATGGCGACGCAATCGAAGACATCCTCAATTTCTGAGCCCATCGGGATCCACGCCTTTTCTCGAAGTGCGGTCGGCTATAAGAAGCTCAGACAGGGCAAACTCTCCGAAGACAGCAGCAAGGTTGTGCGCTTGAAGCGCACAACCATCTGCGCCGTCGCAGACGGACACGGCGATCCTCGGTGCAAGTATTCCGGGGACGGGGCAAGATACGCCGTGGAGACCGCCTGTGAGGTTTTGCGAACGGTATACGAGACATGCTATACCGAAGCAAAGGGGGACTACAGTCTGTACGAATTCTGTGCCAACAATCGGGAATCGTTCATCGAGCAGATCATTCGCGGCTGGAATAAAAGCATCTTTCTTGACTACCTCGGCAAGAATCCCGCTTACGCTCACGAGAAAGAGGGGATGTTGAACTACCTTGATAGGTTGTTTCATCCCGTTGGAAAATTATCGAGCGAGGATGCCCGCGCCCTTTTTGCGGAGCAAGACCGTTTGGAGGAATTGCGCAGAAAAATCGCACACCTTTACGGGACGACGCTCAATCTCGTTATGGAAACGGACAACTTCGTTCTGTGCATCGGGATCGGAGACGGCGACATTATCTCCGTACAGGGGAAGGAGGTTAGTTGGCTTCTTCCCCCCGCCGAACAGTTTTCCACCAAAACCGAATCCCTGTGCTGGCAGCCGCAAAAAGCATTTGACGCATTCAGGAGCGTGATTATCCGCAAGACGAAGGGGAAGAGGCGCAGAAGTAAGCTCTTCGATACAGGGATCCACCCCGATTATATCCTTGTCTCATCCGATGGACTTCGCAACTCCTTTGTGGATGTAGACCACTTCGGGCAAAAACTCATTGAAATCAATGGGGAGAAGGAGGAAGGATATAAGAGCTTTTACGGCATCAGCCAATCGTGGATCGAGCAACTGACGAAGGATTCGCTGTATCAGGACGACATAACGTTTGTTTTCCTATACGAATAACAAACAACCCCCAATGGATTTGCATATTTATTGGGGGTTTGTATTCTGCCATTGTAAGAAGAGTGGTGGTTTTGTTCTTGCGGATACAGCCAAGATGACTTACAATATAACCGAAGATAATTCTTCGAGAAAAGGAGAGGAGAAATGACGGAAACGAAGGAAGAATTTTCGTGGCAATACAGCCTAAAGCGGAATACCATCAACATCTTCGAGCCGATCACGGCAGAGACGGCGGAGCGCGTTATCAGTCAGCTCCAATATCTTGACGACAAATTCCGCACAGATGAAGTGCCGATGGAGGAGCGCATCATCACCATTCAGATCGACAGCCCCGGAGGAAGTGTCTCGGACGGGCTGGCCATCTACGATACGATGAACTACATCGATGCAAAGATTGCAACGGTGGGGCTGGGGATGTGCGCGAGCATGGCGGCTTTCCTGCTCTCATCGGGGACGCGGGGGATGCGCAGGGCGACCGAGAACTGCGAGATCCTCATCCATCAGCCCCTCGGCGGGGCGAGCGGACAGGCGTCGGATATCATCATCGCCGCCAATCATATCGAACGCATCCGCGCAAGGCTCAACAAAATCATGGCCGAGAATACGGATCAACCCGTTCGGAAGATCCAAAAGGATACCGACCGCGACACCATCATGAGTGCCGCCGATGCGAAGGAATACGGACTCATCGACCATGTGATTCCGAGCGGGAACAAAGCCAAGGGAGGAAACAGCCATGTTTGACCATCTGACCGAAACCATGCTGAAAAGCTACTATATCGCGGAAAACACCGTCGGGCGGTTCTGTGACGATAAGCGTCCGCTCTTTTTCGCCTATGCCAACATCTTCCTCTTGCCGCAGGAAGAGGCAGAGCGTCTCTTCGCGCTGTCGCAGACGCAAGAGGTCTTGCGGATCCAGAGCGAGCGTGAATATCACCAGCATCTCCGCATGAAGCAATACCTCGCCATGAATGCGCATTCGGCCGCCGTAGATTCCGAAATTGATGAAATCATCAACTTGAAGGGGACTGCTTTCACGTTGGCACTCAATTTCCAACTTATGTTCAATGCAAAGGATGTGCGTTCGGTGGCGTGTGAAAATCTGACGATTGCTGCGGAGAACGGGCTTGTCCTTGCGCTCAATGCGCTCGGCGTCTTGCAATCGGAGGGAATCGTCTTCGATAAGGACGAGGAAAACGGACGCACGAAACTTCTCTGCGCGGCGGAATGGAACAGCGAAGAGGGTCTGCTTGCGGCGCTTTATTACGATCCCGAAAATCGGGAGAAATATCTCGAATGTCTGCAAGGTTGCCTTGTTCGCATCGGACACGCCGAAGTGTTCGGAAGGGCGTTGGAGAAGTACGGCTCTTATACGAAGGGCAAGCACGGGGAGTATCGACTCCTTGAAAAAGCATTTCGACAGGGGATCATCAAGCGGGATGTTTACAACAAGCCCTATGCGCGTCTCGTCTATTCAAAGATCCTCGGCGAGCGCGACAAGGAGACACTTCTTCTTACGCCGAACAAGGAATTGTTTGCCGAAGCAAGTTCATTGCCCCTTAAGCTCGGACATGGTACAGCGGAATTCCATGCAAGGGTGCTTGACGGGGTTCGTCCCGACCATCCCGAAGAGAGCAGCAAGGTTCTTTGTGCGCTCGGGAATATCGATTTGAGGGGCATGGCAACATATCGCCCGCTCTGCTTCGTATCGGACAGCAAGTATATGCTTGACTATTACGCCGCTTTGCTCCCTCGGTGCTTTGAAAAGGCACATGTGGAGCGGATCGAAATTTGCGACCTCGTGGATTATGACTTTGAACCCACCAAAAACAACATCTTCGTGCGCGGCTGCGATGAGGATGCATTCAACCTGTATCTGCTCACGTTTCGCGGGGAGATCGCCGACAGGGCATTTGATATGGCGAAGAACTTCTTGCAGAGCGGCAAGCGCGGGAACTACCGTTTGAACCATCCGAGTGTGTCACTTGATCTTTCTTCCGTGCTTCCTGTTTGCTTCTGTGACAGAGAGAATGCCAAGAAACTGAAACCCTATTGCGATATGGTTCGGATCGCGGAGGTCACCGCAAAGGAAAAGCGGTTCTTTACGGAAAAAACCGTGCGGGACAAGGGGATCGTCTACGGCGTGAAAGAGCTAACGATGCAGGAAGGGCTTGCCGAGAAACTTTCCGTATACGGCATGGATGAGATCGATAGGGCAATCGATGCCGCCGTGCGCGAGCATCGGATGGAAAAGCTTCTTCTTACGGAATCTTTGGTACGTCCCTATATCGGAAGTGTTGGGACGAAGAAAAGGGCATACGGCTTTGGAGGGAGCATTCATGACGACCACGAGTGAACTCTTGAATGGGTACGAAAACACCCAATATTACCACTACGACGAACTCGGCGAATCGTTTTCTAACAGCATTTGGTATGACGAACTTCCCCAGCATGAAGTGACGGGCGTATTGAAAGCATGCCGATATGTGGACGGACGGCTTCTGCAAACCTATTCGGAGAAGGAGAATCATGTCGGTGTCATCGCGGCGACGAGGCTCGGCAAGACGACTTCCTATGTCGTTCCGACCGTATTGTCCTTTGCGCGGGCGAAGAATAAGAAGAGCATGATCATCTCCGATCCCAAAGGGGAGATCTATCGCCACACCGCCTCGACGCTCCGTGCGGAGGGCTATGAAATCCTCTTTCTTAACTTCCGCGACTATAAGCATTCCGAGTGTTGGAATCCGCTGACGCCAATCTATCGGAAATACCATTCAATTTTCAACATCTACAATGAGATCGAGCTCGTGGATACGGAGAACGGTCCTCGCAATCGGCTTCATGGGAAAATATATGAAAGCCAAGCCGAGCTGGATGAGGAACTCGAACAATGGGAAAGCCTCATGATGGAGGAAGTCGGAAACGATATTGACAGCCTCGCAGCTATGATTGCGCCCACAAGCAAGGCAAATGATCCGTATTGGGAAGACAGCGGGCGCGAGCTTCTGAAGGCCTATCTGTGGGCAATGTTAGAGGACAGCCGCCCTGAACTTTTGGGCGATTCGGGGAGAACACAGATTACGGAGGAAACCTTTTCCTTTGCGACGATCATCACGCTCATGGGACTTTTGAACAAGTCCGAGTCGGATTTCGACGGAGGATATTTTACCAAACGTCCCAAGACATCTCGCGCCTATCAAATCGAAAAGGCGACAATTCCCGAACACGCCCAAACTACCCGCCAATGTATTACTAGCGTATTCAGTTCGCAAATGTCCATCTTTCGCGAAAGCGCGATGCGCCTCGTTACGAGCTGTAATTCCTTTGATATGAACATCCTCACGGGAGACAAGCCCGTCGCGCTTTTCATTGACTACCGCGATGAACTCAAAGTGCATTTCAAGGTCATCAGCTTGTTCATCCAGGACGCCTATCGTCTCCTCATCGAACATGCGAACATGCAACCCGATGGGAAGCGCAAGATCCCCTTCTATTTTATCCTCGATGAATTCGGCAACTTCCCGCCCATGAAAGATTTTGAGACGACGATCTCTGCCTGCGCAGGGAGAAATATCTTCTTTATTTTGATTATCCAATCCTATGCGCAACTCAACAGCGTGTATGGGAATGCCGTCGCCGCCATCATACGGGACAACCTCAATATGCACATCTTTTTTGGCTCGAACAATCCTCAGACGCTCGAAGAATTCTCTAAGGAGTGTGGGCAATATACGCGGATCGCTCCGTCATCGGTCCTGAATGGGAAGGGGACGGAGATGGACTACTACCAGTTTGAGACGATCCAACTGATCCCCAAGAGCATGCTCGCTCACTTTTCGCCCGGCGAGTGCATTGTGACGGAAGCGAATTGCGGGTATGTGCTTTTCTCCAAGCTGGAGCGCTACTATCTCTGCAAGGAGTTTACCGACATGCCGCTCTCCGATGAAAAACAGTATGTCGGAAAGGCGAATCCGTTCAATAAAAAATATATTTATCGCATTGCCGAAAAGAATTCAAATGATCGGACTTGGCGAGATATTTTCGATTTTTAAGGAGACGAAGTATGACAAACGATCAGGAAATACTCGACTACATCAAGACACAGCAAGAAGTGGCAATCCCAGAGCTTCAGAAGAAATTTTCCGCAGACTATCTTGGCATCGTAAAGCTCATTCGCAAACTCGTCGCAGACGGCGTACTTCGTTTGGATTCGGGTGTCCAGTATTCCGTCATAAAAAAGAGCGGAGGAGATGGCGCAGCCGATAATGATAAAGGGGACGATGATGAATCCGATGACGATGAAGACGACATCATGGCGCAGCGGCGCGCCTACCTTGAGGCACGCAGGAGGGAACTCATCAGGCGGATGCAGTCAGATATGGATGATGACGATGATGACGATGATGACGATGATGACGATAATGACGATGATGATGACAACGATGACTCCGAGGATGAAGAAGGTGACTCAAACGATGAGACTCCGCCAGTGGTGTATGCCATCTCTCAAGCGTTGGGCGATGGTGTGTCTGTTGTCGAATCGGAAGGGGAACATTATCTCATCCCCGAAGGACTTGAAATTGGCGAGACGGCAATTCGCTTTAAGATCCTGGTTCGTGACGACGGGGTCTATCTGTCGGACGATGAACTCGCCCTTCTTTCGCTCGACAAGCGCGTGTCGTTCGACGATGAGGGAATTGATGAACAAATCGGCTTTATTGTGGACCGCTATGGTATCGGCGTGGTTGGAGATGAGCTTCGAATCAAAGTCGAATCCCCGGAGAATACAGTCACATGCATGATGCAACTTTTTGCCGCAATGGAGCGAATCGTCACGATTGATGAAGATGACATCGCCGCTTGCATTGAATACGAAAAGGAGGATCGCAGAATTTGGGATGCCACGAAAGAGTTTTTGACTGCCGATCCCGATATGGATCGCGGCGAACTGATTCTGCGCATGCGTGAGCGTTATCAAAGCGTGAAGGACGGCGAAAACATCGATGACATCATCATCTATGCGCGAGCCGTGAAGGAGTTTGCGAGGATGTCCGATGAAGACTATGAGGAAAGTCGTGATTTTCTCCTTGACATGGGAAAAAAGCAAGACGATGGTGAAACCGACAGCGCAGAGGAGAAGGAGGATGTCTCTGCAATCGTGAACGAGGACAAAAAGCCAATCAGCAAGGAAATCCTCGCCCAAGAGGTGGAGGGGAATGCGGACATCATCACGGAGACGTTGGCGGGCTTCCATATCAATGCAGAAGTTGCCAAAGTCACCACAGGCGCAACGGTGATGCGGTTTGAGCTTGTTGTTCCGAGCAATGTCCCCATCTCCGCTGTCGCGAAGAGAGATGCGGAGCTTGCCATGCGCCTTGGACAAAGAGATGGGGTGAGAGTGTACGCCGACACATCGAGCGGACGAATCTGCGTTGAAGTGCCGCGTATCGTATCCGATCGTGAGAAAGTTCAAGCGGTGGAATTCATACGCAGCGAAAACGAAAGATGGGACAAGTCGGGTGCGCTCTTCTTCGGCATCGGGAAGAACGTTGATGGGGAGTTCGTTTATGGTGATATTGCGCGGCTCAAACATATTTTGATTGGAGGATCGTGCTGTTCGGGAAAAACCACGCTTCTCCATACGATGATTTACAGCTTTATCACACGATATTCTCCCGATGAGGTTCGGCTCATCTTATGCGACGCAAAAAAAACGGAGTTTGCGCACTACAGGGGGATGCCGCATCTTCTCACGGGTCAAATCGTCACAGAGGCGGAGCAGATGGTTCGGACGCTTCGTTGGGCGAATAAGGAAATGGAGCGCAGGTATCAGCTCTTTGAAAGAAAGACTGCGGAAGGGGACACGGTACGAAACCTTGACGAATACAATGCGGTGCGCGAAGGTGATGAGACGAAACTTCCGCATATTGTCATCATCATAGACGATTATGCTGATTTTATTTCGGTATCAAAACGGGACATTGAGGAAACCGTACAACGGTTGGCACAAAAAGCGCGTGCTGCGGGAATCCACCTTGTTCTCGCTACCCAGCGACCGACCGCAGACGTCGTTACAGGTGTATTAAGGGCAAACCTGCCCACTCGAATTGCGTTCCGCGTGATCCAAGAAATTGATTCGCGTGCTATTCTCGATGAGAGCGGGGCAGAAAAGCTGTTGGGACTTGGCGATCTGCTCATGCGAAGCGAATCCGATTTTCGGTGTGAACGCATCCAGGGTGCATATATCCCACATGAGACATTGATTGCGGCTGTTGCGGCAACCAAGAAGATGTATGAGGCAAAGTTCGATGAAGAGGCCAAGAAATATATCAAGCGTACCGCCAAGAAGACCGCCTCGAACGCTTCAAACAAAGACTTGGAAGAGTACCCGGTTGACCCGTTCTATATTAAGGCTTTGGCAATCGTGATCCAAGCAGGCGAGGCCTCTATTTCCCTTGTGCAACGGAAATGCTGTATTGGATACAACCATGCGGGGAAAATCATCGAATGGATGGAAAGCATGGGATACATCTCTCCGTTTGATAGATCGAAGGGTCGCCAAATACTCATAACGAAAAAGCAGTTCATCAAAAAATACGGACCGCTTGATTGATAAGGAGGCACTCTATGGAAACCATTATCGACGTTTTGCTCGATGCAGACAACCGTGATCCAATTCGCCTTGGGGATGAATATGGTCACGATATCCTTTTCGAGCAGGTGGCGGTCATTCCATACAATGGGAAACTGTACTGCGTCTTGAAACCCATTACCCCGATGGAGGGGGTTGCCGATGACGAAGCAATGGTTTTTTATGTGGAAGAACCGCCCCAAGGGCCGCCATATCTCAGAATCGAAACAAATGAACTTGCGGCACTCGATGTATTCGAGGAATATTACAATTTGCTGGAAGGACGAAGAAAGAACTGATTTGCCTCAATACTTGCAATCAGGATGGGCGTATGGTATAATAATATCACATTCGGAGAGGCGCAGAAATGGACGAAAGAGAAGAACGCGATCCCGCATTGGATCGAGCCATAGTGATTTTGAAAGAAGATGAAAAAATCACCATTTCAAGCATCATGCAAAAGTGCTGTGTGTCATATATCCGGGCATGTAAGATTTTAGCGCAGATGCTGGATATGGGATATTTCGTCGGCGGTACGAAAGAGGACAATGCGGTTTTCGCCGAAATTTTGAACGGATGGCTTGCCCGAATTGGTAGGGGCGATGAAGGGAACAGTCCTTGTCCTATCAAAGCTTCCGCGCAGAAGTGTTCGGAGGAAGAAATCAAAAAGATACTTGCTGCGGCTCCGCAAAAACGCAAGGACATGACAGTATCGCTGGGAGAATATTCCGCTTTCGGATTTGGGACGAGAGCCTATATCGACTACGGAAAAGATATTGCGTACAAGCGCGTGAATTCTCCAGCCGACGATTCTTATTACCTCCTCTCGATTGATATTCCCGATTTCGTTCGGAGACTCGAAGACATCGTATCATCATGGGAGCAAGAGATGGTCAATCATAGAATTTTGGATGGGATGTGCTATCACGTTTCCATTCAAAAGGAGGACGAGGACGCAGTTGAATATCACGGGCAAAATAAATTCCCCGAAAATTACAGGGAATTTAGAGCCCTGCTACGGAGTCTCTCGGATGATTCGGGGACATGATCAAATACCAGGGGGAAATGACAATGCGGCATGAAATCATGGAATTCGAAGAAGCCTATGTGGAGCGAGTCAAGGATCTGCTTGTCGAACTTCAAACATATCTTGCATCCCTGGACGATAGAGGCGTCATCGTTCTGAAAGAAAACTATCGCGAGGACTACTTCGCGTATCTCATGGGCGAGATTGAGAAACATGAAGGGAAGATGTTTTTGGCGCAAGGAGCAGAGGGTGTAGTTGGTCTTGTCGTTTGCAAAATCTTTCAGGGCGGCGGAGAACAGGACATCACCACGTCTTGCCCGAAGATTGGTTTCATCAGTGATTTGGTCGTGACCGAAAAAGAGCGCGGGAAGGGGATAGGAGGCGCACTTCTCGCCTCCGCTGAAAAATATTTCGCAGAGTGTGAATGCGCCTATACGCAGCTGGAAGTGTTCGCACCCAACACGGGCGCAAGGCGGCTCTATGAAAAATTCGGATTTGAAACGAACTGTCTCTATCTATCCAAAAGGATGGAAACGGTATGATCTATATCACGGGCGATACACATGGGCAGCATGATTTTGTGAAGCTACTCTATTTCGCAGACGCACACCCGGAGCTTACGAAGAAGGACTATGTCATCATCGCCGGGGATTTTGGCGGCGTATGGAGCGAGCGGAGTTTGGAGACGACACTCTCTATGTATGCCCGTTTGCCGTTTACCACGCTGTTCGTGGACGGCAATCATGAGAATTTCGACATGCTCAATGCCTACCCTGTGGAAATTTGGAACGGGGGGAAGGTACAAAAAATCAGCCCGGACATCATTCACCTGATGCGTGGGCAGGTATTTGAAATCGAGGGGAAAACCTTTTTCGTCTTTGGCGGAGCGACCAGCATCGACAAGTATTTGCGTATAGAGGGAATAAGCTGGTGGTCCCAGGAATTACCCACCTATGAAGAACTCGACGAGGGCATTGTCAATCTTAAGCGGTACAACAATACGGTGGATTATATCGTCACACATTCCTGCGATGAAAAGGCACTCTGGTATCCGCCGCTCCGCGAGCGGGGTGTCAAAATGGAGACATTCCCCGAAAATCGGATGCTGTCTCTTTTCGAAGACACAGTCCATTACGGGCATTGGTATTTTGGACACTATCACATGGACGGCGACTTGGCGGAAAACAAGACTGTGCTATATCAAAGAATCAGGGTTCTTGATTAAAATCCAGCACTTTCCATTGACACGATTTAGATCTTGCAGTATAATAACAGCATTGCAGTAATAAATAAGGAGGCAGGTGGTTTGGAAAAAATATTCGATGCACACTCGCATATACTATTTTCTGATGGAGTAGATGAATCCTTTGTCAAGGAACACTTGGTTAGCGGTGTTACAGAAGGGATAGTCATGGCATGTCCATTTATATCAGAAATAACTTGCAACCACGACGAGCGACATTATACATGTATTCGAAACAATGACGGGGAGGATATGGTCTACTGTACAAAATGTAATCATTTTATTAGAAATGGAAATCTGATTTATAGAAAGTACAATTTAGATGTCATTACCTCTATTGAGAAAATTAATGCAGCGTATCATACAAAATTCTATCCATTTGTAACATCCGCGTCATCAAATCGTATGTTACAAGATGAATTTGAATTTTTCTCATCGCAATATAAAAATTGTTTTTTTGGGATAAAAATTTATACTGGGTTATCATTCCACACATTGAATGAAATTCATTTTAATGCTCCAATCCCTCTTTTGATTCATACGGGCGGCTTCGAGAATCAAAAGCCGAAGAATATGATTGATTTTTTGCTTAATTATGAAGGACCAATTCTTTTAGCACATTTTGCAAGATTTGATAAGGAAACGATAGAGATACTGAAGGGTAAACCCAATATTTACTTTGATTCAAGTCCTGCGGTGGAAATGTTCGATAGATTTTATAAGAATAAGCATCGAGAATTGAATTTTAATAGCCCAGATGATTTGTACTACGAGGCATTAAATTTGATTGGCGCAAAACGGTTGTTGTGGGGCTCTGATTATCCATATAGCAATGTATCTAGGGAGTTGGAAATAATTAATCGCTTACATTTAACACCATCAGAAAAAAGGGATATTCTATACAATAATGCAATTCGTTTTTTGTATTCATCTGAATGACCAATGGCTGTGGAGCGCAGAACATTGTGCAGAAGGTATGCCTTTGTCTCGGTTAAAACCAAGTGAGCCGCAAAGCGGCTCTTTTTTATTTGCGGTTGAGGTTTTGCTAAAGGTGGTATATAATAAAAAAGAAGAATCTTCGAGTTTTCTTTTGGTTTGCAGACCGTTTTCGGTAGACTTGACCAACCGCTTACGGTATACTTCACGATAAAGTTAAGGAGGAAAGATTATGAGAATTCAGTCAACAAGGCTTCCGCTGAAAGATGATTGCACCGTGGATGAGTTCTACCAAGTAATCGTCCAATGGCTGAAGGGTTGCCCACAGACTAATGAGATCGGCTTAGACTTTGAGCGGAGCGAAAAGAAATGCCCGCTTCATATAGCAGACCTATACTGCACGGTCGATACGATGGAATCCAAGCGTGGAGACATAGAATACGACCTATTCAAACTGCGTCATGAGTTCTATGGGCAAACATGGGAGACGGAGGCGATTCTCGAGAACCGAAACGGTGAGAAGTCGGTCATCGTCCACATCGAGTGCTTCGGCGATACAACCAGCATCGACAATATCCCACCAATCCGTAGGGCTGTGATTGCCGCATTCGTGGAAAGCGGCTGTCTGAAGCAAACCGAGATACCAATCACGAGCCGACCAATCGAGGCGACAGACCAAAATCGGGAATGGCTAGTGCGGGCGATCAACGGAAAACTCGATGCACCATTACCTGTGGTCTTCGCAACCAAGTGCTTCAATAGTGCGGGATATGAGATCGATGTTGAAGATGTGGCAAAGAAGTTAGCTGGAATTGCTTATGTGATTATAGAAATAGAAAATGACTACGCATTTAACTTAAAAGAGTCCACGGATGGCAAGAATCCTTATAACGGCTATGTCGGTGTCTACTTCCCCAATGGGCGAAGAACCGCCAAAACATTCTATCCCGGCAAGGGCGTTGCGGGGAAGGTGATGGGGGAAGTGTCGCGATTCGTAACGGCACAGGTTGGATCGGATGCACCGTCATGGTCGATGATCCACTCGAAGGAAGTGGCGGCGGTCGCGGAAGAACGCGGCGAAATGCTCGATGCTTTCGAGGATGAAAATGGTACGCTTGAAGAGAAAAACCGTGCTTTGCGGAAGAGAGTGGGAGATCTCATGAGAGATAATGCTGCGCTGGCAGCACAGCTTGATGCCATGCGGGAGGCTCTCGCTGCGGGCGGCGGCGATCCCCTCATTGAGAAGGCGGACGAAGGTGAACTTCATCCCGATGAACAGCACGATATGATTGTCGCGATCCTACAGTCAGCCTTACGGAATGAGCCAGAGGGGACGCGGATGTACGATTTACTGTCGGCGGTCCTTGCGGCGAATCCACTTCGGGGAACGGGGCAGAAAAGGGATGAGATCATCAAGAATATATTTTCAAGGGGCGAAGCCCTCTCAAAACGAGACATTGCACAGCTTGAAAGCCTGGGCTTTGAAATCGTAAGCGATAACAAACACTACAAGGTCACATATAAGGGGCATGATAAATATTGGTTCTCCGTCTCCAAGACTCCAAGCGATAGCGCGAGCGGCGGAAAGAACCTCGTCTCACAAGTGCTAAATAGAATCAGCATCTACAGATAATCCCGAATGGCGAGACTTCCTTGCGAGGTCTCGCCTTTTTTTATTTTAAGATGTCGCGAAAATCGTACAATAACACATTTACAAATGGCGGTCGGATGTGCTATAATGATGACATTCAAGGAGAATCTTGGGATGAAAAGCGAACACAAAAAGAGGATCCGTCCACTTCTACTTTGGGAGATTTTGAAGAATGAGAGCGACGAAGATCACCCCATGACCACGGACGGCATTCTCAAACGGCTTGCCGAGAAGGGAATAGAGTGCGACAGACGGACGCTCTATTCGGACATTGAACTTCTGAATGCTTCTGGCTACGAGGTTATGAAGAGGCGGTCGGTTAGTAACGAATACTATGTTGTTGACCGCAGCTTTGATGTCCCCGAAGTTCTCATCCTCATGGATGCGGTTCAGGCGGCAAGTTTCATAACAGAAAAGAAAACTCCCGTTTTGATAGACAAAATCGCCCAGCTCGCGGGGACGCAGAAGGCAGAAGTGCTGAAACACAATATCGTTCAGTTTGGGACAGTCAAAGGGACAAACGAGGGCATCTATTATTCTGTCAGCGAGATTGCACAGGCGATAATCAACAAGCGCAAAGTCGGCTTCTATTACTTCGACTACAACATAAAGCACCAACGGCAATATCGGATGCGCACCTCTGTCCCCGGCGAGAGAAGATGGTATGTGGTAAATCCCGTGGCGACCGTGTTCAAGGATGACAAATACTACCTGTTTTGCTACAATGACTATCACGGCACGGTGGTGCAATATCGGGTTGATAAGATGGATGAAGTGCGGATGCTCGATGATCCCATCACGCCAAGTAAAGAGCGGGCAGATTTCGACCTTTCTAGGCACCAGAGAAGCCTAATGAGTATGTTCGGAGGGGAAACCGAGAGGGTGACCTTTGTCGGCTCTGCGAGCGTTTTAGACGCCATATACGACAAGTTTGGCGATGGTATCAAAATACGCGAGGCAGGGGACAACCAAATCGAATTTTCGGTCGAAGTACAAATCAGCAATCCATTCCTTGCGTGGGTATGCGGGTTCGGTGAATCGCTGAAAGTAGTTGCGCCGCAGAAAGTGGTTGAGCGCATCAAGGAACATATCCAACAGGTAAGTCGAAACTACTAATCGGGAGAAAAACAATGGCAGAAAAGAATAACACAAACATCGGGTTTGAAAAACAAATTTGGGATGCGGCGTGTGTCCTTTGGGGGCATATCCCCGCCGCGGAGTATAGGAAAGTCATCATCGGTTTGATTTTTCTTCGTTATGTCTCTTGCGCCTTTGAAAAACGCAGGGCGACGTTGATTGAAGAAGGGGAAGGCTTTGAGGATGACCGCGATGCCTATGCGGAGGAAAATGTTTTCTTCGTTCCCGAAGAGGCTCGGTGGAGCGTGATTGCCGCCGCCGCACACACCGAGAGAATCGGCGATGTGATCGATAAGGCGATGCAAGCCATTGAGGCGGAGAACCCCGTGTTGAAGGGCGTCCTCCCCCAAAATTATGCAAGCCCCGATCTCGACAAACAGGTGCTGGGGGATGTCGTCGATATCTTCACGAATAAGATCGACATGGACGATACCGATGAGAGCAAGGATCTCCTTGGGCGCACCTATGAATACTGCATCGCGCAATTCGCGGCAAAGGAAGGAGCGGACGGCGGCGAATTCTATACGCCGTCGAGCATCGTCAAAACTTTGGTTGAGATCTTAAAGCCGTTTGCCAATTGCCGCGTCTACGATCCTTGTTGCGGTTCGGGCGGTATGTTCGTACAGAGCAATAAGTTCATTAGGGCGCACAGCGGAAGGCGGGGCGCAATTGCCGTGTATGGGCAGGAGGCAAATCCCGATACCTGGAAGATGGCGAAGATCAACATGGCGATTCGTGGGATCGATGCGGACTTCGGACAGTTTGCGACCAGCACTTTCACCAACGATTTGCACCCTACGCTGAAAGCCGATTTTGTCTTGGCAAATCCGCCGTTCAACTATCACCCTTGGGGGCAAGAGGGGTTGACAGAGGATGCGAGATGGAAATATGGACTTCCTCCCGCCAGCAATGCCAACTTCGCATGGATCCAGCACATGATCCATCATCTCGCCCCGCACGGCAAGATAGGGCTTGTCTTGGCGAACGGTGCGCTTACGTCTCAGTCGGGCGGAGAGGGTGAGATAAGGAAAAAGATCATTGAGGACGATTTGATAGAGGGAATCGTCGCCTTGCCCACGCAGCTCTTTTATAGCGTTACCATCCCCGTCACGCTTTGGTTCATCACGAAGGGGAAGAAACAGCCCGGCAAGACTGTGTTCATCGATGCCCGCAAAATGGGATTCATGACAGACCGCACACACCGCGATTTTTCCGATGAGGACATCCAAAGGATTGCCGACACCTTTGCAAAATTTCAAGAGGGAACGCTCGAAGACGAGAAAGGCTTCTGTGCGGTAAAGACGCTTGCGGACATCAAGGCGCAGGACTATGTTCTCACGCCCGGCAGATATGTCGGCATCGAAGAGAGACCCGGCGATGACGAACCGTTCGAGGAGAAGATGTTGCGGCTCACTTCGGAGCTTTCGGAGATGTTCGAAAAGTCCCATGAGCTGGAAGAGGAAATCCGCAAAAAGTTGGGGGCAATCGGATATGAAATATAAACTGTCGGATATAGCTGAATTGCGCAATCAACGGACCGAGGTTAGTCCTCTGTCGCGTGATACTTATATTTCGACCGAAAACATGTTGCCGAACAGAGGGGGTATTGTAGCGGCGACATCATTGCCGACAATGGAATACACGCAAGCATATTGCGCTGGTGATGTGCTGGTTTCAAACATTCGTCCCTATTTCAAGAAAATTTGGCGAGCAAATTTTGAGGGCGGGTGTTCAAATGACGTATTAGTATTCCACGCCAAACAGGGAGTGGATTCGAGATATTTATACTATGTTTTGGCAGATGATTTGTTTTTTGAGTATGCCACTAAGACTGCGAGGGGAACAAAAATGCCTCGTGGTGATAAAACAGCAATCATGAATTACCCCGTGGAAGGGCATTCGTATGCGGAACAAAGGAAAATTGCATCAGTTTTGGCGGCTATTGACGAAAAAATCATCAACAATAGAGCGATAAATGATAATTTACAGCAGCAAGCCAAAACCCTTTATGCAAACATGTTCTCATCGATTTCGGCGGAGCAAATGCATTCGGGTGTTCTCTCTGATATTGCCGACATCGTAATGGGGCAGTCGCCCAATGGCGAAAGTTACAATGAAAGCGGCGATGGCATGATCTTTTTTCAGGGTAGAGCAGAATTTGGGTTTCGTTTCCCCACGATTCGCCTTTTTACCACAGCCCCAAAGCGTATAGCAGAAGAGAACGACATCCTCATAAGTGTTCGTGCGCCCGTAGGAGATATCAATGTTGCTCATGAGCGATGCTGCATAGGGCGCGGACTTGGAGCCATACGCTCTAAGAAAAGGCAACAATCGTTTTTGCTCTATACCATGTTCGCGCTCCGCCCCCAACTTAATGTGTTTAATGGTGAAGGAACAGTATTTGGATCCATCAACCGCGATTCGCTCAACAACCTTCCTTTAACCATTCCAAATGAGGAGGATATGCAACGGTTTGAGGACATCGTCTCCCCGATAGACGCACTAATTCGAGCCAATTCTGATGAGATATGTAGGCTGGAGCAAGTCCGTGACTCGCTTCTTCCCAAGCTGATGAGCGGCGAGATTGACGTATCAGAAGTAGAGTTTTAAGCCGCTAAATTATCATTTATACGAGGTGTGCAAAGGAGAAAAATATGGATATATCTTTTCATTCAATGAGTAAAAAAGGGGA
>CANRJR010000021.1 GCA_947631005.1 uncultured Clostridia bacterium | reverse complement strand
GTAGGGGAGTAGTTCAATGGTAGAGCAACGGTCTCCAAAACCGTCTGTTGCGTGTTCGAGTCGCGTCTCCCCTGCCAAAGTCCCTGTCCGTGGCCGCGGGTGGGGGCTTTTCATGTCCGCAAGGTCTCACGCGAGATCAAATATATATTATGGTATGCGCGCGAGATTTTTGCAAAAATTTCCGAAAAAATGTTCGGTTTTTAGTTGACAGCCCGTCCGATCTGCGCTATAATACAAACGTAAGTTCGGAGGGGAAAGGATGAAGATGTTGATCGCGCTCGACGAGGGGCGCGTCCGCGCGGAGGGGATCTACGATCTGGGAGCGATGTGGTCGATTCTCGACGCCACGTTTGCGGAGATCGGTTGTGCGCGGGAGGAGCAGGCGGACGGCGCGGTGCTGTATGCGCCGTCGGGCGAAAGCGGGTCGGAGGAGCGTTTCCGCGCGGTGTACCGCGACCTGTCGAACACCGAGTGGTTCGGGCAGTATTGCATGCAGTGGATCTGGACGGACGAGCGCGGCGCGTTCGACGTGCTCTTGCAGGAGCGGGCGGCGAATCCGCTGTTCGCCGCGTGGCTTTGATACAATTTTTTTCATTCTCTTGACAAATTCCGAATGTTGGAATATAATACCGTTTAGGCGACGGGCGTCGTCTTTTGTCAGGTCAAGCGATGAAAAAAGTGACGTTATATACCGACGGCGCGTGTTCGGGCAATCCCGGGGCGGGAGGCTGGGGATGCGTGCTGTTGTACGGCGAGCACCGCCGCGAACTTTCGGGCGGGGAAGCCGAAACGACCAATAACCGAATGGAGCTCTATGCCGTGGTGGCAGGGCTCGAACAGCTCAAATATCCCTGCGAGGTCGACGTGTTCAGCGATTCCGCATATACGGTCAACGCATTCGAAAAGGGCTGGATCGAAGCGTGGCAGAGGAGCGGTTGGAAAAAGGCGGACAACAAGCCCGTCCTCAACGACGACCTTTGGAAGCGGCTTTTGGAACTTGTGAAAAAGCACAAGGTGGTCTTTCACAAGGTAAAGGGGCATGCGGACAACGAGCTCAACAACCGTTGCGACGAGCTCGCCCGTTCGGCGATCGCGAAATCGTAGCGTGCACTTATAAATTGTTTGCGGAAAGTATATACTGATATGTAGGCACATTATGTCGGAAGCGGAAGATCCGAAAATCAAGACATTGTACTGCGTCTTGCATATCCTCTTTGTGACGGCGGCGACGGCGGGCGTCGAGGTGTTTCTCGTGCTCTGTCTCCGCTATTTTCGTTCGGAATGGCCGCCCGCGCTCTGGATGCTCGCCCTCGTGGGAGGAAGCGTTCTCTTGGCGGCGATGCTGATCACCGATCTCTGTTGCTATTTTCTGCATAAAACCGTCGTCTCGAAATTCATCCTCACGCTCTATCTCATGCTGCTTTTTTTCGCGACAGTGGGCTTCGCGCTTCTGCGGACGGGCTTCATCGAGATCATGCGCGACGAAAATTCGCTCAAAGAATACCTCGAACGCTCGGGGAGGTGGGTGAGTTTCGTCTTTATTTTGTTACAGTTTTTGCAGGTCGTCGTGCTCCCGATCCCGAGTACCGTTACCGTTGCGGCGGGCGCGGCACTGTTCGGCGCGTTCCGCGGCAGTCTTTACAGCTTGATCGGGATCGTGCTCGGCTCGTTCGTCGCCTTTTTGGTGGGGCGGTACGCGGGCTATCGCGTCGTGGCGTGGCTGATCGGCAAAGAGACGCTCGACAAGTGGCTGAAAAAGATCAAGGGGAAGGATATGTTGCTGTTGACGGCGATGTTCCTCTTGCCCGTTTTCCCCGACGACGTACTCTGTTTTGTGGCGGGGATCTCCTCGATGTCGGCGTGGTATTTCCTCGTCGTCATTCTCATTTCGCGCGTACTCGCCATTTTCACGACGAGCTATTTCGTCACCCTCATACCCTTTAATACGTGGTGGGGACTTCTCATTTGGGGGGTGTTCATCGTCGCGGTCGCCGTGCTGTTCATCGTTCTGTACAAGAAGTCGGACGCCATTTTGAATTGGTTCGAAAAGATCTTCCACCGCGAGACCCGCGTGGAGAATAAGACGGCGGGGGACGAGTTTACGATACAGGTCGTCGACCCCGACGGATCGCTCCGCAAAAAAGGCGTGAAAAAGGGGGAAGAAAAAAAGGACGGAAAAGATTGAACGTCTCGCCGCATCCGCGGCGATTTTTCTTTTATAAAGGAAAAAAAGTCACAAAGATTGCAAGCCGCAAAACGCCCGAAAAATCAAGAAATTTTTTGTACGCAAGCCCTTGCATTTCCGCGGCGTTTTGTGTATAATGTATTCGGTAGAAATTGGGATTTTTATCGGAGAGATCATTTATGGACAGGATTCAAATACTCAAACGCAGGAGAGAGACGCTCAAAGGCGCGGGCGCGGAGATCCGCGCAGACATCGCCGCGCTCACCGACGAGGACAGCTTCGTCGAACTCGCGGCGTTCAGCTTCTCCAAAAATACATTTTATGACGAGGATACGCAGGGCGAAGGCGTGGTGACGGGATTCGCGACCATCGGCGGGTATCCTTTTTATATTGTGGCACAGAATTTCGCCGTCTGCAAAGGCGGGCTTTCCAAGGCGAATACCGCCAAGATCGTCGCCGCAATGAACGCCGCCGAAAAGAGCGCGACGCCCATCGTCTACCTCTTGCATTCGTTCGGCGTGCAGATCGGGGAAGGTGTGCACGTGCTCGAAGGGGTCGGCGCGCTGCTCAACAAGGCGACCCGTCTCAAAGGCGTTGTGCCGCAGTTCGCCGTGCTCGAAGGCGAGGTGTACGGCTCGACCGCCGCGCTCGCCGCGCTCGCCGATTGTATTCTGTTCGACGGGGACGCGTCGCTCTGCGTCAATTCTCCCTTTGTGGTGTCCGCGAAGGCGGGCAAGAATCTCAAAGCGTCCGAAGTGGGGGGATATCGCGCGCTCAAACACAGCGTTCTGCCCGCCGTTCAGGTTTCGGGCGTCAAAGACGCCGCGTCCAAGATCCTTGCGGTATGCGACCTCATCAAGATCCCCGTGATCGACGCCGAGCTGAACGCGCCCGCGCCGTCGCTCAACGCCAAAGCGGACGCCGCATCGTTGTTCCGTTTGTTCGAAAACGCCGTCGAGCTGGGGGCAAACAGCCATCCCGAAGTGAAAACGGTGTTGGGGCGTTTGGGCGGGATCGCCGTCGCCGCCGTCATCTTCGACAAGGTCACGCTCGACGCGGAGAATGTGCGCAAGATCCGCAATTTCGCGGAGTTCGCCTGCGCCTATTCCCTGCCGCTTATCACATTTGTCGACTGCACGGGCGTTGCGCCCGAGGAGAGCGTTGCGGACAGCGCGACGCTTGCGGAGATCGGAGACTATCTTTGCGCCGTCGACGCGGTAGACGTCAAACTTGCGGTCGTCACGGGCAAGGCGATCGGGCTCGGGTACGCGCTGTTTGCGGCGAAATCGGCGGGATTCGACTATACGATCGCGCTTGCCACGTCGCAGATCGCGCTCTTCGAGAGCGAACAGGGTGCGCAGATCGAATTTCAACCCAATGAGGGCGACCGCGGGCGGCTCGCCGCGCTGTATGCCGAGGAGAACGCCGATCCGTTCCACGCCGCCAAGGGCGGCTATCTCGACGATATCGTCGAACCGCAGTTTTTGAAACAATATTTGATCGCGTCGTTGCAGACGCTTGCGAGGTAGAGAAGTGAAAGGGCTGTTGTTGCTGTTCGACGGCATCCATTTAGAGGGCGGGATCGGAATGGCGGCGTTCTATGCGCTGTTCGGTTTTGTGTTCGTCTTTGCGGGAATCGCGCTTCTCATCGTCATTTTAACGTTGCTCGGGAAAGGGATGAGCGAGGTCAACAAGCGCAAGGCAAAGGCAGAAGAGCCCGCTCCCAAACAGGAGAGCGCGGCGGCTTCGGATGCGGAAGCGGGGATCTCGCCCGAGATCGTCGCCGCCATCACCGCAGCGATCGCCGCTTACACCGAGCAGGAAAATTCCAAATGCGAATTTGTCGTAAGACGGATCAAGAGAATATAAGAAAGGAGTAGATCATGCGCAATTTTATCATTACGGTAGACGGAAAACAATATGAAGTCGGCGTGGAAGAGGTCGGTGCAGGCGCGCCCTCTGCGCCCGCACCCAAACCCGCAGTGCTTTTGCAGGAAAACAAGCCGCAAAAGACGGTCGGAAAGGGGACGAAAGTGCTTTCGCCGTTCCCCGGTCTCATCAAAAACTTGCTCGTGGCAGACGGCGCGTCCGTCAAAAAGGATCAGCCCATTCTCGTGCTCGAAGCGATGAAAATGGACAACGACATCACCGCCCCCTGCGACGGGGTGGTTACATTCCAGGTACAAAAGGGCGTAAACGTGGAGTCGGACGCCGTGCTCGCCGTGGTCGGCTAAACAGCGGAGAAAAGAATGCAGACGAATTTGCTCATTGATTTCGGAGAAATATTCTCCAATCTGTGGGAATCCATGGGGATCTCGCAGGGGACGTGGCAGAACTATGTGATGCTGCTCATTTCCTTTGTGCTGTTTTTCCTCGCGATCGTGAAGAAGTACGAGCCCATGCTTCTGCTTCCCATCGCGTTCGGAATGTTCCTCATCAACCTCCCCGGCGCAGAGCCGATCCTGTGGGGGACGCACCCCGAGGGGAATACCGCCTACGAAGCCGTGGAAAACCGCGGACTGCTGTGGTATCTCTACTACGGCGTGGATAAGGTCATTTACCCGCCGCTCATCTTCCTCGGCATCGGCGCGATGACGGATTTCGGTCCGCTCATCGCCAATCCCAAGAGTATGCTCATCGGCGCGGGCGCGCAACTCGGTATCTTTATCGCGCTGTTCGGCGCGGTCTGTATCGGGTTCACGGGCGCGGAAGCGGCGGCGATCGCCATCATCGGCGGCGCGGACGGTCCTACGGCGATCTATGTTTCCAAGATGCTCGCCGAAAATCTCGTGCCGACCATCGCCATTGCGGCATACTCGTATATGGCGTTGATCCCCGCCATCCAAAAGCCGATCATGCGACTGCTCACGACGAAGAAAGAGCGCGCGATCCGCATGCAACCGCTCCGTCAGGTGTCCAAAGTCGAAAAAGTGATCTTTCCGATCGTGGTTACGCTCGTCGTCGGACTTCTGCTGCCCGACGCGATCCCGTTGCTCGGTATGCTCATGCTCGGCAACCTGTTCCGCGAATCGGGGGTGGTCTCGCGGCTGTCCTCGCAAGCGCAAAACGGGCTCATCAATACAATCACGATCTTCCTCGGCATTGCCGTCGGTTGCAAGGCAAAGGGGGACGTGTTCCTCACGACGCAGACGCTCGGCATTCTCGCCATCGGGATTATCGCGTTCTACTGCGGGACGATCGGCGGGCTTCTCACCGCAAAACTGATGTGCAAGCTCTCAAAGGGGAAGATCAATCCGTTGATCGGTTCGGCGGGCGTCTCCGCCGTACCCATGGCGGCGCGGATCTCGGAGGACGTCGGACGGGAGACCGACCCCGGCAACCACCTCTTGATGCACGCGATGGGACCCAATGTCGCGGGCGTGATCGGGTCGGCGTTGGCGGCAGGTATGTTGCTTGCCTGCTTCGGCTAAAAAAGGAGGCTCATGATGTCTAAAAAAGTGATGATCATGGATACGATTTTGCGCGACGCGCACCAGTCGCAAGCGGCGACGCGGATGCGCACCGAGCAAATGATCCCCGTGCTCGAACAGCTCGACGACGTGGGATATTATTCTTTGGAGGGTTGGGGCGGCGCAACGTTCGATTCGTGCATGCGCTATCTCAACGAGGACCCGTGGGAGCGTCTGCGCACCCTCAAAAAATATTTGAAAAAGACGCCCATCCAAATGCTTTTGCGCGGACAAAACCTGCTCGGCTATCGCAATTATGCCGATGACCTCGTGGAAAAGGTGGTGGAAAAATCCTTTGAAAACGGCATCGGCGTCATCCGCGTTTTCGACGCGCTGAACGATCCCCGCAACATCGAATCTTCCATGCGGGCGATCAAGAAGTACGGCGAAAAGTACGGCGGCGTTGCGGAGGCGGCGTTCTCTTACACGACAGGACCTGTTTACAACATCGAATACTTCGTAAAACTCGCCAAGATCTACGAGGATATGGGCGCGGACAACATTTGTATCAAGGATATGGCGAATTTGTTGCTTCCCTTTGAGGCGTACGAACTCGTCACCGCACTCAAAAAGGCACTTCGCCCCGAAACCAAACTGCACCTGCACACGCACAACACGACGGGCACGGGGGATATGGTCAACCTCATGGCGATCCAAGCGGGGGTGGATATTGTGGACACCGCGCTGTCGCCGCTCGGAAACGGCACGTCCCAGCCCGCGACCGAGCCGCTCGTCGCCACGCTCAAAGGCACGGAGTACGACACGGGGATTGACCTCAACAAGCTCATCCCCATCGCCGCGCATTTCAAAAAGGTGGCGCAGGAACTCGAAAAAGAGGGCTCGCTCAACCCGAAAGTGCGGCAGGTGGACGTGAATACGCTCATCTATCAAGTGCCCGGGGGGATGCTCTCCAACCTCATGAACCAGCTCAAAAAGGCGGGAAAGGAGGACAAACTTCCCGAAGTGCTCGCCGAAGTTCCCAACGTCCGCCGCGACTGCGGCTACCCGCCGCTCGTTACACCCAGCTCGCAGATCGTCGGCACGCAGGCGGTGATGAACGTCGTGATGGGCGAACGGTATAAAATGGTCACCAAGGAGACCCGCGACCTGTTTGCGGGAAAATACGGGACGTTGCCCGCACCCGTAAATGAAGAAGTCGCCGCAAAGGTGCTCAAAGGCGAAAAGCGGATCACCTACCGTCCCGCCGACGACCTCGAACCAGAGTACGAAAAACTCAAAGCCGAGGTCGTGGAAAAGGGCTATTACACGCAGGAAGAGGACGTTTTATCGTACGCTTCTTTCCCCGAAGTCGCCGAGAATTTCTTCAAATGGAGAAAGGCGCGGGGGGAGGGCGTCGATGCCGATCTCGCAAAGACGGGCGTCTATCCCGTATGACGTTGCGCGCGGTTCCATATGGCGAGGGTCTTTCGACCCTCGCTTCCGTATGAAAAAACGGTCGAGGACGGAGGAAACATGACGGTCGTGATCGGCGGGGGCGCGTCCGGGCTGATGGCGGCGTATGCCGCCGCAGTCAACGGAAATCGCGTACTTATCCTCGAAAAAAACGAAAAACTCGGGAAAAAACTGTACATCACGGGAAAAGGGCGGTGCAATTTGACCAACGACTGTCTGCCCGAGGAGTTTTTGCAAAACGTCGTGCACGGCGCAAAGTTTCTCACGGGAACAGCGTACCGTTTTTCCCCGTCCGAGACCATGCGCTTCATGGAGGAGCACGGGCTTACGATCAAGGTGGAGCGCGGCAACCGCGTCTTTCCCGCGAGCGACCACGCAAGCGACGTTACGGCGACGCTCGAACGCGCCTGCCGCGGCGCGGGTGCGGAGATCTTGCTCAATACGCCCGCAATTCGCATTCTTGCCGAAAACGGGCGGGTCGTGGGCGTGGAGACCGAAAAGGGAAAATATGCGTGCGACGCCGCCATTGTGGCGACGGGCGGACTTTCCTATCCCTCGACGGGCTCGACGGGCGACGGCTATGCCTTTGCGAAGTCGGCGGGACATTCCCTCACACCGTGCGTTCCGTCCCTCGTGGGGATCGAAGTGGAGGAGGTTTCGGCGGCGCAAGGGGTCTCCCTGCGCAACGTGCGGCTCACGGCGCAGTACGGCAGCAAGCGCATATCTTCGCGGCAGGGGGAACTCCTGTTCACCCATTACGGGATATCCGGTCCGCTCGCGCTGTCGCTCTCCGCGGAGATCAACCGTCTCCCGCTCAAAGAAGTGAAGGCGGAGCTCGATTTCAAACCCGCGCTCGACGGGCAGACGCTCGACGGACGGCTCTTGCGCGACTTTGCCGCGCGGAGCAACGAGCAAATGAAGAGCGTAGCAAGGGGGCTGTTGCCCGCGTCGCTCGTGCAGCTCGTGTTGAAGCGGGCGGGGATCTCGCCGCAGACGCGCGCCAATGCGGTAACCAAAGAGGAACGCGCGCGCCTGTTGACGACGCTCAAACATTTCCGCTTGAACCTCGTAAAACTGCGCGGATTCGACGAGGCGGTCATTACGTCGGGCGGGGTGACGCTGTCCGAGATCGACCCGAAAACGATGGAAAGCCGCAAAATTAAGGGCTTGTATTTCTGCGGCGAGGTGCTCGATCTCGACGCCTATACGGGGGGATTCAACCTGCAAATCGCATTTTCCACGGGATTTATGGCGGGAAATTCGATAAAATCGAGTTTAGCATAGTACTATGCCAGACATAATAGCAAATTTTATAAAATCATTTCGCCACGATTGACATTTGCGCCGTTATTTTGTATAATGGACAAAAGATACAAAGGCGGGCGACGGGAGAGAGATTATGGTAGTGATCCGAGGCGCGACGACGATCGCGGCAGACGAAAAAGAGGAGATCCGCGCGGCGGTAAAGGAACTGTTGGAACAGGCGGTCAACCGCAACGGGATCAACCGCGACGAGATTGTGAGCATCGTGTTTTCGAGCACGTCGGATATTCACGCCTACTATCCGTCCAAGGCGGCGCGGGAGGCGGGGTTCGAGGGTTGCGCGCTCTTTTCGGCGCAAGAGCCCGAGATCGTAGACGGGCTCAAACTCTGTATTCGCGTCATGCTGTTCGTGGAAAAGGAAATCGCGCCCCATCATGTGTATCTGCGCGGGGCGAAATTCCTCCGCAAGGACCTCACCTCCGTCATCAATATCGCGATCGACGGACCTGCGGGGAGCGGCAAGTCGACGGTCGCCAAGCGGCTCTCTGCGGATATGGGCATTCTCTATCTCGATACGGGTGCGATGTATCGCGCTTGCGCGCTCAAAGTGCTTCAAGCGGGGGTCGACCTCAACGACGAGACCAAGATCGTCGATCTGATGCGCGACCTCAAACTCGATATCGCATATGAAAACGGCGCGCAAAAGACCATTCTCGACGGGCGCGACGTGTCCGAAGAGATCCGTCTGCCGCATGTCTCCATGGCGGCGTCGTCGGTCTCCAAGCACGCCTGCGTGCGGATGAAGATGGTGGAAAAACAGCGGGAGATCGCCGAAAAGATGTCGTGCGTGTTGGACGGCAGGGACATCGGTACGGTGGTCTTGCCCGACGCGGATTTCAAGTTCTTTCTCACGGCGAGCGTGGACGTGCGCGCCAAACGCCGCTACGACGAACTGACCGCCAAGGGAATATCGGTGGATTATCTTTCGCTCAAAGCGGAGATTGCGGAGCGGGACGCGCAGGACGAGGGACGGGCGATCGCGCCGCTCAAACGGGCGGAGGACGCCGTGCTCGTCGATACGTCCGACCTTTCGGTTGAGGAAGTCGTCGCGCTCGTCAAGCGGAAAATACAGGAGAAAATTTGATGGAAGAGCAAGAGGAGCGCGAGCCGAAATTGACGCGTAAAGAGCGTCGCGCGCTCAAAAAAGCCGAAAAAAAGCGCAAGATCAAGGAAAAACGCGCGGCGATGAACAGGTCGGTGCGCCTGTTCCCCCCCAACAAAAAGGGCTATCACATCATGCCCTTTTACAGTTTTCTGCGCAATTTGTTCTTCCCGATCCATTGGCTCGTCTTTCCCTACCGTCTGCACGGACACAAAAAGGTCGGCAAGGGGGCGTGCATCTATTTCGGCAATCATTACACCATTTGGGACATTTTCTATCCCGCCCGTACGACGCACGAGGGCATTCACTTTTTGGCGAAGCAGTCCGTCCTCGAATCTCCCGTGCTCTGCTGGTGGGGAAGCCGTATCGGCGCGATCGGCGCAATGCGCGACGGATCGGACGTGCGCACCGTGATGGAGGCGATGCGCGCGCTCAAAAACGGCGATAAAGTTTCCATGTTCCCAGAGGGGACGCGGAACAAGGCGAGCGACGAGGAATTTCTTCCGTTCCACGGCGGCGCGGCACTTCTCGCCATCAAAACGAAGTCGCCCGTCGTGCCGTTTGTCATTTGCAACCGCCCCAAAGTCTTTCATATGACGCACATCATGTTCGGCGAGCCCATGGAACTTTCCCAATATTACGGCAAAAAGATCACCGCGGAGGAGATGGAGGAGGCGGAAAATGTGCTCCGCACCCGTCTCTATGAACTGCGCGAAGAATTCCGCGCGTCGCGGGAAAAGGGCAAAAAGAAGGGCGAGACATGCAAGTGATCGTGGCGCGCCACTGCGGGTTTTGCAAGGGCGTGCGCTCGGCGGTGGATACGGCGATGTCCATCCCTCCCGAAAATACCTATGCGCTCGGTGAGATCATCCATAACGCCGAGGTCGTCGCACGGATCTCGGCGCGGGGGATCGCCGTCGCCCAAACGCTGTCCGACGTCCCCGACGGCGCGACCCTCATCATCCGTTCGCACGGCGTCGGCAGGGAGGTGTACGCGCAATGCGAGCGCAGGGGGATCCGCGTCGTCGATTGTACCTGTTCGTTCGTCCGCCGCACGCAGGAGATCGTGTCACAAAAGAGCGGAGAGGGAAAGTTTATCGTTATAGCGGGGAAAGCCGATCATCCCGAGGTGCGCGGGCTCGCGGGGTGGTGCGACGGGGAATATCTCGTATGCGGCAGTGCCGACGGCGATTTGTCCCGTTTGCGGGGTCGCGACGTGGTTTTGGTGGCGCAAACGACCTTTTCCGAGAAAGAATTTTTCAAAATCTCCGAAAATCTTCAAAAAGAGAGCCCCAAAACAGTTGAGATTTTTCGGACAATTTGTTATACTACTGTTCGTAGGCAACAAGAGGCGGAGAAGTTGGCGCGCACGTGCGACGCCGTTCTCGTCATCGGCGGGTCGAACAGCAGTAACACCAACAGACTTTGGGAAATCGCGTCGGCGTATTGCAAGCGGGTCATCCGCATTGAAACCGCAGACGATTTCAAATACGAACAAATTAAATTTTTTGGTAGGATCGGCGTGATAGCGGGGGCGAGTGCTCCCGATTGGCTGATTCAGGAGGTTCTTTGCAAGATGGAAGAAAACAACGCGGAAGTACTTGAGACCGAAGCAACGGAAACCGTGGCTACCGAAGTAGCCACCGAGCCCGAAACGGCGACCGCAGAAGAAACGGCGACCGTTGCGCCCGCCGAACCTGCGGCAGAGGTCGAAGCGGATGCCGCTCCCGAAGCGGAAGAAGCGGCAACCGAAGAGGAGAAGCCCGCGCCCAAGTCCGCCATGGAAGAAGTCATGGCGAACATCGACAAAGAGGAGCGGTACAGAAAGGGGCAGATCATTCAGGTCCGCATCGTTTCCGCTACCGACGAGGGGATCTTTGTCTCCGGGTCGGGCAAGCTCGAAATCAGTATTCCCAAACAGGAACTCGACTGCGAGGAGTACAACCGCGAGGTCTATGAGGAAAAGGCGAAAGCGGGCGAAGAGATCGAGGTGATGGTCATTGCCGTCAAGCCCACCGCACTTTCCCAGAAATTGGTGAAAAAGATCCGTGAAGAAGAGGCGTTCCTCGCCGAGATCGAAGCGGGCAAGGAATTCAGCGTGGTATGCACGGGCACGAACAAGGGCGGTCTCACCGCCGAGCTCGGCACATATCCCGTATTCGTACCCCGCCGCGAGATCCGTCTCGGCTATGTGACCGATCTTGAAAAATACAAGGGCAAGACGCTTCGCTTGAAGCTCATCGAGATCAGAAAGGGCGCGCGCAAAGAGATCATCGCCTCCCAGCGCGTCGTGCTCGAAGCCGAGCGCGCGCAGAGAGAGGCGGCGAAAGCCGAGAAAGAGGAGAACTTCTTCTCGTCCATCCAGGTCGACGACGTGGTGGAAGGCAAGGTCGAAAGGGTGACTTCGTTCGGCGCGTTCGTCTCGGTCAACGGGTTCGATTGCCTTGCGCACATCTCCGATCTTTCGTGGACGGGCGTAAAGGAAGTAACCGACGTGTTGGAGATCGGCAAGCGGTACGAATTCAAAGTACTCCGCATCGACCGCGAAAACAAGAAGGTTTCCATCGGATATAAGCAGTTGCAGCCCCAGCCTTGGGATCTTGCCGCGGAAAAATATGCGGTCGGCGACATCGTTCACGGCAAAGTCGTCCGCATTGTTCCGTTCGGCGCGTTCGTCGAGATCGAGCGGGGGATCGACGGTTTGGTGCACGTTTCGCAGATCACCCACGAGTGGCTGGAAAATCCCACGACCGCGCTCACGATCGGCGAAGAAGTCGACGCGAAGATCCTCGCGTTCAATCCCGCGGAGCGCAAGATCACGCTCTCCATCAAGGCGTTGCAACCCCGTCCCGAATACGAGCCTCGTCCCGAGCGCGAAGAGAGCGGCAAGCCGCAGCGCAACAAGCGGAACAACCGCAGAACTTCGACTGCCGACGACGAAGAGGAGTACAGAGAATGGAAAGAGGGCGGCTACGGCGGCGCGTCCATCTCCGAACTTCTCGGCACAGACGAAGATAAGTAAAAAATTCGGAGAAATCCTACGAAAATCCGCTTAACGGCGGATTTTTTCGTTTATAAATAACGTGACAATTCAAAGGAAAGGTGAGATCATGGAAAGACAGGGCAATATTCGCATTTCAAGTGAAAACATGATGCCGATCATCAAAAAGTGGCTGTATTCCGAAAAGGACATCTTTTTGAGAGAGATCGTCGCAAACGCTTCGGACGCCATCACGAAGCTCAAAAAGCTCGTCGACATCGGCGAGGCAAAGGACGAGGGCGCGTACCGCATTACCGTCACCGTCGACAGCAAAGCCAAAACGCTGACCGTGGAGGACAACGGCATCGGCATGACGGAGGAAGAGGTCGAGAAATACATCACGCAGATTGCATTTTCGGGCGCGGCGGACTTCGCCGAGAAGTACGAAAAGGCGGGCGGCGACGGGATCATCGGACATTTCGGGCTCGGATTTTATTCGGCTTACATGGTGTCCGACGACATCGAGATTTTCACGAAGTCTTACCGCGAGGGCGCGCAGGGCGTGCATTGGGAATCGGACGGCGAAAGCGTGTATTCCATTGGCGAGTGCGAGAAAGAGACGCGCGGCACGAAAGTCGTCATGCACATCGCGGACGCCGAAAAGGAATTCTTAAAGGAAAGCGAGATCCGCACGCTGCTGCAAAAGTACTGCTCGTTTATGCCGTACGAGATCTATCTCAATCCGAAAAAGGACGACAAGCCCGTCAATACGCCCGAGCCGCTCTATCTCAAACAGCCCAAAGATTGCACGGAGGAAGAGTACAAAACGTTCTACCGCGACACCTTCCACGACTACAACGAGCCGCTTTTCCAGATCCATCTCAATATGGAATATCCGTTCCGCCTGAAAGGGATCTTGTATTTTCCGAAAGTCCGCAAACAGGTGGAGCTCGAACGCGGGCAGGTCAAGCTGTATTGCAACCAAGTGTACATCGCCGACAACATCAAAGAGGTCATTCCCGAATTTTTGATGCTCTTGAACGGGGTGATCGACTGTCCCGATATCCCGCTCAACGTTTCGCGTTCTTTCCTGCAAAACGACAGACAGGTGCAGAAGATCGCCAAACACATCACAAAAAAGGTCGCCGACAAGCTCACCGAGCTCTTCCGCAACGACCGCGCGCGGTACGAAGCGTGCTGGGACGACCTCTCCACGTTCGTCAAGTTCGGCTGTATCAAAGACGACGACTTCTATCAGAAAGTCAAGGATATCATTATATATAAGAACATTTCGGGCGAATACCGCACGTTGGAAAGCTATTTCGGCGAAGAGGTCTCCGAAGCCGACGCAAAGGAGGGGAAAGAGCCCAAAGCCGCCTACTATGTGACGGACGAGAACAAACAGGCGCAATATATCCGTATGTTCAAAGACGCCGCGCTCGACGCGATCGTGTGCGACGGCTATATCGACCCGCATTTCATCAGCTATATCGAATATAAGAATCCGACGCGCGTGCGCTTCCTGCGCATCGACGCCGACGTAGACAGCGCGCTCAAAGAGGAGGGCGGGGACGATCAAGCCGTCGTCGACATCTTCAAAGCGGCTCTTGCCGACAAGAAAGTGACCGTAACGGCGCAAAAATTGAAAGATCCCACGATCCCCGCGATCGTGAACGTTGCGGAGTTCATGCGCAGAATGTCGGAAATGAACAGTTTTTACCGCATGGGCGACGCGCCCGCCGACGTCACGCTCGTGGTGAACACGGCGTGCGAAGCGGTTCTCGCGCTCAAAGAGGCGGGAGAAGAGGAGAAAAAGATCGCTGCGGAGTACATTTACTACCTCGCGCTCATGAATTATCGTCCCCTCACGCCCGACGAGCTCGCCCTGTTTACCGAAACGAGCACAAAGTTTATCGGAAAATTTTTGAAAAATTGTTGATTTTTTTCAAAATGGCTCTTGACATTCTCATATGCGCCTGTTATAATAATGGACGGCGCAGCGAGGTAGGGGACGATCCCCGACAGGCGTTATAGGAGGTAACATTGTGAACGGAACTGTTAAGTGGTTCAGTGATGGAAAGGGTTACGGCTTTATTTCTAACGATGAGGGCGGCGAGGACATCTTTGTGCACTTTTCCGCTATCCAGATGGAGGGTTTCCATACGTTGAAAGAGGGGCAGAAAGTTACTTTCGAGACCGAGCCCGACCCCAAAGACAGCGGCAAGCTTCGTGCCATCAATGTCGTACCCGTTTCCCGTTAAAAAGAAAACGGCAAAAAAAGAACGCGTCCGAGGACGCGTTCTTTCTCTTTTGTCGCAAAATCAGCCTTCGGCAGCGGGTTTACCCGCAAGGGCATAGTATTCATCCAGAATCAGCTTCTGAATGCGTTCCCGCGTTTCCGAGTTGATCGGATGGGCGATATCTTTGTATTCGCCCTCCGAGGTACGGCGGCTCGGCATGGCGATGAAACACTCTCCTTCTCTCTCGAAAATCTTGATGTCGTGGACGACGAAACAGCCGTCGATGGTAATGGATGCTACGGCGCGGAGGATTCCGTCCGTATGATGCACCAAACGTATGCGAACGTCTCCGATATCCATATATTCCCCCTTCAAAAGGTTTTTCTTACTCACTATATTATCACATCTTTTTTGAAATTACAATAATTTTAATTAAAAAAATTATAAATTTTAACGGAAATTTCACATACGGAAAAATTTCGGCATATGATAAGATATGTTTTCCGAAATGAACGTACCGCGCCGCACCTTTTATTTCGTGGGGATCGGCGGCGTCAGTATGAGCGCGCTCGCACAACTTCTCACCGACCGCGGCTATTTCGTGCGGGGAAGCGACGCGCAGGAAAGCGCGTTTACCGCAAAACTGCGGGCGCGCGGGATCGCCGTCCACATCGGCGCGGATGAGGAAATTTCGGAAGATATCGTCGTCTATACGGGCGCGGTCGACGGGGAACACCCGCAAGTGAAGGCGGCAGGCAGGGCGGGAAAACGTCTGATGTCGCGCGCCGAACTGCTCGGAAGGATCGCGGAGGGATATCCGCACGTCCTTTCGGTTGCGGGCTGTCACGGAAAAACGACCGCGAGCTGTATGCTCGCGCATATCTTTTGGGTGAACGGGAAGCCGTTCGCCTGTCATATCGGCGGGGAAGATCTCGACCTCGGAAATTACACCGCGACGGGCAACCGTACGCTCGTCACCGAGGCGTGCGAGTTCCGCCGCGCCTTTCTCACCTTAAAGAGCGAGATCGCCGTCGTGCTCAACTGCGATCTCGATCATACCGATTGCTATCATAGCGACGGGGAACTTGCAGCGGCGTACGCGCAATTCGCCGCGCAAGCGCAGAAAGTCGTCGTCAACGCCGACGATCCGCGCGCCCGCGCGCTTCCGCATACGTTGGATTTCGGATTTTATAACGGCGACATCCGTGCGGAGCGGCTGTGCGCCGACCGCGAGAGATATACCTTTACGGTCACGGAACGGGGCGTGCCTGCGGTGCGGGTGCGCCTCAACGTCGTAGGGCGGGTGAACATTCTCAACGCGCTCGCCGCCTACGCCGCGGCACGTCTTTGCGGCTTTGGCGGGGAGGAGATCAAGCGCGGTCTGGAAAGTTTCCGCGGCGTAAAGCGACGCTTCGAGCAGGTGGGGACGATCGGCGGCATGCCCGTCGTTTGCGACTACGCGCACCACCCGCGGGAGATCGCGGCGACGCTGAAAACCGCGCTTCGGCTGGCGCAGGGGAACGTTCGCCTCGTATTTCAGCCGCACACCTATACGCGCACCCGCGATCTCATGGGCGGCTTTGTCGACGTGTTGCGCCGCGCCGACCGTCCCATTATTTATCGGACGTACGCCGCCCGCGAGCCGTTCGACTTTGCGGGAAGCGCGGTCGCACTCACGGCGCGGCTTGCGGACGCGGTATATGTGCAGAGCCCGCGCGGTCTGCGCGCGCGGCTCACCGAGCGGGCGGGGGATGGCGACCTTATTCTCGCGCTCGGCGCGGGGGATATCTATGAGATCGTAAAGAGCATTCTCGACGGATAAGAAAATTTCTTTCGGGATCATGCGCCGTGCGGACTTCGGTCTTGCGCGGCGTTTTCTCTTTTGCGGCGGTCGGGGCGGGGGAGGGCGGGGTCGAAAAAAATTTTCCGAAAAGAGGGCAGAAAATTAAATTTTGGTATTGAAACTCGCGACAAAATATAGTATAATAAGAGGCGAAAACAGCGAATGCTGTTGAGAGGGGGAACGATACATGCAGAAGAACAGGGAATCGGCGGTGAGAGAAACGGATTTCCCGCTCTACCTTTATCACCACGGCAACAACGACCGCGTGTATGAGCTGTACGGCGCGCACAAGGCGGAAGCCGACGGGAAAGCGGGGTACATGTTCCGCGTATGGGCACCGCACGCGCAGAGCGTATCCGTCGTGGGGGATTTCAACGCTTGGGATCCCGAAGCGCACGTGATGCAGAGAATGATCGACGGCGAATCCTTCGAACTCTTCATCGCGGGGTTGAAGCAGTACGACGTATATAAGTATTGCATCACCGCGCACGACGGACGCCGAATATACAAAGCAGATCCCGTTGCCTTCCACAGCGAGACGCCGCCCGCGACCGCATCGAAACTGTACGATCTCGACGGCTATGCTTGGGGCGACGGTTCTTATTTCAAAGAGCTTTCAAAGCGCAACATATTCGCCTCGCCGATGAACATCTACGAGGTCAATCTTCTTTCGTGGAAGCGGTATCCCGACGGGAATTTCCTTTCCTACCGCGATCTCGCCCGCGAGCTCGTACCCTATGTGAAAGAGATGGGCTATACGCACGTCGAGTTCATGCCCGTTACGGAGTTCCCTTACGAGGGTTCGTGGGGATATCAGGTGACGGGGTATTTCGCCGCGACGTCCCGCCTCGGCACGCCGCACGATTTCATGGCACTTGTCGACGCCTTCCACGCGGCGGGCATCGGCGTTATCGTCGATTGGGTCCCCGCGCATTTCCCCAAAGACGCGCACGGACTGTATGAGTTCGACGGTCAGCCGCTCTACGAGAGCAGCCAATGGGACAGAATGGAACACAAGAGCTGGGGGACGCGCCGCTTCGACTACGGCAGGAACGAGGTCGTCTCATTCCTCATTTCGAGCGCGAGCTTTTTCTTCGATAAATTCCATGTCGACGGGCTTCGCGTCGACGCCGTCGCCTCTATGCTCTATCTCGATTACGACAAGCGGCCGGGGGAATGGGTCCCGAACATCTACGGCGAGAACAAAAATCTCGAAGCGATCGCCTTTTTGCGCAAGCTCAACGAGTCGGTGCTCGTGCGTTTCCCGTACGGGCTCATGATCGCGGAGGAGTCCACGGCGTGGGGGCTCGTGACCAAACCGGGCAGTGTGGGCGGTCTCGGCTTCAATTTCAAATGGAATATGGGTTGGATGAACGACATGCTTTCCTATCTCGCCCTCAATCCCTATTTCCGCATGAACAATCACAACAAACTCACGTTCTCGATGATGTACGCCTTTTCCGAGAACTACGTTTTGCCCATCTCGCACGACGAGGTCGTGCACGGGAAATGTTCGCTCATCAATAAGATGCCGGGCACTTACGAAGATAAGTTCGCGGGCGTCCGCTCGTTCCTCGGCTATATGATGGCGCACCCCGGGAAGAAGCTCAATTTCATGGGCTATGAGTACGGACAATTCAAGGAATGGGACTACCGCGAGGGGCTGGAATTTTTCCTGCGGGATACATACGAACTGCACGGAAAGCTATCCGTGCTCGTAAAAGAGCTCAACGCCTTCTACAAATCGACGCCCGCTTTCTATGAGGTGGAGGACTCGTGGGACGGCTTCGAGTGGCTTGCGCCCGACGACGCCGACCGCAACATCGTCTCGTTCATCCGCCGCGACAGGGCGGGAAACGAGGTGATCGCGCTCTCCTGCTTCTCGGGAACGGACGCGGAGGACTATCTTCTCGGCGTCAACAAAAAGGGAAAATATCGGATCGTATTCAATACGGACGATAAAAAATACGGCGGCGAGGGCAAACTGACCCGTAAAGTCATCAATACGGTAAAGCGCGCAAGCCACGGCAAAGAGTACTCTCTTCCCATCACCGTGCCAAAGTTCACGACGGTATATCTCGTCCGAGAACCCGACGCGCGGAAGCAGAAAGAGGGCGAAGCGGGAACGGCGTCCCGCAAATCGACAAAGTAAAAATCAGGGGGTTCAAACAATATGATCAGAAAGAAAGAATGCGTTGCAATGCTTTTGGCGGGCGGACAGGGAAGCAGACTGTACGCGCTCACGAATAACATCGCAAAACCTGCGGTTGCTTTCGGCGCGAAGTATCGCATCATCGACTTCCCGCTCTCCAACTGCATCAATTCGGGGATCGACACGGTCGGCGTCCTCACGCAGTACGAACCGCTCGAACTCAACGAATACATCGGCAACGGTCAGCCGTGGGATCTCGACCGCACGTTCGGCGGCGTCCATATCCTTTCGCCCTATCAGGCGAAGCGCAAGTCGTCGTGGTTCGAGGGCACGGCAAACGCCATCTACCAGAATATGTCCTTCATGAAGAAGTACAATCCCGACTATATTCTGGTGCTCTCGGGCGACCATATTTATAAGATGAACTACGCCGAAATGTTGCGGGCGCACAAGGCGACGGGCGCGGACTGCACGATCGCCGCCATCGAAGTTCCTCTGAAAGAGGCTTCCCGCTTCGGCATTCTCAACACCCGCGAGGACGGCTCGATCTACGAGTTCGAGGAAAAGCCCAAACAGCCCAAGAGCACGCTCGCGTCGATGGGGATATACATCTTCACGGCGGAGAAGCTCTTCAAATATCTCGAAGAGGACGACGCCAATCCCGCCTCCTCCAAAGACTTTGGCAAAGACGTTCTTCCCGCCATGCTCAATGCGGGGGAGCGCATGTTCTCCTACCGTTTCAGCGGATATTGGAAGGACGTGGGGACGATCTCCTCGCTTTGGGAATCCAACATGGATCTGCTCGGGGCGAATCCCGCGTTCGACGTGGGCGACGCCGAATGGAAGATCCATTCCCGCAATCCGCTCGCGCCGCCCGAATATATCGGGGAAAACGCCGATGTGGAAAATTCCATGATCGCGCTCGGCTGTGAGATCGAGGGCGTCGTGAAAAATTCCGTGCTCGCCTCCAACGTCGTTGTGGAGAGCGGGGCGGTCGTCCGCGACGCGGTGATCATGGCGGGGACGGTCGTAAAAGCGGGCGCGACCGTCGAATATTCGATCGTCGACGAGAACGTGACGATCGAGGAAAACGCCGTCGTCGGCGAGAGCAAGAGCGCGGGCGCGGGGATCGCCGTGCTCGGAAGAAACATCACGATCGCCGCCGGCGCGAAAGTTAAGGGCGGCGTCATTCTCGACAAGGATTACAAGGGGGAATAAGAGCATGGCACATTCTACCGTAGGAGTTATTTTTTCCAACATTCACGACGAAAACATTCCCGAACTTTCCCGTCACCGCACGATGGCGTCCGTCCCGTTCGGCGGGAGATACCGTCTCATCGACTTCGCGCTTTCCAATATGGTGAACGCGGGGATCACGACGGTAGGGATCGTCACGAAGAACAACTATCAATCGCTCATCGACCACCTCGGGAGCGGCAAGGAGTGGGATCTCGCCCGCAAAGACGGCGGCATCATTCTTCTCCCGCCCTATTCCGACGAGACCGATAAACCGTACACCACCCGTCTCGAAGCGCTCATGGGCATTACGGGCTTTTTGACGCACCGCAGTGAGGATTACGTCGTCATTTCGGACTGCGACGGCATCGCCCATATCGACATTGGCGACATCGTTCGCTATCACGAAGAAAAGGGCGCGGACATCACGATGGTCTATCACGAAGAGAGCGAGCCCTGCGAATCGTCCTATTTCATCACGCTCAATCCCGACGAAACGGGGCGGCTCACGGGTTTGAAGATCAATCCCAAGATCAAGGGCGGCAAGAAGTATAACCTGTACGTCAACATCATGGTGATGAGCAGGGAGTTCCTCATCAACACCATCCAGAACGCAGTGACGCGCGGATTTTCGAGCTTTGGCAGGGATATCCTCACAAAGAATGTCGATACCCTCAAAATCTACGGCTACGAGTTCAAGGGATATTATGCGGGCGTCAATTCGATGGAGGACTATTTCCGTCACAGCATGGAGCTGTTGCGCCGCGACGTGCGCGCCGAACTCTTCGGCGGTCGCGACATCTTCACCAAGGTTCGCGACAGCGCGCCTTCCAAATATCTCGACGGTTCGGTCATCCGCAATTCGCTCATTTCGGACGGGTGCGTCGTGGAGGGGACGGTGGAAAACTGCATCCTGTTCCGCGGCGTAAAAGTCGGAAAGGGGAGCGTTGTGCGTAATTCGATTATCATGCAGGATTCGGTAATCGGATCGAACGTCGATTTGAACTGCGTGATCACCGATAAAAACGTCGTGATCCGCGACCGCAGAACGCTTTCGGGCTGCGAAACGCTTCCGTACTTCATTTCGAAAGGCAGAATGCTCTGATAGCAGTTGTAATAATCAATATCAAAAGGGGGAATGATTCGATGGCAACCAAAAAAGAAACCAAAAAAACCGTAAAACCCGCACAGCCCGCAGACGGCGACCTTACGCCCGTTGAAGTTCTCGACAAAGCGGAGAGCCCCGTTGTGGAAACCGCGCCTGCGGAGATCGTCGTCGAACCGAAGAAAAAGATCTTGTTTGTGGCTTCCGAAGCCGCGCCGTTCATCGCGACGGGCGGGCTTGCCGAAGTCATCGGTTCGCTTTCCAAGGCACTCGCGCGCGAGGAACGGTACGACGTCCGCGTCATTCTTCCTCTGTATCAGGATATCCGAAAGGAATACAGAAAGGATTTCAAGTTCATCGGCAATATTTTCGTCCCGCTGTCGTGGAGAAACCAATATTGCGGCATCTTCGAGTATGTGAAAGATAACGTCACGTTCTACTTCGTGGACAACGAATATTACTTCAAACGCCCGGGGTGCTACGGCTACTACGACGACGGCGAACGCTTCGCTTTCTTCTGCCGCAGCGTGATGGAGATCCTCTCGTTCGTCGGATTCTATCCCGACGTGCTGCATTGCCACGATTGGCAGGCTGCGCTCGCCGCGCTCTACCTCAAAACGATCTACTGCTTCCGCCCCGAATACCAGTTCATTCGCGCGGTATTCACCATTCACAACATCGAATATCAGGGGAAATATTCTTTGGATATCCTCGAAGACCTCTTCGGGATCTCCTACCGTTTCCAATATCTCGTCGAATACGACCACTGCATCAATTTGATGAAAGGGGCGATCGAGTGTTGCGAACGGTTCTCGACGGTTTCGCCGACCTACGCATGGGAGATCAAAGATCCCTACTACGCGCACGGGCTCGACCAGATCGTCCGCCGCAACGATTTCAAACTCTGCGGCATTCTCAACGGGATCGACCCCGAATATTACGATCCCGCGACCGATCCGTCGCTGTTCGCCAATTACAGCGCGAACGACATGGCGGGCAAGGCGGTTTGCAAGGAAGAGTTGCAGAAGATGCTCAACCTGCCCGTCAAACCCGATACGCCCATCATCGCGATGATCTCCCGTCTCGTTTCGCACAAGGGGCTCGACCTTGTACGCGAAGTCATCGAGCAAATTTTGCGCCAAGACGTGCAGTTTGTGCTTCTCGGCACGGGCGATTCCTCGTATGAGAATTATTTTTCCGACCTCGCGCGCCGCTATCAAGGGAAAGTCGTATCCATCATTTCGTTCAATTCCGATCTTTCCCGCAAGATCTACGCGGGCGCGGATCTCTTCCTCATGCCGTCGAAGAGCGAGCCCTGCGGGCTTTCGCAAATGATCGCTTCGCGCTACGGCGCGGTGGCGGTCGTCCGCGAGACGGGCGGCTTGCGCGACAGCATTACGCCGTACGGCGCGGGCGGCAACGGATTCACGTTCGGCAACTACGACGCATACGACATGATGTACGTCGTAAACGAGGCGTTGGGGGTCTATCGCGTCAAAGAGGAATGGAACGCGCTCGTCAAGCGCGCGATGGAGACCGATTTTACATGGTCGAAGTCGGCGAAAGAGTACGAGCGGCTCTATCTCGATATGCTCAAATAACGAAATAATTACTACATTCGGAGACGGTACATGGAGAAATTAACGGCACAGGAAGCAGAACGTCTCATTGCGGGGAAGCTCACGCGGTATTTCGGCGTGACCTCGCAGGAGGCTTCCCGCGAACAGCTCTACAAAGCTGTCGTCATGAGCGTGCGCGACATCATGCTCGAAAAACGGCAAAAGTTCCACAACAAGGTGAAAAAGGCGAAAGCAAAACGCGTTTACTACCTCTGTATGGAATTTTTGATGGGACGTTCGCTCAAAAACAGCGTCTACAATCTCGGCGTGGAAGCACCGCTCAACGCCGCGTTGAAAAATTACAAGGTCACCTTGGAGGACCTCTATGAGGAAGAGCCCGACGCAGGGCTCGGAAACGGGGGACTCGGAAGGCTCGCCGCCTGCTTTTTAGACGGGCTCGCCACGCAGGACTATCCCGCCATGGGATTCTCCATTTGCTACCAATACGGTCTATTCAAACAGAAAATCGTCGACGGTTGGCAGATCGAACTTCCCGACGTTTGGTTGCCGGGTGGGGAAGCGTGGCTCACCCAGCGTACCGATAAGCAATTTATCGTCCGTTTCGACGGCGAACTCGAAGAAAAGTGGACGGATCACGGCATGGAGACCGTGTACCACAACGCAAAGGAAGTGGAGGCGGTCGCCTACGACATGATGGTCTCGGGCGCGGATTCGGAGGCGGTGAGCGTGCTTCGGCTTTGGCGTTCCCGCGCCGTGCAGAAGTTCGACATGCAGCTCTTCTCGCAGGGCAATTACGACGCCGTGATGCGCGACGACACCGACGCCCAGCTCATTTCCAAGGTGCTCTATCCCTCGGACAATCACTATGAGGGGAAGTCGCTCCGTCTCAAACAGCAATATTTCCTCGTTTCGGCGTCTTTGCAGTGCATCATCGCCGACCACAAACGCCGCTACGGTTCGCTCGCCCTGCTTCCGCAAATGGCGGCGATCCACATCAACGACACCCATCCCGCGCTCGCCATTCCCGAACTTATGCGCATTCTCGTCGACGAGAACTACTTTAATTGGGAAACGGCGTGGAATATTACGACGGCGACTTGCGCATACACCAATCATACCGTGCTCGCCGAAGCTCTCGAAACGTGGGCGGAGGACCTTGTTGCCCGCCGTCTCCCGCGCGTTTACGGCATTTTGAAAGAGATCAACCGCCGCTTCTGCGAGGATCTCTGGAAGAGATTCCCCGGCGATTGGAACAAAATTTCGCGCATGTCCATCCTGTCGCACAACACCGTGCGCATGGCGAATTTGTGCGTCGTCGGCTCGAAGAGCGTAAACGGCGTTTCGGAATTGCACAGCAATATCATCAAAGAGAGTATTTTCCGCGATTTTTACGACTATACTCCCGAAAAATTCACGAATGTGACCAACGGCATCGCGCATAGGCGTTGGCTGAACCAATCCAACCCCGAACTTTGCGCTCTGCTCGACGACTGCATCGGCGAGGGATACGCAAAACACGCGGAGAAGCTGGAAGAGTTCCGCGCGTTCGCAGACGATGAATCCGTCCTCAAACGGCTCGGCGAGATCAAACAGATCAAAAAAGAGCAATTCGCGGCGTACGCCAAAAAGGAACAGGGGGTCATCATCGACCCGAACACGTTGTTCGACGTACAGGCGAAGCGGATGCACGAGTACAAACGCCAGCTTCTGAACGTTCTCCACATCATCGCGGAATATAACGCCCTGCGCGAAAATCCCGAACTCGACGTCGTACCCAAGACGTACATTTTCGGCGCGAAAGCCGCCGCGGGATACGAGATGGCGAAGCAGATCATGAAGCTCATTTGCTTCCTCGCCGAAGATATCCGCAAAAATCCGAAGATCAACGAGAAGCTCAACGTCGTATATATGGAGAACTACAACGTTACGATGTCCGAAAAGCTGATGCCTGCGAGCGAGATCTCCGAACAGATCTCTTTGGCGGGGAAAGAGGCGAGCGGCACGGGCAATATGAAGTTCATGATCAACGGCGCGCTCACGATCGGTACGCTCGACGGCGCAAACGTGGAAATGGCGGAGCGCGTAGGGGACGAGAACATCTTCATCTTCGGGCTCAAAGCGGACGAAGTGAAAGAAATTTGGGAGAACGGCTACAATTCGAGCTCATATTACAACCAAAATCCCACCATTCGGCAGGTCATAGAATCGCTGATCGTCGGCTTCAACGGCTGTTCGTTTGCGGAGATCGGCAACTATCTTCTGCGCAATTCGCCCGTCGCCGATCCCTATATGTGCCTTGCCGATTACGAATCGTACGTGCAGACGCAGAAACAGGCGGCAGAACTGTACCGCGGCGCGCCGCTCGATTGGAATCGTAAGGCACTCTGCAACATCGCGGCGGCAGGATATTTCTCCGCAGACAGAAGTATCCGCGACTATGCGACCCGTATTTGGGATCTGAAATCTCTTACAAAGAAATAAACGACACGATGCAATATTACTACGATCCATTGGATAAGTCGTGCAAATCCCAAACGGGTGCGTTTGCGCGCGGAAGCGAGATCACGTTCCGAATATTCGAAGAGGGCGGAGAAGCGGACTTCTCCGCCGACGTTTGCTATTTCGTTTTCTACCCCGACGGCGAGGAAGCGCGATCCTTTCCCATGAAGCGGACGGAGGACGGCTTTTCCATCACCTTAAAATTCCACAAGATCGGACTGTATTTTTATCATTTCGCCTTCGACGACGCGCATTTTCTCGGGTGCGGCAGACTGCGCCGCGGCGTTCTTACGCCTGTCCCCGTCTCATGGCAAATTACGGTGTTCGAAGAGGACTACCGCACGCCCGATTGGATGAAAGGTGGGGTGATGTACCAGGCGTTTCCCGACCGCTTTTGCAAAGTCGGCGACCTTGCGGCGAAGCCCTATCAAATTTTGCGCGACGATTGGGGCGGTCAGCCGACCTACCGTCCCAACGAATACGGCAAGGTGCTCAACAACGACTTTTTCGGAGGCAACCTCGCGGGGATCCGTTCCAAGCTCGACTATCTCGCGTCGCTTCACGTCACCGTGCTCTATCTCAATCCCATCTTCGAGGCGTATTCCAACCACCGCTACGACACGGGCGACTATTTGCACATCGACCCGCTGCTCGGCACAAAGGAGGATTTGAAGGAGCTCATCGCCGACGCAGCGAAGCGCGGGATCAAGATCGTCCTCGACGGCGTTTTCAATCACACGGGAGACGACAGCCGCTACTTCAATAAATACGGAAGATACGACAGTCTCGGCGCGTATCAGTCGCAGAATTCGCCGTACGCGGAATGGTATTGTTTCCGCCGCTTTCCCGATTCTTACGAAAGTTGGTGGGGAATCGAAACGTTACCCGCCGTCAACGAAGCGTCGCCGTCGTATCAAGATTTTATTTGCGGCGAGAGCGGCGTTCTGAAAACGTGGTTGCAGTGCGGGATCTACGGCTACCGCTTGGACGTCGCCGACGAACTCCCCGACTTTTTCCTGCAAAAGGTACGAAAATCGGTCAAGGAGGAGAATCCCGACGCGGTGATCATCGGCGAAGTTTGGGAGGACGCCTCCAACAAGATCGCATACAGTTGCCGCAGACAGTATTTGCTCGGGCGCGAGCTCGACAGCGTGATGAATTATCCCCTCAAAGACGCAATCATCAATTTCGTGCTCTCGGGGAAAACGGCGCAACTGCGCGAGACGGTCGCGGAGCTCATCGACAACTATCCCAAAGAGACGCTCGACGCGCTCATGAACATCCTCGGCACGCACGATACGCCGCGCATTCTCACCGTCTGCGGCGGCAAGATCTGTACCGACAAAGACGAAATGGCAGTCACGTTTTTGAGCGAGGAGGAGCGGGAACGCGCCAAAGAAAAGGTGCGCATGGCGGCTTTGTTGCAATTTACCTTGCCCGGCGTGCCGTGCGTGTATTACGGCGACGAGGTCGCCATGGAAGGCTATGTCGACCCGTTCTGCCGCGGTTGCTTCCCGTGGGACGCATTGGACGAACCGTTGCTCGCATTTTACCGCATGCTCGGCGAGATCCGCGCGCAAAACGACGTGTTCCGCGACGGCGAATACCGCGAGATCTACGCCGACGCCGCCTGCCTCGTGTACGAGCGGCGCAAAGGGGAAAGGGCGATCTATGTATATTGCAACAATTCCGCGGGCGAATATCACGTCCGCCTCAACGGCGCATATCGGGAACTTCTCACGGGCGAAGCGGTGCGCGACCGCCTGAAAATCGCGCCGCACGCCTTCGGGATCTTGAAAAAGAGTAAATAGTATGTCAGACATAATATACTATGTCTGACATAATAATGAAAGGATATTTTTTGGAAAACGCGACGGTTTTCGGCGATCAAACAGATTTTCCCGCGGAAAACGTTCCGCGGGAATGTTGTAATTTTTTGCAAAACCGCGTCAGTTGCGCGCCGTAAAAAAATCTTCCGAGAACGATCGCCGAAAAAAATTGCAAAAGAACGATCCGATAAAAATTAAAATCGTTTCGTAAAAAATTAAAAAACAGCGCGCCGACAAAAAATTTATAAAAAATCAATCATACAAGATATTGTTGTAAAACTCGCAAAATTCGCTATATTTGGTATTAACTATTCGTAAAAGCGGCGTTTTGCGAATAGTTATGTCGATATTGATTTTGCAAAATTCCGTCGCCCCACCGCGTCGGTTTTTATTTTTCTCCTTTTAACTCTTCGTAAAATTGACATGCCCTTTCCTTTGTGCTATAATATTTTTGCCATGAGATCCACGGAAAATTATTATCAAGATAGAAATTTACGCAACCTCGACAAAATCGACGAACTGCTCGCCGAGCTCCCCCCTTTTTGCGAAGATTTTTTTCGCGGCGTTGAAACGCGTACCAGCCCGCTCACCCGCCTCAACTATGTGTACGACCTGCGCATCTTCTTCGATTTTTTGTGCAAGCGGAAATTCAAGGGCAAACAGCCGACCGAGCTGACGCTCGAAAATCTGGAACAGATCACCGATACCGACGTCGAGATCTTCCTCTCCTATCTCTCCAACTACCGCTATAACGACCGCCGTCTTTCCTGCGACGAGCGCGCCAAGGCGCGCAAGCTGTCCACGGTGCGCTCCCTGTTCAAATATTTCTTCAACAAGGGTTTGATCTCCGTCAACCATACTGCAAAAGTCTCCACGCCGAAACTGCATGAAAAAGAAATCATTCGGTTGGAGGGCGACGAGATCCCCCGCCTGCTCGATACTGCGGAACTCGGCAACGGGCTTTCCCCCCATATGGAGGGCTATCACGAGCGCACAAAGGTGCGCGACTGCGCCATTTTGTCGCTGTTTTTGGGTACGGGCTTGCGTATTTCCGAGCTCGTCGGGCTCAACGACGAGAATTTGAACTTTGCGGACAAGTCGTTCATCGTAACGCGCAAGGGCGGGAATCACGCCATTTTGTACTTTTCCGACGAAGTTGCCGCCGCGCTCGAAGCCTATCTCGAACAAAAGCAGAACGATCCGCGCGTCCCGCCCGAAGAGCACGCCCTCTTTCTCTCCATGCAATACCGCCGAATCACTGTGCGTGCCGTGGAGAATCTCGTAAAGAAGTACGCGCAGATCTCCTCCCCTCTCAAAAACATCACCCCGCATAAACTCCGTTCGACGTACGGCACAGCCCTCTACCGCGAGACGGGCGATATTTACATCGTCGCCGATGTGCTCGGACACAAGGATGTGAATACGACCCGCAAGCACTACGCCGCGATCACCGAGGACAAACGCCGCTCGGTTGCGGGGAAAGTGCGCCTGCATAAGGACGATTCGGAGGACGACGAATGAGCGAGCTCGTCTACGTGTTACAGCCCGTCTACGGGAAAGACGACCCCGCCCTGCTCGACGAAACAGTCTCCCTCATCGAGAGCGCGGGCGCGGAATATGCGGGCGCGATCCGCCAGAATATCCGCGAAGTCAACCCCGCTACGGTCGTCGGCGAGGGCAAACTTATGGAGCTCAACGAGCGGCTTTCGGGGATCGACGCCACCGTCCTCTTCAACGGCAGTCTCTCCCCCTCCCAAACGCTGAACATCGCCCACGCGCTCGGCGGGCGCAAGGTGATCGACCGCACCACGCTGATCCTCGATATTTTCGCCCTGCGCGCCGAGAGCAACGAAGGCAAGTTGCAGGTCGAGCTCGCCCAGCTTCGCTATCTCTATCCGCGTTTGCGCGGAAAGGGTTCGGAACTTTCCCGTCTCGGAGGCGGGATCGGGACGCGCGGTCCGGGCGAGAGCAAGCTCGAAACGGACAGACGGCATATCCGAAACCGCATTCGCGCGCTCGAAGCGCGGCTTGCGGAGACGGAAAAGCGGCGCGGTCTCCAAACCGAACGCAGAAAAAAAGAGCGGATCAAGACGATCGCCCTCGTCGGATATACCAATACGGGAAAGTCCACCCTGCTCAACGCGCTCACGGGCGCGGACGTCCTTGTGAAAGACGCGCTGTTCGCGACGCTCGACCCCACCGCCCGCGCTTTCGAGATTGAGGGTCTCCCCTTTCTGCTCGTCGACACGGTCGGTTTCCTGCGCGACCTGCCCCACCAACTCATCGAAGCGTTCAAATCGACCTTGGAAAGCGCGCTCAACTGCGATCTCGCGCTCATCGTATGCGACGCTTCGGGCGACTATGAGACCCAACTTGAAACAACGCGGCGCACGCTCGGCGACCTCGGGTTTTCCGCGCCCTCCCTCGTCGTTCTGAACAAGTGCGACCGCGTTCCAAACGCCCGTTTCCCGCGCGACTGCGTGTGTATTTCCGCCAAACAAAACGTCGGTTTGGATGCGTTGAAAGAGCAAATTTTCGAAATTCTGAAAGAGGATTTCCTCTTCGTCACCCTGCATATCCCCTATGCGGAAATGGCGGAATACGCCAAGCTCCGCCCGCTTGCGACCGAGCGCAAGAATACGTTTACGGACGACGGCGCGTTGATCGAGGCATGGATCTCCGCGATCCACGCGCCCCTCTTCAAAAAATTCGTAAAATAAAACGCGGCAGAGCTGCGTTCACTCGCGAATGATCTTTTCGATTTTGATGGCGGCGTAGTCTTTGATGTCTAAACACTTGCCGCAATTCGTACACGGCTTGCTCGGGTCGAGGTCGCACACCTCGCATTCCATGCAGCCGTCGCATTCCTTTTCCTCGTCGAGGACGCACATCTTCACTTCCATACCGCTATTATATCCCCCTCTGTGAAAAAAATCAAGCAAAATTAAAAATTTTTTCGAAAAACATGGAACAAATGTTTGCAACTTTTTCGAAAATATGTTATACTGTGCATGGAGGCGATGAGATGATCAAGGACGATACGTTGATGCGGGTGCTCGAATATATCCGCAATTATTCCGATGAGAACGGCTTTCCCCCTACCGTGCGCGACATGTGCCACGACCTCGGGATCAAATCGACGGCGACCGCGTACGACTATGTGAACCGTCTGCGCGAGCGCGGCTATCTGCAAAAGGCGGATAAAAAGAAGCGCGCCGTCGCGGTGCGCAATCCCAACGGCGTCCGCGCTCCCCTGCTCGGCACGGTCACCGCAGGTCAGCCCATCTTTGCCGTGGAAAATTATGAGGGCGTTTGCAGCTTCCCGTTCGGCGGGCATGCGGGCAGCGAACTCTTCCTCCTCAACGTGAAAGGCGAAAGCATGATCGAGGCGGGGATCTACGACGGCGACAAGGTCATCGTCTGCAAACAGGAAACGGCGGAAAACGGCGATATCGTCGTCGCCATGTTCGACGACGGCATTGAGGAAGGCGCAACCGTGAAGCGGTATTTCTTCCGCGACGGTCATGTCATCCTCCACCCGGAGAACGCCATGCTCTCCGACTTCGTGCTCGACGAAACCAATAACGTCCGCATTTTGGGCAAGGTCGTCGGTCTGGTGCGGATGTTCTGACGAAACGGCTATTCCGTTGAAACAAAAATTACGATAAGAAAAAGTCCCCTCGGCGGGGACTTTTTTCATAGATTTTTGAGATAAAATACTTCGTCGGGAGTGAGACGCCGAACCGCGCCGCGGTCGAGCCCCGAGAGGGTCAGCTCGCCGACGCGGAGACGTTTGAGAAATACGACGGGTTTCCCGACTGCCTCGAACATGCGGCGGATCTCGCGGTTCTTGCCCTCGGTGAGCGTGACGTGCAATTTGGTGTATTGCTTGTCCGTTTCGGCGACCGTCACGCGGCATTTTTTGGTGACGACCCCCGCTTCGATCTCCACGCCCGTACGGAGGCGGTTGAGCTGTACCGCCGAAACCGCGCCCTCGACGCGGACGAGATAGGTCTTTGGAATTTCGTTTTGGGGGGCGGTCAAGCGGTAGGCAAGATCGCCGTCGTTCGTTAAAATCAACATGCCTTCGGTGTCGTAGTCCAGCCTGCCGACGGGGAACACTCTGCCCGCGTTCTCGGGAAGAAGATCCATGACCGTCTTTCTGCCCTTGTCGTCGGACACCGTGCAAAGATACCCTTTGGGCTTGTTGAGCATATAATATTCGTATTTTACCTTATGGGACAGGATTTTTCCGTCGAGCGTAACGGCGTCGTCCGCGCCCACTTCGTCGCCCGGCTTGGCAATTTTGCCGTTGATCGACACACGACCCTCGGCGATAATTTCGTCTGCGCCGCGGCGCGACGCAACCCCTTGTTCCGCAAGAAATTTATTGATCCGCATGGGACTGCGCCTCCTCGCGCTTACCGTTCCATGATATACAAATTTTGCGAAAAAATCAAGTCATTTCCGAGGTAAATCAGTAATTGTCCCGCAAATTCCCCTGCATTTTCGGGAAGCGGCATGGTCGTGACCCCGCGCAGGACGATCTGTCCGCGCTCGCTTTCGGTGAGCGGATAGCTGAAATCCTGCAAAATGGCGTACCCGTCGAAGCCCTGCGTACGGTCGCAAAGCGGGTACAGACGGTAAGCGGAGAAGGCGGCGTCGAGAAGTTCCGCCGTGCGTTCGTACATCTCGGGACAGGCCAACACGACGCTTACGATCTTCATCCCCTCCCGCTCTGCGCTTGTCACGAGGCATCGCCCCGCCGCGACCGTGAATCCCGTTTTCACACCGATCGCGCCCTCATAGGTATAGAGCATCTTATTTTTATTCTTCCAACCGCGCGGCTCATAGTATTTGCAGGAGACGATCTCGCGGAAATCGTCGTTCTCCATGGCGTACGCGGCGACGAGCGCGAGGTCGCGCGCGGTCGTATAGTGCTCGTCGTTCGGCAAGCCGTGCGGGTTCATGAACGAACTTCCCGCCGCGCCCATCATGGCGGCGCGGGCGTTCATGACGGCAGAAAACGCCTGAATGCTCCCGCTGTGGTGCAGGGCGAGCGTCACGGCGCAGTCGTTTCCCGAGCGAAGCATGAGCCCGTACAAAAGGTCGCGGACGGTGTACGTCTCCCCTGCGCGCAAATACACGCTCGATCCCTCCGTCCCCTCCGCGGCTTGCGGAACGGTGACCTCCTCGTCGAGATCGCAATCCTCCAACACAATGATGGCGGTGAGGATCTTGGTCGTGCTCGCCATGGGGAGTTGTGCTTCGGCGTTGCGCTCGTGCAAAAACCGCCGCGAGGAGACCTCCACGACGCATTCCGCCTTGGCGGCCGTTGCTGCCTCTGCGCGGCAGGTGAGCGCGGGACAAAAGAGCGCGAAGGCGACAAGGACTGCGGCGAGCGCAAAAAAGCGGCGTTTACTCTGCTTCATTGCTCTTGATGATCTTCCCGACGAGCTCGCTCGCCTTTTCGATGAGCCCGTCGAGCGGGTCGTCGGTCACCTTGACCACGCGGCATTCCTTACCGTCGTCGATGAGAAATCCCGCAGGCTTGATGTTGACGACCGTCCCCGCGCCGCCCGCGAACGGAAAGCATTCGTCGTCTTTGATCGCCTTGACTTCGCCGTATTCCCCTCCGCCCGAGAGGTAGCCCATCGTCACCTTGGTAAACGGGATGATCTGCGCGCCGCTGGCGGAAAACACGGGCTTTCCGATGACCGTATTTACGTCGATGAGCCCTGTAAGGCGTTCTGCCGTTTTTTCCATGATGCCGTCGATTTTCTTTTTCTTATCCAATTCCACAATGCCTCCAATAGTTTTTTGGCGAATGCGATCGTGAGAATGAGCCCGTTGAAGATGACCGTCGTTTCGATCGCGATCTTCAAACAGGGTTCTTCGGCAAGGACGGTGCTGTTTTTGAGAGAAAGAAAGGGATAGCGCGTTTTGAGCACGGCAAACGCCGCGTCTGCCGCCGATTGGATCGCCCCGCCGATCGCCGCGCCGTACGCGCTTTCCGCGCCGCCCGTTTCGACGATCTGGTGCAGACGGTAGAGCTGGAATCCCTTTGTGATCTCGAATTTTTTCCGCGTCGCGCCCATATCCGCATACTTGATGAGAATGCAGTATTTTTTGGTGATATGGACGGCGATCCCCTCCTTGCGGATCTCCCCGTACCCGCCGAAAACGCGCAGGTATTTGAAGAGACTCACGGAGAACCACGCCTTATTCTCCCCGACGTCGAGATAGTTGTCCGTGTCCACAAAGACGGGAAAGAGGAACAAAAATATCCCGAAAAAGAGAGAATATACGAAAAATTCGCCCATATCCGTAATATGGGCGAATGCGTTGAAATTATTCTGTTCAGGAGATTTTGACGAGATCTTCGAGCCCCTGCAAAAATTCGGGAATGGCGTACCCGTCCTCCACGACTTCCCCGTCGCGCTCCTTTACGGGCGGCGTTCCGCCCGTTTCGCCGTCATCGTCGTCACCCTCCGAGCCCTCTGCCGCGGGGGCGACCTCCTCATACTCCTCCCGCGCATACAGATAGTTGTCGCGCGATTCGGCGGGACGGGCGAGCTGTTCCATCACGTCCTCGTAGTTGGGAAGATCGGCAAGCGAGCCGAGCTTGAACCGCTTCAAGAAGTCGTCGGTCGTGCCGAACAGCACAGGATGCCCCACGGCGTCCTTTCTGCCGCACGGGCAAATGAGCCCGAGTTGCAAGAGGACGTTCACGGCATAGTCGCTGTTTACGCCGCGCAGCAGTTCGATCTCCGTCCGCGTGACGGGCTGTTTGTAGGCGATGATCGCCATACATTCGAGCAGCGTGCGCGAAAGCTCCTTCTCGCGGATGGGATTGAGCACGGCGGCGACCGCGTCTTTATAGTCGGGATTGGAGGCGAGCTGCGCCTTTTGGTTGAATTCGAGGAGGCGGATCCCCCCCTCTTCGCCGTACTTTTCGCGGAGTGCTTTGAGCGCGCGCTTCACTTCGCCCTGCGTCACGCCGAGCTTGTCCGCGATATCGACAAGGGCGACGCTCTTCCCCGAGGCGAACAGGATCGCTTCAATTATATTCGTCAATTTCTCCAAGGGTCTCCTCCTTCGCGTCGGGATTGCGCATAATGGTGATCACGCCGAACGGCGTTTCCTGTCTGACAAGTAAGAATTGGTGTTTCAACAGTTCGAGCAGGGCTTGAAAGGTCGTAACGATCTCGGGCTTGGAATGATGTTCGGGGAAGAGCTCCTCGAACGTGATCTCCCGCTCCTCCACGCTTTCCAGAATGAGCGCGATCTTGTCTTGTACCGTGTACACGTCGCGCGGGATCTCGCGAATCTGTTCGCTCTCGGTACGGGCGGCGTCCCGTTGCATGAGCAAAAACCCGAGCGCGGCGGCAAGCCCGTCCGCCGTAACGTTGTCGAGCGTGAACACCGTTTTCGTTTCGCCGACGTCCTTATCGGGGGCTTTGAAATAGTAGCCGATCGTTTCGAGCTCTTTGAGACGTTTGGATTCCTCTTTGATGAGGCGGTATTCTTCGAGTGCGCGGATGAGGTCGGCTTTTTCCGCTTCCACTTCGTCGTAGGCGTCGTCCTCTTCCGAGACGCGCGGCACGAGCGACTGCGCCTTGATCTTGATGATGGTCGCCGCGATATTGAGATATTCGGTCACCTTGTCCACATCGAGATAGGGAAGTCCGCGCATATAGTCGAGAAATTGTTCGGTGATGGGCGAGACAAAGATATCCTCGATGGGGATCTCGTGCACGTTCAAAAGGTGCAACAAAAGATCGAGCGGTCCTTCGAAGTTGGAAAGCACGGTGGTATAATCGACTTTCGATTCAAATGTTTCGCGGTTTACCACAGCAACAACCCCCACAGTTCCCCGATCGGCATTCCGAAGATCAAGCCCCAAAAGGCGAGAATGGGGAAGCCGACGTATTTGGTCGCGAATTGCATGATCCAGCCGAGAATGTCGAACCACGCCATTTGCGATACGCCGATGCGCACGAACGTGCGGCAAATGAAACTTTCGAGGATGAGCCCGAACAGGATCATCTGTCCGTAGTCGCGCAAAAAGCGATATACTTTCCCCCGCCGCTTGTTCACCGCGTCGACGATACGGAATCCGTCGAGCGGATAGAGCGGAAGCAAATTAAAGACGCAGAAACTCAAACTGTACGAATACAGCAGCGCGGTGAGCATGGTGAGAAAGTCGGTCAAAAACACGACGTCGGGCATATAGTTGATGACGACGAGAGCGAGCGGGTAGAGCAAAAACGCCGAAATGTAGTTCATGATGATGCCCGCGCTCGCCGTAAGACCAAGCCCGAGGCGATACCGCTTGAAGTTGTTCGGGTTGATGGGGACGGGTCTCGCCCAACCGAATCCGACAAACGCGAAGCACAAAAGACCCGTAATATCGAAGTGGCGAAGCGGGTTCAACGAGAGCCGCCCGTTCCACTTGGGCGTCGGGTCGCCGCAGCGGTACGCGACGAAAGCATGCGCAAACTCGTGCAAGGTCAAAACGACGGTCACGGCAAGGAAACTTGCAAGAAGCTGGATCGCATACTCCCACATCATAGTGTTTCCTATTATAA